>DDXB01000046.1:7500-87213 GCA_002347405.1 Rhodocyclaceae bacterium UBA2271 | reverse complement strand
CGCGCGAAGTGCCGGCTGAGGAAAAAGGGGCCAGGCTCGAATTAACAGAGGCACTTAATTCGAACCAGGCCCCTTTTTCCTCCGTACCCGCTACGGGGCACTCCGTCCCGCCAGCGCCGACTTTTCAGCAGGAAGTCACACTTGCGCAACTGGCCAGTGTGCCGGGTCTCGACGTCGCACGCGGGCTCGACGTGTTGCGTGGCAACGTCGAAAAATATCTGGAACTGCTGGGCCGGTTTGTCGAATTGCACGCCGCTGACATGACGCGGGTGGCGGATAGCCTGTCCGCGGGTGACCATGACACCGCCCAGCGGCTGGCGCACACCATCAAGGGCACGGGGGGTACGCTGGGGGCAGAGCACCTGGCGGCAGATGCAGGACGGTTGGAAAAAATGCTCAAGGCGAATCTTGACGCGCCACTGGATGATCCTGAAATCAAGGCCGCAATGGCTGCCGTCAGCCAGGAAATGCTGACGCTCGCCGCCGCATTGCCATCGCCGCCAGACACTCCAGAAGCAGACGCCGAACCGCTCGACCCGGAAACCTTGAGCCAAGTGCTGGATGAACTCGATAGTCTGCTGACCCAGAGCGATGCTGCGGCCATCGAGTTGTTCCGGAAGCATGCCGCATCCTTGCGGGCAAGCCTGGGAGCGCCGTTCGATGCGTTTGCGCGGCAGCTCGGCAACTACGACTTCGAGCTTGCCCTGCAGACTTTGCAAGCCTTACGGCAGCACGGGCGCTGACGGCCCCAAAGCTATGACGCCGTCCCGCCAGCGCCGACTTTTGTTCCGGCATAACGCCGACAAGAAACGTGGGCATGAGCCCGGATATTTCATCCTAGAAAAAGCAGTTCACCACGGAGGACACGGTGATCATGGAGAAAAAACCAGGCGTTACGTAATAAGAGCATGTCGCCCGTTGGGTGCGCCTGAATTTTGTATGCTTGCGCCGTTTCTCCGTGTCCTCCGTGATCTCCGTGGTGCGAACTGAGGTTTTTAGGTTCATGAGCAGGCATCGGCGGAACGGCCGAAAGGCGCTCTAACACAGGTATCGAAGCCGTATTGAGAGGAGTTCCGCCGATGCTTGCCCGCCTGCTGCGGCCCTCCCACATCGACGGAGCCCGGCATGCGGCTGCCGTCCTCAAACTGATCGTCACCCGGCTCCGCCTGGCCGGAGGTCAAGATCATCGTGAGCGGCGATTCCGGCTCCTGCCGCCAGCGGCTGATGCGCTGGTGCGAACGCCGCCAGCTCGGTTAGGTCATCGGCGTGGCCAGAAATACGCGCCGGCACAAGGTGGTCGCGGTGTGTTCGGCGTCGGCAGACCCGCGCGACCGACCTGGACCTTCCCCGGCCGGGCTTGCGCTCTTTACTTGAGCGACCTGAAGACAGGTCCCCACGCAGGGTGGCCCGATTCCGCAGGGGTCAATTCGAATTTCGGATCAAGCTCCAGCGCCTTGCGAAACGAATCGCGACAGGCCTTTTCCCGGGACTGGGAACATTGCATGAAAGCAAGGTACTTGTGCGCCGCCACCTTGTCGGAATTCAGGAACAGATCCGCGGCGAGCGCGCTCTGCAGCAGCCGCGTCGAGTTCTTGTAGTCTCCGTCCTCGTAAGCGCGAATCCCCAGCGACAAGTCCTTTTCGGCCTTGCGCAGCGCGAGCCGGTCCAGGCCCGCGTCCCGCACGATGGGCGCAGCGCAGCCTGTCACGAGTAGCGCAGCGCAGAGCAGCGCGCTTATCTGTTTCATGGTCATGTCCTTGCTTACCTGAATTTATGCCTGATCTTGAGCGACTGCCCCGGTTCCAGGCTCACGGTATCACGATAGGGCGCAAACGCCTGATTGCGCACTTCCACCTGATGCTCCCCGGCATCCAGCTGCAGCGAGGTGAGCGGCGGAGACACGCCGACGCGTTTTTGATCGACGAAGATCTCGCCCCAGGGCGAAATCGCAAACGATACGGTGGCTTTTGCCTGCGCGACGGCTGCGGGGGCTATTGCAGGCTTTGACGGTGCTGCGGCGGGCGTTGTTGCAGGCTTTGACGGTGTCGCAGCGGGCGCTGCCGACAGGGCCGGATCGACCGCCGCCTGCGGCGGAGCGACGTCCTTAAACACCGGAGCGGCCGGGACGGGCATCTTGTCGGGCGCGGGATCGGGGCCCAGCACATACACCGCAAACGCGGCCACGGCCAGCAGCGAAAATGCCAGCAGCACCGGCTTGCGGCGCGGCAACCCATCTCGCTGCGCAGGCTGGTCCGTGGTCCCCGGCCCGCTTGCCGCCGACGCGGCTGCAATCACGCCCCGGGCCTTGTCGGGCGGCAGGGAAACCGTTGCGTCGTGCGGCCCCGCCTGCGTCCTGCCTGCCTGCCCCGGATTGGCCGGCGTGCCGCCGCCGGCGGGCAGGCGTTCGGCTGCGGGCGGGTCGCCATCCCGGGCTCGCAAATCGCGGGCGAACTCGCCGGCGGTCTGATAGCGATCCTGCGGTCGCTTGGCCAGCGCACGACTGACGATCCGGTCGAAAAACGGTGGCACGCGGGGGTTGACCGTGCTGGGCGGCGCGGGCTCCTCGTTCAGGACCTTGTACATGATGGCGCTGAGGTTGTCGCTATTGAACGGCGTCGTCCCGGTCAGCATTTCGTACAGCACCACGCCCAGCGCAAAAATATCGGTTCTGCCATCCGTGGCCTGGCCTGCCACCTGCTCCGGCGCCATGTATTTTGGCGAACCCAGCACGGTGCCGAACTGCGTGCGCGAGCCCGCGGGAATCTGGGCAATGCCGAAATCCATGATTTTGACGTCGCGGCCGGGCGTGATCATGATGTTCGCCGGCTTGATGTCACGGTGCACCACATGGTTTTCGTGCGCGTAGTCCAGCGCACCGGCGATGCGCGCCGCGATTTTCACGATCATGTCCACCGGCAGCACCACGCCGGAGTCGAGCATCTCGCGCAGCGATTCCCCCTTCAGGTATTCCATCGCGATAAAGGCGACATCGTCGGTCTCGCCCACGTCATAAATGGTGACGATGTTGGCATGATTCAGGCGGCCTGCCGATTTGGCTTCGCGGTAGAAGCGCTCCTCGAACTCGGCACGTTCCTCTTTCGAGAGATTGAGGTTGATCGTCTTGATGGCGACAGTGCGCTCGATCAACGGGTCCACCGCCTTGTAGACCGTCCCCATCGCGCCCTGCCCCAGGGTGGCGACCACTTCGTAACGACCGATTATTGTTTGACTTGTCATGCGGAAGGCGTGGTGGGCGCTTGCTTCAGTGCGGTTCAGGGTGAGAGAATCCTAGTGAAGAAAGTATAACAAACACAAAAGGGGATCCTCGCTTTGTCAGCCACCGCACCCAATACCCCGCTTTCGCTCGAGATCGCCGCCAGGACGGATCCGGGCAGGCTGCGCAGCCTGAACGAAGACAGCATCGCCACCGTCGGCGAACTGGGACTGCTGGTGCTGTCGGATGGCATGGGCGGCTACCAGTCGGGCGACGTGGCCAGCCGCATCACCACCCAGGTCATCGTCGAGGGACTGACCCAGGCCCTGCAGGACAAAACGCAGCAGGACGGCGGGGTGGCCGCCGTCGTGGAAGCGGTCGTCAAGCGCGCCAACAGCGCAATCTTCCTGGAAGGCGAAAGCCGCGTGCAGCGCGAGCACACCGGCCGGGAACAGGCCATGGGCTCAACCCTGGCGCTGCTGCTGCTTAAAAACAACCACGTCACCCTGGCGCACATCGGCGATTCCCGCATCTATCGGCTGCGCGCGAACCGGCTTGAATTGCTGACGCACGACCACTCCTTGCTGCAGGAGCAGATCGACCAGGGAATCCTCAGCGCGGAAGCCGCAGCCATCTCCCACAACCGCCATCTGGTGACGCGCGGACTGGGCCTGCAGGCCGAGGTGGACGTTGCGCTGGACGCGTGCGAAGCCCTGCCGGGCGACATCTACCTGCTCTGCTCGGATGGCCTGAACGACATGGTAGACAATGCGGACATCGAACTGGTGCTCAATTCGCTCCAGGCCAACCTGCCGCTTGCCGCCAGCCAGCTGGTCATGATCGCCAACGACAACGGCGGCGAAGACAACATCTCCGTCATTCTGGCGAAGGTCGGAACGCAATCCTCCCCCGCCGCGAAAAGGCACGGCTTTTTCGGCTGGCTATTTGGACGCTAAAGCCCATGGCAAAACTCATCGTCAGTCAAAACGGCACGGTCACCGAAAACCGGTTCCTCAACGACGCCAGCTTCAAGATCGGCAGCCTGCCCGACAGCGACCTGTGCCTGAGCATCGATGGCGTCAGCCGCGCGCATGCCCGCATCACCTCGATCGGCAACGATGACATCCTGGAAGACCTCGACAGCACCAATGGCACCGTGGTGAATGGCCAGCCGGTCACCCGGCACATCCTCCAGAACGACGACGTCATCGAGATTGCCGGCGTGCAGATTCGCTACCGGAACAACAAGGCGATCGATAGCCCCAGCTTCGACCGGACGATGATCATTCAGACTTCGGACCTGGCACCCAACGCGCCCGCCCAGCCGGTTGGCGTCTATTCGCTGGCGACGGCAAAGAAGGAGTTCCGCCTCAAGAAAGAGGGGCGGCTGGGACTGATCCGCGCGGTCGATGGCAACCAGTCAAGCCGGGAAATCGAATTGTCCAGGGTGTTGCACGTCTTCGGCATACCCGGCAAGCAGCTTGCGGTGATCAACGCCCGCCCGCACGGCTATTTCATCACCCATGTCGAGGGGAAAACCCCGGCGCGCCTGAACGGAAAATCCATCGGCCATGAGCCCCGCCCGCTGTCGCCCCACGACACGATTGAAGTGGGCGACGAGAAGCTGCTCTTCCTGTTCAAGTAGGGAAAGCCCTTCGCTGCGCCGCATGCGGCGACATTCCGGGCTACAGGCACGATCACATTGGCGTTGCCGGCTTTGAATGGGTTGTTTACATCACCCTTTACGGGCAATGTAAGGTTTCCGACATTCCTGAAATTATCAAGCTACTGATTTTTAGGAGAATATTGTCCGGCATCGGAATTGCATACCTGTCGGACATGACACCCGATCCACACCACTTCGTTACCATCAACGACACCACGCTGCGCGACGGCGAGCAGACGGCGGGGGTCGCCTTCAGCCTCGACGAAAAGCTGGCGATTGCCCGCGAACTCGATACCCTGGGGGTGCCGGAAATGGAAGTCGGCATTCCGGCCATGGGCGCGGTCGAGCAGGACAGCATCCGCGCCGTCGCCGCCCTCGGGCTCAAGGCGGGGCTGATGGTCTGGGGACGGATGAGCAAATCCGACATCGACGCCTGCACCGGCCTCGGTGCCCGCCTGATGGATATCTCGCTGCCGGCGTCGGATCAGCACCTGCGTCACAAGCTCGGGCGCGACCGCGACTGGCTGCTCGCCGAGATTCCGGCGCATGTCGCCTATGCGCGCGATGCCGGGCTCGAAGTCTGCATCGGCGGCGAGGATGCTTCGCGGGCCGATCCGGACTTTCTCTGCCGCATCGTCGAGACGGCGCAGCGGGCGGGTGCGCGGCGCTTCCGTTTCGCCGATACGCTCGGCATCCTCGACCCTTTCGCCGTGCATGAAAAGATCGGCTTGTTGCGCGCGCATTGCGACTTGGAAATCGAGATGCACGCGCACGACGACCTCGGCCTGGCAACGGCCAATACGCTCGCCGCCGCCCGCGCCGGCGCCACGCACCTGAACACCACGGTGAATGGCCTCGGCGAACGCGCCGGCAACGCGCCGCTCGAAGAAGTGGTGCTGGCCCTGCAACGCTGCCATGGCATCGAAACCGGCGTCGACCTGCGCAACTTTCTGGCGCTGTCGCACCGCGTCGCGCATGCGGCGGGTCGGCCGGTGTCCTGGCAAAAAAGCATTGTCGGCGCGGGCGCATTCACGCACGAAGCCGGCATCCACGTCGATGGCCTGCTGAAAAATCCGGCCAACTATCAGGGTTTCGACCCGGCGCTGGTGGGGCGCAGCCACCGGCTGGTGCTGGGCAAGCATTCCGGCGGGCGGGCGGTGATGGCGGTGATGGCCGGTCTGGGCGTTGCCATGGACGACACGCAGGCGCGGCGCATGCTCGAAGCGATTCGCGCCTTCGTCGCCCATGCCAAGCGCCCGCCCTCCGATGAGGAATTGCACGACTGCTGGAATGCACTGACGTCTATCTGAAAGGAGTCAAGAAAATGAGTCTGACAATAAGCCTGACTGCGGCCGACCTGCGGCACGATCTGGAGGATCTCGAATCGGCCGAGGATTTCCTGTGCTACTTCGACATCCCGTTCGAGCCGGCCATCGTCCAGGTCAATCGTCTGCAGATACTGCAGCGTTATCACGATTATCTCGAAGGCCACCAGCAGAACGGCGGCGAGCTGGTTTACAGCGCCTACCGCGCGCTGCTGGAACGCGCCTACGAAGACTTTGTGCATTCCGACGCATGTACCGAGAAGGTGATGCGGGTGCACCAGAAGGCCAGCGGCATTGCCAGGGTGGCGCTCGGCTCGATTGGGCGAGCCCGCTCGTGATGGACGCGACCTGGGACCAAGGGGATGCCGTGCGCGTGACGCGCAATGTGCGCAACGACGGCACCTACCCCGGCATCACCACCGGCGAACTTCTGGTGCGCCGGGGCAGCATTGGGCATGTGGTCGACGTCGGCACCTTCCTGATGGACCAGGTCATCTACTCGGTGCATTTCCTCGACATCGGCCGCGTCGTCGGCTGTCGCGAGGAAGAGCTGATCGGCGCCAATGCGGAATGGACGCCGAGCCTGTTCGAAACCCGCGAACGCGTGCTGGCCGCGCGGCCGCTTGCCGCCAACGCTACGGGCACCAAGACGCTGGTGCCGGAACACAGCGGCGGCGAGGTACTCAAGATCGTGTACCAAGGCGCCGGCGTCGCCTATCACGTGCATTTCGACTGCCAGCCGGGACGCGTCTTCGCCGTTCCCGAAGCCGCCCTGAAACCGCTCGGAGGCAGGCGTGACTAAAGGTTTCGCGAGCCCCTATCTCGTTCTCAAGCTGGCGCACGAGTTCCATGGAAAATCGACCGAAGCCCTCGACCCGGCCGAGCGTCGCCGCGTGGCGGCACTGGCGCGCCGGCAGGCGGAAATCGAAAGCCGCATTCTTGCCACCATCGAGGCCAGCAGCGTGCTGCTGCCGGATTCATCCGTCGCCGGTGCGCTGGCGGAGATTCGCCAGCGCTACCCGACTACCGAGGAATATGCGGCGGATCTCGCCCGCACCGGCCTGACGCCCGCGAGCCTGAGCCAGGCGCTCGAACGCGACCTGAAAGTCGAGGCCGTGCTCGAACAGGTGGCGCATCGCGCCCCGCCGGTCAGCGCGACCGACATCGAGATCTTCTACCTCCAGCATGCGGAACGCTTCGTCAAGCCGGAAGTGCGCACCCTGCGCCACATCCTCGTCACCATCAACGACACGCTGCCAGGCAACGAACGCGCGGCGGCCCATGAAAAAATCTCCGCGATCCATCTGCGCTTGACGCAGGAACCGGGACGCTTCGCCGAACAGGCGCTCAAGCATTCCGAGTGTCCCACTGCGATGCAGGGCGGGCTGCTCGGACAGGTGCCGCGCGGCAAGCTCTATCCGGAAATCGACGCGGCGGCATTCGCGTTGCCGGTGGGCGGCCTGTCCGGCATCGTCGAATCCGCTCTCGGATTCCACGTCCTGTTGTGCGAGGGCATCGAGCCGGAGCGGTGCGTGTCGCTGGCCGAGTCCGGCGAACGCATCCGCGAGCGGCTGGAGACGGAGCGGCGCCAGGCGTTCCAGAAAGCCTGGATCAGGCAGCTCTTCGTCGTGACCTGATCATTCCTAAAACCTCAGATCACACCACGGAGGACACGGAGGTCACGCAGAAAAACCAGTCGTTACGGTAGCAATGGACGTCACCCGTCGGGTGCCCCGGCATTTCTCCGCTTACGTCTTGTCTCCGTGACCTCCGTGATCTCCGTGGTTAACTGTTTTTTCCAGGATCATTCCTGTTCGTTCTCACTGCCGAAACCATCGCGGCGCGGCACGGTCTGCGGATCACAGACGATTTCCCGATAGATTTCGACGCGGTCGCCCGGCCGCAGCGAGGCGTCGAGCCTGACCAGCTTGCCGAAGACGCCAACCTTCTGCGTGCCCAGATCGATATGGGGAAACTGGCGCAGGATGCCCGAGCGCTCGATGGCATCGCGCACCTTCGCGTCGTCCGGCACCTCGATGGTCAGCCAGATCTGCTGGCTCGGTTCGGAGTAGGCGACGCCGACCTGCATCTCAGGTCTCCGCCCCGGAAAAGTCGGCGCTGGCGGGACGGCGGCGGCGCGCCGCCGCGCGCGCGTCGAGCACGCGTTTCAGCGCCAGCAGCATGCCGAGCACGAGGAAGCCGCCGGGCGGCAGGATCATCATCAGCACGCCGCCATAATCCGGGATCACGGTGGTTTCGAGGAAGGCGAAGCGCGGGCCGAGCAGCAGGCTGGCCTGCGCGAACAGCGTGCCGCTGCCGAACAGTTCGCGGATCAGGCCGATGACGGTGAGGGCGCAGGTAAAGCCGATGCCCATCGCGATGCCGTCGAGCGCGGCGTCGAGCACCGGCGCCTTCGAGGCGAAGGCTTCGGCGCGGCCGAGGATCGCGCAGTTGGCGACGATCAACGCGATGAACAGGCCGAGCACCTTGTAGAGCTCGTGCAGCCAGGCATTGAGCGCGAGATCGACCAGCGTCACCAGCGTGGCGATCAGCACGATGAAGACGGGAATGCGCACCTGCGGGCTGACCAGGTTGCGGATCAGCGCGACCAGGATGTTCGCGCTGACGAGCACCGCCGTCGTTGCCAGCCCCATGCCGAGGCCGTTGGTGCCGCTGGTAGTCACCGCCAGCGCCGGGCAGAGCGCGAGCATCTGCGCGAACACGACGTTGTTGTCCCAGAGACCCTCGCGGAAAATGCCGCGCGCGTTCATTTCACGATCTCCTCGCGATGCGCGGCAAAGAATTCGAGGCCGCGCTTCACGGCCTTGACCACCGCGCGCGGCGTGATGGTCGCGCCGGCGAACTGGTCGAAGACGCCGCCATCCTTCTTTACCGCCCATTTTTCCGCCGACGGATTGCCGAGTGACTTGCCGTCGAAATCAAGCACCCACTTCGCCTTGGCGATCTCGATCTTGTCGCCCAACCCCGGCGTTTCCGCGTGCTTGACGACGCGCACGCCGAGCAGGCGGCCGGTCGTATCGACACCCATCAGCACCACGATGTCGCCAGCATAGCCGCGCTCCGCCATGCGGAACACCGCGGCGGTCGGCACACCCGCCTTGCGCGCGCGATGGACAGTCACCGGTGCCGTACCCGCTGCGGGGCATTTCATCCCGCCAGCGCCGACTTTATTGGCCCCCCGCGCTCGCAACCCCGGCTCGCTGCCCCCCCCAGGGGGGGCGTCGGCTTGGGACGGCCCAGCGCCGACTGTCACCGTATCGGCGAGCAGGTCATTGTCGGCCATGCCGGCGGGCAGCACCTGCCGCAGCGAACTGGCGAGATCGGCGGTTTCCGCCTGGCCGATCGCCTCATGCGTCAGGCGGTTGCCGAGCGCCAGCGCGGCAGCGGCGATCATGGCGACGACACCGAGCGAAAGGCCCTGGTAGACCAGCCGGTCGCGCAAACCCGCCAGCGTCGCGTTCATGTCTTCACCGCCGTGGGCTCCCGCGGCTTGCCCTTGCGGTCGCGGCCATAGATGCGCGGCTTGACGAGCCGGTCGATGGCCGGCGTCAGCGCGTTCATCAGCAGCACCGCGAAGGCCACGCCCTCGGGATAGCCGCCCCAGGTACGGATGATCCAGGTGAGCAGGCCGCAGCCGAGGCCGAAGAGCAACTGGCCGAGGCGCGTGTTCGGCGAGGTGACGTAGTCGGTGGCGATGAAGAAGGCGCCGAGCAGCACCGCGCCGGAGAGCAGATGCGTGGCCACGTCGAGGTAACGCGCGGGCTCGATGGCATGGCCGATGAATGCCGGCAACGCGATGCCCGCCAGCATGGCGAACGGAATGTGCCAGGAGATGACGCCCATGAAGATCAGCGCGATGCCGCCGCCGGCGATCAGCAGCGCGGCGGTTTCGCCGAGGCTGCCGGCGCGGTCGCCGATGTAGGAAAGGACCGGCGCGTTGGCCGCCGCGTGCAGCAGGTCGATGCCGCGCGCCAGCTCGGTCTTGGCGTGGCCGAGCAGCGTGGCGCTCGTGACGGCGTCGAGCTGCGGGATGCCCGCCAGCGTGATCTGCAGGCCGGCGACGAAGCCCGGCGCGCCGACGGATCCCATCGGCAGCGGCGCGACCCACAGCGTCATCGGGATGGGGAAGGAGATCAGCAAGGCGACGCGCGCGATCATCGCCGGATTGAAGAGGTTGTGACCGAGGCCGCCGAACAGCTGCTTGGCGACCAGCGTGGCGAACAGCCCGCCGACCGCGCCGATCCACCACGGCGCCCAGGGCGGCAAGGACAACGCGAGCAGCCAGCCGGTGAGCAGGGCCGAGCCGTCCTGCAGCACCGGCACGGCGGGGCGGCGCATCAGGCGCAGCGCGAAAGCCTCGCCGAACAGCGCGAACGTGATCGTGAACATGAAGAGATGGAAGGCCGGCCAGCCGTAGAGCCAGAAGCCGTAGAGCGTTACGGGCAGCAGCGCGAGCATCACCTTCGCCATCACGCGCGTCACGCTGGCGCCGGCATGCGCATGCGGCGAGGCCACGGGTGAATGTGGCGTGGCGGCGAAGGGCGGTGTTTCGATGCTCATGGCGTGGCCTCTGCGGAAATCGCCTGGGCGGCCTCCGCCTCGGCAGCGGCAGCGGCTCCGGCAGCCGTCGTCCCGGCTGCTTCCTTTGCGGCGGCGGCTTTTTGCGCGGCGCGTTCCGCCTTGCGGCGCGCGGCGGCGGCGGCCTTTTCCTGCGCTTCGCGGGCGAGGCGTTCGGTGCGCGCGGCGGCGAGGCGCTTGGCGGATTCGTTGCGCAATTGCGCGCGCCCCTGCGCGGCCAGTTCGCCCTTGGCGTGGTTGAAGTAGTGCACCAGCGGGATGCGCGACGGACAAACGAACGAGCAACAGCCGCAAGCGATGCAGTCCTTGAGGCCGAACGCCACCGCGCCGTTCAGGTCGTCGATGCCGATGCGCGCCGACATTTCGAGCGGCAAGAGGCCGACCGGACAGGCGCGCACGCAGCTCGAGCAGCGGATGCACGGCCCCGGATCGAGGGTAGTGGCTTCATTGGCCGTCAAGGCGAGGATGCCGCTGGTGCCCTTGACCACGGGCACGCGCGCATGCGGCAGCCGGTTGCCCATCATCGGCCCGCCCATGACGAGGCGTGCGGGTTCCGTCTTCAGGCCGACAAAGGCGAGCACGTCTTCGACCAGCGCACCGACCGGCACGCGGATGTTGCCGGGCATGTCGATCGCGCCGCCGTTGAGCGTGACCAGGCGCTCGACCAGCGGCCGGCCCTGGCGCAGGGCTTCATGCACCGCCCAGGCCGTGCCGACGTTGTGCACCAGCGCGCCGAGATCGGTGGTGCGGCCGTCGGCCGGCACTTCCTGGCCGGTCAGCTCGGAGAGCAGATGCTTCTCGGAACCCATCGGATAGCGCGCCGGCACGCTGCGTATCAGGACGGCGGGAAAGTCGCGCGCGGCAGCGGTCAGCGCGGCGATGGCCTCGGGCTTGTTGTCCTCGATGCCGACCAGTGCGCGTTGCGCGCCGGTGGCGTGGAGCATGATGCGGATGCCGTCGACGATTTCATCCGGTGCGTCGCGCATCAGCCGGTCGTCGCAGGACAGATAGGGCTCGCACTCGCCGCCGTTGAGGATCAGCGTGTGGATCTTCGACCTGAGACCGAGCCCCAGCTTCAACGCCGAGGGAAAGGTCGCGCCACCGAGTCCGACCACGCCGGCGGCGGCGACGCGTTTGGCGATCTCTTGCGGCGGCAGGCTGAAGGGATCGACGCTAACGCCGGTGTCTGCCCAGCGATCCGCGCCATCCGCCGCGATGGTGACGGCGGGAAAGGACAGCCCGGACGGGTGCGGTGCGCCGATGTCGCCGATCGCGGTGACGCTGCCGGAAGTCGATGCATGCACGGCGGCCGAGGTGGCGCCCTGTGCCTCGGCGAGCAACTGGCCCTTGAGCACGGTCTGGCCGACCAGCACGATGGGCCGCGCCGCCGCGCCGATGTGCTGCTGCAAGGGCACATAAAGTCTTTCCGGGAGCGGCAGCCCGCGCACCGGGCAATCGGCCGCCGGCCGCTTGCGGTCGGCCGGATGAACGCCCCAATGCCTGGATTCCAGCAGGGAGAAGACTTTTTCGATCAGGCCCATGCGGTTTCCGCCTGCGGTTTCGGCCACACCCAGTGTTGCAGCGTGACGGGTACCGGCGCCATCTTCACCGCCTCGGTCGGGCAGCGGTCGACGCAGTTGCCGCAGCCGGTGCAGGCCTCGCGCATCACCGCGTGGATCTGTTTGGCGGCGCCGAGGATCGCGTCGGTCGGGCATTCCTTGATGCAGCGGCAGCAGCCGATGCAGATTTCCTCGGCGATCGTCGCGATCTTCGGTCCTGCATCGCTCACGCCCGAAAGATCGGCGGCGACGCCCAGCTTGGCCGCGAGCGCCGCCGCGAGCGCCTTGCCGCCGGGCGGACAGACGGTGACGGTGGCTTCCCCCGCGGCGATGGCCGCCGCCGCGCCGGGGCAGCCGGGGTAGCCGCACTGGCCGCAGTTGGTGCCGGGCATCAGCGCTTCGATTTCGGCCACGTGCGCGTCGGTCTCGACCGCGAACTTCTTCGCCGCGAAACCGAGTCCGAAGCCGAGGACGAGACCGAGAACGGTGAGGGAGAGGATGGCGGCAATCATGGCAAAGTCGATACCGAGGTAGCCTCGTCGCCGGGCCGCCCCAAGGCGAAGCGGCACGCTCGCGAAGCGAGCTTTGTCGCGATCGGTCGAACGGAGCGCCCCGTAACAATCGAGCGCAGCGAGCCGAAAGTTTCCCCTTCCGCGAGGAAGGGGCCGGGGGATGGCGGGCGTCTGTTCATTTGAAATTCAGTCCCGAAAAACCCATGAAGGCCAGCGCCAGCAGGCCGGCGAGGACGAAGCCGATCGGCGCGCCGGCGAAGGCCGCGGGCACGCGCGCCAAGGCGAGCCGCTCGCGCATGCCGGCGAAGATCAGCAGAACCAAGGTAAAACCAAGCGCCGAACCAAAGCCCGCCACCAGGCTGTGCACGAAGCTGCTCTTCTCCTGCACGTTGAGCAGCGCGACGCCGATCACCGCGCAGTTGGTGGTGATCAGCGGCAGGTAGATGCCCAGGGCCTGATAGAGGTCGGGACTGGTCTTCTTGACCACCAGTTCGACGAACTGCACCGTCGCGGCGATGACGAGGATGAAGGTGAGGATGCGCAGGTAGCCAAGTTCGAGCGGTGTCAGCAGCCAGTGTTCGAGCATCCAGGTGGCGGCCGAGGCCAGCGTGATCACGAAGGTGGTGGCCATGCCCATGCCGAGCGCGCTGTCGACACTCTTCGACACGCCCATGAACGGGCACAGACCAAGAAACTTGATCAGCACCACGTTATTGACCAGTGCGGTGGTCACCAGCAGGATCAGGAATTCGCTCATTGTCGGGCCTCCGGATGGCTTAAGGCAGGTTCCGTGCCATCCGCTTTTCCTGCGCCAGATTGGTGCAGAGAACCCGCAAGTCGGCACCGAAGCGGGCTTTATTCCACTGGCCGTGGTTGGGCTCCCGATGTCGCACTTGCGACAGGCCGGTCGGAAACCCTACAAACAGTGGGCCTTCAGGCGTTTGGCGCGCCGTCCTGCCAGCGCCGACTTTCGTGGCACGGATCGTGCAGATAAAGAAGGAAACCATTTCCGGAATCCCGCCATGAGCCAACGCAAAAAGTCGCTACCCGCCGCGCCGGACCTGTCCGCCGGCGCGGCGGCGAGTGTTGACATCCTGCCGCGCGTCTTCAGCGAGGCGGTGGCGCAGGCCGACATCGCCATCTCGATCACCGACACGCGGGCGAACATCCTCTACGTCAATCCGGCCTTCGAGCGCGTCACCGGCTTCGCCGCCGCCGAAGCGGTCGGCCAGAACCAGTCGCTGCTGTCCGCCAGGGCGACCCCGTCGGGCGTGTATGCCGCGCTTTGGCAGACCATCGGCGCCGGCGAGCCGTGGAGCGGCCGCCTGGTCAACCGCCGCAAGGACGGCAGCGAATACCTTGCCGACCTGCTCATCACGCCGGTACTCGACGCCGGGGGCAAGGTCGGCAATTTTCTCGGCATCCACCGCGACATCACCGCGCTGCATCGGCTCGAATGCCGGGTCAGCAACCAGAAGGCGCTGATCGAGTCGGTGGTCGATTCGGCGCCGGTGGCCATCGCGCTGCTCGACAATCAGGATTACAAGAAGGACTGCGTGGTGCTCGACAACCACGAGTACAAGAAGCTGATGGGCGACCTCGGCATGACCGAGCCGGCCAGCGTGATCCTCGACGCCGTGCGCGCGGACATGGGCCACGGCCTCGGCCCGGCGCAGGACGGCATGCAGGCCTTCGCCGACCGCGAAATTCGTATCGACAGCCATGGCGGCAAGCCGCCGCGCTGGTTCTCCTGCACCGGCACCTGGGTAAAAAGCATTGGCGAGAACGCCGACGCCTTCTTCGGCCAGCGCGACAGCATCTACCTGCTGCTGATCGCCAAGGAGATCACCCAGCAGCGCGCCCAGCAGGAAAAGGTGCGCATGGCCGCGCTGCAGGCGACCATGGCCGAGGAAAACCGCATCAGCGGCCTGCGCGAAAGCCTCTCGGCGGCGCTGTTCCAGATGGAAGGCCCGCTCAACCTGCTCGCTTCGGTGGTGGCCATCCAGGAACGGCGCGGCCGCCACGATCCGACGACCGAGGCGCTGGCCGCCGCGCTCCAGGCCGGTCAGGCGGCGTTGGATACGCTGCAGCGCGCGATCCCCGAACGCAGCGCCGAAACCGCCACCACCGCGAACATCAACGAACTGCTGCGCGACGTGCTCGACCTCGTCACCGGCCGGCTGCTCGCCGCCGGTATCACGGTCAACTGGCGGCCGCAGGCCGTGCTGCCCGCCGTGCAGGCCTATCCGGTTCGCCTGCGGGCATTGTTCAAGGCGCTCATCGACAACGCGATCGAGGCGCTGAACGCCAAGGGCTGGCGCATGCGCGAGCTGACAATCACGACGCGCAGCCTGCCCGGCAGTGTCGAGATCGTCGTCGAGGACAGCGGCCCCGGCATTCCGCCGGACCTGCGCCTCAAGGTCTTCGAGCCCTTCTTCAGCAGCCGCAACGGCGGTGGCCATCACGCGGGCACCGGCCTGGCGATGGCGCAGCAGGTGGTCAGCGACCACGGCGGCACCATCGAGATCGGCGCCAGCCACGCCGGTGGCTGCCGCGTGTGCGTCATGCTGCCCGCGCGTCGCGCGGAAGACTGATCATGGCGCTGCCCGTCACGTCGCGCGAGTCCCCCACCTGCTGCACGGAGGTGGACACGATCTACCATGTCAGCGAAGTGCTGTCGCGTTCGCTCGACTATCGCCAGACCCTGCGCGAGGTGCTCGAAGTGCTGGAAGACGCCGGCTTGCGGCGTGGCCTGATTAGCGTGATCGATGGCGACGGCGGCGATCTGACGGTCGTCGCGGTGCATGGATTCGATGCCGCCGCCTTCACGCCGGTGCGCTACCAGTCCGGCGAGGGCGTGCTCGGCCAGGTGTTCGACCGCGGCGCGACCATTGTCATCGACAACACCGGCCGCGACCCGCGCTTCCTCAACCGGCTCGGCATCTACGACCATGCCCTGCCGTTCATCGCCGCGCCGATCTCCGCCGCCGGCCGTTCGCTCGGTGTGCTCGCGGTGCAGCCCGACCTGCCGGGTGGCGGACAGCTCAAGGCGCAGGCGCGCTTTGTCGAGATGATCGCCAACCTGATCGGCCAGAGCGTGCGCCTCGCGCTCGAGGTCGAGCAGGAAAAGAAAAGTCTCGCCGAGGAACGCGACAGCCTGAAACGTACCGTGCGCGGCCGCTACGGTTTCGACAACATCGTCGGCCATTCGACCAAAATGCGGCGCGTCTTCGACCAGGTGCGCATGGTGGCGAAGTGGAACACCACGGTGCTGATCCGTGGCGAAACCGGTACCGGCAAGGAACTCATCGCCAACGCCATCCACTACAACTCGCCGCGTTCGCGCGGCCCCTACGTGCGGCTCAACTGTGCGACGCTGCCGGAGAACCTGCTCGAATCCGAACTCTTCGGCCACGAGAAGGGCGCCTTCACCGGCGCGGTCGGCGCGCGCAAGGGTCGCTTCGAAGCCGCCGACGGCGGCACCTTGTTCCTCGACGAGATCGGCGAGATCTCGCCGGCCTTCCAGGCCAAGATGCTGCGCGTGCTGCAGGAAGGTGAATTCGAGCGCGTCGGCGGCAGCCGGACGATCAAGATTGATGTGCGCGTCATCGCCGCCACCCACCGCGATCTCGAAGCGGCGGTCGACGCCGGCGATTTCCGCGAAGACCTTTACTACCGCCTCAACGTCATGCCCATTGCGCTGCCCGCGCTGCGCGAGCGTAGCGAGGACATTCCCGATCTGGCGCGCTTCCTCGTCGGCCGCCTCGGCGAGCAGCAGGGACGCCGCCTGACCCTGCAGGAAGCCGCGCTGCGCCGCCTCACGCAATACGCCTGGCCGGGCAACGTGCGCGAGCTGGAGAACTGCCTGGAGCGCGCGGCGGTGATGTCGGACACCGGGGTCATCGACGCCGACCTGATCCGGCTTGACCGCTTCCGCCAGAGTCCGCCCGCGGTCGCCCGTACCCAGCGCGAAACTGCCGTCTCCATGGTTGGCAGCCACGCCAGCGGCGTGGCAGGTGCGCCGACTTTATCGGCCCCCCGCGCTCGCAACCCCGGCTCGCTGCCCCCCATGGGTGGGGCGTCGGCTGGGGACGGCCCGGCGCCGACTTTTGTCGAACCGTACGCAGCCGATGAAAATGCCGAGGCCGGCGAACTCAGCGAACGCGACCGCGTCATCGCCGCGCTCGAACAGGCCGGCTGGGTGCAGGCCAAGGCCGCGCGCCTGCTCGGCATGACGCCGCGCCAGATCGCCTATCGCATCCAGATCCTTGATATCGAGGTCAAGCAGTTCTGAGCGATTGCGTGCCGCCAAGACACGCGCATAATCAACGCAGCTTTCCGCGGCAGTCGTGTTTTGCTACGAGTGTCACGAGGAACTTGTCCACAACCCGATTCTTCTTCCCGAAGACGTCGCCCGCTTCGCTGAGCTTGTGAAGCAGCGCAGCGCCGGTCACCTCCACGTTGGGCATCTTGATGCCGTAAGGCACACAGGTGTAGCATGCAGGGAATGAAACCTGTGAACTGGAGCACCGAGAAAAATATCCGCCTCAAAGCTGAGCGCGGTGTATCTTTTGAGGAGGTCGTATCGGCCATGTCGAATGGTGGCCTTCTTGTTGTGCTAGCCCACCCGAACACAGTTCAATATCCGAACCAACGCATGTTTGTGGTTCGCATTCGTGGCTATGCTTACCTGGTGCCGTTTGTGGAGACAAAGCAAGAGGTCTTCCTGAAAACGATCATCCCGAGTCGGAAAGCCACTCGCATGTATCTTGATGAGGCGCGTTGAAATGGACAAAGAAGACAAACTTGAAGAAGAAATTCTGGCTTCTTTTGAAAGAGGCGAATGGCAGCCAGCTCCCAAAAACAAAAGTGAAATTGCACGTTTTGCGGCAATGGCTTCTGCATCTTTGGCTAAGGACAAGCGGGTCAACATTCGTATCTCTTCCAGAGACCTGGACGACATTCAAGCAAAGGCCGCAGAAGAAGCGATTCCTTATCAGACGTTAATGGCCAGTGTCCTCCACAAATATGTCACCGGACGTCTTGTAGAACCACAGACCAGCCCAACCCGGCGCTCAACACGGACGCTGCGCATAAAGCCGCGCAGCGCCGGTTAGCTCTACGTTGGAACTCGGTGCCGACATGAAACGCGATCTGGAGTTGATCCGAAAGATCCTGTTCTTTCTTGAGGCGCGGACATTCCTTAAGGCTGAACTTGACCTCTCTATCGAAGGCTATGAGCGAGACGTCATTCGCTATCACGTCCTTCTGCTAGCGCAAGCTGGACTGATCGATTTTGAGCCTGAGAGAACAAAATCAGGCCGCATCATTCGAGCACACGTCTTGGGCCTCAATTGGGCCGGTCATGAGTTTCTTGATTCCGTGCGATCGGAAAAGGTCTGGAAAAAGCTACTCAAATACGCAAAAGACAAAGGTGGCTCGCTGCCCTTTGATCTTCTTAAGTCCCTTGGCGTTGAACTCATCAAGGAGTCCTTGAAGCAATGAGTTCTAGCTCTACTTTAGGCAACTTCACATGCACGCTACATCCATACTGAAACCTATCTTCGATCAACTGTGGTGGCTGCTACCCCTGATTATCGCTGCGGGTATCGCGAAGACTCCTTGGTTCAAAGGTCTCTTTGGCGAGTTGCTTGTAAGGCTATCGGCAAAGTTCCTGCTCGATCCACAAGAATACCGAGCAATACACAACGTAACGCTTAAAACACCGGACGGAACGACCCAAATCGATCACATATTCGTGTCACGCTTTGGCATATTCGTTGTTGAAACTAAAAACTACAGCGGCTGGATATTCGGAGAAGATAATCAGGCCACGTGGACACAGAAGCTCTTCAAAATCACCAACAAGTTTCAAAATCCACTTCGCCAGAATTTCAAACACATCAAGGCGCTTGAATCCTTGACCTGTCTTCCTTCAGAAGCCTTTCACTCCGTCATAGTTTTCGTGGGTGGCAGCAAATTCAAAACCAAAATGCCACAAAATGTCACCTACGCTGGCGGATACATTTCTTACATCAAATCAAAGATCAACCCTATTCTTTCTTCCTCTGAAGTTGAAGCAGTGTACTCAGCAATTAGCACCGGCCGCCTGACTCCATCGCTCGCGACAAATCGTGAGCATGTGGCAAACGTTCGGCGCCGCATGGATCCGGACGCGCCAAGGTCATGCCCCAAGTGCGGTGCGTCGATGGTTCTGCGTACTGTAAAGAACGGTGATAAAGCAGGTAGCAGATTTTGGGGCTGCTCCGGGTTTCCGAAGTGTCGCACTGTCCAAAATGTTACCTAACCCTGCATTCGATATGGGACGCGCAAAAAGCGGCACGACCCTCAATTTGAATGCTTAGATATTTCATATGCGCATCGAAGGCACTCTCTCCAAGTGGAACGACGACCGGGGCTTCGGGTTCATTACCCCAACCCAAGGCGGCCAGGAGATTTTTGTCCATATATCTATATTTCCCAAGGATGGGGTACGACCAACGCTCGGAGAAAAGTTCACCTTCGAGATTGAAACCGACAACAACGGAAAGAAGCGGGCGAAGAACCTTTTGTGTACAGATCGCCCGACTGTTAAACGCCCAACTTCTGCACCTTCACGCAGACCGACCTCTTACCACCGCAAAGAAGGCCCCGGCTTTTTCGCTCGGGTCATTCCGTTGCTCATTGTGGTGGGGTTGGTTGTCTACGGTTATGGTGAGTATTCACGTCGTGCCGCTCCGTTAGCTGCAAACGCAGCCAAGCCAGAAATTCAGGAGACTTCGCCTGCCTACCGCTGCGACGGCCGGACCTACTGCTCACAGATGACATCCTGTGCTGAAGCTACCTTTTTCCTTCGCAATTGTCCCAGCGTTCAGATGGACGGCAACAATGATGGCGTTCCCTGCGAGCAACAGTGGTGCACAAGTCCTTTCGCAAAATGAAAGTGCCGTCCCGCCAGCGCCGAAATATCTCGGTCGCCGCCATGTCCAACATTCCGCGCCAGAGGGACGCTCCGCCGGCAGGCCGGCTTCGCGCCCTTGAGCTAGCACTTTAGGCGTCGCAGAAGCCAACAGCGCACGGCCTCACCCGAAACACGATGACCGTTCTTGTAGCGCGCAGCGAAGCGGGACAGATCGAGCTGGTGATCGACGAGGTAGTTGAGCGCGTGTTCGAAGGTGCCGGGAAGCAGTTGCCGTTCGAGATCGACGGCGATCAGGCGCGGGCTGGTGTCGATGTGCTTGTAGCGGGCCATGGCATCGGATCCAAACGAGATGCCTGTATGACACTTGATATCCCGTTCGGTTCACAGCAGAATGCAGCCATGAAAAGAGTTTTTCTACAGCTTCGTTAGGCCCCGAGCAAGCCATGAGTCGATTCAAGCACGCAGTCAATTCTCCTCACACGCAGCCGTGGATCGAACGAGTTGGAAATTTGATCTTGAACTTCTCAGTAATTGAGTTGGAGTCAATCCATTGGTTTGTCCAGTTGTCCGAGCGGGAGTTCGAAATCAAATCAATCGTCGAAATTCCGTTTGCCTCGCGCGTAACCCAAGTAATGAAACATATCGACGAACGCAAAACGAACGACAGATGGCGAAAGCAATCGTTAAGCCGTTGGAACGAGGCCTTAAAGCTTGCGCACCTTCGAAACCAGGTTGCGCACAACCCGATAATCTTCGGATGGAGTCACTTACCCGAGGCAGGTGAGCCGAATGTGCTTGGAATTCCCAATATGCGGGCTCGCCGCACTTCCAAAGCAAAATGGCTTCTATCTACCGACCATGCAGACAATTCGATTAATTTAATGGTTAAGGTTGCAAAGAATCTTGGTGAATTGCGGATCGAATGGTGCACCGCTAGAGATCTAGGCAAGGTTCCGCCCGTTAAGGTGTCTCCACCCTTGTGGTACAGGTTGAGGCGTCGCATCGGTATGGCGGTGCATACCCTCAGGATGCGCCGCGGACCCTAACAATCCAATCTACCGGACCGTCAAAAAGCTGCGCTTTTTGACGGTCCGGTGATTTTCAACGTTGCGCCGCACGATGAACACACGATGCCCAAGAAGCCCGATATTGTGATCCGTGACGAGACGCCTGCCGACATCGACATCATCGCCGCGGTGACGATCGAAGCGTTCAAGACGCTGGAGATCAGCAGCCACACGGAGCAGTTCATCGTCGCCGCACTGCGCGCCGCGGGGGCGCTGGCGGTTTCGCTGGTCGCGGAGCTGGACGGGCGCGTGGTCGGGCACATTGCCTTCTCGCCGGTGACCCTGTCCGATGGCACGCCGGACTGGTACGGGCTGGGGCCGGTGTCGGTGCTGCCGGAAGTTCAGCGGCAAGGCATCGGCAAGGCGCTGATCCGGGCGGGGCTGGCGCGGCTGCAAGCACGCCATGCCCGCGGCGGCTGCCTCGTCGGGCATCCGGGGTACTACCGGCAGTTCGGCTTCGCCAACGCGCCCGGACTCACGCTCGACGGCGTGCCGCCCGAGGTGTTCTTCGCGCTGGCGTTCGACGGCCGGATGCCGCAGGGCAGCGTCACCTTCCACGCGGGATTCATGGCGAACGCTTGAGTGTTTCAAGCGCCGTCCCGCCAGCGCCGACTTTATTGGCCCCCCCACGCTCGCAACCCCGGCTCGCTGCCCCCCATGAAATCACCCGAAGCGGTGACGAGTGGGGCGTCGGCTGGGGACGGCCCGGCGCCGACTTTTCGGGTTGCCGTTGGTAGCCTGGCGACCGTCAAAAAGACGGCGAAGCCTGAATCCGGATGCGCGTTTTCCTTCTGGTGTTGTGTGATGTTTGCGACAAAGGGCTTTATCGCATCCAATAGATCAATGACTTAGAAGCTGGCACAAGCATTGCTCTAGGGAAGGTGACCCTACACGTGGAGAACATCGTGGCCCACCCAGCGATCACCCCCCCGCCGCCGAGCGGATGCAGCACCGGCAGTTGCGGCTCGACCGCGGCGCAGATGAACGGCCAATTAAGCCAAATGAGCGAAGACATCCGCCGCCGCGTGCAGGACCATCCCTGCTATTCGGAAGAGGCGCACCACCACTTCGCGCGCATGCACGCGGCGGTGGCGCCGGCCTGCAACATCCAGTGCCACTACTGCAACCGCAAATACGACTGCGCCAACGAGTCGCGGCCGGGCGTGGTGTCGGAACTGCTGACATCCGATCAGGCGGTGAAGAAGACGCTGGCGGTGGCGGCGGCGATTCCGCAGATGTCGGTGCTCGGCATCGCCGGGCCGGGCGACCCCCTCGCCAACCCGGAGCGCACCTTCGCCACCTTTCGCGGGCTGGCGGAAAAGGCGCCGGACATCAAGCTCTGCGTGTCGACCAACGGCCTCATGCTGCCCGACAACGTCGAGGAACTGGCCAAGCACAACATCGACCACGTCACCATCACCATCAACTGCGTCGACCCGGATATCGGCGCCAAGATCTACCCGTGGATCTTCTGGAAGAACCAGCGCATCTTCGGCCGGGCGGCGGCGGAGATCCTCATCGCGCAGCAGCAGAAGGGGCTGGAGATGCTGGTGGCGAAGGGCATCCTGGTCAAGGTCAATTCGGTGATGATCCCCGGCGTCAACGACGATCATCTCAAGGAAGTGTCGCGCATCGTCAAGGCGAAAGGCGCCTTCCTGCACAACGTCATGCCGCTGATCGCCGAGGCCGAACATGGCACCTTCTACGGCGTGATGGGGCAACGCAGTCCCTCGCCGGAGGAACTGAAAAACCTCCAGGGCGCCTGCGAAGGCGACATGAACATGATGCGCCACTGCCGCCAGTGCCGCGCCGACGCGGTCGGCCTGCTCGGCGAGGATCGCGGTGCGGAATTCACGATGGAGAAAGTCGAGGCGATGACGCTCGACGATGCCTTCCTCGCCGAAGCGCTGGAACAGCGCAAGGCGCTGCGCGCGAAGGTGACGGCCGAAATGGAAGCGAAGCGGGCCAAAGCCCATGCGCCGCAGGCACCCGCACCGGCGGTGATCAGCTTCATGCGCCGTCCCGCCAGCGCCGACTTTTCAGCGGCTACCCAAGGACGCCCGGCCGCTACCGAAGGGCGAGCAGCCGCTACCGAAGGGCGTTCAGTACTGATGGCGGTCGCGGCCAAGGGCGGATTGATCACCGAACACTTCGGCCATGCCCGCGAGTTCCTCATCTACGAGGTGACCGCAGCGGGCGCCAAGCTGGTCGGCCATCGCAAGACCGATCTGTACTGCAGCGGCGACGAGTCCTGCGGCGAGGACGAGGACGTGCTGGCGAAGACCATCCGCGCGCTCGAAGGTTGCGAAGTCGTGCTGTGCGCGAAGATCGGTTACGAACCCTGGGGGCGACTCGAAGCGGCGGGTATCCAGCCGAACGGCGAACACCCGCTGGAAGAAATCGAAGCGGCCTGCGACGTGGTCTGGAACGAAATGTTCACCGCCGGGAAGCTTGCACCAAAGACGACGGAAAGGCAGGTGGCCTGAGTGGCCCCCCACGCTCGTAACACCTACTCGCTGCCCCCCATGAAATCACCCGAAGCGGTGACAGGGGGGCGCATGCTCCCTTGGGGCGTCCCTACGGAGGCATGATGGCCCTAGAAATCATCGAAACCTGCGTCAACTGCTGGGCCTGCGCACCGTTGTGCCCGAGCCAGGCGATCGTCGAAGCCAGGCCGCACTTTCTCATCGACGCCGACAAATGCACCGAATGCCTCGCCGACTTCGCTACACCCCAATGCGCCGCGATCTGCCCGATCGAGGGCGCCATCGTCGACGAACTCAACGTCGCCCTCAACCCGCCCGGTTCACTCACCGGCATTCCGCCGGAGCGCTGGGCGCAGGCGCAACGCGAGATCGCCGCGCGCTGACCATGCCCGGATTGGTCAGCCCGGACGGTGCCCTCGAACTCGCGCCCGGCGTGCATTGGATCGGCGCGCTCGATCCGACACTGCGCAGTTTCGACATCATCCTCAAGACCGCCAACGGCACCAGCTATAACGCCTATTGCGTGCGCGGCAGCGCCGGCGTGGCGGTGATCGACACCGTCAAGGAATCTTTCGGCGACACCTTCTTCCGTCGGCTGGAGTCGGTGGCCGACTACGGCGAAATTCGCGCCATCGTGCTCAACCACCTCGAACCCGACCATTCCGGCGCGCTGCCGGAGCTGCTGCGGCGTGCGCCGGGCGCGCGACTCTACATTTCCTCGCGGGGCCAGGTGATGCTCAAGGGCCTGCTGCACGGCGACCGGCTGGCATTCACGCCGGTGCAGACCGGCGACGGCATCGACCTCGGCGACCGGCATCTGCGCTTCCTGCAAACGCCCTACCTGCACTGGCCCGACACGCAGTGCACCTGGCTCGAAGAGGAGGGCTTCCTGTTTTCCGGCGACGTCTTCGGCTGCCATTTCTGCGATGCGCGCATGTTCAACGACGCGGTCGGCGACTTCCGCTTTTCCTTCGAGTACTACTACGCGCACATCATGCGGCCGTTCCGCGCCCACGTGCTGGAGGCGCTGGAACTGATCGAGCCGCTGCCGCTCAAGCTGATCGCGCCGGCCCACGGGCCGATCCTGCGCGACGCCCCCGGCCGTTACGTCGCGCGCTACCGCGAGCTGTCGGCCTCCGGCCTCAAGAACGAGGCGGCCGATGAAAAGACACTGCTGGTCTTCTATCTCTCGGCCTACGGCAACACGCGCGCGATGGCCGAAGCGGTGGCAACCGGCGCTGAAGCCGCCGGTGGCGTGCGCGTTTCGCTCTACGACATCGAGGGGGGTGAAGTCAGTCCCTTCGTCGACCTGATCGAGGAGGCCGACGGACTGGTGTTCGGCAGTCCGACCATCAACGGCGACGCGGTGAAGCCGGTATGGGACCTGCTGTCCTCGCTGACCGCCGTCAACATCGCCGGCAAGCTCGGCGCGGCCTTCGGCTCCTACGGCTGGAGCGGCGAGGCCGTGCCGATGGTCGAGAACCGCCTGCGCGGGCTCAAGTTGCGCGTGCCGGTGCCGGGTGTGCGGGCGCGGCTGATCCCGACCGGCGCGGAACTGGATGAATGCCGCGAACTCGGCCGCAACCTGGCCTTGCATCTCACCGGCCGCATGGCCGCCACCACCATCGACATGGCCGCGCTGGCCTGACCCCAAAGGAAAAAATAATGGCCCCCCACGCTCGCAAGATCAACTCGCTGCCCCCCACGGGGGGGCGCATGCCCCCTTGGGGCGGCCCTACGGAGGCATAACATGCCCAAAGCCAAAGTCACCTTCCAGGACGTCGGCGTCACCGTCACCGTGCCCGCCGGCACGCGCCTGATCGAGGTATCCGAAAAGGTCGGTGCCGGCATCACCTACGGTTGCCGCGAAGGCGAATGCTGCACTTGCCTGACCCGGATCGTATCCGGCCACGAGCACCTGGCGCCACCCTCGGTGCTCGAAGACCAGGTGCTCAAGGACAATCTCGCGCCACGCCATCACCGGCTGGCCTGCCAGGCCCAGGTGCTGGGCGGCGAAATCGTCGTCAAGCCGGCCTGAAATCATTCCACTCACATTCACATCACCCAAGGAGCCCACGATGCCCAACGTCACATTTTCCAGTCCGTTGCACAAGGACAAGACCATCTATGCCGTCGCCGGCAGCCACAGACAGACCATTCTCGAACTGGCCAAGGCCAACCACATCCCGATCGACTTTTCCTGCGGCGACGGCGAATGCGGCACCTGCCTGATCCGCGTGATCCATGTCGACAAGAACAAGAAGATGGGCTTCCCGCTGACCGAGCGCGAAGTCACCGTGCTCAAGGATCTCGGCAAGATCACCAAGGCCCAGATCGAGGAAATGGCGGTCACCGACGTTTGCCCCACCCACTGGCGGCTGGCGTGCCAGATGGTGTTGCGCGACGAAGACATCGTTGTCGAATACCCGAGCCGCTGATTTCACCGCCAGGGCGGAGGCGGCCTACCTCGGCCTGGCCATCGGCGACGCGCTCGGCGCGACCGTCGAGTTCATGACGCCGCGCGAAATCCGTGCGGCCTATCCGGCGAAACGCGGCATCCATCGCGAAATGGTCGGCGGCGGCTGGCTGCGCCTCAAGTCCGGCCAGGTCACCGACGACACGACCATGTCGCTGGCGCTCGGCAACGCGATCCTCGCCGCGGGCGGCGCGGTGCGGGCGCTCGCCTGCGCGCAGGCCTTCGATGGCTGGATGCGCGGCAAACCGAACGACATCGGCAATACGGTGCGCCGCAACCTGATCACCTTCCGCAAGACCGGCGACCCGCAAGCGCCGCTTTCGGAGCACGATGCCGGCAACGGCGCGGCGATGCGCGTGCTGCCGGTGGCCCTGGCCACGCTGCATCGGAATGAGGCCGCCGTGCGGGCCGCCGTGCGCGCGCAGGCGCATGTCACCCACAACAATCCGGCCTCGGATGCCGCCTGCGAATTCCTGACGCTGGCCGTGCAGGATGCCTTGCGCGGGGCAGGGCTGCGCGATTTGTACCGGCAGCGCATCCGGCCCTTCGTCGCGGCGCATCCGGAATTCGCGTTTCGTCCGCGCCGCCGCGAGAATCCGAGCGGCTGGGTGGTCGAGACGCTGCAAGCCGTCATGCAGGCCCTGCTCGATACCGGCAGCTTCGAGGATTGCCTGATCGATGTCGTCAATCGCGGCGGCGATGCCGATACCACGGGCGCCATCGCCGGCATGCTGGCCGGCGCGCTGTACGGTCCGGCCAGCTTGCCGCCGCGCTGGCTCAAGGCCCTCGATGCGCGCGTCCGCGACCAGTGCGCGGCGCAGGCGCGCGCGCTCGTTCAGGCCGGCTGAGCTGCCGCCAGAAATTCGTGGCAATCGGCATTGATGATCGCGATGCCCATCTTCTTCAGGTAGCGCTGTTCCTTGTCGGTCGGCGTTGCGATGAATACCCAGCCGGCCGGCCGTGCGGCACCGTAGATGATGTCCGACATCACCATGCGCTCGCTGTCGCGGTTGAAGCGCATGCCGAGGAACAGGTAGCGCTTGTCGCCGCGCATCTGCTTGATGAAGGAGGGCACGGCGAAGCCGCCCATCAGCTCGGTGATGTAATCGACATAGTCGGCGTCGGAGGCAATGTAGCTCGACTGCGGCCGCGGCGCGCCCATCGGCTTGAAGAGGATCGGCATCCCCACGGGTGCCTGCTCGGGCAGGATGGCCGTGTAATCCTTGCCATCGTGCATGAACAGCTTGAAGCGGTAGTCGCTGCCGCCGAGGCGCGCACAGCCGAGCACCAGCAGGTGCGGCACGCCGGCATACGAGTCGAGCAGTTGCGTGTCGCGGTTGATGTCGACCACGTAGTGCGGCCGCAGGACCGCGATCCAGTCATGCACGGCGCTGCGCGTCCAATGCGTCGCACCGTAAGTGGCGTCGAGGAACTTCGTCACCGCACTCCGCCCGCGCTTGAGTTCGACATTCATCGCCGCGCGCGGAAACTCGTACATCAGCTTGGGTGACATCGGCCGGCCGCCGTTCATGGCGATGATCAACTCATCGCTGGTCGCCGGCAGCGGCGCGCCGGTGGCGGTATGGCGCACGTCAGCCAGCACGCCGGGGCCGAGATAAGGCACCACGCTGCCGTCGCGCAGCCCGGCCAGCAGTTGCTCATGCAATTCTGAAGAAATCATTGGAGTCTCCGGTTGGGTTCGGAGATACCATGCAAGACCCGCGCCCGGCGAAAACCCGCATTAAATCAAGGGGAGGCGATCGGCTTGTCGGATTCGCTACACAAACGCCGTCCCGCCAGCGCCGACTTTCATTGGCGGGCGGCCATGCTCCCAATGAGGCGTTCGGGCGGGCTTGCGATTTCGTCTGGTTTTCGGCCGAGGACAGGATCGTGCCCTCAACGGCCAGATGATTTTTTCATTGGCTGGGGCAGCTTTCCGATCACACACCTGCCATTCATCATTTCTTTCCGCCCGGCGGCACCTAGGCCACTCAGGACCTTCGATATGGTTTCCGGCCCTTGGTTTGCACCACAAATCGCATAGTGGCCGGGATTCGAAACGCACTTTCACGATCAACGGGCCAGAGCAACAATCACACGACGCTGCTTTTCCCAGTCGTCGGGTATGGGGTTCTGGACAAAGAACAGCAATCAGGTAGCCAAACTATATTTCCGTCATCCGATAGGTTGGCGCCATAATGGCGACAGTGATACACTGAGCACTCAAGCAAGTGTTGGAGGTGAAAAATGGGTAATGCCATTGCCAAGCAAGATCGTATCGGCGCCCGAGTTCCACATGAGGTCTACGAGACGCTGTGCCGTGCCGCCGAGCTAACTGGCGCCACGGTCAATCAGTTTCTGGTCCAGGCCGCATTGAAGGAGGCGCAGACTGTCATCGAGCGTGAGGAGGTGATTCGCCTGTCGCCGCGCGACTGGAACTGGTTGCTCGACCTGATGGAAAACCCGCCCAAGCCGAATGCCAAGCTGAAGGCCGCCCTGAAGCGTTACCAGAAGGCCAAGCGAGATGATGCAGGTACGAGCTTTAGCTGGGGATCATGACCGGCAGGGATTCGACTGCGGCCGCCAGGAACTGAATGATTGGCTGTGGCAGGTTGCCCGTCAGCATCAGGACAAGGGGCTGTCGAAGACCTTCGTCGCCCTTAGTGCAAAAGCGGGCGAGGAAGCGCCAACCCGCATCTGCGGCTATTACGCGCTGACGCTGGCAGAACTCGAGAACCGGCATCTGCCAGAAGCCTGGCGCAAGAAGCTGCCGCGTCGCATCCCCGGCGTGCGTTTGGGCCGGTTGGCTGTCGATAGGCAGTATCAGGGCAAGGGGCTGGGCGAACTGCTGCTGGTCGATGCCCTGACACGGGCGCAGCGCATCTACGCCGAGGCAGGCGGGATTGGTTTGTTCGTCGATGCGCTGGATGAGCAGGCGGCAGGGTACTACCGGAACTTCGGCTTTGAGGCAGCGCCGGATAACCCGCTGCTGTTGTTCCTGTCGGCAAGAGTCGCAGAGTCGGGAAAGGGGCCAGCGGGAAAAGCGGGAAAGGGGCCAGGGTCGAATTAAATCGACACCTTTTAAATTCAATCGAGCCTGGCCCTTTTTACTTTTAGTCATGCACCGCGCTGCGCGTCCAATGCGTCGCACCGTAAGTGGCGTCGAGAAACTTCGTCACCGCACTCCGCCCGCGCTTGAGTTCGACATTCATCGCCGCGCGCGGAAACTCGTACATCAGCTTGGGTGACATCGGCTTGCCGCCGTTCATGGCGATGATCAACTCATCGCTAGTCGCCGGCAGCGGCGCGCCGGTGGCGGTATGGCGCACGACGGCCAGCACGCCGGGGCCGAGATAAGGCACCACGCTGCCGTCGCGCAGCCCGGCCAGCAGTTGCTCATGCAATTCTGAAGAAATCATTGGCGTCTCCGGTTGGGTTCGGAGATACCATGCAAGACCCGCGCCCGGCGAAAACCCGCATTAAATCAAGGGGAGCGGATCGGCTTGTCGGATTCGCTACACAAACGCCGTCCCGCCAGCGCCGACTTTCATTGGCGGGCGGCCATGATCCCAATGAGGCGTTCGGGCGGGCTCGCGATTTCGTCTGGTTTTCGGCCTGAGCCGTCAGTAGCCTTTGCCGAAAGCAATCACTCACGAGCGTCTGCTTCCTGCAATGGCTGAGTTTCCACAGTCGGCCCCTTGCTACCACTAAATAAGTGTTCCGTTAGCAGCGGCACCGGCACCCCGCGTGTATGCTAGCGCCCTATATTTCGACACCCTCCTTTTCACCAAGCGTCTGTCTGACGCGACAAGAGATTCCATGGCAAAGACCAACGCCAAAAACAACGACACCGGCGCCAACCTCGGTTTCGAAGCCAAGCTCTGGGCCGCCGCCGACGCGCTGCGCAACAACATGGACGCCGCCGAGTACAAGCACGTCGTCCTCGGCCTCATCTTCCTCAAGTACATCTCCGACGCCTTCGAGGCCAAGCACACCGAGCTTGAAGCCCAGAAAGCACAAGGCGCCGATCCCGAAGACCCCGACGAATACCGCGCCGTCAGCATCTTCTGGGTTCCCAAGGAAGCGCGCTGGCAGCATCTGAAGGCCAGCGCCCCGCAGGCCACCATCGGCACGCTGGTCGATGATGCGATGGCCGCCATCGAGCGCGACAACCCCACGCTCAAGGGCGTGCTGCCGAAAGACTTCGGTCGCGCCGGCCTCGACAAGCAGCGGCTCGGGCAGATCATCAACCTGGTCAGCGACATCGCCTTTTCCACGACGCCCATAACGGGCGGTGGCAGCACCACCGACCGCGCCAAGGACACGCTCGGCCGCGTGTACGAGTACTTCCTCGCGCGCTTCGCCAGCGCCGAGGGCAAGAGCGGCGGGCAGTTCTACACGCCCTCGCGCGTGGTGCGCGTGCTGGTCGAGATGCTCGCGCCTTACAAGGGCCGCGTCTACGACCCCTGCTGCGGCTCGGGCGGCATGTTCGTCAGCAGCGAGAAGTTCATCGAGGCCCACAGCGGCAAGTTGGGCGACATCTCCATCTACGGCCAGGAATCCAACTACACCACCTGGCGCTTGGCCAAGATGAACCTCGCCATCCGCGGCATCGATGCGCAGATCGGCCATGGCGACGCCTTCCACAACGACAGGCACCCCGACCTCAAGGCCGACTATGTGCTGGCCAATCCCCCTTTCAACGACAGCGACTGGCGCGGAGAGCTGCTGAAGGACGACAAGCGCTGGGTTTACGGCGTGCCGCCGGCGGGCAACGCCAACTACGCCTGGGTGCAGCACTTCATCCACCACCTCGCGCCTACCGGGCTCGCCGGCTTCGTGCTCGCCAACGGCTCGATGTCGTCCAACCAGTCGGGCGAGGGCGAGATCCGCAAGGCGATCATCGAGGCCGACCTGGTGGACTGCATGGTGGCGCTGCCGGGTCAGCTCTTCTACTCGACGCAGATCCCGGTCTGCCTCTGGTTCCTCACTCGCAACAAGAAGAACGGAAGGTTCAGAGACCGGCGCGGCGAGACACTGTTTATCGACGCCCGCAAGATGAGTTCGATGGTGGACCGCACCCACCGCGAGCTGACCGACGACGACCTCGCCAAGATCGCCGGCACCTACCACGCCTGGCGCGGTGACAAAACATCACCCTCTCCCCTCGCGGGAGAGGGCCGGGGAGAGGGGGAATACAAAGACATCCCCGGCTTCTGCAAAGCCGCCCAACTCGACGATATTCGCAAGCACGGCCATGTGCTCACGCCTGGCCGCTACGTTGGCGCCGGGGCTGTCGAGGACGACGGCGAACCGTTCGAGGAGAAGATGAAGCGACTGGCCGCAACCTTGCGCGAGCAGCAGGCTGTAGCCGCGAAGCTCGACGCTGCAATCGCCGCCAACCTGAAAGGGCTTGGGTATGCCGAATGACTCGTGGTCCAAGACCACACTCGGTGCGATCGCCGATGGTCAATATGGCTTAGTCGACGGGCCGTTCGGCTCGAATCTTCCGGGCTCTGATTACACGCAATCAGGAATACCGGTTGTGCGCGGAAGTAACCTATCGCTGGGTAAAGTGCGATTCAGGGACCATGAGTTCGTCTATGTTTCCGACACAACAGCCAGTCGTTTGGAGCGAAGTATTTGTCGGCCCGGTGACATCGTCTTTACAAAGAAGGGCACTATCGGGCAGACGGGTTTCATACCGAGTAGCGGACGTTTTGAGCGGTATTTGCTGTCGTCCAATCAAATGAAGCTTTCGGTTAATCCGAAGATCGCTGATCCATTGTTTGTCTACTACGTTGCTTCGTCGCCATTGAGCCGCGAGAAGATCGCTCGCGATGCCTCGATTACCGGTGTTCCCAAGACTAATGTCGCGTATCTCAAGAGCTTTCCGATAGATCTTCCACCGCTTGACGAACAACGCGCCATCGCCCATATCCTTGGCACCCTGGACGACAAGATTGAGTTGAACCGGCGGGTGAACGAGACGCTGGAATCGATGGCGCGGGCGCTCTTCAAGTCGTGGTTCGTGGACTTCGATCCCGTCCGCGCCAAAGCCGAGGGCCGCGACCCCGGCCTGCCCAAGTCCCTCGCCGACCTGTTCCCGGATTCCTTCGAGGACTCGGAGCTGGGGGAGATTCCGAAGGGGTGGAAGGTAAGGAAGCTCGGTGACTTAATGGAGTTGGCCTACGGTAAGGCGCTCAAAGCGGAAGACCGGAAGGACGGTGCCGTGCCCGTCTACGGCTCAAATGGTCAGGTTGGCTGGCACGACGAGCCGTTGGTCGCTGGTCCTGGGATCGTAGTTGGAAGGAAAGGAAACCCTGGCGTGGTGACCTGGGCGCCGACTGACTTCTTCGCTATCGATACGACGTTTTATGTTGTACCAGCCGTGAATTGCCATAGCCTCCATTTTCTTCTCCATGCGCTAACAATTCACGACCTCGAATCACTTGGCGCAGATTCGGCGGTACCAGGGTTAAATCGCAACATGGCGTACATGAGCACGCAAGTCCTGCCTCCTCGACCGCTCTTGGAAAGATTTGACTCGTATGCAAGTGCGATTGCTTCGCGCGTAAACGAGACCAACGAAGAATCCCGTACTCTTGCCGCCCTGCGCGACACGCTGCTGCCCAAGCTCATCTCCGGCGAGTTGCGCGTCACAGCCTCAGAGGCTGCACATGCTTAAGGCGCTACTTGCGTATGGGTATTTGCCTCGCGAGCTTCCACCGCTCTTCGGATCGGAACCGTTCGCAGCGCTCGGCAAGATCACTACAGGCATGCCTGCGAGCATGACGAACGAAAAGGCCGATTGGACACAGTCGATACATCACAACCTCGCTCGGGTCGGCGGCTTGAGGCGCCGACTGACCGTGCCAAATCCGATCAACTTCTATCGACTCGCAACCGCTTTTGACAAGAACAGTGCCGCGCTCGTGGCGGAGTGGAAGAAGTCCCCATATTCGCATACCTTGCCAAAGGCAACGGCAAGGGGGCCACGGGGCATCTCTAGCGAATCATCTGATCGAGCTACAGCGAGAGCCCATGCACGAATTGGCGCGCGTTATCTGCTGCGTGCAGATATTTCGCAGTTCTATCCTTCGATCTACACACATACGATTCCGTGGGCACTACACACAAAGAAAGCGGCAAAGGCCGCGTTCAACGACATGAGCCTTGCAGGAAACGTATTGGATAGAGAACTACAAGCCTGCCAATTCGGCCAGACAAAGGGGATTGCAATTGGACCAGACACTTCTTTGGGCATTGCTGAACTGTTGCTCGCCCCTATCGATAAGCGCCTTAAGGATGAGTGCCAGATTCTAGGTGGCGTGAGATTTATCGATGACATGGAGTTCAGCTTCCAAAGATTGGCAGATGCAGAGGCTGCACTTGCGCGCCTGGAATCGATGCTTTACGAATACGAGCTGCAACTGAATGGCAACAAAACAAGGATTCTTGAACTTCCGGAAGTACTTGAGTCCAAATACGTCACGGAACTGCGGCGGTACATCCCGCATTTGAGTGCTGGAAACACCTCCCAGTGGATCGATTACTTTAATCATGCTTTTGTTCTCGCGAAGGAACATTCGTCGGCAGGTGTCCTTCGATATGCAATCGCCGCGCTTCAAAGCGTAACGGCCACAGAGAAATGTTGGCCCATTGCTCAGGCTCTGTTATGGCAATGTATAGCGCTTGACCCGGGATGTCTGAGATTCGTGATCGACGTGTTGCTATTGCATAAGCATCGCGCGTCTCGTGTGCCCGATGCCACTGTCGCCCAATCAGCTCTCGAGGCGCTGATAATTACCAGCGCACCCGTTGGTCACGGTAGCGAAATACTGTGGTGTATTTGGGCGTCGCTGCAACTCAGCCTAAAGTTATCGAGTAATGCTCAACAGGTAATCGCGGGGATGGATGATGCCTTCGTAGCTGTCGCGACGATGGTAGCGAAAGATCGTAGTGTTTTCGCAGCGGATTTCGAGTCTCCTGTTTGGGAATCGTGGATCGTCGAGGAGTGCTTTAAGCAAGAACACTGGCTATTTGCCTATGAGGCATATCGTCGGGGCTGGTTTGCCGACAAGGTGCGCATCGCCAAGGTTCACGAAGAGCCGTCCGCCAAATTCTTGGTTGATGCTGGAGTTACTTTTATCAACGACAAACAGATCGATGGCTATTTGCCAAAGAAACTGGTGGTCTATGGCGGTGGTGGTGGAGGCTACTGAAAGAACAGAATGTGTCCGCGCAATTTCACTGAATCCATCGTTGAAAACACTGCCCTTGCTTGGTTCGAAGCCGGCGCCCACGCGCCATTGCACGGGGCGGACATCGCAGCGGGCGAGCCCGGCGCGGAGTGCAGCGACCTGACCTGCCGCGACGTCTTGCCGGAGACATCTATCCCCGGCGAGTTGCGGGTGGTGAACGCTGACCAATTCTTGAGAGAGGCCGTATGAGCTTGATTCTCACGCAACACGAGGCAGCCGCCTTGTTGGAATTGGAAAAGCACTATCAGGGCGAGGAGAGGTTCTTCTTCCCCGGTCTAGGCGGTGCAATTCGCATTCCCCTGTATTCGGCGGACCGGCGCGAGGAGTTCAGCCTGGACATCACCCGTGGCCGTATCGTGCTGGAGAAAAACACCTTCCAGAATCGGGCGCGCAAGGCGGTAATCCTTGCACGGCTTGATCTGGGTGGTTCGCCACATCGAAACCCTGACGGCGAAGAAATTCCCTGCCCGCATTTGCATTTGTATCGGGAAGGCTACGGTGACAAGTGGGCGATGATCATTCCTGAGACGTTCGGCGGTGTCGATGATCCCTGGCAACTGCTGGCGATGTTCATGGACTTCTGCAAGATCGTCACCAAGCCGCCCATTGAGCGGGAGCTGTTCACATGATCATGATCGAGGATGTCCAGAAGCTACTCGACGACTACACTCGGTGGCTCAAGGACAAGACCGTTCTCAAGCAGGCCGGCGTCGACTGGGTGGAAGTGACCACGCCGCACCTGGATCGGCACAACGATCACCTTCAGTTTTATATTCGCAAGGATGGCAACGGCTATCTGCTCACGGATGACGGCTACATCATCAGTGATCTGATCAGTTCGGGCTGCCCGCTGGACAGCCCGAAGCGGCAGGAACTCCTCAGGACCACGCTCGCCGGATTCGGCGTGCAGGTAGATGGTGAGCACCTATTGCTCCATGCCACGCCGGAGAATTTCTCGCTCAAAAAGCACAACCTGATTCAGGCCATGCTGGCCGTAAACGATCTGTTTTATCTGGCCTCGCCCTATGTTGCCAGCCTGTTCTACGAAGACGTGATGCAGTGGATGGATCTGGCCGATATTCGCTATACGCCCAAGATCAAGATTACGGGAAAGAGTGGCTACGACCACATGTTCGACTTCGTCATTCCGAAGTCGCGCCAGCAGCCCGAGCGCATCGTCCAGGCGGTCAGTAATCCGAAGAAGGACACGGCGGAGGCGCTGGTGTTCAAGTGGTTGGATACGCGCGAGACGCGAGCGCCCGAGTCGCGTCTTCATGCCTTCCTCAATGACAGCACGACGACGGTCTCACATTCCGTGATCGACGCAATGAGGAACTATGACCTGGAGCCCGTGCTGTGGTCGCAGCGAGAACAGGCTAGGGAGGCGCTGGCGGCATGACCCCCGATCAGCTCGCAGCCTGGGCCGCGTCTGGCGAGTCTGAGACGCTGGAATTCAAGAAATCCACCGCCGAGAAGGATCGAGCCTGCCGCACGCTCTGCGCCTTCGCCAACGGCCAGGGCGGACGCTTGTTGTTCGGCGTGACACCCTCGGGGAAGCTGGTCGGTCAAACCGTTACCGACCACACGCTGGAGGAACTGGCCCAGGAGTTTCAGGGTTTCGAGCCGCCCCTGTTTCCCTTGGTGGAACGGGTAGGTATCGGGGCCGGGCGCGAGGTATTGGTGCTCACCGTGGCGCAGGTTGCGCGGGCGCCGGTGGCGTTTCGCGGCGTGGCTTATGAGCGGGTGCTGAACACCACGCGGACGATGCCGCGCGAGACGTATCAGCGCCTGTTGCTGGAGGAGATGCACGCGACCGAGCGGTGGGAGAATCAGCCCGCCGAGGGCTGGGATGTGTCGCGACTGGATAGCCGCGAAATGGTGCTGACGCTGGAGGAGTCCATCCGCCGGGGCCGCATCGACGACCCCGGCACGCGCGAGCCGATGGAAATCCTGCGCGGGCTGGGACTGCTAGTGGGCGGCAATCGTCTGTCGCGCGCGGCCGTGGTGCTGTTCTGCAAGGACGAGGAGCAACAGCCGGACTTCCCGCAATTGCTGCTCAAGGTGGCGCGATTCAAGGGTGTGAACCGCGACGAGTTTCTCGACAACCGGCAGTTCCATGGCAACGCCTTTGCCCTGATGCGCCGGGCGGAGCGCTTCCTGATCGAATCCTTGCCTGTCGCCGGGCGCATCGTGCCCGGCCGGATGGAGCGCGAGGACACGCCCCTGCTGCCGGTGGAGGCGTTGCGCGAGGCGCTGGCCAATGCCTTCGTGCATCGCGACTACGCCATCGGCGGTGGTTCGGTGGGCGTGGCGCTGTACGACGACCGGCTGGAAATCATTTCCATCGGCGACCTGCACTTCGGCCTGACGCCGGAGGCTCTTTTCCGCGAACATGAGTCGAAGCCATGGAACCCCATGATCGCCCGTACCTTTTATCGGCGCGGCATCATCGAGACCTGGGGGCGCGGCACGCTGAAAATTGCCCGCCTGATGCGAGAGGCCGGGCACGAGCCGCCGACGGTATTCGCGCGCGAGGGGGCGGTGATCGTGACCTTCGGATTGCCGGGGAAAACGCCGGGGGAACGCCAGGGAGATGACGGGGAAACGCTCCAGAAAACGCCCCAGAAAACGCCCCAGAAAACGCCCCAGAGCACACCGGTGGCAATCCTGGAACTGCTGAAGCAGCAGCCTGGGCTGACATTCGAGCAAATGGCCGCGTTGCTGGGGAAATCGGAAAGCGCCGTTAAGCGCGCGGTGCGAAAGCTGCGCGAATCCGGACGACTGGAGCGTATCGGCCCGGACAAGGGCGGCCACTGGAAGGTGAAAGAGTGAGCTCATTCACCGAATCCGTCGTCGAGGACGCCGCCCTCGCCTGGCTCGAAGCGCTCGGGTATTCGGTCCTGCACGGGCCGGACATCGCGGCAGGCGAGCTTGGCGCGGAACGCAGCGACCCGAACTACCGCGACGTGGTGCTGGAGCGGCGAGTCCGTGATGCACTGGTGACGCTGAATCCCGCCTTGCCTGCCGAGGCGCTGGAAGACGCCTTCCGCAAGCTTTTGCGCAGCGATGCGCCGTCGCTGGTGGAGCGCAACCGGGCCATGCACCGGATGCTGGTCGATGGCGTGACGGTCGAGTACCGCCGCAAGGATGGCTCGATTGCCGGGGCGCAGGCCCGGGTCATCGACTTCGACACGCCGGACAACAACGACTGGCTGGCCGTGAATCAGTTCACCGTGGCGGACGGGCAGCACACGCGCCGGCCGGACGTGGTGCTGTTTCTCAACGGCTTGCCGCTGACGGTGATCGAACTCAAGAACCCGGCCGACGAGAATGCGACGGTGTGGTCTGCCTTTGCGCAGCTACAGACCTACCAGGCGCAGATTCCGGCGCTGTTCGCGACCAATGCGGCGCTGGTCGTCTCCGATGGTGTGCAGGCGCGCATCGGCTCGCTCGGCGCGGGCAAGGAATGGTTCAAGCCTTGGCGCACGATTGCCGGGCGCGAGGATGCCGCCGCCAAATTGTCCGAGTTGCAGGTGGTGCTGGAGGGAGTATTCGAGAAGCGGCGTTTCCTCGACCTGCTGCGCTATTTCATCGTGTTCGAGGATTCTGCTGCCGCTGGCGGCGGGGGCAAGCTCATCAAGAAGATGGCTGGCTACCACCAGTTCCATGCGGTGAATGTGGCGGTGGAGGAGACGCTGCGCGCAGCCCAGGCCCATCGGGCGGCCGAAGCGCCGGGCCGCTACGAAGCGGGACGCAAGCCCGGCGGCGATCCGGGCGACCGGCGCGTCGGTGTCGTGTGGCACACGCAGGGCTCGGGCAAGAGTTTGACCATGGCCTTCTACGCCGGACGGGTGATCCTGCACCCGGCGATGGCCAACCCGACGATCGTGGTGCTCACCGACCGCAACGACCTCGACGACCAGCTCTTCGGCACCTTCGCGCGCTGCCGCGACCTGTTGCGCCAGCCGCCGGCGCAGGCGGCCGACCGTGGCGATCTGCGCGCGAAGCTGGCAGTCGCCTCCGGCGGCGTGGTGTTTACAACGATTCAGAAGTTCTTTCCCGAGGAGAAGGGCGACCGGCACCCGGTGCTCTCGGACCGACGCAACATCGTCGTCATCGCCGACGAGGCGCACCGCAGCCAGTACGACTTCATCGACGGCTTCGCGCGGCACATGCGCGATGCCCTGCCCCATGCCTCGTTCGTCGGCTTCACCGGCACGCCGATCGAGAAGACCGACGCCAACACGCGTGCCGTGTTCGGCGACTACATCAGCGTCTACGACATCCAGCGCGCCGTCGTCGATGGCGCCACGGTGCCAATCTATTACGAGAGCCGGCTGGCGAAGCTGGAGCTGAAGGAATCGGAACGGCCGAAGATCGACCCCGAGTTCGAGGAGGCAACCGAAGGCGAAGAAGTCGAGCGCAGGGAAAAGCTCAAGAGCCGGTGGGCGCAGCTCGAAGCGGTGGTCGGCTCCGAGAACCGCATCAAGCTCGTGGCCCGCGATCTGGTGGAGCATTTCGAGAACCGCCTCGCGACGATGGCGGGCAAGGCGATGGTGGTGGTGATGAGCCGCCGTATCGCCGTCGCGCTGTACCGCGAATTGGTGGCGTTGCGTCCGGCGTGGCATGGCGACGATGACGAGCATGGCGCGCTCAAGGTCGTTATGACCGGCTCGGCATCGGACCCGCTAGCCTGGCAGCCGCACATTCGCAACAAGCCCCGGCGCGAAGCATTGGCCGCACGCTTCCGCGACGCGACCGACCCGTTCCAGATCGTGATCGTGCGCGACATGTGGCTCACCGGCTTCGATGCACCATCACTCCACACGATGTACGCCGACAAGCCGATGCGCGGCCACGGGCTGATGCAGGCCATTGCTCGCGTCAACCGCGTGTTCAAGGACAAGCCCGGCGGACTGGTGGTGGACTATCTCGGCCTGGCCGACGAGCTGAAGCAGGCGCTGGCGACCTATACGGAGGCGGGCGGCACCGGCAAGACCGCGCTCGATCAGAGTGAGGCCGTGGCGTTGATGCTGGAGAAGTACGAGGTCTGCCAGGGGCTGTTCCACGGTCTCGACTGGAGCCAGTGGGTCACCGGTACGCCGCAGGCGCGCCTGTCGCTGCTGCCGGCGGCGCAGGAACACATCCTCGCTCAGGCAGACGGCAAGGCGCGGCTGCTCCGCGCCGTCACCGAACTTTCCCAGTCCTTTGCGCTCGCGGTGCCGCACGAGGAGGCACTGCGCATTCGCGACGACGTCGGCTTCTTACAGGCGGTGCGGGCGGTGCTGGCCAAGAGCACGCCCGGCGAACGCAAGACGGATGAGGAACTGGACCTCGCCATTCGGCAGATCATCTCCAGGGCGGTCGTCTCCGACGAGGTCGTGGACATTTTTGCCGTCGCAGGGCTCAAGAAGCCCGACATCTCGATCCTGTCGGACGAATTCCTGAGTGAGGTACGCGGCATGCCCCAGCGCAACCTCGCCGTCGAACTGCTGCAGAAGTTGCTCAAGGGCGAGATCAAGGCGCGGGGCAAGCGCAACGTCGTCCAGGCGCGCTCGTTCGCCGAACTGCTCGAACAGGCCGTGCGCAAGTACCAGAACCGCGCCATTGAGACGGCTCAGGTCCTTGAGCTGCTGATCGACTTGGCCAAACAAATGCGCGCGGCCGGCGCCCGGGGCGAGCAGCTCGGGCTTTCGGATGACGAACTGGCCTTCTACGACGCACTCGAGGCCAACGACAGCGCCGTCAAGGTACTCGGCGATGACACGCTCAGGGCCATTGCCCGCGAGTTGGTTGCAACCGTGCGCAAGAACGTCACCATCGACTGGACCATCCGCGACAACGTCCGGGCGCAACTCCGCGTGTATGTGAAGCGCATCCTGCGCAAGTATGGCTACCCGCCGGACCTGCAGGAGAAGGCGACGCAGACGGTTTTGGAACAGGCGGAAGTGCTCTCCGAGATGTGGGTCAACGTCTGAGGCGCTTCAGTCAGGTGTCGAATCACGGCATGTGGCTGGAGGGTTGTAGTTCCGGATAGCCGTCACAAGCAAGTCGCCAGGGCTTCTCAGTGGCAGTCTCCTTCGGCCAAGGAGCCGAAATTGCCCTTCTGGCAGGTTCCAAAGTGAAGCAGTCCTTCATGCGACTGGTCTGGTGAGAGGATGGCCGGCCGGTCCTGGCAGGTAGGGGTGAATTCGCCTACTGTGGCTGCAAGGGTTCGGAGAGCCATGCCTACTGGATAAAGTTCAGATCCGCCAGTTCAGTCGATATCCCGGACCCGGAACCAGCCGGCGATACTGCGGCGCTGCTTGTGTGCCGTGAGCACGGCGTGCGGGAACAATTCACTGAGAAAAATGATCATCTTGCCGAAGGTCGGGTTCACCGTATCAATGATGGCATCGCCCTCGGGCGCGAACAGCACCAGTTCGCCACCATCACTGAACTGCCAATCTTCGTTGAGATAGAACACCGTCGACAGGACGCGATTGCGGCGTCCGCTCAAGACGTCCGAATGGCGGGCATAGCCGGCGCCCGCGCAGTAGATGGCGTAGTGGCACTCGTAATCGTACAGGCCGAGATAGAGCGCCTCGTTCAGTCCGCTGCGCAGCTTTTCCATCCAGGCCAGGTAGGCGTGATCGATGCCGTCGCCGTCGTCCAGCCAACTGATTACGTCGCCGCGTATCAGGTCGACTTGCTGCCGCTCCGCTCCCCGGCCTATCCGGGCCGGCTGAAATCGCAGTCGTTCATCGTCCTGGCAGCGGGAAAACAACTGCGCCGATTGGCTCTGTAGCAGTGGCTGGTCGAGAACGACATACCCGACCTGAGCCAAATGCCCGGCAATAGCATTAATGTTCATCGTGGGGATGGCGTTGCTCCTGTTGAATGCCCGGGTCGGGCGGTGTCGATGCGGCGTTTGGTGTCGGTGTCGAGCATGAGAATTCCTGAAAACGGATTACTCGGGCGGGAAGCGCAGCTTCGAAAAGCTGCGCCCGGCCTGGATGGCTCGCCGCTCGATCGCCGCCGCCGACTCAAGCCAGCCTTGCTGCTCCAGGAACAACAGGTAGGCGCGCGTGCTGATCTTGCGGCAGTTGTCCGGCAGCAAAAAGCTGGCGCGGGCGATTTTGTGATCCTCGAACAGGAACACGCCGGTTTGTCGCGGCTGGCCCAGAGCGAAGTCGTTCATGGTTTCCTGGATCGCCAGTTCGCCGAGATTGGGGGTGCGGGCGGCGGCGGGGTCTGCCGCCTGCGTTTGCTGGTGATGCCGGAAAGTGCGGGTCGCGCGCACCGATACCTGGCCGGCGGCGGCCCACTGCGCCAGTTTCTCGCTGGTCGGCGTCTGGTTGCGCGTCACTTCGTGCAGCACCATATCGACCAGCACGATCGGCCAGCCGGACTTGAACAGCAGGTCTAGCGCATTGGCATAGGCCAGCGTGATGAGCGGCCCGGCGTCGGGCAGCAGAACAACGTTCGCGGCCATCGCGAGCGGCTCAGCCGGCCAGCGATTTCAGTTGATCGACCATGTCGCGCGTGTCGGCCTCCGGCAATCGCGGCATCGGCAGGTGGGCTTGCGCCATCAACAGGAAGAGGTCTTCCTCGCTGTCGATTCCCAGCGCGCGCATGGCTTGGTCGCCCGCCAGCCGCCCCAGCGAAAAGTCGAGCAGCCGCCGGTAATTCTGGTTGCCTGTCGCTTCGGCCGCCTCGAAGGTTTCGACCAGATGGCGAAGCTCGGCGTTGAACAGCGCATTGACCGAGGTGTCGGTCTTGGCGGCAATGATTTTGGCGCGCTTGAGCAGATCGCGATCAACCGCGCCGGTGAAATTGACGGTTGTTGCCATTTCTTGCCTCCATGGGATTTACACATAAATAAGTGTAGCACGCCAATCGGTGTTGCTGAAACCGCAGCGGGAGCGGTGCGGTGTTTGGTATCGGTGTCGAGCATTATTTCAAGCGTTTCATGGTGTTGTCGGTTAAGAAGTCGGTCAAGCGGCAAGCCGTCAATGGCCGTTCCGGCCTCCCGCCGTCCTGCCAGCGCCGACTTTTACAACGTGCTCAGCGTGACTTCATAAGCGCCACCGATGACGAGGTATTCGTCCTCGCCCTTGAGGATGTCGGGCAGCAGCGCGCAGTGGAAGAAGATTTTGGCGAAAGGAATTTCCGCTGCGAGGATGTAGTCGCCGAACTCGCCGGCGCGCTCGCGGCTGGCGGTGAATGAGCTCAGGTTGTTGAACAGCACGACCTGGCGCCGGCCCGCGCCGGAGAGCACCTCGTGTTCGCCGATGCGGTTGATGCCGCGGTAGAGCGTCAGGCGGTCGCCTGCGGCGGCGCGGGCGAATTCATATTGGCAGTAGGCGTAGAGCAGGTCGAGCTGTGCTTCGAGCGCGTTGGTGCCGTAAAGGCCGCCGGCGCGCATTTCCTCGTAGCGCAGCCAGGCCGGGCCGCTGAAATCGCGCAGCGGCTCGCCGTGGAAGCGCGGCACGAGGCCGAAGCGCGATTCCACCCAGCCCTTGAGCACCGCGCCCTCGCGGCCGTCGGCGTCGAAGCTCCAGCCGCGCAGCGTGCGCAGCCAGTTGGCCTTGGCGCGTTTTTGCGAATGTTCGTCGATGCCGGCTTCTTCGAGATGGTCGAGGCAGAAGTGCGCGGCGACGTAGTCGCGGAACAATTGCGCGCGCTCGGTGGCGGCGTCGATGCCGTCCTGCAGGGCGAACAGGTCGGCATGCAGTTCGGCGACGCCGTCGAGCGCGAGCGCTGTCGGGTGCTGCTGGAAAGTGAGGCTGCCGAGGATCACCGCCGGCAGGTTGCAGCGATTGATCGGCAGGCGTGCCCAGGAGGGCAAGCTGGGGTTCTGTGCGGAATTGTCGGAAGTGCTACAAGAATTCACTGCGTTGTCGCTTCGCTTCGTCACGCTGAGCACGTTGAATGTTTATAGGTAACAGTGAGTTAAGTCTGTTTCGCCGTGGTGGCACGCTCCTTGCCACTTATCTGTCGGAACGAACGATTTTTCGACAAAGGAGATTACACCATGGCAAAACTGCGTCAATGCGCCATCTACGGCAAGGGTGGTATCGGCAAGTCCACCACCACACAGAATCTGGTCGCGGCCTTGGCCGAGTCCGGCAAGAAGGTCATGATCGTCGGTTGCGATCCCAAGGCCGACTCGACCCGGCTGATCCTGCACTCCAAGGCTCAGACCAGCGTCATGCAACTCGCGGCCGAAGCCGGCTCCGTCGAGGATCTGGAGCTTGAAGATGTCATGAACATCGGCTTCGGCGGCATCAAGTGCGTCGAATCGGGTGGCCCGGAGCCCGGCGTCGGCTGTGCCGGCCGCGGCGTCATCACCGCCATCAACTTCCTGGAAGAGGAGGGCGCCTACGATGAAGCGCTCGACTTCGTCTTCTACGACGTGCTCGGCGACGTGGTCTGCGGCGGTTTCGCCATGCCGATCCGCGAGAACAAGGCGCAGGAAATCTACATCGTCTGCTCCGGCGAAATGATGGCCATGTATGCCGCCAACAACATCGCCAAGGGCATCGTCAAGTACGCCAACTCCGGCGGCGTGCGGCTGGCCGGCCTGATCTGCAACTCGCGCAACACCGACCGCGAAGACGAACTGATCATGGCCCTGGCCGCCCGCCTGGGCACCACCATGATCCACTTCGTGCCGCGCCACAACGCCGTGCAGCACGCCGAGATCCGCCGCATGACCGTGATCGAGTACGACCCGACGCACTCGCAGGCCGACGAATATCGCGCCCTCGCCAACAAGATCGTCAACAACACCAAGTTCGTCATTCCGACGCCGATCGAGATGGAACAGTTGGAAGAGCTGCTGATGGAGTTCGGCATCATGGAAGTGGAAGACACCACCATCATCGGCAAGACCGCCGCCGAACTCGCCGCCGAAGCCGTTGCCGCCTAAGGAGACAGTAATGGCCCCCACGCTCACTTTGTTCGCTGCCCCCACAGGGGGCGCCGTCTCCTTCGGGACGGCCCTTCAGGAGACGCAATCATGTCCGCATTAACCCGCGAAGCAACCGAGACCCTCATCCAGGAGGTGCTCGAGATTTATCCCGAAAAAGCCAGGAAGGACCGTGCCAAGCACTTGATGGTCAACGACACGGAACTTGAATCGTCCAAAAAGTGCATCACCTCCAACCGCAAGTCGCTGCCCGGCGTGATGACCATGCGCGGCTGTGCCTACGCCGGTTCGAAGGGCGTCGTCTGGGGGCCGATCAAGGACATGATCTCGATCTCCCACGGCCCGATCGGCTGCGGCCAGTATGCGCGCGGCGGCCGCCGCAACTACTACGTCGGCACCACCGGCGTGGATACCTTCTGCGAAATGAACTTCACCTCCGATTTCCAGGAAAAGGACATCGTCTTCGGCGGCGACAAGAAACTCGCCAAACTGATCGACGAGATCGAGATGCTGTTCCCGCTCAACAAGGGCATTTCGGTGCAGTCGGAGTGTCCGGTCGGCCTGATCGGCGACGACATCGAGGCGGTATCGAAGAAGGCCGCCGCCCAACTCAACAAGCCGGTGGTGCCGGTGCGCTGCGAGGGTTTCCGCGGCGTGTCGCAGTCGCTCGGCCACCACATCGCCAACGACTCGGTGCGTGACTGGATTCTCTCCAACCGCGACGGCCAGCCCTTCGAGAAGACGCCCTACGACGTGGCCATCCTCGGCGACTACAACATCGGCGGCGACGCCTGGGCCTCGCGCATCCTGCTCGAAGAGATGGGTTTGCGCGTGGTGGCGCAGTGGTCCGGCGACGGCACGCTGGCCGAGATGGAGAACACCCCGTTCGTCAAGCTCAACCTGCTGCACTGCTACCGCTCGATGAACTACATCTCGCGCCACATGGAAGAGAAGTACGGCATTCCCTGGCTCGAATACAACTTCTTCGGCCCGACCAAGATCGCCGAGTCGCTGCGCAAGATCGCCAGCTTTTTCGACGACCACATCAAGGAAGGCGCCGAGCGCGTGATCGAGAAATACACGCCCGCCATGAACGAAGTCATCGCCAAGTACAAGCCGCGCCTGCAGGGCAAGAAGGTGATGCTCTACGTCGGCGGCCTGCGCCCGCGCCACGTCGTCGGTGCTTACGAAGACCTCGGCATGGAAGTGGTCGGCACCGGCTACGAGTTCGCCCACAACGACGACTATGACCGCACCATCAAGGACATGGGCGACGCGACGCTGATCTACGACGACGCCACCGGCCACGAGCTCGACGAATTCGTCAAGGCGCTGAAACCCGACCTGATCGGCTCCGGCATCAAGGAGAAGTACGTCTTCCACAAGATGGGCTTCCCCTTCCGCCAGATGCACTCCTGGGACTACTCGGGCCCCTACCACGGCTACGACGGCTTCGCCGTGTTCGCCAAGGACATGGACCTGACGCTCAACAACCCGTGCTGGAAGATGCTCAAGGCGCCGTGGCTGAAGGAAGAGGCCGCCGAACTGAAGGCCGCCTGAAGCCGCGGAAGCAAACACACCCTTTCGATAACTTTCGCCCGCGTCCACAGATTGGTGGCCGGGCAAAGGAGATGAAAATGCAAGCAGCAGAAAATATCAAGACGTGCTTCCCCCTGTTTCGGGACGACGACTACAAGGGCATGATCGCCAAGAAGCGCGAACTTTTCGAGGAAATCTCACCCAAGGACAAGATCGACGAGGTCTTCAACTGGACGACGACCCAGGAATACCAGGACCTCAACTTCAAGCGCGAGGCCCTCACCATCAACCCGGCCAAGCAGTGCCAGCCGCTCGGTTCGGCGCTGTGCTCGCTCGGCTTCCACAAGACGCTGGTGTATATCCACGGCTCGCAGGGCTGCATCGCCTACTTTCGCACCTACTTCAACCGCCACTTCAAGGAACCGATCGCCATCATCGCCGACTCGATGACGGAAGACGCGGCCGTGTTCGGCGGGCAGAAGAACATCCACGAAGGCCTGGCCAACGCCAAGGCCCTTTACGGCGCCGAGATGATCGCGATGTCGACCACCTGCATCGCCGAGGTGATCGGCGACGACCTGAACGCCTTCATCGGCAATGCCCGCAAGGAAGGTCATGTGCCAGAAGACTTCCCGATTCCCTTCGCCCATACGCCAAGCTTCGTCGGCAGCCACGTCACCGGCTGGGACAACATGGAAGAAGGCATCCTGCGCTACTTCACGCTCAACACCATGGAAGGCAAGGTGATCGGCAGCAACGGCAAGATCAACATCGTGCCGGGCTTCGAGACCTATCTGGGCAACTACCGCGTCATCAAGCGCTACATGAAGGAGATGGGCGTCGATTACACGATGCTCTCCGATCCCGAAGAGGTGCTCGACACCCCGGCCGACGGCGAGTTCCGCATGTATGCCGGCGGCACCACGCAGGACGAGGTCAAGGATGCGCCCAACGCCCACAATACCTTCCTGCTCCAGCCGCTCGGCCTCGCCAAGACCAGCAAGTTCGTCGAGGCCACCTGGAACCATGAAGTGCCCAAGCTCAACATCCCGATGGGCGTGGAATGGACCGACGAGTTCCTGATGAAGGTCGCCGAAGTCACCGGCAAGCCGATTCCCGCTTCCCTGCAACTCGAACGCGGTCGCCTGGTCGACATGATGACCGACTCGCATGCCTGGCTGCATGGCAAGAAGATGGCGGTCTACGGCGATCCGGACTTCACCATGGGCATGGTGAAGCTGATGATGGAATTCGGCATCGAACCGACCCATGTCGTCTGCAACAACGGCAGCAAGAAGTGGGCAAAGGCGATGACCGCATTGCTGGCGTCGAGTCCCTATGGCGCCAACGGCAAGCCCTATCCCGGCGCGGACCTGTGGCACCTGCGCAGCCTGTGCTTCACCGACAAGCCGGACTTTCTCATCGGCAACAGCTACGGCAAGTACATCCAGCGCGACACCTTCCACAAGGGCGCGGAGTTCGAGGTACCGCTGATCCGCATCGGCTTCCCGATCTTCGACCGGCACCATCTGCACCGCCAGACCACGCTCGGCTACGAAGGCGCCATGCAGGTGCTGACCACGCTGACCAACGCCGTGCTCGAACTGCTCGACGACAAGACGCGCGGGATGGGCACGACCGACTACAACCACGATCTGGTCAGATGAGGGTGCGGTAATGGCCAACATCATGATCCGCCGGAGCGACAAGGGTTATGTTTTTTACATGCCCAAGCGCGACATCGAGGACAGCATCACCTCGATGGAATTCGACACCCCGGAAAAGTGGGGCGGCGAAATCAAGCTCGGCAACGGTGGCTGTTACTACATCGAGCCGCAAGCCGCGCCGGAGCGTCTGCCGTATTCGGTGCGGGCCCGTCGGATCGATGGTGTCGAATAATTCAGGAAAGAAAGGAAATCATCATGGCAATGAAAATCGTCCAGGCGGAATGCACCTCGTGCGGTGACTGCGTCCCGGTTTGTCCGACCCAATCGATTACCGACAAGGGCGGCATTTTCAAGATCAACAAGGACACCTGCACCGAGTGCGAGGACGAGGATTCTCCGAAGTGCGTGGCAGCCTGCCCCGCTGGCGACGCCTGCATTGTTTACATCTGATCGAAGGAGCGCGCCATGACCGGAACCATTCGCGTTGCCTGCGCCACGGACAGTGGTGAGCTGATCGACGGGCACTTCGGTTCCTGCCGCGCTTTTCTGGTCTATCTGGTGTCGCCGGAGACGGTGGAGTTCGTCAACGCGCTCTCCACCGCCGCGGCCGACGAGGCCGAAGATCGCAACAAGGCCCGTGCCGCCCTGATCGGTGATTGCCAGATTGCCTGTTTCCAGTCGATCGGCGGTCCGGCGGCGGCCAAGGTGGTGCGTGTCGGCACGCATCCGCTCAAGGTGGCGCCGAATACGCGAGTCGATGACATGCTGGCCAAGCTGCAGCAGGCCCTGACAAACCCGCCGCCCTGGCTCGCCAAGGTGATGGGCGTCGAAGCCGCCTCGTTGGCAGGCTATCGCGAGCTGGCCACTGCGGTGGAAGAGTAATGACCGGCATCACGGCCGAATTTCTCGACCAGGTGTTGTGTCACGTGGCCGGTGCCGCATCGACCGTTCATGAGGTGTTGGCGCAGGATTTGCGCACGGCATTTCCGGGGCGGCATGTTTCGGTCTGCGACGATGACGACATCCCGCCACGCCTGCAGCCGGCGGCGGAGAACGGCATTTGCCTGATCTATTGCGTGGCCAGCGGGGAACACTGCCTCAGCCTCACCAACGACGCAGCGGCAGCCACCGGCATCGTGGTCGCCTTGCGCGACGACTAGCGACCCGATCGAACATGAGCGCCAACAACTTGACCGAAACAATCGCCGCCGCCTGCGTGCCGGTGGCGGTGACGCAGGGGCCGGCCGGAATATCGCGCGAGCTGGCACGGATCGCGCCGCAATACGCGTTTCGCGAGGTGCTGGCGCGTGGCGGCTGGTATCGACTCGGCGGCGTGGTCGACGCGCAGGGCCGGCATCTTGCCGACGATCTCGAACGTTGGGCCATGGCTGAGCTGGCGGCCCATGACGACGATCTGGCGGCTGTCATGGCGGAACATGCGGACAGCAAGCTGCGCGCCACGCGCCTGACCGGCAAGACCCACTACTGGGTGGCGCGCACCGGCAGCGGCGCGGCCGACTTCATTCAGCTCGAAATCGAGGAGTTGCAGGAGGTGGTGTGCCATGTCCTGTTTTCGCCCGACACGGTGCCGGCCAGCCTGGAGGATCTCGTCGACCCGCGCGATGCCTGTTCCGGCAACCAGGACGCGCTGGGCGCGCCCTTCTACAGCTTGCGGCGCATCACCGACATGGCCGAGTTTCTCGCCGGCATGCGCGCACAGAAAACCGAGCCGCAATCCGTGCATCGTTTCATCGCGGACTGGGAAAAGAGCTCCGCCAGTCATGCCACCGAATTCAGCAACCACTGGGTCGTCGCACTGCGCGAACACCTCGATCGCTTCCGCCAGCCGATTCGCAGCGCCACGCCGGTCGCCGCGCTCAACGGTGCCGCGCCGCGCTTCGCAAGCAGTTATGGCGCGCGCGGCCTTGCCCTCGCCGATGCCCTGCAACGCTTCGACAAGCAGGTGGGCTACCCGATGGCCTGGTTCTTCCACATGATCACCACCAAAACCGTGCCGCATGCCGTGGCCACCGTCGTCATCGAGGACGTGCAGGGCGGTTTCAACTACCTGCCTGACCGCGACGTGCAGGTCGTGCGCGACTGGCTGCATCGTCCGTATAGCTTCTGATCTGCCATGGCCAAACGCGAAGCGAGTTGCCCGCTGTGCGGGGCGAAGCTGACGCCGGCGCAGGTGTTCGATGCCTGTGGCGAGCTTGTTGGTGAAGGCGTGCTGGAGTGCCACTGCCCCTATTGCCAAGGGTATTTCGAAGTCCGGCCGAGCGCGGAATCTGTAGAAATTGGCTACCTGCGCGGCGGCCGTTTCGATGTGGTCGTGACGCTACCGGCGGAGGGGTTGGCCGTGCTGCGCGATACGGCGACCGGTGTGCTACGGGTGCGATGGGAACGGCGCGACTGGAAGTTCGAGGAGTAACTTCCCGCATCGCGCCGGGGTGCCGTCCCGCCAGCGCCGACTTTTACGCGCACTCGGGCTGCAGGTCGTTCAGTGTCCCGGTGTATTCACCATGCGACATGCTGTCGTCGCGCGGCACCTTGCAGTCGTTCCAGCGTTTCTGGACGAGGGTGGCGGCATTCACTTCTGGTGAAGGTTGGCGATGGTGCTTATACGGCGGTGCACGGCTTTGATCCGGCTGTCGTAGAGGTCGTCATAAACAACGAGACCGGGCAGGGTATTGTCGAAATCCCGATGGTGCAGCACATCGTGAAATCGTTCTGCCAGATAGATGACCAGTTCACTACCGGCATCGGCAATCTCGCTCTCGATGCCGGGGCGGCCGTCGAGTACGTTGATGATGTCCTCGAAGTCGTGGCTGGCCATGATGTCGCTGTTGCCGCGGGTGGCGTAAGCCTCGAACTTCGTGGCGAGAAAGGCCGGCGCCGAAATCAACCGTATCCGTGTGCCGCTTGGCAGCGTCAGTGGCGTTGCGGTGGCAGTCGCAATGGCATACCAACGGTTCGAGAAACCGAGAATGCGTTCGTCAGTCGGCATCAGGTCGACTTCCACTTCACCGACACGCCAGCGGCAGATCGGGGCATCCGGCGCCATGTCGCGAGTGAATCCCCGTTCGGCAAAATGGGCCTCCATCGCGTGATAGCCGGCCAGGGTAGCCACCTCAACAACGAGATCCACATCGTAGGTCGTGCGCGGCGGCGGTGCCTGCACCGACGTGTACAGCAAGCCGGTGGCGCAGCCGCCGACCAATACCAGCTCATCACACAGATCGCCCAAGGCATGGGCCACCAGTTCCACCCGTATCAGGTTCGGGTCATTGGGGTTCAAAGGCGCTCCTCGAACATCTGTTCGGCGAGCTTGCGTTCCCGCGCGTTGCCCATGCGCAGGGCATCAAATAGCGCCAGGTTTTCGTAGAGCACCGGGTTGCGCAGCGCGGCGGCCGGTGCGCTTGGGTAGAGTGGTAGCAGTGCGATGCCGCGTGCCGTGCCTTCCGCATGCGGCCAGACCGGGGGCGGATCACCGGACGGGGCAATCTGCTTGTCGAGGGGCGCGGCAGCATAGGCGGTGGGAACGCCGCCCACCATCGCCCCCCGTGCCGGCGGAAAGGCATAGCGCGCGCCATGCAGCAGAAACTCCTTGAACGACGGCGTGACGATGCGTGGCTGTTTATCGACAAAGGCCAGCAGCCGCGACTGCTCGGCCCGTTTGAGCGCGCCGTGCACTTCCGACATCGACAGCCCGGTCAGGGCGGCCAGGTCGGGATAAGTCACGCGCTCTCCCCGCACGGCGGCAAGCGCAAGGAGTAAATAGAAATCCTGAGCTTTGAGGACGGGCTGGCGATTGACAGGGCGGCGCATGGTCATTTTCTCGTTGTTTCGTATTTCGCGAAACACGAAAGTATTTGTTTATCAGTCTGTTGTCAATGAATTTCTGCTGTCATTCGCATTTCGCGAAACAACCAGCTCATTCACCATGCGCAGCGAGAGCGGGCCGTGAAAGTCCTCGTCGAGGTGGATGTGGCGTTCGAGGTAGTAGTGGAAGGCCACCCCGACAACATGAGGCTTGCCGCTGGCGATGAAGTCGAAGGTGGAGCGCATGAATTGCGCGGCGGCGGGCGTGCCGAGATCGGCCACCACTTCCGGGCTGAAGCTGTTGCTGGTGTTCATGTTCCGGAATCAGGCTGCTGCCATCCGCGGCGAGTTCGTCGTTGTAAAGATCGGTCGCCGCAAAAACCATCTCGCCCATATCGTATTTGTCCGTGACTGCTCCTGTCAAAGTTGTTTGCGCCGTACCACCATCGCCGACTTTTCGAAGCCGAGCTTCGCGTAGAAGGCGATGGCAGGGGCGTTGTCCGCATCCGCCAGCAGCGTGACGCGGCCCATGCCTTGTGACTTCGCCCAGTCGCAAACATGGTTAACCAGCGATTTGCCCAGTCCGCCACCACGATAGGCGCGACTCACGATCACGTCTTCCAGCAACACGACCGGCGTGCCCAAGGCCGTGCTGACGGTGATCAAAGCATTTGCCATGCCGACCACCTTGCCGTCGCTGCGCAGCACGAACAGGCGGCCGATGGCGGGGGTGTCGAGAATGGTCTGCAGCCCGGTCAACTGGCGTTTGCGCTCGGGGTGGAAATCGCTTTCCAAGGTGAAAAGCTCGTGCAACAAATCGGCCATGGCCGGCAGGTCGGCGCGTGTTGCAAAGTCAACAATCGCTGTCATGGTGTGGCTTTCGTCAGGCCGGCGAACCACGCATCAAGCGCTGCGCGTTCCGCAGGCAGTTCCACGCTCATGCCGCCCGTGAAATGTCGCCAGGCCGGCAGGTGGTCATCGGCGACGATGGTCAGGAAGGGAATGCCTTCGGCCATCAGGGCCAGCATTTCGGCCGCCAGGCCAGCTCCCCCGGCCTCGAGCGGGCCGAAGCGGTTGGCGATGGCGAGGTCGGCATGCGCTTCGAGAGCACGGCGGAGCGCGATGCTGGCTGCCGCGACCCCTGCCGTGTCGACCGAGCAGGATTGGGTGCCGGTGCCCAGGTTCTGGAACAGCGGGTAGCACGCGCCGTCATGTAGATCGAGCAGCACCGTGCTGGTTTTGTCGTCAGCCGGTCGTTGCTGGATCAGACCATGCACCTTGCGTCCGGCGCCGATCAGCGCCGTGGCAAATTCGGCGACCAGCACGTCGGCGGCACGCCGGTCGGCATGGACGATGGTAGCGATGCGTGCGTTCATGTCCGTCATCCTAGCAGGGCAACGGCCTTGACCTGCGCCCAGACCTCTGCACCTGGCGCGAGATTAAGCGTGGTGGCGGAACGGCGCGTGAGGCGCGCGAGCAGCGACTGGCCATTGGTTTCCGTGCGCGCCAGCAGCAGCGCCGGATGCGTGTCGGCGGCGAGTTCGCAAACCGTGACGCGGAAGTGATTGAGGATGCTGGTGCCGCTCGGCTCCTCGCGCGCGAGGCTCACGTCGCGCGCCAGCACGCGCACGCGCACGTGCTTGCCGACGGGGTGGCCCTCGTCGCGTACCCACAGGCTGCCACCGGGAAACTCGACGCGGGCGAGCTGCCATTGCTTGTCGATCTCGGCCACGGTTGCGTCGAGCACCACGCCGGCATCCTCGCCGAGGCGAATGGGCAAATCCGCGCGTGCCAGCGTCTCGGCCAGTGGCCCTTGCGCGACGGCGCGGCCGCCGTCCATGACGACGAGGTGATCGGCCAGGCGCGCCACCTCGTCGGGTGCGTGGCTGACGTAGAACACGGGAATTTCCAGCTCGTCGTGCAGGCGTTCGAGGTAGGGCAGGATCTCGTTCTTGCGCGCGAGATCGAGCGCGGCAAGCGGCTCGTCCATCAGCAGCAGGCGCGGCGCGGTCAGCAGCGCGCGCGCAATGGCGACGCGCTGGCGCTCGCCGCCGGAAAGACGTTCCGGCTTGCGGTCGAGCAATGCGCCGATGCCCAGCAGTTCGACGATGCGGGAGAAGTCATTGGCGTGACCGAAGGGAATCCCCTTTTCGGGACTGGCGGGACGGCATCCGCAACGCTTTGCGCCGTAGTCGAGGTTGCCGCGCACGCTGAGGTGCGGGAAGAGGCTGGCCTCCTGAAAGACATAGCCGATGGGGCGCCGGTGCGTCGGCAGAAATTTCGCGCCATCCTGCCAGAGCGCGCCGTCGATGGCGAGATAGCCGTTGCTCGGTCGTTCCAGACCGGCGATACAGCGCAGCAGCGTGGTCTTGCCCGAGCCGGAATGCCCGAACAGCGCGGTGATGCCACGACTCGGCAGCTCCAGGTCGACGTCGAGCGTGAAGCCCGGATAGCTCTGGCGGAAGCGCGCGAGGATTTCAGACACGATGCGCCTTCCGGCTCGTCGGGTTGAGCGTGTAAAGGATCAGCAGCACGGCGAAGGAGAAGATCAGCATGCCGCCGGCCAGCCAGTGGGCCTGGCCATATTCGAGCGCTTCCACGTGGTTGTAGATGGCCATCGACAGCACCTGGGTCTTGCCCGGAATGTTGCCGCCGATCATCAGCACCACGCCGAATTCGCCGATGGTGTGGGCGAAGCCGAGCACGCTGGCGGTGATGAAACCGGGGCGCGCCAGCGGCACCACCACGGAAAAGAACGTATCCCAGGGGCCGGCGCGCAGCGTGGCCGCAACCTCCAGCGGTCGTTCGCCGATCGCTTCGAAAGCCTGCTGCAACGGCTGGACGACGAAGGGCATCGAGTAGATCACCGAGGCGACGACGAGGCCGGCGAAGGTGAAGGGCAACAGCCCCAATCCGAGGCTTGCCGTGAGGCGGCCGACGGGGCCGTCCGGCCCCATCAGCACCAGCAGGTAAAAGCCGAGCACCGCCGGCGGCAGGACCAGCGGCAGCGTCACCACGGCGCCGACCGGCCCCTTTGCCCAATGGTGCGTGCGCGCCAGCCACCAGGCGATCGGCGTGCCGATCAGCATCAGCAACACGGTGGTCAGTCCGGCGAGCTTGAGCGTCAGCCAGACGGCGGCGAGATCGCTTGCGGACAATGGGGACATTTACAGGTCGTAGCCGAAGCTGCGAATCGTCGCTTTCGCCTTGTCGCCCTTGAGGTATTGCAGCAGCGCCGCGGCGGCGGGGCGGTCTTTGCCTTTGGCCAGCAGCACCGCATCCTGGCGGATCGGCGTGTATAAATTCTGCGGAACGATCCAGGCCGAACCTTCCGCGATCTTGCCGTCCCTATCTCTGGGTACCTGCGAGAGCGAAATGAAGCCAAGTTCGGCATTGCCGCTGAAAATGAACTGATAGGTCTGGGTGAGATTTTCGGCCGTGATGAAGCGCGGGTGCAGGGCGTCGTGTACGCCGAGCGCCTTCATCGTGTCGATGGCCGCCTGTCCATAGGGAGCCAGTTTGGGATTGGTGAGTGCAAGATGCACGAATCCCCCGTTTTTCAGCACCTCGCCCCTGGCATCGACATAACCGGGGCGTGCCGACCACAGGACGATGCGACCGACCGCGTAAGTGAAGCGACTGCCGGCCACGGTCGCGCCTTCGCTTTCAAGGCGCGCCGGCGTTTCGTCGTCGGCGGCCAGCAGGACTTCGAAGGGCGCGCCGTTTTTGATCTGCGCGTAGAACTTGCCCGTCGAACCGAAAGCCAGTTGCAGCTTGTGGCCGGTTGCCCTTTCGAAATCGGCGGCAATGGTTTTTGCCGGTGCGGTGAAGTTGGCGGCGACGGCGACCAGAACCTCGTCGGCGCGGACAGCGGCGGACATTAAGCAGAGTACAGCCAGAACAAGCAGCGGGCGCATTGGAATACCTCCAGTCGATAGTCTGGCCAAAGACTCGCAAGCCGCGTGCCATTGCGCTGCCAGTGGGTTCGGGTGGCGATCCCGGCCGTGCCGGCAGCGGTTTTGTCGTAAATGCGACAAAAGCTTGTGCAGATGAATCCTCGTGAAATCAGCCGCTTGGCAATGGCACGCCGCTTGCGAGTGGAAAGGCGAAAGGAGACGTCATGAAAGCCGCTCAAATCGCCGAACTGTTGAACGAACCTGCCTGCGCGCACAATCACATTGCCGCCAAGGAGAAATCCGGCTGCGCCAAGCCCAAGCCTGGTGCGACGGCGGGCGGTTGCTCCTTCGACGGCGCGCAGATCGCGCTCTTGCCGATCGCCGACGTCGCGCACATCGTGCATGGCCCGATTGCCTGTGCCGGCAGTTCGTGGGACAACCGCGGCACGCGCTCGACCGGTTCGACGCTCTACAAGATCGGCATGACCACGGACCTCACCGAGCAGGACGTGATCATGGGGCGCGGCGAGAAGCGGCTCTTCCACGCCATCAAGCAGGCCATCGACGACCATGCGCCGGCGGCGGTGTTTGTCTACGCCACCTGCGTGACGGCACTGATCGGCGACGATTTCGAGGCGGTCTGCAAGGCCGCCGCCGAGCGCTTCGGCGTGCCCGTGGTGCCCGTCGACGCGGCCGGTTTCTACGGCACCAAGAACCTGGGCAACCGCCTCGGCGGCGAGGCGATGTTCAAGTATGTCATCGGCACGCGCGAGCCCGATCCGGTGCCGGCGAGCGCCCTGCGTAAACTTGGGCCCGGCATCAAGGTGCACGCCATCAACCTGATCGGCGAATACAACATTGCCGGCGAGTTCTTCCCTGTCGCGCCGCTATTCGACGAACTCGGCCTGCGCATCCTCTCCACGCTCTCGGGCGACGCGCGCTTCAATGAGGTGCAGACCATGCACCGTGCGGCGGCGACCATGGTGGTCTGCGCCAAGGCACTGCTCAACGTCGCGCGCAAACTCAAGGAAATCTACGGCATACCCTTCTTCGAAGGCAGCTTTTACGGCGTGCGCGACATGTCGCAGGCGCTGCGTGATTTCGCCGGACTGCTGAACGATCCCGATCTCACTGCGCGTACCGAAGCGCTCATCGCGCGCGAGGAGGCCAAAGCCAACGCCGCGCTCGAACCCTGGCGCGCGCGGCTCAAGGGCAAGCGCGTGCTGCTCTACACCGGCGGCGTCAAGTCGTGGTCCATCGTTTCCGCGCTCCAGGATCTGGGCATGGAGGTGGTGGCGACCGGCACCAAGAAGTCGACCGAGGAAGACAAGGCGCGCATCCGCGAGATCATGGGTCCGGACGCGAACATGATCGAGGACGGCAGCCCCAAGGCGCTGCTCGGCGCCTACCAGGAGCTGCGTGCCGACATCCTCATCGCCGGCGGCCGCAACCTCTACATGGCGCTCAAGTCGCGCATTCCCTTCCTCGACATCAACCAGGAACGCGAATTCGCCTACGCGGGTTATGCCGGCATGCCCGAGCTGGCGCGGCAACTGGCGCTGACCATCGAAAATCCGGTCTGGGCAGCGGTGCGCAAGCCGGCGCCGTGGGCGCGGGAGAAGGCAGCCGGAACGCCCGTGACGGCCGGGTAAGGAGCGCTACTTCATTCTGTTACGCACGGCGCAACGTGAAGGTACGTTGCGCGGCGTGATAATGCGGACATGACCGCATATCACCGGAATGCCACCGCACATGCTTGAAACCGTGCTGCTCACCAGCGCACTCGATATTCCCGAGGCCGACTGGCAGCGATTCGTCACGGCGGGCGATCCCTTCATCAGCCGTGCCTTTCTTGGCGCGGCCGAACAATGCGTCACCGCGCGCGGTCCGCAAGGCTGGCAGCCGATGCATCTCGCGCTGCGCGCTGGCGACGGACGTATCGCCGGTCTGCTGCCCTTGTATCAACGGCATCACTGGTACGGCGATTTCGCCATGGACTACAGTTGGGGACCCGCCTGGCAACAGGCCGGCCTGAACTATTTCCCCAAGCTTGTCAGCGGCGTCCCCTTCACGCCGTCGCCGGGGCCGCGCCTGCTGGTTGCCGCTGACGAACCCGCAACGCGTGCCGCGCTGATCGCCGCCGCCATCGAGGTCACCGCCACAGCGGGCGCTTCCAACTGGCAATGCCTGTTCGTGCGCGAGCCCGACCGCGTGGCGCTCGAATCCGCCGGGCTGCTCCTGCGGCGCGGCGTGCAGTTCCACTGGCTCAATCGCGGCTACCGCGACTTCGCCGACTTCCTGGCTACCTTCACGTCCGAGAAGCGCAAGAAGCTGAAGCGCGAGCGGCGCGCGGTGGCCGACGCCGGCCTGCGCATCGAAGCGCGTCACGGCGACGAGATCGACGACGCCTTATGGTTGGCCATTCACCGCCATTACCGCAGCACCTTCGAGCGGCTCGGCGGCGTGGCCGCGTTCACCGCCGAGTTCTTTCGCAGCGTCGGCGCCGCGCTGGGCCGGCGGATGGTGGTGTTCTGCGCCTTCGCTGGCGAACAACCGGTCGCCTCGGCGATCTGCTACCGCGATGACACGGCGCTCTACGGCCGCCACTGGGGCACCGACATCGACTGCCCCGGCCTGCATTTCGAGCTGTGCTACCACGCCGGCATCGAATACGCGATCGACCACGGCCTGCAAGGCTTCGAGCCCGGCGCGCAGGGCGAGCACAAAATCGCGCGCGGCTTCGAGCCGGTGTCGACCTGGTCCGCGTACTGGGTCGCCGATCCGCGCCTGCGCGACGCCGTGGCGCGCTACCTGGCGCGCGAGGAGGGCGCCATGCGCGACTACCAGGACGAGATGGCCGGGCACCTGCCGTATCGGGCGTGAACCATCGTGAGAGGTCAGGCAGCCACCAGTACCGACACCAGACCGGAAGGGTGATTTTCCGCCTTGGGGCGGATGATGATTTCGATATCCCGGTCGAGTTGGGTAATGAAGTGCAGCAGCCGCTCGGATGAAAAGCGCGTCAGCTTGTAATTGCGCAATTCCGAAATATGGGGCTGCGGAATGCCGAAGATTTCCGCGACCACGGTTTGCGTCAGCTTGCGTTCCTTGATGAGGTCGTTGAGGCGCATGGCGAGTTGCACGCGCAGCTTGCGTTCGCCCGCGTCGGCAAATCCCAAGTCCCGGAACACGTCACCGGTTCCGACTTCCACTGCTTCAATCTTCTTTGCCATAGCGCACCTCGTAATCGTTGCGTGCTGTCTTCAAGCGTTCGTGAATCAGGTCGACGTCGCTCTTCGCGGTACGAATCCGAGCAGATCGCGCTTGGCCGAACCGACCCAGTGCAATGGTCGCTCTGTTCTTGATGGAGTAGTCATGGCGAAAGTATACCGTATTGGGTATGTTTCTGGAGCGCAAAAGTCGGCAGCAGCGGGACGGCACTACTGCGGCTTGGCGGCGGCTTCTTTCGGTTTCACCGAGTGGGCGCCACCTTCATTGCGGGTTTGCAGGTCCGGGTAGGTTTCAATCATTTCCAGCAACCCCGGGTGGCCGTACCTCTTGGGCGTGAAGCTCGGGTCGCTGCGCCGCAGATAACTGCCGAGTGCACTAAGGTGCACCCAGCCTTCCGCCGATTCCGCCGCAAGGAGCGCGACGGCAGAGAGCAGTGACTTCGGCCGCTGCTTCTGCACCGGCTTGGACGGTGCCTTCTTCTGCGCCTCGGTTTCCGGTGGCTGGTATTCGAAGAACTTGTCGCTGGCGTTGCGCAGCGCGTCCGGTGTTTTCTCTTCGCCGACGATGCACACCGTCGCGCCGCGTTCGCGCAGTTTGCGGCAGAGATAGGCGAAGTCGGAATCGCTCGTCACCAGACAGTAGGTGTCGGCCCGCTCCTCGAACAGGTCTTCCATCGCATCGAGCGCCAGTGCGATGTCGGACGTGTTCTTGCCCGAAGCGTATTGGTATTGCAGGCAGGGTGTGAAGGCCAGCCGCACCAGCGCTTCCTGCCACTTGTTGGCCAGCGTCTGGTAGTTGCCGTAACCTCGCCGCACCACCACGCGGCCGAACTGCGCGACCACGGAGAGTGCATATTCAAGAATCTCGGGCGAGGTGTTGTCGCAATCGACCAGAACCGCGACGCGGTTCTCGGTGGTGCCGTTATCGGACATGGCGATCAGGCTTTCTGTGGTTGTTCGGGAGCGGGCAGGCTAGCACGGCGGCATGTTTTACGGCAATTCGGCGGGTTGGGAAAGTCAGTCATGGGGGCTCGGCTCCAAACTGCGCATATCCCCTGATGTAGGGTTTACGACAAGCCCGCATTTCGCCAACCAATTGATATTTAGATAATTATTCTCTGGCATGGCCATTGCAAGGGGAGGGGTGTCCTCCAATTTCAGGCGCCCAATGTCATGGCCGAAATCCTCAAACGCACGAAACCTCTGGCGGTCAGTCCGCTGAAGGTCAGCCAGCCCATCGGGGCGTCGCTCGCCTTCCTCGGCTTGCGCCACGCGATTCCGATGCTGCATGGTTCGCAGGGCTGCACCGCCTTCGGCAAGGTGTTTTTCGTGCGCCACTTCCGCGAGCCGATTCCCTTGCAGACGACGGCGATGGATCAGGTCTCTTCCGTCATGGGCGCGGACGAGAATGTCGTCGAGGGGCTGAAGACGATTTGCGAGAAGAACGCGCCGGAGATCATCGGCCTGCCGACCACCGGGCTGTCGGAAACGCAGGGCACGGATATCCGCCGGCTGGTGAAGATGTTTCGCGAACAGTATCCGCAGTTCGACCATATCGCCGTGGTGCCGGTGAACACACCCGACTACACGGGCTCGCTGGAATCCGGTTTCGCGCTGGCGGTCGAGGCGATCATCGAGACGCTGGTGCCGGAAAACTCGGCTCTGGCGGGACGGCGCCAGAAGGGGAGTGTGGCGGGACGGCGCCAGAATGGGGGTGTGGCGGGACGACGCCACAAACAAGTAAATGTGCTGGCCTCGGCGGCCTTGACGCCGGGCGACATCGAGGCACTGAAGGAGTGGATCGAGGCCTTCGGGCTGCGCCCGGTGGTGCTGCCGGACATTGGCGATTCGCTCGACGGCCACCTGATGGACGGCCAGTTTTCGGCGCTCACGGTCGGCGGCACGCCGAAGGCGGAGATCGAAACGATGGGCGAGTCGATCGCCACGCTGGTGGTCGGCCGCTCGCTGAATCGCGCGGCGGATGCGTTGAAGCGGCGTACTGCCGTGCCCGACTTTCGCTTCGATCACCTGATGGGCCTGGATGCCTGCGACACCTTAACGCAGACGCTGGCGCAGCTTTCCGGCCAGCCCGTGCCGACCCGGATCGAACGCCAGCGCGCGCAGTTGCAGGACGCGATGGTCGATACGCACTTCCAGACCGGCTTCGCGCGCGTGGCGCTGGCGCTGGACCCGGACCACCTGATCGGCTTCGCGCGCTTCCTCACCGGCATGGGCGCGGAGATCGTCGCCGCCGTGTCCCCGGCGCGTGCCGACGTGCTGGCCGACATGCCCTGCAACACGGTGCAAATCGGCGACCTCGAAGACCTCGAACATGCCGCCGCCGCAGCGCAGATCGTGATCTCCAATTCGCATGCCGTCGGCACCGCCGAGCGGCTCGGCGTGCCGCTGTTGCGCGCCGGCTTTCCGCAATACGACTGGGTCGGCGGCTACGCCCGTCCCTGGATCGGTTATCGCGGCGGACGGCAGGCGCTGTTCGATTTCGCCAACATCATCCTGAGCCAACATCATGACACCCCTGCCTACCAATCCATGTTCAGGGCCAACGGCGGCGAAGTCCCGCAAGCTGGCGCTGGCGTGGTCAAGCACTGAAGCGGTGCCGGACATGCTCAAGGTCGCTTTCGCCACGGATGATCGTGCCCGCGTGAACCAGCACTTCGGCGCCGCGGCCGGCTTCGCGATCTATGCGCTCGACGGCGCGCGCGCGCGCCTGGTCGAGGTGGCCGAGTTCGCCGAGGAATCGATGAACGGCAATGAAGACAAGCTGGTGGCCAAAATCGGCGCGCTGGCCGGTTGCGCGGCGGTGTATTGCCTGGCGGTCGGCGGCTCGGCCATGCGCCAGTTGCTCGCCAGCGGCGTACAGCCAATCCGGCTGGATGAGGAAACCGCCATCGAGCGCCTGCTCGCCGATCTGCAACGGGCCGTGCGCGATGGCGGCGTGCCCTGGGTCGACAAGGCAATCAAGAGTGGCGCGGATACCGGCCGCTTCGACCGCATGGCGGAAGAGGGGTGGCAGGAGTGAGCGAAATACTGCCGAACGCACTGACGCGCAGCGGTCGCATCGTCGCGATTCGCGCCGGGCTGGCGACGATTCGCGTCGAGACGCCCTCGGCCTGTGGTGGCTGCGGTGGGCGCGGCGCCTGCGGCACGGCGTCGGGTACGACGGTGCTGCTGCCGGTGCCTGCGTCGGCCCGGCCCGGCGATGCGGTGATGCTTGCGCTGGCCGAAGGCCTGCTGGTGCGCGGGGCCTTGCGGGTGTATCTGCTGCCCGCCACCGCGATGCTGCTGGGTGCCGCGCTCCTGTCTGCCTGGGGCGATCTGGCCGCCGTCGGCGGCGCGTTGTCCGGCCTGGGCTCGGGCCTGATCGCCATGCGCATGCTTACCCGTCGCCGCGCTTCCTGTGATGCTCCCGCCGTCCTGCCAGCGCCGACTTTTGGCGTCGTCCCGCCAAAGCCGACTATTGATTAGCAACCAACCGGAGATTCTCCATGAGCACTGATCCCATTTACGAAACCGATTTCATCAAGGAGATGATCCGGCAGATGCGCGCGCTCGACAGCTATGGCACCTACGATGGCCAGCCTGGCGAAAAGCTGCTCGAGCCGTTGATCCTCACCAAGGAGAAGAAGGCGCAGATTCCTCTCGTCGGCGATCCGGACGAGGAGACGATTTCCTGCGTCAAGGCTTACTACAACGCCATCGCCGTGCTGATCGAAAAGGAATGCGGGCTGATGGCCGTGCCGCTGGTGCATCTTTCGCACGAGGGTTTCGGCCGCGCGCTGATCACCGTCGGCAAGCTGGTCGTCAGCGACCGCACGTTGCGCGACGTGCATCGCTTCGGTTTCGAGAGCCTCTCGAAGATGAAGACCGAGGCCGACAAGCTGCTCTCCGTGGCGCTGGAAATCGTCGGCAAGCACGCCGAAGTCGCCGGCATGTAAGCCATGAGCGACGCAGCGATGAAGGAACTCGACAAGGAAGTGAAGCGGCTCAAGCGCATTGCCAGCGATTGGGCCGGGCAGATGCACGACCTGGTCGAGGAGCGGCTGCCCGCCGCCTACGAGGAAATTCCCGCCCTGGCCCAGTCGACTTTCGATGCGTGCCAGGCCTGGGCCGAGGCCAATGAGCGCCTGGCCAAACTGACTTCAATGCAAACCTCCTAGAAAGGAAACCATCATGAGCGCAACCACCTTCACCCGCGGCGGAACTCCCTACACGCCCACCTACGCGGATTCGATCGACTCGAAGAAATGCATCGGCTGCGGCCGCTGCTACAAGGTCTGCGTGCGCGACGTGCTGACTCTGATCGACCGTGGCGAGGACGACGAGATCGACGATGACGATTGGGACGACGAGGATGCCAAGGCGATGATGACCATCAAGAATCCCGGCGACTGCACCGGCTGCGGCGCCTGCGGCCGCACCTGCCCGAAGGGTTGCTTTACGTTCGTGACCGCCTGACTGCCGCTGGCGCCGGGCTCCACAACCACACCCCAGGAGAACCGCTATGTGGGACTACTCTGAAAAAGTTCGCGAACACTTCTTCAACCCGCGCAACGCCGGCCTGCTCGATGGCGCCAACGGCGTCGGCGACGTCGGCTCGATCAAGTGCGGTGACGCGCTGCGGCTGATGCTCAAGGTCGACCCGGCCAGCGAGAAGATTGTCGCCGCGAGCTTCCAGACTTTCGGCTGCGGTTCGGCAATCGCGTCCAGCTCGGCACTGACCGAGATCATCAAGGGCATGACGCTCGACGAGGCGCTCAAGGTCAGCAACCAGGACATCGCCGACTATCTCGACGGCTTGCCGCCCGAGAAGATGCACTGCTCGGTGATGGGCCGCGAGGCGCTGCAGGCCGCGATCGCCAACTATCGCGGCGAGGTATGGCAGGACGACCACGAGGAAGGCGCGCTGATCTGCAAGTGCTTCGCCGTCGATGCGGTGCTGATCGAGGAGGTGGTGCGCGTCAACAGCCTCACCACGGTCGAGCAGGTCGCCCACTACACCAAGGCCGGCGGCGGTTGCGCCTCCTGCCACGAGGGCATCGAGGAGATCCTCGCCAAGGTGTCGCAGGAAGCCTGCACCGCGCCGACCGCCGCGATGAAGCCCACCCCCGCGTCCGTGGCTGCCGCGGCGCCCACTGCCGCGTCCAAGCTCACCAACTTCCAGCGCATCCGCAAGATCGAGGAAACCGTCGAGGCCATCCGCCCGATGCTGCAGCGCGACCACGGCGACATCGAGATCGTCGAGATCGACGGCAAGAACATCTACGTCAATCTCAAGGGCGCCTGCGTCGGCTGCATGATGGAAGCGGCAACGCTCAACGGCATTCAGACCAAGCTGGTCGAGGCGCTCGGCGAGTTCGTGCGCCTGCTGCCCGCCAGCATGATCGGCAGGGCCTGAGCATGAGCGCTCCCATCTATCTCGACAACAACGCCACGACCGCCTGTGATCCGGCGGTGGTGAGCGCGATGCTGCCGTTCTTCACCGAGCAGTTCGGCAATCCCTCGTCGATGCACAGTTTCGGCAACAAGGTCGGCTTCGCGCTGAAGGAGGCGCGCGCCAAGGTGCAGGTGCTGCTCGGCGCCGAGCATGATTCGGAGATCGTGTTCACCTCCTGCGGCACCGAGTCGGACTCGACCGCGCTCTTCTCGGCGCTCAGGGCCCAGCCCGAGCGCAACCAGGTCATCACCACCGCCGTCGAACACCCGGCCATCCTCACGCTCTGCGAGCATCTCGAAAAGGAAGGCTATGCCATCACGCGCCTCGGCGTCGACAAGCGCGGCCGGCTGGACATGGACGAATACAAGGCCGCGCTCGGCCCGCGCACCGCGATCGTTTCGGCGATGTGGGCCAACAACGAATCGGGGACGATTTTCCCGGTGGCGCAGATGGCCGAGCTGGCGCATGCCGCCGGCGCGCAGTTCCACACTGACGCGGTGCAGGCGGTCGGCAAGATCGCCATCGACCTGAAGCAGACCAAGATCGACATGCTTTCGCTATCGGGCCACAAGTTGCACGCGCCCAAGGGCGTGGGCGTGCTCTACCTGCGGCGCGGCACGCGCTTCCGTCCGCTGCTGCGCGGCGGCCACCAGGAGCGTGGCCGGCGCGCCGGCACCGAGAACGCGGCGTCCATCGTCGGCCTTGGCGTTGCCTGCGAACAAGCCATGCAGCACATGGCATACGAAAACACCGAGGTGAAGCGGCTGCGCGACCGGCTCGAAGCCGGCATCCTCGCCCAGGTGCCGCGCTGCTTCCCGACCGGCGACGTGACGAACCGCCTGCCCAACACCAGCAACATCGCCTTCGAGTTCATCGAGGGCGAGGCGATCCTGCTGCTGCTCAACAAGGCCGGCATCGCGGCATCGTCGGGATCGGCCTGCACCTCGGGCTCGCTCGAACCCTCGCACGTGATGCGCGCGATGGGCATTCCCTACACCGCCGCGCATGGCACGACGCGTTTTTCGCTGTCGCGCTACAACACCGAGGCCGAGATCGATCGTGTCATCGCGGCGGTGCCGCCGATCATCGCGCAGTTGCGCAGGATCTCTCCCTACTGGGGCGAGAAAGGGCCGGCTGAGAAAGCGGAAGATGCCTTCGTTCCAGCATATGCATAGGTTTCCTCCAACGTAATGTCAAGGCTAGCCTGCTCTGAAACTCCGTTGCGCTCCGATTACTCCATTGCTTCGTAAAGCGGCAGGGTCAGAAACTCCGGGTAGTCCTCGGCCAGCGCCATCTTCTCGAAAATGCCGGCGGCCTGGTCATAGGTTGCGGTTTTTTCGCCCTGCGCTATGACGGTGGCTTTTACCTTGGCGAGCTCTTCGGGGATCATGGCCTTGACCATCTCGGCGGTGACCTTGCGGCCGTCGTCGAGTTTGCCCTTGGGCGAGACCACCCACTGCCAGATCTGCGAGCGGCTGATCTCCGCGGTGGCGGCATCTTCCATCAGATTGTGGATCGGTACGCAGCCGTTGCCGGCGAGCCATGAGCCGAGGTAGTGGATGCCGACGTTGATGTTGTTGCGCACGCCGGCTTCGGTGATCGGCTGCTCGGGCTGGAAGTCGAGCCAGTCCTTGGGGCCGAAGCTGTCGGTGCGCTGCTTCTCCCATTGGTTGGGCTTGTCGCCGAGCACCTTGACGAATTCCTCCATGGCGATGGAGACGAGGCCGGGGTGGGCCACCCAGCCGCCATCGTAGCCGTCGTTGGCGTCGCGCGTCTTGTCGTGGCGGATGCCGGCCAGGGCTTTCTCATTGGCGACCGGGTCGCCCTTGATCGGGATCAGCGCGGACATGCCGCCGATGGCCGGCGCGCCGCGCTTGTGGCAGGCCTGCACCAGGGACAGCGCGTAGCTGCGCATGAAGGGGACTTCCATGGTGATCGCGCCGCGGTTGGCGAGGCAGAAATTCTTGTTCTTCTTGAATTTCTTGATGCACGAAAAGATGTAATCCCAGCGGCCGGCGTTGAGGCCGGCGCTGTGCTCCTGCAGTTCGTAGAGGATTTCTTCCAGCTCGAAAGTGGCGAGGATCGTCTCGACCAGCACGGTGGCCTTGATGGTGCCGCGCGGCAGGCCGATGTGATCCTGCGCCAGGCAGAAAATTTCGTTCCACAGGCGGGCTTCGAGGTGCGATTCCATCTTCGGCAGATAGAAGAACGGGCCCGCACCGCGCGCGACCTGTTCCTTGGCGTTGTGGAAGAACACCAGCGCGAAGTCGACGATGCCACCGGAGACGCGCTGGCCGTCAACGAGCACATGTTTCTCGTCGAGATGCCAGCCGCGCGGACGGATCTGCAGGGTGGCGATCTTGTCGTTCAGCTTGTATTCCTTGCCGCCTTCGTTGGTGAAGCCGATCTTGCGGCGGATGGCGTCATACAGATTCACCTGGCCCTGAATCTGGTTGAACCAGTTGGGGCTGTTGGAATCCTCGAAGTCGGCCATGTAGGAGTCGGCGCCCGAGTTGAAGGCGTTGATGATCATTTTGCGTTCGACCGGGCCGGTGATCTCAACGCGGCGGCATTCCAGAGCCTTGGGTAGCGGCGCGACCTTCCAGTCGCCGGCGCGGATGTGCTTGGTCTCGGGCAGGAAGTCGGGCATCTCGCCGGCGTCGATGCGCGCCTGGCGGGCAACCCGGGCTGCAAGGAGTTCCTGGCGGCGCGGCTCGAAGGCGCGATGCAAGCTGGCGACAAGTTCCAGCGCATCCTTGGTGAGGATTTCGTCAAAACGGGGGTGAATCGGGGCGTTGACTTGCACGCCGGCGGGCAGATTGAGGGCCATGACATCTCCAGGATGAGTGATTGGTGCGGTGCAGTAATATCTTATATAAGAGTTCAGCAAACGCAAGCGGAGATTGCATTCATTTCAGTCAATAATCTCTTGACTGAAATGAGGTGAATCAGATCGAAATGGGCGAAAAGTGTTATCGTGCTCGAGCAAATTCGCTACGACATCAAGGCGAGGTAAACATGAACTCCCAATTAAAACAACGCATCGACGCGAAGTTGGAGCGCCTGAATGAGCAGTGCGTCGCGGAGGTTCTCGATTTCGTTGAATTTCTTGAAAGTCGGCAGCGTACCGCCGAGCCGATGACGGGTGGGGTGCCGATGATCGAACGCCTGGGTCAGCCTTTCCTCGATACGCGCGGTTTCAAGTTCGATCGGGAAGAGGCCAATGCGCGGTGACACCTGGTTTCTCGATACCAACATTCTGATCTACGCTTACTCGACGACGGAGCCAGAAAAACGGGAGGTCGCACGTCAGCTCATCGCGTCGGGTGGCGCCTGGATCAGCGTGCAGGTGCTCAACGAATATTGCAACGTCACGCGGAAGCGGTATCCCGAACTTTTCGTCCGGGTCAGCCGAACTCTCGATGCATTGGCTAGCTGCCTGAACATCCGCGATCTGTCGTTTGCCACGACGCAGCAGGCGGCGCGATTGGCGGTGCAACATGGGTGGTCGTTCTACGATAGCCTGATTGTCGCCGCTGCCATTGAATGCGATTGCGCCATCCTGTTCACGGAGGATATGCAGCATGGCCAGATCGTCGATAGTCGCCTGCGGATAGAAAATCCCTTTCGCACCCTCACCCCGTGACCCTGTTCGCTGCGCGAATCAGCTCGCAACGGGCAAGTAAATCGCGCGGAAGTCGTTGACGTTGGTGCGTGTCGGTCCGGTGACGATCAACTGGTCGAGCGCGGCAAAGAAGCTGTAGCCGTCGTTATTGGCGAGAAAGTCGGCGCTGGCGAGACGGCGCTCGGCGGCGCGTTGCTGAACGTCAGGACCGAACCAGGCGCCGGCGTTGTCTTCGGTGCCGTCGATGCCGTCGGTATCGCAGGCCAGGGCCCAGGCCGGGACATCAAGGACGCTGGCGAGCGCCAGCAGGAATTCGGCGGCGCGACCGCCGCGGCCGTTGCCGCGCACCGTGACGGTGGTCTCGCCGCCCGACAGGATGACGCAGGGGCGCTGCACCGGCTCGCCATGTTGCGCGATCTGCCGGGCGATGGCGGCGTGCATGAAAGCAATGTCACGCGATTCGCCCTCGATGCTGTCGCCCAATATGAGCGGGGTAACGCCATGTTCGCGGGCGTAGGCCGCCGCGGCCTGCAGGGCCTGCTGCGCGGTGGCGATGACGTGGATTTCGCTCTCGGGCAGGCGCGGGTCGCCCGGCTTGGGCGTTTCGCACTCGGGCGATTCGAGCCAGGCGCGGACATGGGGTGGCGCTTCGATGCGGTACTTGGCCAGAATGGCGAGCGCCTGCTGGCGCGTCGTCGGGTCGGCCAGCGTGGGGCCGGAGGCGATGACGGAGGGGTCATCGCCGGGAATGTCGGAAATGCCCAGCGTCACCACCCGCGCCGGGGCGCAGGCCAGCGCGAGGCGGCCGCCCTTGATGGCGGAGAGGTGCTTGCGCACGCAGTTCATCTCGTGGATGTTGGCGCCGCTCTTGAGCAGGGCGCGATTGACCGCCTGCTTGTCGGCAAGCGTCAGGCCGGGCGCCGGCAGCGCCAGCAGGGCGGATCCGCCGCCGGAAATCAGGCACAGCACCAGGTCGTTGGCGCTGAGGTTTTGCACCAGTGCGAACATCTCCGCTGCCGCCTGCGCGCCGGCCGCGTCGGGCACCGGGTGGGCCGCTTCGACAACACGGATGCGCTTTGTTGCCGCGCCGTGACCGTAACGGGTGACCACCATGCCGCCGAGTTTTTCCAGCGCGTCCGCCGGCCAATGTTCTTCAACTGCAGCCGCCATTGCCGCCGCCGCCTTGCCGGCGCCGATGACCACCGTCCGGCCGCGGCGCGGATCGGGCGGGGGCGGCAGGTGGGGCGGAACGCAAATGGACGGGTGCACGGCGGCCACTGCCACATCGAACAATTCGCGCAGGAAGGCTGGCGGATCAGAGATGGGCGGATTCATGTCAGTTATTCCAGAGCGCTTCGCAACTTGCGCGACGCATAAAAAGTCTCGCTCGTTGCTGGCAGGTGTGCGCCATGGGTGGCGAGTAGTCGATGCCGCTCATGTCCCCCGAGCCGGGCGACGCCCGGCTCTCCTCCTTTACTTCGCCGCATCGACCACTCGCCACCCGTGGTGGGCTGGTCCGTGCAAGGCTCAATCAACCGGCGACAGTTCCAGATCGGGCCGACGGGGTGCTCCGCGTAACGAAGTAAAGAAGGAGGAGGCGACCAGGGGCCGCCGCCGGGTGACATGAGCGGAGCGGAGCATCCCGTCGGCCCGATGGCGCGCTGAAGGTCGAACTTCATCCTAACTTTCATGGTCAGCAAGCCCGCCCCCGTGTCATGAAATCGTTAACAGCAATGGACGCCCCCCACCCCCAGCCCCGAGGCGGGGGTCGAAGTTTGTTCGCTGCGCTCAGGGGGTCACTCGACATCAATTTTCGTATTTCACGTTAATCGGCTTGCGCGACTTCGTGGTTGGCCATCATTTCCAGTGCGCGCACCATCGCGGAATGATCCCAGGCGCCGCCGCCATGGGCGACGCAGGAATTGAACAGTTCCTGCGCGGTGGCGGTGTTGGGCAGGGAAATGCCCAGCGCGCGCGCGCCGGAGAGCGCCAGGTTCAGATCCTTCTGGTGCAGTTCGATGCGGAAGCCCGGGTTGAAGGTGCGCTTGACCATGCGTTCGCCATGCACTTCGAGGATGCGCGAATTGGCAAAGCCGCCCATCAGTGCCTGGCGTACCTTGGCCGGGTCGGCGCCGGCCTTGGAGGCGAACAGCAGCGCCTCGCCGACGGCCTCGATGGTGAGGGCGACGATGATCTGGTTGGCGACCTTGCAGGTCTGGCCGTCGCCGTTGCCGCCGACCAGCGTGATGTTCTTGCCCAGCAGATCGAACAGCGGCTTGACCTTGGCAAACGCGGCCTCGCTGCCGCCGCACATGATGGTCAGCGCGGCATTCTTGGCGCCGACCTCGCCACCGGAAACCGGCGCGTCGATGTACTCGCACTTCAATTCGTTGATGCGCGCCGCGAACTGCTTGGTCTCGATGGGCGAGATCGAGCTCATGTCGACGACGATCTTGCCGGCCGTGAGGCCCGCCGCGACGCCATCGCGGCCGAACAGCACCTTGTCGACGTCCGGCGTGTCCGGCACCATGGTGATGATGACGTCGGCGTTATGCGCGACATCCTTCGCCGTCGTGCAGGCAATGCCCTTGGCATCGATGAGATCCTGCGTGACGCCGGAGCGGCTGAATAGATAGACCGTGTGGCCGCCATTGATGAGATGCTGGGCCATGGGCTTGCCCATGATGCCGAGGCCGATGAATCCGACTTTCATATTCATTCTCCCAAGAATTATTTTAGGTAAGGCGCGACCCAGCCGAGGCCGGCGGCGGTGGTGGTCGCGGGTTTGTATTCGCAGCCGATCCAGCCTTTATAACCGATACGGTCGAGGAAGGCGAAGAGGAAAGCGTAGTTGATCTCGCCCGTGCCCGGCTCGTTGCGCCCCGGGTTGTCGGCCAGTTGCAGGTGGGCGATGCTGGACAGGTTCTTCTCGATGGTCTTGGCCAGTTCGCCTTCCATGCGCTGCATGTGATAGATGTCGTACTGGACGAAGATATTGTCCGAGCCGGTATCCCTGATGATGTCGAGCGCCTGCCGGGTGCGGTTGAGGAAGAAGCCCGGAATGTCGAAAGTGTTGATGGGCTCGATCAGCAGCTTGATGCCGGCGACCTGCAATTTGGGCGCGGCGAATTTCAGGTTGTCGACCAGCGTGCGGCGTGCGTCGGCATCCGCAACGCCCGGTGGCTGGATGCCGGCGAGACAGTTGAGTTGCTTCACCCCGAGTGCGGTGGCGTAGGCGAGCGCCCGGCCGACGCCGTCGCGGAATTCCTGGACGCGATCGGGATGGCAGGCGATGCCGCGTTCGCCCGCGGCCCAGTCGCCGGCCGGCAGGTTGTGCAGCACCAGTTGCAGCTGGTTGCGCTTGAGGGCGTCCTGCAACTGTTCGGCCGGGAAGTCATAGGGAAACAGGAATTCCACCGCTTTGAAACCGGCGGCGGCGGCCTGGTCGAAGCGCTCCAGGAAGGGCGCTTCGTTGAACATCATGGTCAGGTTGGCGGCAAATCTCGGCATTGTTTTTCTCCGTTGGTGTGCGGTTCAGGCGGCCACGTCGAGAACGGCTTCCCATTCTCGCACGGCATTGATTTCGGTTCCCATGGCGATGTTGGTGACGCGCTCGAGGATGCACTCCACCACCACCGGTACGCTGTGCTGCTTCATCAGCGCGCGTGCCTGATCGAAGGCGGCAGCGATTTCCTCGGGCTTATGCACGCGGATCGCCTTGCAGCCGAGGCCCTCGGCGACCTTGACGTGGTCGACGCCGTAGCTGCCGAGTTCTGGCGAGTTGATGTTGTCGAAGGACAGTTGCACGCAGTAGTCCATGTCGAAATTCATCTGCGCCTGGCGGATCAGGCCGAGGTAGGAGTTGTTCACCACGACGTGGATGTAGGGCACCTTGAATTGCGCCGCGACAGCCAGTTCCTCGATCATGAACTGGAAGTCGTAGTCGCCGGAAATGCCCACCACATCGGCGCTCGGGTCGGCCACCTTGGCGCCGATCGCCGCTGGCAGCGTCCAGCCCAGCGGGCCGGCCTGGCCGGCGTTGATCCAGTTGCGCGGCTTATAGACGTTGAGGAACTGCGCGGCGGAAATCTGCGACAGGCCGATGGTGGTGACATAGCGGGTGTCGCGGCCGAAGTAGGCGTTCATCTCGTGCCAGACGCGGTGCGGCTTCATCGGCACGTCGGCGAAGTCGCTCTTGCGTAGCATCGTCTTCTTGCGGCTCTGGCAATCGGCGACCCAGGCCTGGCGCGACTTGAGCTTGCCGGCGGCCTGCATTTCCTTGGCGACGGCAATCAACTGCTCGAGCGCGACTTTCGCATCCGAGGCGATGCCGAGGTCCGGGCCGAAGACGCGGCCGATCTGGGTCGGTTCGATGTCGATATGGACGAACTTGCGGCCCTGGGTATAGACGTCGACCGAACCGGTGTGGCGGTTGGCCCAGCGGTTGCCAATGCCGATGACGAAGTCCGACGCGAGCATGGTCGCGTTGCCGTAGCGGTGCGAGGTCTGCAGGCCGACCATGCCGGCCATCAGGGGGTGGTCGTCGGGAATCGCGCCCCAGCCCATCAGCGTGGGGATGACCGGGACATCGACGAGTTCGGCGAATTCCACCAGCAACTTGTCGGCATCGGCGTTGAAGATGCCGCCACCGGCCACGATCAGCGGCTTTTCGGCGGCGTTGAGCATCGCCAGCGCCTTCTCGATCTGGGCGCGGGTGGCGGCGGGCTTGTAGGCCTGCAGCGGGGCGTAGGTGTCGGGATCGAACTCGATCTCGGCGACCTGCACGTCGAAGGGCAGGTCGATCAGCACCGGGCCGGGGCGCCCCGAGCGCATCAGGTGGAAGGCCTGCTGGAAGACGCTGGGCACCAGCGCCGGTTCGCGCACCGTCACCGCCCACTTGGTGACCGGCTTGGCGATGGATTCGATGTCGACGGCCTGGAAGTCTTCCTTGTAGAGGCGGGCGCGCGGCGCCTGGCCGGTGATGCAGAGGATCGGGATCGAATCGGCGGAGGCGGAATACAGGCCGGTGATCATGTCGGTGCCGGCCGGCCCCGAGGTGCCGATGCAGACCCCGATGTTGCCGGCCCTGGCGCGCGTGTAGCCCTCGGCCATGTGCGAGGCGCCCTCGACGTGGCGGGCGAGGTAGTGCTTGAAGTCGCCGAGCTTTTTCAGCGCCGAGTAGAAGGGGTTGATGGCGGCGCCGGGCACGCCGAAGGCGGTATCGATGCCCTCCTTGCGCAGGATGTGGGCGGCGGCGTCTACTGCTCTCATGCGGGCCATATATTTCTCCTCTTGAATGGTTTTCTGATTGACCTGACGCAGAATACGGATTTATTATTGTTAAAGAAATAGGGTAAAAAGCAAATGATTGTTGCAGTATTCGTAACAATCTAACTTTCATGGTCGATAGCGCCACCCCCGTGCATGAAATACGCAAAAGGCAAATGACGCCCCCCACCCCCAGCCCCCGCCCCGGGGCGGGGGTCAAGGTTTGTTCGCTGCGCTCATGGGGTTACTCGGCGTCAAATGGCGTATTTCACGTTAATTTTGTCTGGGGGTGCTAATGGACAGGCTGAAACTCATGGAAACCTTTGTTGCCGTGACCATGCGCGGCAGTCTGACGGCCGCTGCGGCGAGCGAGGGCGTGGCACCGGCGGTGATCAGCCGCCGCCTGGACGCGCTGGAAGAGCACCTCGGCGTCAAGCTGATGGTACGGACGACGCGCAAAATCACGCTGACTTTCGAGGGTAGCGCTTATCTTGAGGATTGCCAGCGCATCTTGCGCGACGTCGGCGATGTCGAGGCGCAGTTGACGCTGGGCAGCGCGCGGGCGAGCGGCCATCTCAGGGTGACGGCCCCGGCCGGCTTCGGCCGCAAGCATGTGGCGCCGTTGATGCTGGAATTTTTGCGCGCCCATCCCGAGGTGAGCGCCAACCTCGATCTGTCCGATCGCACCGTCGATCTGGTGAATGAAGGCGTCGACTGCGCGGTGCGGCTCGGCGGTCTGGAGGATTCCAGCCTCATCGCCGTGCGGCTGGGCGAAATGCGGCGCGCGGTGGTGGGCAGTCCGGCCTACTTCCAGCGGCGCGGCGTGCCGCGCACGCTCGACGAACTGGCGGGCCATGACTGCCTGGCGCTGGCGACCCAGTCGGGCTGGGATTTCCAGGTGGATGGCAAGCCCAGCCACTTCAAGCCGCCCGGCCGCTTCGTCTGCAACGACGGCGCGGTGCTGCACGAGTGGGCGCTGGCCGGCATGGGTCTGGCCTGGCGCTCGTTATGGGAGGTGGGCGACGACCTGCGCTGGGGCAGGCTGGTGCCGGTGCTCGACGCGATCGCCACACCGCCGGTGGGCATCCACGCGGTATTTCCGCAGCGCCGCCACCTGCCGCTGCGCGTGCGGCTGTTCATCGACCTGCTGAAAGACAACTACGGGCGGCCGGAATATTGGGATAAGGCGGAATAGCCGCCGTCCTGCCAGCGCCGACTTTCCCCGGTTGTCTTGACCCCATTAAATAACGTAACTACAATAAGTAGCGTGCAGATTGAGTTCGACCCTGACAAACGCGAGAAGACACTCACGGAGCGTGGATTGGATTTCGCCCGCGCTGTCGAGATGTTCGCCGGGGTGAGTGTGACTGCAGAAGACGCCCGGTTTGATTACGGCGAGTTGCGATTCACCACCGTCGGCGTGCTGGATGGCCGGTTGGTGGTCGTGGTCTGGACGCCGCGCGGCGAGGTTCGCCGCATCATCAGCATGAGGAAAGCCAATGAACGCGAAATCGAAAAATTCGCCCAAGCTCTGGATTGATCCGGACGACGCGCCGGAATTGACGGACGACTTCTTCGAGCAGGGCGAGTGGAAAATCGGCGAACAGCCAGTCTCGGCACAAGACGGCGCTACCGCGCTGCGCAAAGCGCTTTCCCGTGGCCGCCCCAAGGCGGAAAGCACCAAACTGGCCCTGACGGTCCGCTACGACGCGGAGGTCGTCGATGCCTTCAAGGCAACCGGCAAAGGCTGGCAGACGCGGATGAATGCCGCCTTGCGCGACTGGCTCAAGACACATTCACCAGCGTAACCTCCCGCTCATCAACCAGCGGGGGGGGGAGAGAGGGAGAACTTTTACAATTTGCCGACGCTGGCCTCGCTAACGCGGTTGCGTCCCCCCGTCTTGGCGGCGTAGAGCGCCGCATCGGCGGCGGCGAGCAACTGGTCGGCGGTTGCGTTTGCATCGGGTATGCAGGTGGCGACGCCCAGGCTGACGGTGACCGTGGTGGCAACCGAGGAGGTCGCGTGGGGAATGTTCAGCGCCGCGACGGCCTGGCGCAATACTTCAGCCTTCCTGGCAGCGCCAGCCGGGTTGCAATCAGGCAGCAGGCAGACGAATTCCTCGCCGCCATAGCGCGCCACCAGATCGTGGGAGCGGCCGAGGCTTCCCTTGATGACGGCGGCGACCTGCTGCAGGCAGGCATCGCCGACCTGGTGGCCGTATTGGTCGTTGTAGCGCTTGAAGTGGTCGATGTCGATCATGATCAGGGTCAGCGGCCCCGCACCGCGCCGACAGTAGCGCCATTCGGCCTGGAGGCTTTCATCGAAGCGCCGGCGGTTGGCCACGCCGGTCAGTCCGTCGATGAAGGCCAGGCTGCGCAGCAGGTCGGTCTGGGCTTTCAGTGTCAGATGGGTGCGCACGCGGGCGCGCACCACGGCGCGGTTGACCGGCTTGACGATGAAATCCACGCCACCCGCTTCGAGCGCGCGGGTTTCGTCATCCGGGTCTTCCTGGGCGGTAACAAAAATGACCGGAATGTCGGCGGTGGCGGATTCGGCCTTGAGGCGGCGGCAGACTTCCAGTCCGTCCATTTCCGGCATCATCACATCGAGCAGAATCAGGTCGGGCGGATCGCGGCGACAAAAATCAAGCGCCTGCTCGCCGCTGGTGGCCATGAAAACCTCGTGATCAGTTTGAAAGATCTGATAGAGCGCCTGGATGTTGATCGGCTGATCATCCACGATCAAGAGGCGCGGACGCAGCGGCAGAATGTCGGGCGCGAGCGATTCGGCGTGGGTCGGGTTCATACCAGTGTGCTCCTGAGCGCCTGGCTGGCGGCCAGCGCGGCGGTGAAATCCATCTGGGCGATGGCGGTGTCGATGGGCGTGAGTCTGGCGCCGAGAGCGGCGCCGTAGGCTTTTTGCAACGCGGCATGGGCGTCGAGGGCGCGCAGATTCCTGTCGGCGAGCAGCGCTTCGAGGTTTTCCAGAGCGGCGCACAGCTGCGCGATGTCGGCGGGTGGCTCGGCCGGGCCGGTGGCCGGCGCGGGCGCGAACAGCGCGGCAACGCCCTCCAGCACCGTCAGTGTTTCATCGAGCGCGGCATCCAGGCGATCAGGCAGCGTGGCGCAGTCCTTGCCGTCCTTGATCCCGATTTCGGCACTGTGGGCAAAATCAGCCAATGCGCTGGCGCCCAGCGTGCCGGCAAGTCCCTTGAGCGTATGCAGTTCGCGCGCTGCGCCGGCCAGGTCATCCTGCTGCAGTGTCTGCCGCAACCGTTCGCGCAAGGCGCGCTGGTCCTGCCGGAAAAGTTCCAGCATCATGACATAGGTCTCGCGCCGGTTGCCCAGCCGGGCCAGCGCGTCGGCCAGCGCGAAGCCGGGCGGCAGTTCAGGCAGCAGCAAGGCAGGGGCGGCCGGTTGCGCTTCTGGTGCGCCTGCGGCGTCCGCCGCGCGACCGCAATGCCGCAGCAGCGCGGCGACCAGTGTCTGCATGTTGATCGGCTTGCCCACATGGTCGTTCATGCCGGCGGCGAGACAATTTTCGCGATCGGCGGGCATGGCGTTCGCGGTCATGGCGATGATCGGCAACTGGTGCGGGTCCACCGCGCGGCGCAGGATGCGGGTGGCTTCATAGCCGTCCATTTCCGGCATCTGGATGTCCATCAGCACGGCGTCATAGGGGCGGGTGGCGGCAAACACGCGCTCGATGCCGAGGCGGCCGTTGCCCGCCACATCGACCTGGGCGCCCTGAAGCGTCAGCAGTTCGCGCGCCACCTGTTGGTTGGTCGCGTTGTCTTCCAGCAGCAAGAGGCGCAGACCGGCCAGCGGGCGTGATAGCGGCCGACGGACGACACGCCGATCGAGTGCCGTGGGGCTGTCGGCGCGGGCGTTGGCCAGGGCGTCGAACAGCATTGAGGTGGTGACCGGCTTGACCAGGAAACCGTCGAGCGGATTGGCGGGCGAGTCCAGCCGGTCGGCCAGCATCTCGCGGCCGTGGGCGGTGACCATGATGATGACCGGTGTTTGCCCCTTCTGGCGCCGCGCGCGGATGCGTAGCGCGGTTTCCCAGCCGTCCATGCCGGGCATCTGCCAGTCGACAAAAATGGCGTCGTAGGTGGTCTGGGTGTCGATTGCGGCATCGAGTCGGACGAGCGCGGCGGCGCCGTCTTCCGCCGTGTCAGCCTGCCAGCCCAGCCGCCCCACCATGTCGGTGAGCACGGCGCGGGCAGTGGCGTTGTCGTCAACAATCAGGACGCGCAGCGGGCGGGGTTGTCCGGCGTCGGAGTCTGCTGCGCCGCGCCGCAAGCCCTCACCGGCCGCGGCAACGCGCGCAAATTCGAGGACGAAGGCAAAGCGGCTGCCGCGCCCCGCGCCCCACGCCGTGCTGGCGACTGCCAGTTCGCCGCCCATCAGTCGCACCAGGCGCCGGCTGATCGCCAGTCCGAGGCCGGTGCCGCCAAAGCGTCGGCTGGTGGAGGCCTCGGCCTGGGTGAAGCCGGCGAAAATGCTTTCCAGCTGGTCGGCGGCAATGCCGATGCCAGTGTCCTGGACGGCGAATTCGATGCGCACCCGTTCCGGCGTGCTGGCCAACTGTTTCAAGCTCAACACCACTTCACCCTGTTCGGTGAATTTGATGGCGTTGCCGGCGAGATTGAGCAGCACCTGCTGCAGGCGCAGGGCGTCGCCGTATAGCACGCGGGGAATCGCGGCGTCGATATCGAACAGCACCTCCACGTCCTTTCGCGCGACGGCGGACGAGAGCACCACCGACAGGTTGCGCAGCAGTTGGTCGAGGCGGAAGGGCGCGGACTCCAGCGTCATCTTGCCCGCATCGATCTTGGAGAAATCGAGGATGTCGTTGAGGATGCCGAGCAGCGACTCGGCCGCCGCCTGCGCTTTCTGTGTGTAATCCTGTTGCCGGTCGGTTTGCTCGGTATGTTGCAGGAGTTGCAGCAGCCCGAGCACCGCGTTCATCGGCGTGCGGATTTCGTGGCTCATGTTGGCGAGAAACTGGCTCTTGGCGCGGCTCGCCGCTTCGGCGGCGAGTTTGGCTTCAATCAGTGCTGCGTGTGCGGCTGCGGCTTCCTGTTCGGTGCTGCGCCGTCGCCCTTGCAGCAGCCACAAGCCGGCACCGGAGGAAAGCGCAAGCAGGCCGAACAGCCCGCCGCGGATCCGGGCGTCACGCCGCCATGGCACATACAAGGCGTCCCGGTCACGGGCGACGGCGACGATCAGTTCATGATCCATGAACAGGCCGGCGGGGTCCAGGCTCTGATGCGCCACGATGCGCTGCTCGATCCCGGTCTGGGTCTTGCCGGTCATCACTGTTCCCGTCTGTCCGCTGGCCAGGTGACGCAAGAGCAACGAGCCGGGTGTGGTCAGATTCATGCCGGCCACGCCGGCCTGGTCGGGGAGCATCATGAACAGGGTGCCGCTGCCATGCGCCACGGCCGCCCACATGTCCGGCGCATACAGTACCGAACCGAGCAGGATCTTGAATTCCTCGGGATCGATGGCAGCCGTGACGATGCCGGCGAATTCGCCGCGCGGCCCGGTGATCACGCGCGTCACGTTGAAGATGAAAGGGCCCAGCACGCTCTTGAAGGGCGGGCTGACAAACAGCGTGTCCGGATTGGGATTGTCCCGCGCCGCCGTGAAATAGTCGCGCTGGCTGAAATTCAGGCCGACAAGCTCCGCGCGGCTGGAGGCGCGAACATTCCCCGCCGCATCGAGAATCAGCAGGGTACGCACGCCCGACAGGGCATCCGAGAAGGCGGTGAGGCGTCGGCTGGCCAGGGACATGCCGCCCTTTTCCTTTCGCCAGACCGGCAATTCTTCGCGCACATTGTCCAGCGCGCGGTTGATGGCGAAGAGCTGGCGGCCGAAGTTGTCGTGAACGACCCGCGCCTGGGCGGCGAGCCGCTCCACTTCGCGGTTGCCGATGGCCGTGTGCTCATCGAACAGCGAATAGGCGACGAGGCCGCCCAGCACCAGCAGCGCGCTGGCCAGCAGCAGCCATTCGGTCAGGAAGGAAGTGGGGCGACGGGTGGCGGCATTCACACGCGCATCATACGGCGGATGGGCCGGCGGGTATAGGACTAATGTGGTAGCCGTCGCGCCAGCGCGAATCATCAAACCTTACCCCTGCGGGTCCTGCCATTGCCGCCGCATCCCGCGGGTTACCTTGATTTCCTCCATAATTCCCCGCTATCTCCATGTTCTTCCCGGTGAACTTCTTTCGGATGAAACCTAGCCCCGCCGTAATCTGGCCTTTCGCGCTGCTGGCGGCCCTGTTCGCGCTCGGCTTGGCGGCGCATTTTCTGGATTGGTTCGCATGGCGTGAAGTGCTCGTCTGGGGGCGCGGCCATGCCCGGCAATGGTGGCTGCCGGTCGTGCTGATCCTGCTGCAGGTGGTGCTGTTCATGTTCGCGCTGCCGGGCTCCACCCTGCTGTGGGTCGTCGCGCCGCTGTATGCTCCGCTCGCCGCCACCCTCATTCTGACCGCGGGCGGGGCGGGCGGCGCGCTTGCGGCCTACGGGTTCGCGCGGCGGTTGACGGCGGCGCAGCAGGCGCGCATGCGCGAGCATCGCGCCTGGGGCACGCTGGAACGCGAAAGCGACTTTCTCGCCCTGTGCGCCCTGCGTCTGGTCCCGGCCTTTCCCCATTCCCTGCTCAACTATGGTGCCGGCATCCTGCGGCTGCCCCTGGCCGGCTTCATGGGCGCCGCTGCCATCGGCTTCGGGCTCAAATCCTTCCTCTATTCCAGCCTCGTCCATCAAACACTCGAAGCCGCCGAGTTGCGTCATCTGCTCCGGCCGACGGTGCTATTGCCCCTGCTGCTGCTCGCCTTGCTGCTGTTCGCCGCGCGCTCTCTGTTGCGGCGCCGACGGGAGGCTTCCCGATGACGCCAGCTAATACGCCCGCCCCCCTTCGCGGGGGGGGGCTTTGGTTTTTGCCTCCGGCCGCCGCTACGCGGCTTAACGCCGGCGTTGCCGGCATTAGCCTGCGCCGCAACTGCGCGACGACGTCGCTTGTTGTCGCTGACGCTCGCGTATCACGGGGCGCTTCGTTATGGAACGGGAGCGGGTTGTGTGCGATAAAGCCGCATCTCGCTTCGCGAGACCAGTCTTCGACTGTCCTGCGGCCTGCGGCCTGGTGGCTGGCGCCGCGTGCCGCGTTTGCTTGGCAACCCTCTCCCTCATTCCCTC
>DDXB01000046.1:0-7475 GCA_002347405.1 Rhodocyclaceae bacterium UBA2271 | reverse complement strand
GGGACTGGCCCGGCGCAAACGCTGCCTTTTCACGTTAAACGGGTTGCGCACCAGTCCTCGATGGCCGTGCGCATCGCCAGCGGTTGCTCCGTCGGAATCCAGTGTTGCGCCGCGATGCGCTCGATGCGGCAGTCGGGCAGGGCTTTGATCAGCCCGGCGGTCGTTTCCGGATTGCTGAACGTGCCGCCCGCCGACAGGAGCGCCAGTACCGGCACGGGGAGGGACGCGAGCTCGGGCAGCGGACCGGTGACGGCGATTAGGTCCTGGAGGTACACCCCCGTCGGCAGGCTGCGCAGGTCTTCCAGCGGCGAAGCGTAGCGCGCTTGCGGGAAGGCGCCGCCGGCGGCGGCCATTGCCGCACGCGCGGCGCGGTCGAGTTCGGCCAGATCAAGCGGCGCGAGGCGCCGCCGGTGGAGGCCCAGCGCGGCAAGTGCCGTGAGCAGCGGCACGAGCGCGGCGCAGAGCGGGCGCCAGGCGGCGACGCGCGCCAGTGTGCCGGCCAGTGCCTGGCGGAACATCGGCTCGATCAGTACCAGCCCGGCGACCCGTTCCGGGGCGCGGTGGGCGAACCACAGCGCCAGGTTGGCACCCAGGCAATGGCCGACGAGCACCGCTTGCGGCACTTCCGCGGCGTCGAGCAGCGCCGCCAGGTCGTCGCACCAGACCTGCATGCCGACGCGGCCGCGGTACAGAGAGTCGCCGTGGCCGCGCAGGTCGAGGCGCAACACGTCCCAGCTTTCCGCCAGCCGCGTCGTCGCCGCGAATTCCGACCAGCGCGTCAGGTTGCTGGCCAGGCCGTGGATGAGGACGAGGGTGCGGCGCGGCGCGCCCTGCCGCATGAGCCGGTAGGCGATGCGGACGCCGTCGTTCGTCGTGAATGTCCTTGCCGCTTCCATGCCTGCCTTCGCCACTTCGACAAAAGTGCATTCTGCCCGATTGGCTTTGCCCCTGCGCGCCGTCTCCAGCTTGGCGACGTGCCGGCTAGCGCTGTCCCCATGTTGGCGGCATGCCTTCTATCGCCGTACCCGCTTCGGGGCATTTCATCCCGCCAGCGCCGACTTTCAACGCAAAAAAAGCCGGCACCCTTGCGAGTGCCGGCCTTTTCCGGCAGCGCCAGATGCGCCGCGGCTCCACTCCCTCTGTGTCGAGGGTTCAATGCTTGCCTATCCGTATCAGTGAAACTGCTCCTCCTCCGTCGATCCGGTCAGCGCCTTGACACTGGACTGGCCGCCCTGGATCACGGTGGTGACGTCGTCGAAGTAGCCGGCGCCAACTTCCTGCTGGTGCGAGACGAAGGTGTAGCCCTTGTCGCGTGCGGCGAATTCCTGCTCCTGCACCATGTTCACGTAGTGCTTCATGCCTTCGCCGCGCGCGTAGGCGTGGGCGAACTGGAAGGTGTTGAACCTGCAAAGCCAAAAGGGACACTGAACAATACTGATTTACGCTGGTCAGTTTCGGTGACGGCAAGCAACGCCACCCATCGCCTTCCCAACTGCAGACCCTATGGGGAGTGTCTATGGGCAAACACAAAATCCAGTTTTGCCACATACACCCACCTGCCAATTTCCCAACCCCTTCCCACCGAGCGAGTCAGCATGGGGGAGGGAGAGAAGGTAATTTTGCCCAGTTTCAGGCAACGGCGCTGGACTTTTGCGGTGCGAGCCATTCCGTACCAACCGCATTGGCTGCCTTATCTACTGCAGACAATAGACGCTCATCGCTGGCCACAGAATAAACCTGCACGTACTTTAAGCTGCGATGGCCCAAGACCTTCGATACAGTCAGCAAATCAGCTCCCGATTCCCACAGATTGGTGGCACCCGTCCTTCGCAAGTCATGGATACGAACGTCCGACAAACCGGCCAGCTTGCGTGCATTTTTCCATGCGTGGAAAAAACTGACCATAGGCTTCTTGGTCTTCACGCTTGGAATTAGCCAAGGTACGTTGTTCCATCGTGGCAACTGCTGCAAGATATCGATGGCTTTCTGTGGAACCGGTACCAAACGCGGACGGCCATTCTTGCTCATTGGGATGCGCCAAATACGGCGATCCAGATCGAAGTCACACCACTTGGCCTGGAGCAATTCTTCCCGTCTGCACGAGAGCAAAATATACAGCGGGATCAGGTATTTCAGCTGGGGGTTTTCACTATGCTGTACGGCATCGAGCAGTCTTTGCGTTTCCTCCTTGGTGAGATAGCGATCACGGGCATTATTAGGCTCGAACAGCTTTACACCCTTGGCAGGATTGCTCTCGGCTCCTGGCACTTTAAGTCGTTGGCACATCCGGTAAATGGTCATCAGGGTAATGGGAAGCTTGTTACACATTGCCAAGGCATACCCCTTGCCACGCAAATCCAGATGGGCATCGGCAATCATCTCCGTTGTGAGTTCGTCGATACGAAATTTTCCGAACTGAGGCTGGACATGCAATTTCAGGAAGCTTAGGGATGACTGAAAGTTTCGGCGCGTCCGTTCGATGAGGGGAATGTATCGGTCAGTAATCACCTCCGACAGACGGGGAACGGTGCGCAATACCTTTCGATCTTCGGCTGGGTCTTCACCGAGCACAATACGACTGCGTAGTGTCTGCGCTGCCAATCGAGATTTATCGAACGATACAGAGTCGGCATCTCCTATCTTGAACTGACGAAGTGCACTGTGCTTATTGCGGAACCGGATATACCAAGTCTTGCCACCGGTCTTTCTTACCTCCAGCACCCAGCCGGGAATTACATCACTGTAAAAATCAATCTTGGCCTTGCCGGGAGGACAGGCGGCTTCCCTGACCAGCTTGGCATCGAGCGATACAACGGGCATGGCAATTACCTCCAGTAGAAAATAGGTGTGTTGGTGTGGAATGCATACGACCTTGCGGAAAGGCCAGTGCTGCGGGCATTGCATTTCTTTGGCAGATATTTAATTGGCAATTACGATGCGAATCTTCAAAGTAGTGGCCAGCTGCCGTCGCGGAAAACTCCAGTCGGTCGGCGCGGGGACGGTGGCCAGTTCGCGCATAGTGGGCGCAGGCGGGACGACCGGGGCGCGGCTAGGGGAAAGTGATGGCGACAGTTTTGGGCTGCCAGCGGGGCCGGTATGAGGCCAGCGGGTGGGGTGCCTGTACCGGCAATAAAAAACGGCGGCCGGAGAGCATCCGAAACCGCCGCGAGGGGTAAAAACCTGCCGGGAGCCGCGAGCCTGAAATCCTGAAAAACTGCGGCTGTCTGGCGTGGTGCGAACTCAGCCGATTGTGTCGTTGGTCGGTGCTGGTGCGGTGTCCAGCAGTTCGAAAACCTTTGCACCGCGCTCCTTAACTACGAAAGTCCAGCGATGAAGTGTCGGGTCATTGCCGGTGTAACGTTCGATGACCTTTATCGCCTGACGTTTGCTAATGCCTGCACGTTCGGCAACCGCATCGGCTAGCAGCATCTTGGTGTTGGTGCCCGCCTGGATGGCAGACACCGCAGCAGCAATCACCTCGGCGTCCGACTTCAACACTTCGGCCTTCTGGAAGGCATCGAGTTGATCCTGATCGACGGCCTTTACCGAAGACACCAATTCTGTGTAAGAAATGCCGGGCTCGGTCGAGTAACTGTAGGCCACCGAATCTGGCACGTTGCCGCGACGCTTGCGGTTTTCCAGCAGCACGACTTTTTCATTATTGGTGGCTTGCACCTGCGACATCACATACACACAATCTGAGTCGTTGATGAGGTCGGTGGTACCACGGTAGACCGGTTTGCCGTCGGGGCCAGGATTTTTGTTGGCGTGGGCCAAGGCAATCACGGTACCGCCCTGCAAGACCAACTTGCGAATCATTTTGGTGAACTCTCTGGCTTCGTCGGCCTTCAATACGTTGACAAATTTCGTCGTGGTATCGAGGATCAACACCTTTCCGCGAGCATGACCTTTCTCGATCAATTCACGCACAATGCGCTGGAGGTCGCTGGCCTGAAAATCCTGGAAAGTCTCAGCGATCATCTTGAAATCATATTCATTGGCGATACGCAACTTCTCCACCAGACCATTTGTCGTGTCGTCGTTGTTGATGTAGTAAAGATCGGCGGGATTGATCTTGCCTGCCTTGATCGTGTTGATGATTTCAGCAATCGTGATGAGTGTTTTTCCTGCATTGGGGCAAGCGTAAATAACTGTTGATTGGCCAAGCAATGCAAACTGGCCAAGCACTGGCACCTGCGCTACAGCCTGACGCTCGATTTCTTCCAGCTGGTCATTGAGGGTGTAGCGATCCAGCACATTACGGGCAGGCGGAATCTGTGCAATGGTGCCGTCTTCGGTTTTCGGCTGGTCTGATGCAGACGCCAAAATGATTGGTGGTGCTTCGGCGGTCTTCTTTGGATACTTCTCGATCAGCGATTGCAAGTTGATGCTTGGAGCTTTCGCTTCATTCTTGCCGATTGACGTCCAGGCTTGTTCGATTTCACCCAATTCCAGCGTGCCCGTAGGCTTGGGTAAATACCAATCGACAAAAGCGCGACCTTCATCCTCACCCCGAGTCCGTTGATGAACCAAGGCAATGATGCCGCGAAGTTCCTTGTAGCTCACTCGATCCAGGTGGATCTTGTCCAGATCGTCCTTTATGCGTCCAATCTCTTGCAGAATTGGTGCAATTTCTTGAAAGGACGAGGTAGGACTCTCATGCGTACTGCTGTCTGAAATACTGTCGTTAGCTTCCGACTGCTGATATTCCTGGCCAGTCATCGCCAAGAACAACTCTTCCTTGCTAAGTTCTATTATGCTCATGTAACTCTCCATATAGCGAGGCCAATCGCCGCCGGTTTCCACCGGTACGCCCCACTTGGGGAAGCAATCTGGAGAGTCACAATCTGGAGAGTCACGCACTGCTCGAAGCAGCTAGTATCGAAGTCGATGCCGGATGTTGGCCACGAAATAAATTTGCATCGACTGCCGCGTAGTGTATGGGTATGCCTTTCGTATTTCAAGAGCGGCGTGGATATTTTTTGTGTCGCTGTCGTCAGCAGACAACAGTCCGGGCCGCGCCGGGAAGTCAGGTTCGCAGGTTTTCAGGTTTTCGCCCCGTGGCAGGTTTTCGGAGGGGGGTGAGTGCGAAACTGGATGCGGTGCGAATCTGAAAATCTGGATTTCTGACCTCCTGCCATTCCCCCAAGAATTCCGAACGAACGAAGTCCTCCGCTGCTGGCGGATCGTTGACGCTGCTCGAAAATCTTGGGAGAGTGTGGCAGGGAGGTTTAGCCGACTGGGGGGATCAGCGGCGAGCAGACACCATTACAGTGTCCGGGATGTTACGGGTCAATCTTGTGCTGCATGGGCCAGAGAGGACGCCATTGCTGATACTGCTTGGGACAGTGCGGCATCATCCAGTGCATCGACATAATCTTCATTCATCACGAGTTCTGCTGCGTCCAGCCAGTAACGATCGAGCATTTGAGCCTCCTATTGAGCTACGGGTTACAAGGAAAATGAGTCCAGCCAGAACGGCCAGACCTGTTGCAAAAAATGGGTGTATGGCAGCAAGTACCGCTAGTGCGACTGCCGCATATAGACGAAGTACCTTAATCGCCATGCACAGTGCGGCGAAGGTGATCAAGCCGACCTCAAGCATTGGCCGTGGAAACTGACTTCGACTTCTTCCCCGGATTGACCTTTGGAGTGTCGCCACCGTTATTGCCAGCGGTATGCACCATAGGTGACGATACGAGGTTGACGCCTGCCGCCAGCGCTTTCTCCATTTCTGCCCAAAACATCTGGCCACTATCGCGGATATACGCTCTGCCGCCTTCGACACGAGAAATCAATCCGAGATTTAGGCAAATCCCGGCCATGAATCCCGGAGAATTGGTACTGGCATTGGGATAAAGCGGGTGGAATGCAGCAGCGGTAAAACTCTGCTCCTGTGGCAATGCAGATAACAGGCGATCGATTCGGCTGATCGGTATCCAATCTCCATTCCATTTCCCGGCAGAGGAATTTCCGGAAATACGCAAGCAGGCATCGGGAATATTCTGTGAATCGATTGGAATGCCCACCATGTAGGTGATCTCCGATAATTGGGCCAGGGTGGGGCATGTGCCGATCTTTAGGATGCGCATGTCGGGATTGGATTTGTGCTGCGATGCGGGTTCTTGCATGTAAGTCTCCTTGAGTAATGGTATAGCGAAGTAATGAATATATGCTATCTGTATAAGATGGCAAAGCGTGCGCAGTTGCATTCAGCCCAATGAACACAGACAAGCACATCCGGCATACTGTTCTTCTAGTGCAACCTTCAAATCGACCTCCGCAATGACCTTGGCGTGAATATCTGCGAGGTGCTGCCGAACATGATCCGCATCGGTCACTGCCAGCCATTCCGTTTGGCCGTCCAACTCAATTTGCAATGCGGTAACGCCAGTCAGTCCGGAAAGATTGCGGCGCAGTACATCGAGCAGGCCCAAACTCTCAGCCAGCCGCCGAGGAAAGTTGGCATCAAATTCCAGGATGGCTGCGCGTTCCTCGAAGTCCTCTTGCAGGTTCTCGCTGAGCCGGGACAATAGATCGGCAACGATGGGGTCGATGGGTGCTGGCATAAACATCTCCTGAATCAAATAATCAAAATAGAAAGCCGCCCAGTAGGAATACCCGGACGGCCTGTTAATGAATCTCTGTGGCTTGCTATATACTGGCTATGTCTTAAGTGAGATACCTTTCAATCAATTCACCCCTCGGAGAAATACATGGCTCGCACAACAGTTGAATCACAATTGGCTAAGATTCGTAAAGCAAAAGCTGATTTGGATAAAAAGGAAAAGGAACTCCTGAATCGATCCCAAGGCAAGGTGATTGCCAAGATCGTCCAGCTTGCGAATGAGAATGGAATTACTGCTGCACAGATAGCCGAAGCATTAAAAAAGGGAAAGCCTGCTAGGGCAAAACGCGGATCGAAGAAGGCCACCGCTACTCGTACCAAGGTAGCCCCAAAGTATCGCAATCCTGCCAATCCAGAACAGACCTGGACAGGACGAGGTAGAGCTCCTTTATGGGCTCAGGAATTGAAGAATAGTGGCTCGCTGGATTCGGCACTGATTAATTCAGCAGTTTGAATTATCGAGTTTTATCCAGCAACACCTTGTGGCATTCTGAAAAGAAAAGGCCCCAACCGTCGCAAGATGAAATTCATCCATTGACGATCAGGGCCTTTCGAGGGTTGCGACGTTTTCATTTATGGCCAGTGTGTCTGGCCTGGAGCACCATAACCTCGCGAAAAGCTCTTGTTGTTTTGCAGTAAAACTACGGGCGTAAAAATACCCCTCACGGGGCTCTCGACTGGGTACTGCTATGCGGCAATACTTACTGCATACAACCTACTTGCCCTTGAAGATCAATCTCGGGGTTCTTTCCCGACGTCGATGCTGGTATAGCCGCCATAGGCCATAACAGGCAATCCCGAGAACCAGTACTGCGACGACGACGGCGCGCGTCAAGGTAGTTGCCGC
>DDXB01000048.1 GCA_002347405.1 Rhodocyclaceae bacterium UBA2271 | reverse complement strand
TCATCGAGATCGGCACCGTCACGCCGCGCCCGCAGCCCGGCAACCCCAAGCCGCGCATGTTCCGCCTGCCGCAGGTCGAGGGCATCATCAACCGCATGGGCTTCAACAATCACGGCATCGACGCGCTCATCGCCAACGTCAGGAATGCGCATTTCAAAGGCGTGCTCGGCATCAACATCGGCAAGAACGCCGACACGCCCATCGAGAACGCCGCCGCCGATTATCTGATCGGCCTCGAAAAAGCCTATCCGTTTGCCACCTACATCACGGTCAACATCTCCAGCCCCAACACCAAAAACCTGCGCGCCCTGCAGGATGAATCCGAACTCGACGCCCTGCTCGGCGCGCTCAAGGCGCGGCAGAACCAACTGGCCCAGCAACATGGCCGCCATGTGCCGCTCGCGCTGAAGATCGCCCCCGACCTCGACGACGCGCAAATCACGAACATTGCCGCCGCCCTCCGCCGCCACCGCATCGAAGCCGTCATCGCCACCAACACCACGCTCGACCGCGCCAAGGTCGCCGGCCAGCCCAACGCCGAGGAAGCCGGAGGTCTGTCAGGCGCGCCGCTGTTCGAGGCGTCGACCCTTGTCGTCAAGAAGCTCGCCGCCGCGCTCGCTGGCGAAGTGCCGATCATCGCCGCCGGCGGTGTGGTCGATGGCGCCAAGGCGCAAGCCAAGCTCGACGCCGGCGCACAACTGGTGCAGATCTATTCCGGCCTGATCTATCGCGGGCCCGGGCTTGTCAAGGACTGCGTCACGGCAACGCGCACGAACTCCCGCTGAAGGCATGGTCGACAAGACCACGTTGGCGGCCGGTGAACTGGCCATTTTTTTTGACCCCGCCCTGCTGGCGCGCGGCGTTCAGTACGCCGCCGAAGCGCGCGTCACCGTCCTAGAAGTCGATGACGACAAGGGGCGCGGCCTGCATGTCGGCGGCGCCGTCAGGGGCTCGCAGCGCTTCCCCTACGCGGTGCATGCGCGGGTGTCGATCGACCCGGCCAGCGGCAGATTCCTTGGGGTGAGCAGTGAATGCACCTGTCCGGTCGGCACCCGCTGCCAGCATGCCGCCGCCTTGCTGATTACGGCCCTGGAGCGCTCGAATGCGCGCCCGGATTCGCACCAAACTCAGCGCCGCGGGCGACCGACGCTGGCGCAGCCCGGCATTCCTCCGGCAGGCGTGCCGACTGCACGGCTGGCGCTGAAACCGGGCCTGATTCGTCATCTTCACATGCGCGGCATCAGTGACGAAATCGGCCTCGCCGAGCTGATGTTCGACTATCCCGGTTTGCCGCCGGTGGTTGGCGAAACCATGCCACCGCCGCTGCTGCACATTCAGCAAGGCCTGCAGACCAGAACCCTGGCGCGCGACCTGGCCGCGGAGCAGCGGGCCTGGCAGCACTTGCAGGCCGCGGGCCTGGACGCTCTGGCCCGGCGCAAACCCAATTACCGCCGCATCGACGCCGCGCGCGAATGCCTGATACCGCTGATCCCGGACGCCCGCGGCTGGCTGCCTTTTCTGGCCGAAGGCGTCGCCCGGCTCGAAGCGCATGGCATAGCCGTGGAAATTGCCGAAGACTTCCCCTACCAGTTGGCGCGTCCCGACAACTGGTTTGCCGATGTCGAGGAAGCGCCGGACAGCGACTGGTTCAGCCTCGATCTGGGCGTGATGATCGGCGGCGAACGCATCAGCCTGGTGGCGCCACTGGTGAACCTGATCACCGCGCAACCGCAACTGCTGCAACGCCTTGCCGGCATGGCCGAGACGGAACAGGTGCTGCTGGCGCTCGATGCGCGGCGCGTCCTGCCCGTGCCGGTCAAACGCTTGCGCGCCTGGCTCTTGCCGCTGCTGGAGTTTCTCGATGATGAACGGCCCGATGGGCGGCCACGCCTCTCGCGCCACCACGCCGCCATGCTGGCCGCGCTCGACGCAATGCCGACGCACTGGCTGGGCGGCGAGCGGCTGCGCGGCATCGGCGCCCGTCTCAAGGATTTTTCCGGCATCGCCGCCGTCTCGCCAGCGCCGACTTTTCGCACCACGCTGCGGCACTACCAGCAGGACGGCCTCAACTGGCTGCAATTCTTGCGCGAATACGATCTGGCCGGCATCCTCGCCGACGACATGGGGCTGGGCAAGACGGTGCAGACACTGGCCCACCTGCAACTGGAGAAACATGGCGGCCGCGCCGATTGCCCCAGCCTCGTCATCGCCCCCACCAGCCTGATGGCCAACTGGCGCAACGAGGCAGCGCAGTTTGCCCCCGATCTCAAGGTGCTGACGCTGCACGGCCCCGATCGTGCCGGACGCTTCGCCGCGATTGCCGATGCCGACATCATCCTCACCACCTATCCGCTCCTGGTGCGCGACCGGGAAACGCTGCTGCAGCAACAGTTTCATTTTCTGGTGCTCGACGAAGCGCAGTTCATCAAAAATCCCAAGGCCCAGGCACATCAGGTCGCCCGCAAACTCAAGGCGCGCCACCGTCTTTCACTGACCGGCACACCGCTGGAAAACCATCTGGGCGAGCTGTGGGCGCATTTCGACTTTCTCATGCCGGGATTTCTGGGCACGCGCAAGCGCTTTGTCAAAGTCTTCCGCACGCCCATCGAAAAGCAGGGCGATCCCCTGGCGCGTCAGATGCTCGCCGAACGGGTGCGACCTTTTCTGCTGCGCCGCACGAAAGAGCTGGTGCTCGCCGAATTGCCGCCGATCACCGAAATCGTGCGCTGGGTCGAACTCGAAGGCGGCCAGCGCGACATCTACGAATCGCTGCGTGTCGTGTTCGACAAGAAACTGCGCGAAGTCCTCCTGGAAAAGGGCGTCGGCCAAAGCCAGATCATGATTCTCGATGCCCTGCTCAAGCTGCGCCAGGTTTGCTGCGACCCGCGACTCGTCAAGCTCGATGCGGCCCGCGCCATCGTTAAAAAGGGTCAGGCCGAGTCGGTAAAACTGGCGCTCCTGCTGGAAATGGTGGAAGAACTGCTCGACGAAGGCCGCAAGATTTTGCTGTTCTCGCAATTCACCTCCATGCTCACGCTGATCGAGGCGGCGCTGGACAAGCAGGGCATCCGCTACGCCAAGCTCACCGGCCAGACCAGAGACCGCGAAACGCCGATTGCCGACTTTCAGGAAGGCCGCGTGCCGCTTTTCCTCATCAGCCTCAAGGCGGGCGGCACGGGCTTGAATCTCACGGCCGCCGACACGGTGATTCATTATGACCCGTGGTGGAATCCGGCCGTCGAGGAACAGGCGACCGCCCGCGCCCACCGCATCGGCCAGGACAAACCGGTGTTCGTCTACAAGCTGATGACGCAGGGCACGGTGGAAGAAAAAATTCTCGCCCTGCAAGCGCGCAAAAAAGGGCTGGCCGACCAACTCATCACCGGCGGCCGGGGCGGCCAGCACCTCATCGGCGCCGCCGACCTGGACGTGCTGTTTCAGCCGCTGGGTTAACGTGAAATACAAATAAGTGCGCTGTGATATTCGAGCGCAGCGAGCAAACCAGGAACCCCTCCCCGCGAGGGAGCGAAGGGGGGCGGGGGTTTGATGCTGAGGCCCGTCATGGAAGACGAAGCGGCAATTTCGTGGTTTGAATTGTCCATTAAAGATTAATTTGTCCAGGACAATGTAGTTGACAATTTGTATCTGTGACGATATCTTGCGTTTCATATCTTCATCTGTCCAGGACAAAATGATTTCTATAACCAGATTTGTTCAAGCGCTGCCGGCTGTTGCCGGTCTCATTGCGGCATCCGCTGCGCCGACGCGCGAATGAACACGAAACGGAGTGAAATCATGAACACAGCAAACGCCGCCGTGAGGCCGCAGAGGAACAGTCAGACCGACAAGCCCAGAGTGGTGGTGATGGGGGCCAGCGGCTACATCGGCACCAACCTGGTGGTTGAGCTTGCTGCACGCGGCTATCCGGTGAGGGCGGCGGCGCGCAGCATGGCGGTGCTGGCGGGCCGTGGCTGGCAGGGGGTGGAACTGGCCGAGGCCGATGTTCTCGATGGGCCGGCCCTGGACGCAGCGCTCGCCGGCCAGGAGATTGCCATCTATCTGGTTCATTGCATGCGCGCCGGCGATGATTTCGGTGATGTCGAGCGACGTGGCGCAGAAAACTTCGCTGCGGCAGCGGAACGTGCCGGAATCAAGCGCATCGTCTATCTTGGCGGCCTGATTCCGGGCGGTGCGGATTCGCCGCACCTCGTTTCGCGTCGCGTCACGGGGGAGATACTGCGCGCCGGCAAGGTGCCCGTTACGGAGTTGCGCGCCGGCATCATCGTCGGTCCTGGCTGCGCCTCATTTGAAATCATCCGCGATCTGGTGAACCACCTGCCGGTGATGGTCACGCCACGCTGGGTAGAGTCAACATCGCCGCCGATCGCTTTGTCCAACGTGCTTCACTACCTGATCGAAGTTGCGGTGCGGGAAGAGGCGGCCGGCCGCATTTTCGATATTGCGGGCCCCGAGATCCTGAGCTACAAGGAACTGATGCAGCAATACGGCCGGGCCGTGGGCAAATCGCCGCTGGTCGTGCCGGTGCCGGTGCTCAGCCCGCGGCTGTCGTCGTATTGGCTGAGACTGGTTACGGCGGTGCCGACCAGCACCGGACGCGCCTTGATCGACGGGCTCAAATTGCACATCGCGGCGGATGACCGCGAGATTCGTGCGCTGATCCCGCAGCGATTGCTGACTTACGCCGAAGCCGTGCAGGAGGTGTTCGAGGTCGAACGTCGCCACGCCGTCGCCGCCCGCTGGACCGAGGGAGCCCTGATGTATCGCGACTACAACCCGGAGTATGCCTTCTATGCCAAGCGCGCCGCAGGCTCGTTCATTGCGCGCGCCTCGCCGCAGGCGGTCTGGGATCAGGTGGCGGCGATCGGCGGCGAGAACCGCTATTTCGCCTTCAACTGGCTCTGGGGCATCCGCGAGACCATCGACTGGGCGCTCGGCGGACCGGGCCGCAATCGCGGCCGGCGCGATCCGCAGGATGTCCGCGTTGGCGATGTGATCGATTCGTGGCGGGTCATCGGTGCGGATCCATTGCGGCGCCTGACCTTGGCGTTTGGCATGAAGGCGCCGGGTGCCGGCGTGCTTGAGTTCGAGGTCCGTCCGGTGGGGCCGGCGCACACGCGGATTACCGTGACCGCCTACTGGCACCCCGCGGGGACTCTGGGCCTGCTGTACTGGTATGCCTTCGCTCCGTCGCATGCGCTGATATTTCACGGCATGGCGAGGGCGATCGCCTTGCGCGCGGAAGATGCGCCTTGCCAGGCCAGTCCGGCGTCCGCCGCAGCCGGTTCGTGATCGGCATGTATGAGAATCAGGAAAAGCGTCGCGGTCAGCGGCCATGTCACCCGATGCTGAAGCATGGACAAGACTGACGCAATCGTAGTCGGGGCCGGGCTGGCCGGACTCAACTGTGCGCGCGAACTGGTGCGGCAGGGGCGGTCAGTGCGCCTGCTGGAGGCCGCCGCAACGGCCGGAGGCCGGATCGGTACCGAACTTCACCAGGGCTATCGACTCGACCGTGGTTTCCAGGTTCTGCAGACGGCCTATCCGGAAGCGCGCAGCGCGCTGGACTTGTCGGCACTTGACTTGCGGGCGTTCGTTCCCGGCGCGCTGATCCGCTTCGAGGGGCGTTTCCACCGGATTGCCGATCCCTGGCGCCAGCCTCTGGCCGCCCTTGGCACGCTGTTCTCGCCGGTGGGAACGCTGGCCGACAAATGGCGCATGGCGCTGCTGCGCCGGCAGTTGATGTCAGCCAGCATCGACCAGATTTACGCCCGCCCCGAGACGACGGCCGCTGCCCGCCTGCGCGAACTTGGCTTCAGCGATGCCAGCGTCGACCGCTTCTTCCGGCCATTTCTTGCTGGCGTGTTCTTCGATCCTGCACTGTCGGTCTCGAGCCGTGCATTCGAGTTCTGCTTTCGAGCCTTCGCGGCGGGTGACACGGCCGTGCCCGCGACCGGCATGGGCGCGATTCCGGCCCAGCTCCTGGCGGCCTTGCCCGCCGACACGCTGCGCACCGGTGCGCGTGTCACCGGGCTGAGCGCGGGCGGCGTCACGCTCGACACCGGCGAGCGCATTTTGGCCAGGGCCGTGGTGGTGGCCACCGATGGTGTCGCGACGGCGCGTTTGCTCGGTGACGAACCCGTGCCCGCCATGCGGGGCACCACCTGCCTCTATTTTGCAGCCGCAACACCGCCGATTGATGAACCGATTCTGGTGCTCAACGCGACCGGACACGGTCCGGTGAACAGCCTGGTAGTGCCGACGCTGCTATCCCGCGACTATGCGCCAGCCGGTGATTCCCTGATCGCAATCAACGTTCCCGGCATCCCTGCGCAGGATGACGCGGCGCTGGAGGCCGCGGTACGCGACCAAATGAGAGGATGGTTCGGTGCGGCAGTCGGTAGCTGGCGCCACCTCAAGACGTTTCGTCTCCCCGCTGCACTGCCGCTGCAAACGGCTCCCGTCGAAAACCCGCGATACCGCGATCCGCGGCGTACTGATTGGTTGTACGTTTGCGGCGAATACTGCAATGCCCCGACGATCAATTGGGCCCTTTACTCGGGCCGGCGCGCGGCAGAGGCGCTCGTCGCGGCAAGCGCGCCGCGGCGGGCCATCGCCTGATGATTCCGTATCCGCGTGCCCATCATCAGTCTGATGCCGACAACATAAGCGCGCCAGATTACAACCACCTCTCGTCAGCGGGCAAGCTGCCGCGCCTCTTGCACGCTTGCGCCAGGTGCTCGAGCGGCGCACGCTGCAGGCGGTAGTATTCGAGCCTGTGACAGTCTCCGCACTTCCACCCCAATGACCCGATTTCGCTTTCTGGCTGCCTGCATCCTGCTGCTGGCCTGGAGTTCCGCCATGGCAATTGACGAACCCCGCTACACGCTGGTCCGCGCCTACGATGCTTTCGAGGTGCGCCGCTACGAAGCCTATCTGGTGGCGGAAACGACCGTCCTCGCCGCCGCTGAAGACGCCGGAAACCAGGGCTTTCGCGCCCTGGCCGGATATATTTTCGGCGGCAACAAGGGCGCGCGCAAGATCGAGATGACCGCGCCCGTGGCGCAAACACCCACCAAAATTGCAATGACGGCACCGGTGACGCAAAGCGCCAGCTCCGGTGCCTATGTCATCCAGTTCGCGATGCCTGCGGAATGGACGCTGGACACCCTCCCGGAACCGGTCAATTCGAGCGTCACCCTGCGCAGCGTACCGGCGCGAACGCTGGCGGTCATCGGCTACTCCGGTACCTGGTCGCAGAGCCGCTACGCAGAGCACCTGAAGAAGCTTCAGGATGCTCTGGGGACGGCGGGCTTGCGCTGGCATGGCGAAGCCATCTGGGCGCGATTCGACCCGCCGTGGACACCGTGGTTTCTGCGCCGGAACGAAATATGGCTGGTGCTTGATTGAAGGCGGCGCGTGGGCTCTTGCGCCTGGGTTTGGGGGAATTGTCCGGCTTGCTGCTGGGCCCGACTTGCGCAACCATCAGCGTGTAAAAAGGACGCCTCCCCGCTGGCGGTCATTGCCCATGAAAAAGCCATCAGGCAGCATAAGGGCGCTTAGCCGCCGTCCTACCAGCGCCGACTTTTAATCGACGCCCTGACTGGCGAGGTATTCCTCGTAGTTGCCGCGGTAGTCGGTGATGGTGCCGTCGGTCTTGATCTCGATGATGCGCGTGGCGAGCGAGGAGACGAATTCGCGGTCGTGGGAGACGAAGATCAGCGTGCCGGCGTATTTTTCCAGCGCATTGTTGAGCGATTCGATGGATTCCATGTCGAGGTGGTTGGTCGGTTCGTCCATCAGCAGCACGTTGTTCTTCAGCAGGATCAGCTTGCCGAACAGCATGCGCCCCTGTTCGCCGCCGGAGATGACCTTGACCGATTTCTTCACTTCATCGCCGGAGAACAGCAGGCGGCCGAGGGTGCCGCGAATCAGCGTTTCCACCTCGCCGCCCTCATAACCGCCTTCGCGCACCCACCGGCCCATCCAGTCGGTCAGGCTCATGTCGGTCGCGAAGTCGGCGGCATGGTCCTGGGCAAAGTAGCCCGGGCGGGCTTTTTCCGCCCATTTCACCTTGCCATGCGTGGGTGCCAGGCCATGCAGCGCTGCCCCGGCCAAGAGGCGTAGCAAGGTGGTCTTGCCGACGCCGTTCTCGCCGATGATGGCGACTTTTTCGCCGGCCTCGATGGCAGCACTGAAATTCCTGATGACCGGCGTGCCGGGCACATAGGCGAAGTTGAGTTTGTCCATTTCAACGGCGAGGCGGTGCAGTTTTTCCTTGTCGCTGTAATCGAAGCCGATCCACGGATACTGGCGCGAAGAGGGCTTGATGTCCTCGATCTTGATCTTCTCGATCTGCCGGGCGCGCGAGGTGGCCTGGCGTGCCTTCGAGGCATTGGCGGAGAAGCGGCGCACGAAGGTTTGCAAGTCGGCGATGCGCTCCTTGGCCTTGGTGTTGGCGTTCGACAGGGTCGCGCGCGCCTGCGCCGAAGCTTCCATGAAATCGTCGTAGTTGCCGGGATAGACGGTGATCTTGCCGTAATCCAGGTCGGCCATGTGGGTGCAGACCTGGTTGAGGAAGTGGCGGTCGTGGGAAATGATGATCAGCGTGCTGTCGCGCGCGTTGATCACGTTTTCCAGCCAGCGGATGGTGTTGATGTCGAGGTTGTTGGTCGGCTCGTCGAGCAGCAGGATGTCGGGGTTGGCGAACAGCGCCTGCACCAGCAGCACGCGCAGCTTCCAGCCCGGCGCCACCGCGCGCATCGGGCCGTTGTGCTGCTCGCTGGGAATGCCGACGCCCAGCAGCAACTCGCCGGCCCGCGCCTCGGCGGTGTAACCGTCGTATTCGGCGAAGTGGTGCTCCAGCTCGGCGGCGTGCATGTACTCATCCTCGGTCGCCTCCGGGTTGGCGTAGATGGCGTCCCTTTCCTGCATGCAGGCCCACATCGCTTCGTGACCCATCATCACCACGTCGAGCACACGCACGTCCTCGTAGGCGAACTGATCCTGGCGCAGGAAGGCCATGCGTTCGTGGGCGTCGAGGCTGACGTTGCCGGCCGAGGGCTCCAAAACGCCGGCGAGGATCTTCATGAAGGTGGTCTTGCCGGAGCCGTTGGCGCCGATCAGGCCGTAGCGGTTACCCTCGCCGAACTTGACGGAAACGTTTTCAAACAGGGGCTTGGCCCCGAACTGCATGGTGATGTTGGATGCGACGAGCACTGAAAATCCTTTGACGGAGCGAAATGAAACGGTAACTGAGGGCGCGCAGTCTACCCGCCGTGCCGCCGTCCCGCCAGCGCCGACTTTTGCGCAATAATGGTCAGACCAGCCGCCGCATCATTTCACTGACATCCGGCGCCAGCAGCGCTTCGGCTTGCAGGGCCGCGCGTTCGAGCGCGGCGCCGAAGGCCAGTCGATCTTCCGCATCCTCGCGCAAGATACCGTTGTCGAGCAGATGATCGATCAATGCGGCCATCAGGGGACGATCGGCAAACTCGGGGGTATTGCCGGTATGCAGCAAGGCCAGCCGTTGCGCCAGCAGGACACTCTGCTCAAGCAATGCGGCGCGCGTCAGATTTCCGCTGCCACCATGCCGCAACAGCATCAGGACCAGGAAGTAGCGTTCCATCTGCGGCCGCAACATTTCGCCCAGCCAGAGCAGATCACTGCGTGCCACCGTATTGGCGGCCGGCGCGCTGGCGTTGCCGTCATGCCGCTCGATCAGCCCGCGTGCCGCAAGTTTCCCCAGCACATCCGCCAATGCCGCCGGCAGATCCTGTTCATCCAGTCGCAGGTAGAGACTGTCGCGCATCAGCGCCAGCAGATCGGTCAGCGTTTCCAGCAAGCGTTTCTCGGCCAGCGGCCCATGCTGCACGATCAGGCAGGCCACCAGTGCCGGCAAGGCATACAGGTGGAATACGTTGTTGCGGAAGTAGGCCAGCAGGGCCGCCTCGTTGGCATTGGCGCCGATCAATGCGCCGAGTGGATGTTCGATGCGATGCACGGCACCAAGCCTTAGCGCAGCGGCGATGCAGTCTGCGCCATCAGCCGGTGCGGCGAAATGCCCGGCATCGAGAAATGCCTGCAAATGGCCGATCTGACGGGCCAGGGCAGTGGCATCGGCGGTCGCTTTGGGTGTCGACAACAGGGCGAGGCCGACCAGATTCACCGGATTAACCAATGCCGCGGCGTTGATGCGCCGCACCAGTTCGCTGGCAATGTCACCGACCGCGCCGCGCAGCCAGGCGCTTTCCGCGGGAGACCCGGTCTCAGCCGTTCGCCAGGCCGGGTGCCGCTCATCGAGCCAGTCGCCGAGGGGCAGCGGCTCGCCGAAATTCACATAGACCTGGCCGAAATGGCGGCGCAATATGCGCACGGCGGAGAGTACGCTCCACAGCGACTCGCGGCGCTTCGGCCGGCCGCTGAGCTCATCGACAAAGCTCGCGCCTTCGGGCAACTTTTCATAACCGAGGTACACCGGCACGAAAACCAGCGGCCGTTCGTGCCGGCGCACGTAACTTTGCACCGTCATGCCGAGCAAACCGGCCTTGGGCGGCAGCATGCGGCCGCTGCGGCTGCGCCCGCCCTCGATGAAAAACTCGATGGGGAAGCCGCGCGCCAGCATGCGGTGCAGATATTCGGCGAACACCGTCGCATACAGCGGGTCGCCCTTGAAGCTGCGGCGCAGAAAAAAGGCGCCGCCCCGCCGCAGTATTTGGCCAATCAGCGGCAGATTGAGGTTGTCGCCGGCGGCAACGTACGGTGGCGTCAAGCCGTTGCGGAAGATCACATACGACATCAGCAGATAGTCGATGTGACTACGATGGCAGGGAACGTAAACCAGGCTTTGGCCCGCCGCGATGCGGGTCAGGACATCGAGATTGCGCACCTCGACGCCGTCGAACAGACGCGTCCACAGCCAGTTGAGGAGCAACTCGCCAGCGCGCACGACACCATAGGAGTAGTCCGAAGCGATGGCCAGTGCATGGCGCCGCGCCAGCTTGTGCACTGCCTCGGGCGAGAGCTTGTCGCGTTCAGCCGTCTCTGCCATGGCCGCGCTCACCTCGGGCGATGCCAGCAGGGTCTCTACTTCAGTATGGCGATGCGAAATATCCGGACCGATGGCCATTTCCCGCTGGCGGCGGAAATGGGCACGCAGCACGCGTGCGCATTTTTTGCCGGCCAGCGCCGCATCGGGCGCATCCTCGATCAGCGTGCGCAGCGACAATGGCTGGCCGAAATGGACATGGGTATGACGTCCATGGAACAGCACCGCCAGCCAATGTCCGAGGGGATGCCGACGGTGCCACGACTCGGCCAGTAGCGCGCGCATGATCGAATCCTGCTGCTTGGGGGTCCGCCCCCACAACACCGTCACCGGCACAAGCTGCACATCCGCCGTGTCATCCGCCGTCAACGCCTCGATCAAACCCATCAGCCGGGATGGCGCGGCATATTGCGCACGCGCCTTGCCGAATAACCACCAACCCCGACTCAGGGAAAACTCGGCGCTTCCCAGACGACGCCCAGCCAGCTTGAGCGGCGCATCCACCGCGGGCAGGCCGGCGCGCTGCGCTGCATCCTGCAGGACCAGTCGATCGGACCACCAGCTTTCACGCAACACATAGCAGACCGGTCGCGCCGGGTCGAACACCAGGGCTTCGGCAAGGCTGGCATTTTCTGGAAATACCCGTACCCGTACCCAGACATGCAGCAGGCGCAATGCCAATTTTGAAATGATGCTGGAAGCCATGCCGGTCGGTCGGGGAAGCTGAAAGGCGGACAGTATAATTCCTGTCCCGCCCCATGACGTGCCGGCATAACGCGATTTACCCGCATGACTCGAGCCTCTTCCGCCCCGCCCGTGGACTTTGCCGGCCACACGCCGATGATGCAGCAATACCTGCGGCTGAAGGCTGCGCATCCTGACGTGCTGCTGTTCTACCGCATGGGCGATTTTTATGAATTGTTCTACGCCGACGCCGAAAAGGCGGCGCGACTGCTCGACATCACGTTAACGAAGCGCGGACTATCCGCCGGCCTGCCGATTCCGATGGCCGGCGTGCCTTACCATGCCTGCGACCAGTATCTGGCGCGGCTGGTCAGGCTTGGCGAGTCAGTGGCGATCTGCGAACAGATCGGCGATTCGACCAGCAGCAAGGGACCGATGGAGCGCGCCGTCGTGCGCATCGTCACGCCGGGCACGCTGACCGACGCCGCCCTGCTCGACGACCGCAGCGACAGTCTGCTGCTCGCAGTGAGCATGGGCCGGCAACGCATCGGCATTGCCTGGCTCAACCTCGCCAGCGGCGAACTGCGCCTGCTGGAAACCAGCGCTGCCACGCTGCCCGCCCAGTTAACCCGACTCGAACCGGCGGAAATCCTGCTGGGCGAAGCCATCGCAGCCGACAGCCTGGCACTGCCCGACGACAGCGCAAACCGCCTGCGGCGGCGCCCCGACTGGCATTTCGACACGGCGAGCGCGGTGCAGCTGCTGACGACGCACTTCGGCACGCGCGACCTGGCCGCCTTCATCCCCGATGAAACTGAAGCCACGCTGGCGCTCGGTGCTGCCGGCGCCTTGCTGCGCTATGCCCAGGCCACCCAGTTGCAGGCGCTCACCCATGTCACCGGTCTGCAGGTGGAAAACGAATCGAGCTGGCTCCGGCTCGATGCCGCCACGCGCCGCAACCTCGAAATCACCGAGACACTTAGAGGTGAGGCTGCACCGACGCTACTGTCATTGTTCGACAGTTGCAGCACTGCGCCCGGTGCGCGCTGGCTGCGCCACTGCCTGCACCACCCGCTCACCGACCGCGGCAGCGCTGCCCTCCGCCACGGCGCCATCGCCGCCCTGCTCGACGATGGCGGAATGGCGCTGCTGGCAAAACTCGGCACGGCACTGAGCGGCAGCGCCGATGCCGAACGCATCGCTACGCGCATCGCGCTCAAGAGCGCACGTCCCCGCGAACTCGCCGCACTGCGCGAAACCTTGCGCCGCCTGCCGGAAATCGGCGCGCTGGTCAGCGGCTGCGGCTCGGTCAGCGGAATCGGCAGCGAACTGCTAAATACACTGTGCGCGGATCTCGCCGTCCCGACCGCCTGCCTGGAGCGACTCGACCGCACAGTGGCCGTCGACCCGCCGGCCTTGCTACGCGACGGTGGCGCGATTGCCCCCGGTTTCGACGCCGACCTCGACGAACTGCGCGGCATCCAGAGCAACTGTGGACAATTTCTGATTGATCTTGAAGCCCGAGAAAAATCGCGCAGCGGCATCAACAGCCTCAAGGTCGAATACAACAAGGTACATGGCTTCTATATCGAGATCTCCCACGCCCATACCGACCGCATACCGGACGACTACCGGCGGCGCCAGACGCTGAAAAATGCCGAGCGCTACATCACGCCCGAGCTGAAGGCCTTCGAGGACAAGGCACTGTCCGCCAACGAGCGTGCGCTGGCGCTGGAAAAACGACTATATGACGAACTGTTGGCAGCCCTCGTCGAGCACATCACTGAACTGCAACGCATCGCCCGCGCGCTGGCGCAGCTCGATGGTCTCAGCGCCTTTGCCACGGCGGCACAACGTTACGATTACTGCCGGCCGGAGTTCGTCGACTACCCCTGCCTGGAAATCGTCGGTGGCCGCCATCCGGTCGTTGAACGTCAAGTCATCAAGGATGGAATGAGTTTCATCGCCAACGACCTTGACCTGTCGCCGGCCCGCCGCATGCTGCTCATCACCGGCCCCAACATGGGCGGCAAATCCACCTACATGCGGCAGACGGCGCTGATCGTGCTGCTCGCCCACTGCGGCAGTTTCGTGCCGGCGCAAAGTTGCCGGCTCGGGCCGCTCGACGCCATCCACACGCGCATCGGCGCGGCCGACGACCTGGCCTCGGGACGCTCGACCTTCATGGTTGAAATGACCGAGGCCGCCGCCATCCTCAACGGCGCCACCGACCGCTCGCTGGTGCTGATGGATGAGATCGGCCGCGGCACCTCGACCTTCGACGGCCTGGCGCTGGCCTTCGCCATTGCCCGCCAACTGATCGAAAAGAACCGCTGCTGGACGCTGTTTGCCACCCACTATTTCGAACTGACGCGTCTGGCACTGGATCACCCCACCTGCGCCAACGTGCATCTGGACGCCGTCGAGCATGGCCAGTCGGTCGTGTTCCTGCATGCCGTCGAGGCGGGCCCCGCCTCGCAATCCTATGGCATACAGGTCGCCGCGCTGGCCGGCGTGCCACTCGGGGTCCTGCGCGAAGCCAAGCGGCGCCTGGTGGAACTGGAAAACCGTGCTGCGCAAGCCGGGCCGCAAATCGATCTGTTCGCTGTTGCCGCCGTACCACCAGCGCCGACTTTTACAACCGAGCCGCATCCAGTTATCGAGGCACTGGCGGAACTCGACCCCGACTCATTGAGTCCGCGCGAAGCACTCGACAAACTCTACGCACTCAAGCGTATGACGAAAGACTGAAACAGCCCGGTTACCCTCCCATCTGTGGCAAGATATGGTCAATTTCGCAGTCGGCTGAGTTGCGATTTTGCTATTGTTGGACGATGAGGATGAATATGGGAATGCTCCTTACTGCCAGACGCCTGCTGCTCGGTGCACTAGCCATTCTGTTGATCGCCCCGCTGGCAGCAGCCGACCAAGGCGAACTGATATTCGGCGTCTATCCCTACCTGTCTCCCAGCCAGACCGTCGAACAGTTCGCCCCGCTGAAAACTCATTTGAGCAAAATACTCGGACGACCGGTGTCACTGCGCTCGGCACCCAACTTCAGCAGTTTTATCGAACGCACCCGCGCCGGCGAATACGACATCATCTTTACCGCTCCGCACATGGGGCGAGTGGCGGAAAAGCGCGACGGCTATCAGCCGCTGGCGCAGACCGGCTACCCGATCGTGGTTGTTGCCGTGACGAAAAACGATTCTCCCATCGAGTCTCTCGGCGCTCTGCACAATCGCTCGCTGGCCGTCGGTACGCAGTTGTCGATGACCTTCCAGATCATGAACCAGGCGCTGGCCAAGACCGGCCTGGAGCTTGGCAAGAACGTGCGCTTTGTCGACACTGCCACCTTTTCCAATGTGCTCACCGCCGTGCTGCGTGGCGAGGCTGATGCTGGAGCCACCGGAACCCTCTTGTGGGACAGCGCCCTCGCTGCACAACGCTCGCAACTGCGCGAGATTTACCGCTCGCCACCGGTTCCAGGATTTTTGCTGCTCGGCCACCCGCGCCTCGGTGCCGGGACGCTGAAACAACTACAGCACGCATTGCTCGTATTTGCCGAAACGCCTCTTGGCCACGCCTACTTCGCCAGGACGCAACAAATCGATTTCCGTCCGGTCGATGCGGCAACCATGAAGCGCATCGACCCGTTTACCTCCGTGCTTGAAAAACCCTGAATCGATGCATCCTGAAGCTTCAACACCCTGGTATCGCACGATCCGCTTCAAGCTGGTCGCCGCGGCATTGATCGTCCAAGCGGTCATGCTGACGCTCCTGCTCGCCAACAGCTATCGGCTGATGAACAATTCATTCGAGTCGCAAAACCGGGTGCGGATCGAGGCTCTGGCACCACTGCTCGACGCCGCTCTGGCAGGGCTGATGTTCCAGCGCGATCACAGCGAAATCACCTCTGTCATCCGCAAGCTGACCGGCTCCGAACTGGCCGGACTGCGCTACATCGTCGTCTTCGACTCCCACGGGGAAGTGCTGGCAAGCACCGGCGCGGTCACACCGGAACTTCTGCAGAACACCGCACCCGTGGACGTCAGGATTACCGACGCACTGGCCGACCAGACCTTCGACACTTCGCGGCAGATCTCCCTCCATGACAACCCGGTAGGCGCGGTCCGCTTCGGCCTGTCGCTCGACGACCAGATTGCCTTGCGCAACGTCAACCTGCAGCAGAGTTTCGCAATTGTTTTCATTGCGATTCTGCTGTCGCTGCTGCTGTTGATGGGTGCTGGTTTCCTTGTTACACGTCATATCACCGACCTGGTCGCTGCTACCCGCCGTATCGCCAGCGCCGACTATTCGACGCCCATCGCAATTGGCAGCCAGGACGAAATCGGCCTGCTCGCCGACAACTTCAACGCCATGGCTGCCACCGTGCAAAACCGTATCGAGCAGTTGGCCGAAAGCGAAACACGCTTTCGCGCCATCTTCGACGCCGCCGGCGATGCGTTTTTCATCCATGATGCCGAGACCGGCCGCACGCTCGATGTAAACCGCCGCATGTGTGAAATGTTTGGCTGCACACACGCCGAAGCGCTACAGGTTTCGTTGGCAGATCTTTCCGCCAACGTCAAGCCTTTCACCCAGGAGGAAGCAGCAGAAAATCTGCGGCTGGCGCGGGATCAAGGCCCGCAGACCTTCGACTGGCTGGCGCGGCGACTGGATGATGGCCGCGAGTTCTGGGTCGAAGTCAATCTGCGGCGCGCCCGCATCGGCAGCGCCGACCGCATCATTGCCCTGGTGCGCGACATCGCCGAGCGCAAGCGCTACCAGCATGAACTGGAATTTCTGGCCCACCACGATCCGCTCACGCAGTTGCCCAACCGCGTTCTGTTCGCCGACCGGCTGCAACTGGCCATGGTGCAGACGCAACGGTCAGAGCGCCTGCTGGCCATTGCCTATCTCGATCTCGACGCCTTCAAGTCGGTGAATGACCAGCGGGGCCACGAAGTCGGCGACCGGCTGCTGATCATGGTGGCGCAGCGTTTGAAAGACACCCTGCGCGCCGGTGACAGCGTATGTCGTCTGGGCGGGGACGAATTCGCCCTGCTGCTCGACGATCTGGCGAGCATCGACGAGTGTTTTCAGACTCTGCAGCGATTGCTCGATGCCATCGCCTTACCCTACCGCATCGACGAGCAAGCAGTGCAGATCTCCGGGAGTATCGGCTTCACCCTCTACCCGTTCGACGATGCCGACACCGACACCCTGCTGCGCCACGCCGACCAGGCCATGTATATCGCCAAGCAGACCGGCCGCAATCGTTTTCACCTGTTCGACGCCGCGCGCGACCGCCAGACCGAAGTCGAGCACAACGTCCGCGCGCGCATCGAGGCGGCGCTGGAGCAGGACGAATTTGTGCTCCATTACCAACCCAAGGTCGACATGAGCAATGGTGCCGTGTTCGGCGCCGAGGCGCTGATTCGCTGGCAGCATCCGCAAGACGGGCTGATCGCGCCCGGCCGGTTCATGCCGGTCGTCGAAGACAGCAATTTCGCGATTCCGCTGGGCGTATGGGTAATCGAGACCGCATTGACGCAACTGGAAGCCTGGCGCAAGACGGGTCTGGTGCTGACCGTCAGTGTCAATATTTCGGCGCGCCACCTGCAATCGCCAACTTTCAGCGCACAACTGGCCGGCATTCTGGCGCGCCACCCCGAGGTGCCGCCCGCTGCGCTCGAACTCGAAATCGTCGAATCGGTCGCCCTCGAAGACATGGCGCTGGTGGCGCGCGTGATCGACGCCTGCCATGCACTGGGCGTGCGGTTCGCCCTCGACGATTTCGGCACGGGCTACTCCTCGCTGTCCTATTTCAAGCGGCTGAAAGTTGACGTGCTGAAAATTGACCAGAGCTTCGTGCGCGACCTGCTGGTTGACGAAGAGGACTACGCCATCGTCTCCGGCGTGATCAGCCTGACGCGCGCATTCAGGCGCGAAGTCATTGCCGAAGGGGTCGAAACCGTGGAAGTCGGCGTCGCCCTGCTCGCCCTCGGCTGTCCGCTCGCCCAGGGCTACGGCATCGCCCGGCCGATGCCCGCCGCCGACCTGCCCGGCTGGATCACAACCTGGCGGCCCGATCCGCGCTGGGTAAACGCAATAAACACCCACCCCTCCTAACCTCCCCTCAAGGGGAGGTAACTGTTGTTTTTGCCTACGGCCGCCACTACGCGGCTTAACGCCGGCGTTGCCGGCATTAGCCTACGCCGCAACTGCGCGACTGCGTCGCTTGTTGTCGCTGCGCTCGTTTGTTACGGGGTGCCCCCGTTCAGACTTTGGCGCGGATTGCGGCTGGCGCCGCGTGCCGTCTCGCCTTGGGGCGGCCCGGCGGCGAGACTGCTACGGGGTGCCTTCTCCCCTTTCCCCTGGCGGGAAAGGGGCCGGGGGAAAGGGGGGGAATCAGAATGCCCTTGGCCCGTTTGCGGGCCAAGGGCGGCCCGGCGGCGAGACTGCTGGGGCATGGGTTGCGGTGGTGCCGATTTTCTCCCTCTCCCCTTGCGGGAGAGGGACGGGGAGAGGGGGTGCCACCCAAGAACCCTATCTCGCAAAGCGAGATAGGGGAGCCACAATCGCCGTTCCGCCAGTCCCACGGGGATTTCCTTCGGTCACGCCGACTTTCAGTCGGCCAGGGCGTGAGTCTCGTAGCGACGATGCTCACTGGCCAGATATTCGTGTGAGCGCATTTCCATCAGGCGCGACACGGTGCGCTTGAATTCCCCGGCCTGCGGGCCGGCAACATAGAGCTCCCCGGCCGGCACGGCTGCCGCCAGCACCAGCTTGACGCGGTGGTCATAGCAGACATCGACCAGCCAGGTGAAGCGGCGCGCGGCGTTGGCCTGCTCCGGCCCCAGGCGCGGCAAGGCCGAGACGAACACGGTGTGGAAACGGTGCGCGAGGTCGAGGTAATCGTTCTGCGAGCGCGGCCCGCCGCACAGCGTGGCAAAGTCGCACCAGAGCACACCGGGTGCGCGGTGAACCACCTTGATCTCCCGCCCCAACACCATGATCGGCCGGGCATGCCCTGCGCCATGCGCGACCCGGGAAAAGATCTGCATGAGCAGGGTGGTGCTCTCACCGTCTGACGGCAGCAGATAAACGCTCGCCTGTTCGAGCGCCCGCAGACGATAGTCGATGCCGGCATCGATCTCGATGACGTCGAGCTTGTCATCGAGCAGCGCCAGTGTCGGCAGCAGGCGCTCGCGCTGCAGTCCGTCGGGATAAAGCCCGGCGGGCGGGTAGTTCGAGGTGATGCAGAACAGCACGCCGGCATCGAACAGCGCCGGCATCAGGCGCGCGAGGATCATGGCGTCGGCGATGTCGGCAATGTGAAACTCGTCGAAGCACATCAGCCGCGTTTCTTTCGCCACCTGCGCCGCCACCTTTGCCAGCGGATCGGGCGCGTGCTTGCAGGCCTGCAAACGCTCATGCACCTCGCGCATGAAGGCATGAAAATGCACGCGCCGTTTGCGTTGGTAGGGCACGGCAGCGAAAAAACATTCCATCAGGAAACTCTTGCCGCGCCCGACCCCACCCCAGAACCAGACTCCCTTCGGCAAGGCGGGATGCACCAGCAGCTTGCGCAGGCGGCTGCGCCGCGCCGCCTTGAAGGCGACCAGTTCGTCATAAAAGAGCTGCAGGCGGACCGCTGCCGCCTGCTGCGCCGTGTCGGCCACAATGCCGCGCTCGCCGAGCGCGGCAGCAAAAGCGCGGATCATGCCGTCCCGCGGGACGTTGAGAATGTGGTGGGACTGGCTCAGAAGTGCAGCGCCCGTTTATCCACCGCCAGCGCCGCCTCGTGCATCACCTCGGAGAGGGTCGGATGCGCGTGGCAAATGCGGGCGATGTCTTCGGACACCGCACCGAATTCCATCGCCGTAACCGCTTCGGCGATCAATTCGGAAGCGTTGGCACCGATGATGTGCACGCCGAGGATGGTGTCGGTCCTGGCGCAGGCCAGCATCCTGACAAAGCCGCTGCTGTCGCCCTGCCCCAACGCACGACCATTGGCCATGAAAGGAATCTGGCCGCTGCGGAACTCGACCCCCTCGCTCTTCAACTGGGTTTCGGTCTTGCCGACCCAGGCGATTTCGGGGTGGGTATAGATCACCCAGGGAATCGCGGCGTAATTGACATGGCCGGCCTGGCCGGCGATCAGTTCGGCGACCATCACGCCTTCTTCCATGGCCTTGTGCGCGAGCATCGGGCCGCGCACCACGTCGCCGACCGCCCAGACATTTTCGAGGTTGGTCTGGCAATGCTCGTTCGCCGCGATGCAGCCGCGTTCATCCAGTTGCAGGCCGACGCTGTCGCCCCCGAGGCCGGCAATATTCGGCACGCGCCCGACCGAGACGATCAGCTTGTCGCATTCCAGCGTGAAGGCGCCGGCGCTGGTCTCGTAACTGACGTTGACGGTTGTCTGTTTGCCTTTCTTGATCTGCTTGACGGCAGTGATTTTGGCGCCGAGGTTGATCTTGAGGCCCTGCTGTTTGGTGAAGACCTTCCACGCTTCCTTGGCCACGGCCGGGTCGGCAGCGGCGAGAAAATCGGGCAGCGCTTCGAGGATGGTGACATCGGCGCCCAGCCGCTGCCAGACCGAGCCGAGTTCGAGGCCGATGACACCGGCGCCGATGACGCCAAGTCGCTTGGGCACGGCTTCCAGTGCGAGCGCACCGACGTTGTCGCAAATCGTTATGTTGTCGACCGGGATGCCATCGAGATGGCGCGGGGCTGAACCGGTGGCGACGATGACATGCCTGGCCGCGACCACTTCGGCAGCGTCCTGGCCGGCAACCTTAATCTGCCACAGCGCGCCTTCCCGACCGGCAAAGCTGCCACGTCCCGCCAGCAGCGTGACCTTGTTCTTCTTGAACAAGCCCTTGATGCCGGTGGTGAGCTGGGTGACGATGGCATCCTTGCGGCGCAGCATCGTGGCGACATCCATCTTGACGGCGGCGGCAGTGATGCCATGCGCGGCAAAACCGTGGTTGGCTGTTTCGAACAGTTCGGAGGAACGCAATAACGCCTTGGACGGAATGCAGCCGACATTCAGACAAGTGCCGCCAAGTCGCACGGCGCCCTTGGGGTCGGCGTAGGCATCCGACTCGATGCAGGCGGTGGACAAGCCGAGCTGGGCAGCGCGAATGGCGGCGACATAGCCGCCCGGGCCGCCGCCGATGACGACTACGTCGAATTGCTGGTTGGCCATGTTCTAGCCTCCTTAGATTTCAAGCAGCAGACGCGCCGGGTCTTCCAGCGCCTCTTTCATGGTCACCAGGCCCAACACGGCATCGCGCCCGTCGATGATGCGATGGTCGTAGGAGAGGGCGAGATAGTTGATCGGGCGGATGACGATCTGGCCATTTTCCACCACTGGACGTTCCTTGGTCGCATGAATGCCGAGGATGGCCGATTGCGGCGGATTGATGATCGGCGTCGACAACATCGAACCGAACACGCCGCCGTTGGAGATCGAGAAGGTGCCGCCGGTGAGTTCTTCGAGCGACAGCTTGCCTTCTTTCGCTTTCGCGCCGAACTCGGCAATCTTCTTCTCGATCTGGGCCAATGACAACTGGTCGACGTCGCGCAGGATCGGCACCACCAGGCCGCGCGGGCTGCTGACGGCGATGCCGATGTCGAAGTAGCCGTGATAGACGATGTCGTTGCCATCGATCGAGGCGTTGAGCACCGGATATTTTTTCAGCGCCGCGACCGCCGCCTTGACGAAGAAGGACATGAAGCCAAGGCGCACGCCGTGTTCCTTCTCGAACTTGTCCGCGTATTTCTTGCGCAGCTCGATCACCGGGGCCATGTTCGCCTCGTTGAAGGTGGTCAGGATGGCGTTGGTCGCTTGCGACTGCAACAGCCGCTCGGCGACGCGGGCGCGCAGGCGCGACATCGGCACGCGCTGCTCGGTGCGCTCGGCACTGACGGCCTCGGCATGAGACACGGCAGGCTGCGCCAGCGGCGCGGCAAAAGTCGGCGCTGGCGGGACGGCGGCAGCACGCGGGGCGGACTGCGGCGCAGCCGCGAGCACGTCGGGCTTGGTGACGCGCCCACCGGGGCCGCTGCCCTGTACCTGGGCGGCGTCGATACCCTTCTCGGCCAGCGCCTTGCGCGCGGCCGGCCCGGTTCCGGCGGACTTGACTTCCGCCTTGCCAGCAGATGCGGCAGCGGCAGGAGCGGCAGCCTTGTTTTTTGGCGCGGCTGCAGGTGCGGCCTCGGCCGCCTGCGCTTCCGTGTCGATGCGGGCAATCAGTTCGCCGGCAATGACCGTGTCGCCATTGCCCTTGAGCACCTCGACCAGCACGCCATCCTTTGGCGCCGGCAGCTCAAGCACAACCTTGTCGGTTTCAATGTCGATCAGATTTTCATCGCGGGCAACGGCGTCGCCCACATTCTTGTGCCAACTGACCAGTGTCGCCTCGGCGATGGATTCGGACAGCTGCGGGACTTTGACTTCGATCAGCATGGCATCGTCTCCTGAAGAACCGCCCCGATCGAGGCGACACCCCCTGTGGGGGCAACGAATGGAATGAGCGTGGGGGCCATATATGTCTCCAATAATGTAATTATTTATGATTTCCAAGGGCGGCGTCGACTACGGCTTGTTGCTGCTCAAGATGCTTTGCGGCACTGCCGACCGCCGGCGAGGCGGAGGCGGGCCGCGAGGCGAGTTGCAGCGTCTGGCCCTTCTTGAGGATTTGAATCAGACGATGATGCTTGGCATACCAGGCACCCTGATTTTCCGGTTCCTCCTGGCACCAGACCAGTTCCTTCAATTTCGGATAGCGGTCGAGTTCCTCCAGCAGCCGCCGGTCGTCCATCGGATAGAGCTGCGGCGTGCGCAGGATGGCGACGTGCTCAAGCTGACGCTCGTTGCGCGCCTTGACCAGATCGTAGTAAACCTTGCCGGTGCAGCAGACCACGCGGGTGATTTTCTTCGGGTTATGGGGAAACACCTCGCCGAACACCGTCTGGAAGGTGCCGTCACACAGGTCGTCGAGACTCGAGGTGGCATCCTTGTGGCGCAGCAGCGATTTCGGCGTGAAGACAATCAGCGGCTTGCGTTGCTTGCGCAGCATCTGCCGGCGCAGCAAGTGATAAATCTGGCTGGGCGTCGTCGGCATGCAGACCTCCCAGTTGAAATCGGCCGACAACTGCATGAAGCGCTCGATGCGTGCCGAAGAATGTTCCGGCCCCTGGCCCTCGTAACCGTGCGGCAGCAGCAAGACCAGCCCGCAAGAACGGCCCCATTTGGCTTCACCCGAGGCGAGGAACTGGTCGATGACGACCTGGGCGCCGTTGGCAAAGTCGCCGAACTGACCCTCCCAGACCACCAGCTCGTTGGGCGTCGCCGTCGCATAGCCGTATTCGAAGGCCAGCACGGCCTCCTCGGAGAGGACGGAATCGAAACATTGGAAGGTGCCCTGCGATTCCTGCAGCGACGCCAGCGGCCACCAGGTGCCCTCGTCCCATTTTTCGCGGTTCTGGTCATGGAAGGCGGCATGGCGGTGGAAGAAGGTGCCGCGTCCGACATCTTCGCCGGAGATGCGCACGCCGTAACCGGCCGCCAGCAAGGTGGCATAGGCGAGGTTTTCGGCCATGCCCCAATCGATCGGCAGCTTGCCCTCGATCATCAGCTTGCGGTCATCGACGATCTTCTGCACGCGCGGATGCAGCGTGAAATTGGCTGGCACACTGGTCAGGCGCTGACCGAGACGCTGCAATTCGTTCAAGGGCACCGTGGTATCGCATTTTTCGGTGTACTTGGCAGTGACGTAGGGCGCCCAGTCGATCGCCATGGGACTCTTGAAGTCGGTGATGACGGGATCGCGCAGGTGACGTCCTTCATCGAGCGCCGTGCGGTAATCCTTGATCATCTGCTCATCCTCGCCGGGCGCCAGGACGCCCTGGTTTTCCAGTTTTTCGGCATACAGCTTGCGCGTGCCGGGATGCATGGCGACCTTCTTGTACATCAGCGGCTGGGTCACCATCGGCTCGTCCTGCTCGTTGTGGCCCAGTTTGCGGAAGCAGACGATATCGACCACCACATCCTTCTTGAACTCCTGCCGGAACTCGAGCGCCAGCTGGGTGACGAAGGCCACCGCTTCCGGATCGTCCCCATTGACGTGGAATATCGGCGCTTCGACCATCTTGAAGATGTCGGTGCAATACAGCGACGAACGCAGGTCGCGCGGATCCGAGGTGGTAAACCCGATCTGGTTATTGACGACGAGATGCACCGTACCGCCGGTGCCGTAGCCGCGCGTCTGCGAGAAGTTGAGCATTTCCTGGTTGACGCCCTGGCCGGCCACGGCGGCGTCGCCGTGGATCAGCACCGGGATGACCTCGTTCTTGCCGTTCGCGCCCCGATGGAATTGGCGCGCATATACCGAGCCCTCCACCACCGGATTGACGATCTCGAGATGCGAGGGATTGAATGCCAGCGTCAGGTGCACGGGCCCACCCGGCGTCGCCACGTCGGAGGAGTAACCCATGTGGTATTTGACGTCGCCGGCAAGCAGGTCACTTTTCTTCTTGCCCTCGAATTCATCGAACAGCATCGCCGGCTGCTTGCCCAGGGTATTTACCAGCACATTCAGGCGACCGCGGTGGGCCATGCCGATGACGATCTCCTTCACGCCCATGGTGCCGGCCACTCGCACCAGTTGATCCATTGCCAGGATCATCGACTCGCCGCCTTCGAGCGAGAAGCGCTTCTGGCCGACATAGCGGGTATGCAGGTAGCGTTCGAGCGTCTCGGCGGCCGTGATGGCGGCAAGGAAGCGCCGCTTGTCCTCGTCGGCGTAGCGCGGCACGTCGCGCACCGGCTCGAAACGCGACTGGATCCAGCGCTTCTCCGCCACATCTGCGATATACATGTATTCCGCGCCGATCTGACCGCAGTAGCGCAGGCGCAGGGCTTCAAGAATCTCGCGCAACGTGGCCTCATCGGCACCGATGTCGAAAGAACCGGTGCGGAACGTGGTCGACAGATCGGCTTCGGTAAAGCCATAGAAGGACGGATCAAGCTCGGCGACTTCCGGCCGCTCCTGACGCTTCAGCGGATCCAGTTGCGCCCAGCGATTGCCGAGGAAGCGGTAGGCCGTGATGAGCTGCAGCACCTTGGTCTGTTTCTCGGCCTGCGCGGTACCGCGCGGGACAACATGCAGAGTGCCCTCCTTGGCGCGTTGCGCAAAGGATTTGATGACCGGCGTATGGGCGACGTCGGGACCGTGATAGGCACCCACGCCCGGCAGATTGGCGAGCTTGTCGAAATAGTCGCGCCACGCCGCGTCGACCGCAGCGGGGTTCAACAGATACGCTTCGTACAACTCTTCGACGTATGGCGCGTTCGTACCGAAGAGATACGAACTGGAAATCATTTGCTTCATCATGCCATCACCTCCGTTAATAGCTGGGGATGAAAAAAAAGGACACAAGTCCCTCACTGCGTGCCGCCCAGCGAAGGGACAGCTTCCGCCGGCAATCGCCCGGCGGCTGAATCGGTGTCACCCTCTTCCTTGCGACGGCAGAGGGCTGCCGAGTGGCCGTCAATACGCCCCTCGGCTGATCAATCAGCGTTTGGCCATTTCCTTGACGTTGCGTGGAACAGAGCCGGTGAACAATTGACGCGGCCGGCCAATTTTCTGCTCGGGATCGCCGATCATCTCGTTCCACTGGGCAATCCAGCCGATGGTTCGCGCCATGGCGAAAATACCGGTGAACATCTGCGTCGGAATGCTGAGTGCACGTTGCACGATGCCCGAGTAGAAATCGACGTTCGGGTAGAGCTTCTTCTCGATGAAGTATTCGTCTTCAAGGGCAATCTTCTCCAACTGGATGGCCAGTTTGAACAAGGGGTCGTCATGCAGGCCCAGTTCGTTGAGCACTTCATGGCAGGTTTCGCGCATCAGCTTGGCGCGCGGGTCGAAATTCTTGTAGACGCGGTGACCGAAGCCCATCAGCTTGAAGGGATCGTTCTTGTCCTTGGCGCGCTTGATGTACTCGTCGATGCGCGACACGTCACCGATTTCCTCCAGCATCTTCAGGCAGGCTTCGTTGGCGCCACCATGTGCCGGCCCCCACAGACAGGCGATGCCGGCGGCGATGCAGGCGAACGGGTTGGCGCCGGAGGAGCCTGCCAGTCGCACCGTCGAGGTCGAGGCATTCTGCTCGTGGTCGGCATGCAGGATCAGGATGCGATCGAGCGCCCGCGAGAGCACCGGGTTCGGCACGAATTCTTCGCAGGGATTGGCGAACATCATGTACAGGAAGTTCGTCGCATAATCGTAGTCGTTCTTCGGATACATGAACGGCAAACCCATGTTGTACCGATAGGCCATGGCCGTGATGGTCGGCATCTTGGCAATCAGGCGCAACGCGGCGGTCTGCCGATGCTCCGGATCATTGATGTCGAGCGAGTCGTGATAAAAGGCCGAGAGGCCGCCGGCCACACCGACCATCACCGCCATCGGGTGGGCGTCGCGGCGGAAACCGTTGTAGAAGCGGGTCAGCTGATCATGCACCATGGTGTGCTTGCGCACGCGCCCGACCCAGTCGTCGTATTCGGCCTTGGTCGGCAGTTCACCGTTCTTCAGCAGATAGCAGGTTTCCATGAAGTCGCACTTCTCTGCCAGTTGCTCAATGGGATAGCCGCGATAGAGCAATTCACCCTTGTCACCATCGATATAGGTGATCGACGACTTGCACGCAGCGGTAGACATGAAACCCGGGTCATAGGTAAATGCGCCGGTCTGGGCATAGAGTTTGGAAATGTCGATCACATCCGGGCCGACGCTGCCGGAATAAACCGGAAACTCGAAACTCTTGCCATTGAAATTCAGCGTAGCGTTGCGTTGTGTCATCTGGGGCTCCATTCGATAGTTCTGAAACTTTATTAAAAACCGGTCGGCTGCCGCAGCAGCGCCACCATTCCTTGCAAAGTTGGATCGGCAAGGTCCTGCCGACCGCTGAGCACTTCCCACAAATCGTGGTCTTCCATTGCCAACAGGCGTTCAAGCTGTTCAGCCTGGCGGTCATCCAGCAGTTCCGGTTGCGACTGCCAAAAACGTCGCATGACCAGATCAAGTTCCAGGAGTGCCCGCCGGCTATGCCAGCGGAGTCTTTCCCGGCGGATGCGTTGCTTTTCGTTCATGAAAGACACCCTCCCCCCTTCGCCCCCCTCGCGGGGGGTTCTCAACGGCTCGCTCTGCTCGGCTATTACGGGCCACTCCGGTTTGGGAGCAGTGCGGTTTGCGGCTGGCGCCGCGTGCCGCGTTTGCTTGGGGCGGCCCGGCGCAAACGCTGTTGTGTGTTTCACGCTAAATAATCCGCCGCACCATCATGTCCTTGATCTTGCCGATGGCCTTGGTGGGATTGAGCCCCTTCGGGCAGACCTCGACGCAATTCATGATGGTGTGGCAGCGGAACAGCCGGTAGGGATCCTCGAGGTTGTCCAGCCGCTCGTTGGTGGCCTGGTCGCGCGTATCCGCAATGAAGCGATACGCCGCCAGCAGACCGGCCGGGCCGACGAATTTGTCCGGATTCCACCAGAAAGTGGGGCAGGCCGTCGAGCAACAGGCGCACAGGATGCACTCGTACAGGCCGTTCAGTTCTTCGCGCTCCTCGGGGGATTGCAGGCGCTCACGCTCGGGCAGCGGATCGTTGTTGATCAGGTAAGGCTTGATTGAATGGTACTGCTTGAAAAATTGCGTCATGTCCACGATCAGGTCGCGGATCACCGGCAGGCCCGGCAGCGGACGCAGGACAATCGTCTTGCCGTCAGGAAAGGTATTGAGATCGGCAAGGCAGGCCAGACCGTTCGTACCGTTGATGTTCATCCCGTCGGAACCGCACACGCCTTCGCGACAGGAGCGGCGGAAGGCGATTGAATCATCCTTGGCCTTCAGCTTGACCAGCGCATCGAGCAGCTTGCGATCGGTGGCGTCCACCTCGACCTCGATGTCCTGCATGTAGGGCTTGCGATCCACATCTGGATCGTAGCGGTAGATATTGAATTTGAGAATACGCGTAGTCATCGTCACTATTTCCATGTCTCCGCCGGGCCGCCCCAAGGAGGCATGCGCCCCCCGGTCACCGCTTCGGGTGATTTCATGGGGGGCAGCGAGTCGGGTTTGCGAGCGAGGGGGGCCATTAATAGGCACGCTTTTTGAGCGCGATGGTGTCAACTGTCAGTGGCCGCAGCGTGACCGATTTGTAATCAAGGCGGTTTTCAGCTTTGAACCACAGGCTGTGCTTGAGCCAATTGGCGTCGTCACGGCCGTCCGGACATTCGGGCGTATCAGGCGCGTCGTCGCGGACATGCGCCCCACGGCTTTCCTTGCGTGCTTCGGCCGATACCATGGTAGCCACCGCCACCTCGATCAGGTTGTCGAGCTCCAGCGCCTCGACCCGCGCCGTGTTGAACACCTTTGACTTGTCCTTGATCTCGGTGCGCTCGACATCCTTTTGCACCTCGAGAATTTTCTGCACACCCTGCTTGAGCAAATCGGCAAAGCGAAATACGCCAGCGTGTTTTTGCATGCTGCGCTGCATGGCCAGTTGCGTCTCATGCACGCTGGCGCCGTCTTTCTGCGTATCCAGCCGATTCAGGCGCGCCAACGTTTGCTCGAAAGCATCGGCCGGCAGGTCCTTGTGCGACTTGGGCAATTGCTGCAGTTCCTCGACGGCCGATTCGCCGGCCGATTTGCCGAATACCAGCAAATCGAGCAGCGAGTTGGTGCCGAGACGGTTCGCACCATGCACCGAAGCACAGGCGCATTCGCCGGCGGCAAAGAAACCGGGCACCACCTCGTTCGAGCTCTGCTTGCCGGGCACCACCACCTGACCCTTGAAGTTGGTCGGGATGCCGCCCATCTGATAATGACAGGTGGGCACCACGGGAATCGGCTCGCGCAGCGCATCGACGCCGGCGAACTGCCAGGCGATTTCGTGGATACCCGGCAACCGCTTCATGATGGTTTCCGGCGGCAGATGAGTGATGTCGAGCAGCACGAAATCCTGATTCGGTCCGCAGCCGCGACCTTCGTTGATCTCGGTGACCATGGCACGCGACACCACGTCGCGCGAGGCAAGATCCTTGGCATTGGGCGCATAGCGCTCCATGAAGCGCTCACCCTGCGAATTGCGCAGGATGCCGCCTTCGCCGCGCACGCCTTCGGTGATGAGCACCCCCGCGCCGGCGACGCCGGTCGGGTGGAACTGCCAGAACTCCATGTCCTCCAGCGGCATGCCGGCACGCGCCGCCATGCCGGCGCCATCGCCGGTATTGATGAAAGCGTTGGTCGAGGAATAATAGATTCGTCCGGCACCGCCTGTGGCGAAAATGGTGGCCTTGGCGTGGAAGGCGTACAGGTCGCCGGTTTCCATTTCCATCGCCGTGACGCCGAGCACATCACCTTCGGCGTTACGGATCAGGTCGAGCGCCAGCCATTCGACGAAAAATTGCGTGTTGGCCTTGACGTTGCGCTGATACATGGCGTGCAGCATGGCGTGACCGGTACGATCCGCTGCGGCACAGGAACGGCGCACCGGCTTCTCGCCAAAGTTCGACATGTGGCCACCAAACGGACGCTGGTAGATGCGGCCGTTGTCGAGTCGGTCGAATGGCATGCCGTAGTGTTCGAGTTCGATCACCACTTCGTTGGCCTTCTTGCACATGAACTCGATGGCATCCTGGTCGCCGAGCCAGTCGGAACCCTTGACCGTGTCGTACATGTGCCAGTGCCAGTGGTCTTCTTCGGAGTTGCCCAGGCTGGCCGCCACGCCACCCTGCGCTGCGACGGTATGCGAACGGGTCGGGAAAACCTTGGATAGCACGGCCGTCTTGAGCCCGGCTTCGGAAAGCTGGATGGCGGCACGCAGACCGGCGCCGCCGGCGCCGACGATCACGGCATCGAATTTACGGACGGTCACTTTCATACTGTCGCCTTCGCCGGGCCGCCCCAAGGAGGTGACGGGTCAATCACATGGAAGCCGCTTGGCGGCTGAACATTCGTCACCCCGCTTCCTCGGGAAGGGGGGCTGGGGGGGATGGGGGTCATCATAGTTTCCACAGAATTTGTACCGCCCAGCCACCGCAGCCGATCACCGACAGCACGGTCAGCACATGCAGGGTGAGCTTGATGCCGGCGGGCTGGACGTAATCCATCCAGGTGTCACGCACGCCGATCCAGGCATGCCAGCACAAGCTGATGATGCACAGGAAGCTGATGAAACGCATCGGGGTGGATGACATGAAGGCATGCCAGCGTTCGTAACTCGAGCCCACCCCGTCCGACAGCGCAAAACCGACCACTACCGTAAATACGGCCATGACGACGCCGGTAATGCGCTGGATCAGCCAGTCGAGCAAGCCATAGTGGGCACCGACCAGTTTGCGATTCACCATAATTTTGCCCCCAGGATCAGCGTCGTCGGCAGACTGACGGCAAGGACCATTTTGGCCGAGGAGCTGGCCTGCAACTTCTCGACGCCCATGTGCATGTCGATCAGGAGGATGCGGATGCCCATGCAGAAATGGTGCAACAAGGCCCACAGCAGGCCGATCAGGATCAGCTTCAGCAACGGATGGGTAATCACCGCTTGCAGCTCCTGAAAGCTCTCGGGCGACCGCAGGGAAAGCTCGAACAACCAGACCAGTAATGGCAACATCAAGAACAACCCAACGCCGCTAACGCGGTGCAATATCGACGCTATACCCGCTATCGGTAGCTTTATCTTTATTAGATTCAGATATTTAGGTCGTTTCTTGCCTGTTTCTGCCATATCACTATCGCTCCGTTTATGTTGCAGCGCGGAATCCTAGCGCAAACATTGTCATTAAGAAATATTTTTCAGCAATCAGGGACGAGAATGCCGAAACTTTTTTCGTTCAGCTCAACTCGTTCAGATAGCAATGCTCTGCCGTCGAGTACAAGCCACGCCGCCACTCGACCGGCCGTTCGCCGTAAGTAAAGCTGATGCGCTCGACCGACAGCAGGGGACTGCCTTCCGGTACGCGCAAAAATTCGGCGCTGGCCCGATCCGCCGCCACGGCACGCAAGCGTTCCTCGGCACGGATCATGCGGACGCCGAACTTGGCCTCGAACATGCTGTAGAGCGAGCCGGTTGATTCCTTGAGCACTTCCAGCGTAAGTCCGGCAAAAACTTCGCCCGGCAAATAAATTTCATCGACGACGACGGGTTTTTCGGAAAACTCAAGCAAACGCCGCACGATGATGATCGGGTCGCCGACCTTGAGGCCGAGTACCCGCGACGCTTCGGTACCTGCCTTGGCCCGCCAGCACTCGAGCGGCACGCTGCGCGACGGCTCGATACCGCCGGACAGGGGAGTCAGTCGCAGAAAGCGGAAGAACGCACGCGGGTCATTGTGGCTGGCGACGAAGGTTCCTTTGCCCTGGCGCCGCACCAGCAGGTTCTCGGCAGCCATCTCGTCAATCGCTTTGCGGACGGTACCCTGGCTGACATTGAAGCGTGCTGCCAATTCGATCTCGCTCGGAATTGACTCACCCGGACGCCATTCGCCATTATCCAGCGCCTGCAATATCAGATCCCTGATCTGACGATAGAGCGGGCTAAAAGTGGGAGAATCTCCAGGAATTTGACGCTGCATGGATAGGGATTGAACCATAAATTCATGTCTACGTCCATAGACTAACTTATGTCTTATACAAGATATAAGACAGACATTGACACAGTGCAGCATCGCGAACTATTATTTCAATGTTAACCTCCCATTCACCTTACTTCAAGGAGTTCTTCATCATGGCCAAAGCCCCCATTCGAGTCGCAGTCACCGGTGCCGCTGGACAAATCGGTTACGCCCTGTTGTTCCGCATCGCCAGTGGCGAAATGCTGGGCAAAGACCAGCCGGTCATCCTGCAAATGCTCGAACTGCCGCTGGAAAAAGCCCAAGCCGCACTCGCCGGTGTGATGATGGAACTCGAAGACTGCGCCTTCCCGCTGCTGGCTGACATGATCGGCACCAGCGACCCGCTGGTGGCCTTCAAGGATGCCCAGCAGGCCCTGCTGGTTGGCGCCAAGCCGCGCGGCCCCGGCATGGAGCGCAAGGACCTGCTGCTCGAAAACGCCAAGATCTTCACCGAACAAGGCAGCGCCATCGACAAGGTCGCGGCGCGTGACCTCAAGTTGATCGTCGTCGGCAACCCCGCCAACACCAACGCGTTGATCACCATGAACACGGCGAAGAGCCTGCCCAAAACCGCTTTCACCTCGATGATGCGCCTCGACCACAACCGCGCCATATCGCAACTGGCGACGCGCACCAAGGCTGCCGTCACTGATGTCAAGAACATGGTCGTCTGGGGCAACCACTCCCCGACGATGTACCCCGACATCCGTTTCGCCACAGTCGGCGGCAAAGCCGCCCCCGCGCTGGTCAATGACGAGGCCTGGTACAAGAACGAGTACATCCCGAAAGTCGGCAAACGCGGCGCCGCCATCATCGCCGCACGCGGCTTGTCGTCCGCTGCCTCGGCCGCCAATGCCGCCATCGATCACATGCGCGACTGGAACATGGGCACCAACGGTCAGTGGGTGACGATGGGCGTGGTTTCCGACGGCTCCTATGGCATCCCTGAAGGCATGATTTACGGCATGCCCTGTACCTGCAGCAACGGCAAATGGGAAGTGGTCAAAGGACTTGAAATCGACGCCTTCTCGCGCGAGAAGATGGACTTCACGCTCAAGGAACTGAGCGAAGAGCGCGACGGCGTCAAGCATCTGTTTGCCTGATGACCGATAACGGTTTGGCGCAGCCAACCAGTAGTCTCCCCTTCCGCGAGGAAGGGACTGGGGGATGGGGGGCCTCCCTTCATCCTTCCGAAGTGCTCTACGCAGGCGGCCGGCCGTTTCCCGTGCTGGCCGCCTGCGAACATTACGCCGGCCAGGAAAAGTACATTCGCAAGGCGCTGGAGTTGCAGGTCGCACTGCAGCACGATGGCGTGCCGTTGTTTGACGTTACCGCCGATTGCGAGGACGGGGTGCCGGTCGGCAGGGAACATGAGCATGCCGCGCTGATCGCTGCGCTGATCAATTCGAGCGACAATTATTTCGACCGACTGGGTGCGCGCATCCATGACGTCCGGCATCCGGCATGGCGCGACGAACTGGAAACCATAGTTCGCAATGCCGGTTGGAGCCTCGCCTATCTCGTGCTGCCCAAGGCGGAAAGCGTGGCCGACGTCCTGCAGCAGATTGCAGCACTCTCTGCCTGCCGCGCACGGCACGGCATCACACACGCCATTCCCGTGCATGTACTGATAGAAACCCCCGGCGCATTGCGCGACGCCTGGCAGATCGCCGCCCTGCCCGAGGTCGAATCGCTCGATTTCGGCCTGATGGACTACGTCAGCGCCCATCATGGCGCGATTCCTTCCTTTGCGATGCATTCGCCGGGACAGTTCGAGCATCCGCTCATCGCGCGCGCCAAATGCGAGATTGCCGCTGCGGCGCTGGGCAATGGCATCGTGCCGACCCATAATGTCACTACTGAACTGCGCGACACCACCGTGGTGGCGGCTGATGCCCGGCGCGCGCGCCAGGAATTCGGCTTCCTGCGCATGTGGAGCATTCATCCACAGCAGATCGAACCCATCGTCACAGCCATGCGGCCGAATTTTTCCGAGGTCGATACGGCGGCAGAAATTCTTTGTGCCGCCGCCGATGCACAATGGGGGCCGATTCAGCTCGACGGGCGCTTGCACGACCGGGCCTCCTACCGCTATTACTGGGAACTGCTGCAACGCGCACGGATCACCGGCACGCCGTTGCCGCAGGCCGCCAACGATTATTTCTTCCACCCGAAACCGACACCAGGAGAAGCCTCATGACCCGACTGTTCGCCGCACTTGTTCTCGTTTGTTTCGCTGCGATTTCTAACGCTCAGGAAATGAAGCCGGGGCTTTGGGAAATCGCCACCACCATGAAAATGCAGGGTATGGAAATGCCCGGCGGCAAATACACGCATTGCTATACCGCCAAGGACATCGCCGACGGCAAGCAATACAAAATGGATGAAAAAAGCAGGTGCTCCATCGCCAACTTGAAGCAGTCCGGCGGCAACATCAGCTACGACATGACCTGCAACATGGAAGGCGGCGGCAAGCTGACCGGCACGATCAAGGGCGCGATGGCCCCGACTACCTTCAGCTTTGAACAAAAAATGCGCATGACCCCCGACCAGGGCATGGGCGAAATGAACTCGAACATAAAAGGCCGCCGACTTGGCGACTGCAAGTAACCCCTCAGAGAAAAAAAGGAAAATACATGCTCGAAGCCTATCGTGCCCACGTTGCCGCCCGCGCCGCGCAAGGCATCCCGCCCCTGCCGCTGACCAAGCAGCAGACCGTCGCGCTGGTAGAACTGCTGCTGAATCCGCCCAGTGGCGAGGAAGCCTTTCTCGTCGACCTGCTCACCTACCGCGTACCGGCCGGCGTGGATGACGCCGCCGAGGTCAAGGCGAAGTTCCTGGCTGAAGTCGCCGCTGGCCGCATTGGACAAAATCGGGCGTGTTCTTTGATTTCCCGCTCAAAAGCGACCGAACTGCTCGGCACCATGCTCGGCGGCTACAACGTCAAGCCCTTGATCGACTTGCTCGATGATTCTGAAGTAGGTAGCGTCGCGGCCGCCGCACTGAAAAAGACCCTGCTGATGTTCGACGCCTTCCACGATGTCGCCGACAAGGCCAAGGCGGGTAGCGCCAACGCCCAGACCGTCATGCAGTCCTGGGCCGACGCCGAGTGGTTCACTGCCCGCCCGGAAGTTCCGCAATCGCTCACCGTCACCATCTTCAAGGTCACCGGCGAGACCAACACCGACGACCTCTCGCCCGCCCCCGACGCCTGGAGCCGCCCCGACATTCCGCTGCATGCGCTGGCCATGCTGAAGAACCCGCGCCCCGGCATCGAGGCCGACCAGCCCGGCGAACGCGGCCCGCTCAAACAGCTCGAAGCGTTGAAGGCCAAAGGCCATCTCGTCGCCTATGTCGGCGACGTGGTCGGCACCGGTTCCTCGCGCAAATCCGCCACCAACTCCGTGCTGTGGTTCACCGGCGCAGACATCCCCTACGTGCCGAACAAGCGCTTCGGCGGCGTCTGCCTCGGCAACAAGATCGCCCCGATCTTCTACAACACCATGGAAGACGCGGGCGCATTGCCGATCGAACTCGATGTCAGCCAGATGGAGATGGGCGACGCAGTCGAACTGCGCCCGTTTGAGGGCAAGGCACTGAAAAACGGGCAAGTCATCGCCACCTTCAAGGTCAAGTCCGATGTCATTTTCGACGAAGTGCGCGCCGGCGGCCGCATCAACCTGATCATCGGCCGCGGCCTCACCGCCAAGGCGCGTGAATTCCTCGGCCTGCCCGTCTCCACCCTGTTCCGCCTGCCCGGCACGCCGGCCGACACCGGCAAGGGTTTCTCGCTCGCGCAGAAGATGGTCGGCCGCGCCTGCGGCCTGCCCGAACTCAATGGACAACAGCAGGGCGTGCGCCCGGGCGCCTATTGCGAACCGAAGATGACCAGCGTCGGCAGCCAGGACACCACCGGCCCGATGACCCGCGACGAACTGAAAGACCTCGCCTGCCTCGGCTTCTCCGCCGACCTCGTGATGCAGTCCTTTTGCCACACCGCCGCCTATCCGAAACTGGTGGACGTCAAGACCCATCGCACCCTGCCGAGCTTCATGACCGCCCGCGGCGGCATTGCGCTCAAGCCCGGCGACGGCATCATCCACAGTTGGCTGAACCGCTTCCTGCTGCCCGACACCGTCGGCACCGGCGGCGACAGCCACACGCGTTTCCCCATCGGCATTTCCTTCCCCGCCGGCTCCGGCCTCGTGGCGTTTGCGGCAGCGACCGGCGTGATGCCGCTCGACATGCCCGAATCGGTGCTGGTGCGCTTCAAGGGCAAGCTGCAGCCCGGCATCACCCTGCGCGACATGGTCAATGCCATCCCCTACTACGCCATCAAGGCCGGCCTGCTGACCGTCGAGAAGAAGGGCAAGAAGAATATCTTCTCCGGTCGCATCCTCGAAATCGAAGGCCTGCCCGACCTCAAGATCGAACAGGCATTCGAACTCTCCGATGCCTCGGCCGAGCGTTCCGCCGCCGGCTGCTCGGTGCGCCTCGACAAGGCGCCCATCGTCGAATATCTGCGCTCCAATGCCACCCTGATGAAATGGATGATCGCCGAGGGCTACGAAGACCGCCGCACCCTCGCCCGCCGCATCAAGGCCATGGAAGACTGGATCGAGAACGGCACCCTGCTCGCCCCCGATGCCGACGCCGAGTATGCCGCCGTGATCGAGATCGACATGAACGAGATCACCGAGCCGCTGCTCGCCTGCCCCAACGACCCGGACGACGTCAAGCCGCTTTCCGCGGTGCAAGGCGACCAGATCGACGAGGTGTTCATCGGCTCGTGCATGACCAACATCGGCCACTTCCGTGCCGCCGGCAAGATCCTCGACGGCAAGAGCGACCTCCCCACGCGCCTGTGGATCGCCCCGCCGACCAAGATGGACGCCATGATCCTCAACGAGGAAGGCTACTACTCGGTGCTCGGCAAGTCCGGCGCGCGCATGGAAATGCCCGGCTGCTCGCTGTGCATGGGCAACCAGGCGCAGATCAAGAAGGGCAGCACGGCGATATCAACCTCGACGCGCAACTTCCCCAACCGCCTCGGCATCGATACGCGCGTTTATCTCTCCTCAGCCGAACTGGCCGCGGTCTGCGCGCTGATGGGCAGGATTCCCACCGTGGCGGAGTACATGGAACAGGTGAAGACGCTGGAAGCCAAGGCCGCCGACGTCTATCGCTACATGAACTTCGATCAGATCGCCGAGTTCAAGGAGGTTGCGGACAGCGTCACGGTGTAAGTCACCGGCGGCGGCGCCCATTCCGCTGGTTCGCGGAACACCTCAAGGCAGCAGTTCGCAATGGCTGCCCTTGGGGTGCGCCTGTTTCTGCCAAAAATACTGCGAACTCGCTGAACGCCGGCCAAGCCGGGTCAGGAATTCGCCGGATTGTCGAGTATCTCGATCAGCTTGGTGAAGATGGCAAAGGCGACAGGGGGATGACTGCCGAGGCGCAGGTACAGGTCGCGGGCGATATCGCGTTCGCGCCAGCCGATTTCCCGACCAATCACCTCGATTTCCAGAAAGATTTCATAGTCATTCTGGGTGATGGAAGTCAAGTGGCCATCCGCCAGGCACTCCTCGATCCCGGCAGCTTTCAGCGCGTGACGCAATCCTGCCAGTCGCAGTTCCACATGCTGCAGTAAATCCTTGAGGGCAGGAGAAAGCGGGGCATGCTTTGCGATGCTCTTGCATTCCGCACTGGCAAGAGCCAAGGTCTGCACCACCTGATGCGTCTTGGGCATATGTTCCGTTGTGGTCACGCCGACAGGCAAGGGGTCACCACTATAGTTATGCTTCAAGGTAGAAAAAACCGAGATGAGGTCGTGCGGATGCTCCCCCGGAACGCACTTGATGGCGAGGCAGGCGCGCGCAAGGACATCTTCCTGGCGCGTGACGATCCCGCTCAGGGTTTCTGCCATGGCAAGAATTTGCGCCGAGGGGCTGATCTGTGTTCCCGTCAACTGGCACGGATAGCCACTGCCATCAAAACGCTCATGGTGTGTGGCAACGGTTTCCATCACTTGCCTGGGATGATCGGTGAGTTCACCGATAACGATCTGGCCAATCAGCGGATGCGCGGCAACATGTTTCCATTCGTTCGACTTCAGCAAGCGATCGCTGAACAGGAAATCCGGCTGGACATAGAGCAAACCGATATCGTGAATCAGACCGGTCAGCGCCAGCAGCGCAGGGTCGCTCCCGGACCGCTTGCGATGCAAGCCAAGGGAAACCGCAATCAATGCGACGAGGACACCATGCCGTAGCGCACCTTCCCGGCTTTTGTCGGCAACAGTCATCAGCAAGGCAACGACCGGCTGAAGCGTGATTTCGGCTACAACCTTGAGTATGGCAGCCTGCTGATTGGCCATGATCACCTGCAGCGCGGGGACTTCCTCGATCAGGCGCTCTGCAGCAGCCAGAATTGTTGCTTGCGTCACGCAATCTTCGACACTCAGCGAAGTTTCCAGCGGTTTGCGCAATTTATGGCGCATCAGCCGCTCTTTCAATTCCGGAGTGATCCGGGCACCAGCGGCCCATAATTTGGTGCCGTGCGTATCGAAAATCGCTTCCGAAGCAATAACTTTGGTCGTTTCTGCCAGCTTCATGATGTTATCGAGACAATGCTCGTTAACAGAATTCAGTGTGCTGTCTGCCATAGCTTACCTATCACCCGGAGCGACCTTGTTATACATATGCGGTAATGCAGTGAGGGTGATACTAACAGGAATGCAACCTGACAGGCTCTCCGCAGCACGACAAAAAGGCTTATTAACCTACTGATTTAATGCGTTTCTATCAGGGATGGCGCACGCTATCCACCAATTGTCCGATAAGTAAAGAAGGGTTGAAAGTCGAGATGATTATTGAAGATCGCGTGATTTCCATCGAGATATGAACCTCGACCAGATCGCCGAGTTCAAGGAGGTTGCGGATAGCGTCACGATGTAAATAAGCTGCAGCGCTGCAGCCTCTGCGGGCCACCTCCGGCCTGACGGCCTCCCCGTCCTGCCAGCGCCGACTTTTGCGGCGAACTGCGAAGAGCCCCGCCACCGTGCTGCAGCCCGCTATCTGTGGGCCATGCTGCTGGCGCGGATCTATGAGGCTTTCCAGCTGGCCTGCCCGATCTGTCATGGTGAGATGCGCATCATCGCCTTCATCAACGCGGCCGGTACCGTGAAGAAGATTCTCGACCACATCGGTGAAGCCACCCAGCCGCCAAGATTCGCCCCGGCGCGCGGACCACCGCTGGGATGCGGGCAGAGCCTGGTCCTGAGATCGAGTTCGATCAGCGCATCGAAGGGCTACAAGCGGTGCCAGAGGTACGCTACCGATGGATTCCTGGCCGACTCAGATATCTCCTCTTGCAATATCGGCGATTGATAGCGGCGGACTGCGTCAAATATTTTCCCGCATGTCGCGTTGCTTTTACTATCCTTCGGTGACTGTGCGGGCATCCGTTCCTTCGTCGAGCGCATGCACGAGGAAATCCGCAAGCTGGCGCTGACGTCCGGCAGCTGTCCCTGAGGCGGGCTCTCAAGAAACACGAAGGGCCGTCCCGAGTGTTTCTTGGCCCCTTGAGCGGAGATCGCCGCGCAGCGGCGATTTCGGGGGGTAGGCTCAATAGTCAGCGCTGCCCGTCGTTGAGGATGTCCAGCGCCGTCTCGAATGCGAAGCCGCGCATCGCCCGCGCGAGGCGGATGCCGTGCTCCTGGCCCATCATGGTTTGAAACTCCGCGGCGTGTTCCTCGAAATAGTCCAGCGCGGCGACGTCGCTTTTTTCGAGATGGCTTTGGAGCATCTGCAACATGCTGCGGAAGACTTCCGGGGCCACGGTCGCCTCTGGCAGGCGTGGGGCGGCGGGTTCGATCAAGACCGCAGCCAGGGTGGCGAGCGTCGCGGCAATCTCATCGACCAGCCGGTCGATCAGAACCGGGTCGGCGGATGCACTCTCCTGGCGCAGCAGCGCATCGAGCCGGGCCGCGCTGAGGGCGAGCGCGTCGATGCCGAGCGTCCCGGCCACGCCCTTGAGCGTATGGGCAAGGTGGCGTGCCTCCTCGCGCGCGCCGCTGGCCAGATGCCGGCGGATCTGGCCGGGATCAGCGCGGTGGCCTTCCACCATCTGGCGCAGCAGGCTCAGATAGAGTCCGCGCTTGCCGCGCACCGCCCGCAGGCCGCGCGTGACGTCGAGGCAGGGCAACAACGCGAGCGTGTCGACCAGGTCTGACGCTGGCTCGGGGGGCGCCGGCTCGGCGGAGGCGGCGGGAATGCTCGCCGATCGGTCGGCCGTGGCGGCCGGCAGCCATTCGAGCAGGGTGGCATAGAGCAGCGCCGGTTCGACCGGCTTGGCGACGAAGCCGTTCATGCCGGCTTCCGCACAGATGCGCCGGTCTTCCGTGAAGACATTCGCCGTCATGGCGATGATCGGGATGTCCCGGTAGCCCGGCAGCTTGCGGATCTCCCGCGTCGCCGCCGGGCCATCCATGTTCGGCATCTGCATGTCCATCAGCACCAGATCGTAGGCGCCCTGCCGTGCCAGCTCCAGCGCCTCGCGGCCATCCTGCGCCAGATCGACATTCAATCCCGCGGCGTGCAGCAGCTCCAGCGCGACCTCCCGGTTGATGGCGTTGTCCTCGGCGAGCAGCAGGCGTGCGCCGCCGGCACGCAGGCGCAGCTCCGTTTCGCTGGCGGTGCCGGGCTTGCCCTGCAGTGCCGGCATCACCCCCTGTCCGGGGTGCAGCCGCGCGGTGAGCCAGAAGGTGCTGCCTTTGCCAGGCACGCTGTCGACACCGGTTGCGCCGCCCATCAATTCGGCAAAGCGGCGGGTGACGACCAGCCCCAGCCCCGTGCCGCCATAGCGGCGGGTGGTCGAGGCATCGGCCTGCTCGAAAGCCTGGAACAGATGTGCGGCCTGCTCCGGTGGAATCCCGATGCCGGTATCCGCCACCTCGAAGCGCACCAGCAAATCGTCGCCTTGTCGTTCGACCAGTCGGGCGCGCAGCTCGATTGAACCCGTTTCGGTAAATTTGACGGCATTGCTGACATAGTTGAGCAGGGCCTGGCGCAGGCGCGTCGGGTCGCCATGCAGCCAGGGCGGGACATCGTCCGGGTCGATGCGCAGGCTGAGTCCCTTGGCCTGCGCCGGCTCGGTCATGATCGACTGCAAGCTGTCCAGCACGGTCGCCAGGTGGAAGTCGACGCTTTCCAGTTCCAGCCGGCCGGCCTCGATCTTCGAGAGGTCGAGGATGTCGTTGATGATGGAAAGGAGGTGCTGGCCGGCGCTGTCGATCTTGTCGAGCCGCTGGAACTGCTCGGCGGGCATCTCGTGACGGCGCAGGAGGTGGGTGAGGCCGATGATCGCGTTCAGTGGCGTGCGAATCTCGTGACTCATGTTGGCGATGAAACTGCTCTTAGATGAGTTCGCCGCCTCGGCCCGGGCGCGTGCTTCGTCGAGCTGGCGCGTTCGCTCGGCCACGAGCTCTTCGAGATGGTGGCGGTGCGCATCGAGCTCGCGGGCAACGTGCTTTTTTTCGGTGATGTCTTCCTTGACCGCCACGTAATGCGTGGTGCGGCCATCCGCGTCACGCAGGGGGGTGATGATCGCGAATTCGATGAATTCCTCGCCATTCTTGCGCCGGCTGAGGAATTCGCCCTTCCAGATTTGCCCGCGACGCAGGGTGTTCCAGAGGACGGCATAGGTTTCCCGTGGCGTCCTGCCCGATTGCAGGATGCGCGGATTCTGGCCGAGCAGTTCTTCCCGGCTGAAACCGGTCTGGCGCAACATGGCCTCGTTGACGTACTCGATGTGGGCGTCGACGTCGGTGATGATGATGCTCTCCGGGCTCTGCTCGACTGCCATGGACAGCTTGCGCAGCGAGGCGGCCGACTCCTCGGCCCGCTGCCGGGCGGCGCGTGCGTCTTCCATGAGGCTGAGCGCGGCGATGCGGGCCTGGCGCTGCTCCTCCAACGCTGCTTCCTGGGCGGACAGCAATGCGGCTTCCGCCTCGCGGCGCGCGCGCTGCGATGCCACCTCATCGAGCGCGCGCCGGATCGAAGACGGCAGGCGCAGCAGGCTGTCCTTGAGGACGAAGTCGGAGAGCCCGAGATGCAGCAGATCGACGGCGGTTTCCTCGCCGACGCTGCCGGACACGAGTATGACCGGCAGAGCGGGGGCGCGTGCCCTGATGTGTGCGAGGGAGCAACGGAAGTCCATGCCGGGCACGCTGAAATCCGACAGCACCAGATCCCAGGTCTCATCCAGCGCGCCGTCGAGATCTGCGTTGCTGTCGATGCGCCGGCAACTGGCTGGCATCTCGTGCTGGCGCAAAAAACGCTCCAGCAGCATGAAGTCGGCCGGGTCATCCTCGATGACGAGGAGTTTCAGGCTGTCCGCCACGTCTCAAGCCGCGGGCGGCGGTTCGTTGGTCGCCAGCCAGTAGATGCCCAGCCGCGCCACGGATTCGGCGAACTCGCCGAAATCCACCGGCTTGCGCACGAAACTGTTGGCGCCGTTCAGGTAGCTTTTGAGGCGATCACGCTCGTCGTCGGACGAGGTGAGGATCACCACCGGCAACAGCTTCGTGCGGGGATCGGCGCGCAGGCGCTCGAGTACCTCGAGCCCGGACAGGCGCGGCAGGCCGATGTCGAGCACCATCACGGTGGGCAGATCGGGGCCGTCGCGCTGGGCAAATTCCCCTGTGCGGAACAGGTAATCGAGCGCCTGCTGGCCGTCGCGCACGACGTCGATCCGGTTGGCGACATTGACCTTGTTGAAGGCGCGCAGCGTGAGCATCTCGTCCTGCGGGTTGTCCTCGACGAGCAGGATGTTTTTGAACTTCATGACGGTTTCTCCAAGCCTGATGCTGAAAGTGTAAAGCAGAAACAGGCGCCTTCGTCCGGTTTGCCCTGTGCGACGATTTCGCCGCCGTGGCGATGGACGATCCGCTGCACGGTGGCCAGTCCGATGCCGGTACCGGGGAACTCCTCCTGCCGGTGCAGGCGCTGGAAGGGTTGGAACAGGCGCGCAGCGTGGGCCATGTCGAAACCGGCGCCGTTGTCGCTGACGCAGAAGCCGCGCAGACCATTCACCGTTCCGGCATGGACACGGATGCATGGGGCGGCGGTCCGCCCCGTATATTTCCAGGCGTTGTCGACCAGGTTGTCGATCACCACTTCGAGCATGCGAACATCGCCCAGGGCATGCAGGTCGGTTTCCACTTCAATTGTCACGTGCCGTAGCGGCTCGCCATGCGCCAGCCGGTCGAGACGCCGTCGTGCCAGTACCGAGAGATCGACCGGATCGTGGCGCAGCTCGCCGCGAGTGCTGCGTGACAACGTCAGCAGGCCGTCGACCAGATCGCTCATCTTGCGGCTGGCCAGGTCGATCTGGTCGAGATACCGTTTCGCGTCGCCCGTCAGCGTGTCGCCATAGTCTTCCTGCAAGGCTACGGAGAAGCCGCTCATGGCGCGCAGCGGCGCGCGCAGGTCGTGAGAGATCGCATAGGCGAAGCTTTCCAGCTCCTGGTTGGCGGCCGTCAATTCGACGGTGCGCTGCGCCACCCGGGCTTCCAGGCTGACGTTGAGGTCGCGCAGGGCGGCTTCGGCCGCCTTGAGGGCGTCGATGTCGGTGTGGGTGCCCAGCATGCGCAGCGGTCGTCCATCGGCCGACCAGTCCTGGATCCGGCCCATCGAGAGCACCCATTTCCAGCCGCCGTCGCGGGTGCGCTGGCGAAATTCGACACGGTATTCCGGTATCCGGTCGGCCACGTAATCCTCATAGGCCTTGTAAACGGCAGCCTGATCGTCCGGGTGCAGACGCTCGCGCCAGGCGGCGTTGGTTTCCTTGAACGTGGCCGGGTCGTAGCCCAGCATCGTGGCGTATTCCGGACTGACCTTGGCATCCCCGGTCGTGAGATCCAGGTCGTACAGGCCCTGCTGCGCGGCCGTCAGAGCCAGCCGCAGGCGTTCCTCGCTCTCCCGCAGGGCCTGCGCCGCGGCGCGGCTCTCCCGGATGTCCCGCATGATGGTGGACAGGAAGAGGAGGTTCCCCTGTGTGTCCTTGTGGCTCAGGATGACCTGGGAGACCGGGATTTCCTCGCCGCCCGCCCCGAGCACTGCCGTCTCGCCGGACCAGCTTCCCGTGCGGATGGCTGTCGGTACGCCTTCTCCCAGGACGAGGTCCGCCGCCCACTGTGGATGCACCTTGGGAATCACATCCGGCATGGTCGAATTCGACTCGATACCCAATAACGTGCGGCCGGGTCCGTTGAAGTAGATGATGTTTCCCTGTGGGTCGGCCATGCTGACGATATCGCTGGTGGCCTCCAGGATGGAAGCCAGCCGCGCGCGTTCCTGTTCCAATTGCACGCGCTCGGTGATGTCGCGGTCCACGCCCTGGAAGCCCTGCAGTTCCCCTTGGTCATCCATGACCGGCGCGGCGCTCGATTCCAGCAGGCGGTAGCCGCCATCCTTGTGCCGCCAGCGAATGACCACGTTGCGCCAGCCCGTCCGGCTGGCGCGGGCATGTTCGAAGGTGGCGCCAAATTTTGCCAGGTCATCCGGATGCACCAGGGAGGCGGGGGCGAGCGCGAGGAATTCGTCGACTGCAAAGCCCAGCAGCGCGCCGATGTTCGGGTTGCTGTAGGTGTGGTGACCGTTCAGGTCGAGCGCCCAGATCCAGTCGGCGGAGTTTTCGGCGAGATTGCGGAAGCGCTCTTCGCTCTCGCGCACGGCCCGCTCAACCGCCTTGCGGTCGGTGATGTCGGTGATGACTGCCATGCGGGCACGGCACCCCTGGTACTCGATGTCGTGGGAACGCGCCTCGATGGTGATCTCGCTGCCGTCTTTCTTGAGATGCTGCCATTCGCCGACATTGGCATAGCCGGCGAGGCGCGTGATCAGATCGGCAATGCGCTGCCTGTCCCGCTCCGGATACAGATCGGTGAGCCGCAGATCAAGTGCCTCTTCGTGGCTGTAACCGTAATGGCGGCAGAACGCCTCGTTGACCGCCAGCAGGCGCAGGCTTCCGCGTTCATAGACCAGCATGGGCGCCGGGTTGTGTTCGAACAGGTGGCGATAGCGTGCCTCGCTTTGGCGCATGTCCTCGAGCAGATTGGTGATGCGCTGGTTGAGCAGTTGTTGCTCCGCCGTAGCCGCTTCGGCCAACCGCCGGGCGGCGTTGGCGTCCTCCATCTGATTGAGCGCCGCCAACCGACCCTGGCGTTGTGCTTCGAGGGACGCTGACTGGGCGGCTTGCAGGGCCTGGGCGGCCTCTTGTTGCGCCGTGATGTCGTAGCAGAAGCCGATATAGCCGATGAACAGGCCATCGCGGTCATGGCGCGGCACCCCGTCATCGCGTATCCAGCGATAGCCGCCATCGGCGTGGCGCAGGCGGTAGTCCATGCTGAAGGCTTGGCGCTTGTCGAAGTGCCCGACATAGATGTCGAGGCAGCGTGCCAGATCATCCGGATGAACGCCTTCGGCCCAGCCGTTGCCGAGTTCCTGCGCCAAGCTGCGGCCGGTGAAGCGCAGCCAGGGCTGGTTGAAGTAGTTGCACAGCTTGTCGCCACCCGCGGTCCAGATCAGCGCGGAGCCGCTGTCCGCGAGGGTGCGAAAGTGCTGCTCGCTGGCCGCCAGATAGTCCTGATATTGCCTGACCGTTCTCAGGATGAAGAAGGCAATCAGACTCCAGCTCAGCAACAATCCCAGGGCGAGGGCGAAGGTAAAGCCGGCTTGCGGTCGCCAGAGTTGGGCGAGGATGTGCTCGGGCGCGTAGTCGACCCCGACGCTGACGTCTCTGCCGGGGACCGTGACCGTTGCGCTGACAGTTGCCACGCCGTCGCTGGCCTGGCCAGGTGGCGCGCCACCGGCCAGCAGGAGATTGCCCGATCCGCCGACGATCCGGAAGCGGGCGCTAGCGCTGAAGCGCGGCAGTTCCGCGTCGAGATTGTCACGGAATCCGTCGGGAAGCAGGAACAGCCAGAGCGTGTAATCGCTCCGCTTGAGCGGTTTCAGGTAGATCAGCCCCGGGCTGGCCGGGCATTGGGCCGCCAGCTCGGGGTGGTAGGCGACGAGTCCTTGCCGAACTCCGTTCTGGCGCTGCGACGCGAGCGCCGGGCAGTAAGTTTCGAGGGGGAGATCTCCCAGCAGAGTGTTGGCGGCGGCGACCACCCTGCCCTTGTCGTCCGCCAACAACAGTTCGATCGCATCGGGAAGCAGGTTCCGATGATTGCGCAGCAGGTCGCGCAGACTTTGCTCGGCGTCCTCGTGCAACAGCTGTCGCGCATGCCAGCGCACGGCCAGTTGCGCCAGCACGCCGTCGACATGGCCGAGATGATCGCGGATCAATCGTGCCTGAGTACCGGCGATGTTCTGTGCCTCTTGCCGCGCGTTGTCGAGCACGCGCTGGCGCTTGTCGAGCAGGTCGAATCCAAGCGCCGCCAGGACGATCGCGGCGATCAGGATGCTGAGGAACAACGTGACCTGCGCCGGCGTTACCCGGGCCGATGGCGGGTGGGATGGAAGCGGGTTGTTCATCGGCCCGAGGCCAGAATTTGCTCGTACAGCCTTTCGCCTTCCGTGCCGGCGAGGCGGCCGGGAATTTCGGCAAGCGCGGCGCGGACGCCGCGCGTGTCGAACTCGATGCGGGTCATGCCACCTTCGCCCAGCAGCCAGTCGAGATCATCCTGCTGCTGGGCAGTGGCCCGCGCGGTGGTCCAGCGGGCCGCCGCACGCGCCGCTTCCAGCAGCAGTTGCCGTTGCGTGGCGGAAAGCCGGGCCCAGCGCTGGCCGGACGCCAAGATCATCTGGCGTTGTGGCAAATGGTCGGTGGTCATCAGGTATTTCTGATGTTTGTACAGTTGCTGGCCGCGAATGAAGTTCGGCGGGTTTTCCTGCGCGTCAATGCGCCCCGTCCTGAGCGCGTCGGCGAGTTCGGTGAAGGGTATCTGTTGCGTGCTGGCGCCCAGCGCCTGCCAGGTGGCCACCCAGGCCTGGTCCTGCGGCAAACGCAGCTTCAGCCCCTTGAGGTCCTCGACCGTGCGGAGCGGCCGGTTGGCGGTCAGCATCCGCGTGCCGACATAATGCCAGGAGAGCACTTCGATGCCTTCCTGGCGAATGCCGGAGCGGATCGCCACGCCGAGCGGCCCGTCATAGACCGCCAGCGCATGAGCCGGATCTCGGTAGATGAACGGCATGTTCACCACCCGGAACTGGTTGCCGAGGCTGCTGATCAGCACATCTCCAGAGATCGTGAAATCCAGGCTGCCCTTGCGCAGCTGCGCGACATTCTCGCGTTCGTCCCCCAGCACGCCATCGGGATAAACCTCGATGCGGATCGCCTGCCTGCTCTGCTCCGCAACGAGCTCGGCGAACTTGAGGGCCACCTGGTCCGGCAGGCTGCCACGGGCGAACATGTGGCCCAGCTTGAAGACTTCGCCGGCAGCGGCGGTGAGCGGCGCCAGGCCGGTCAGCAGGATCAGCGCGAGGGCCCGGCGGCGTGAGCGGCTCAGTGCTTGCATGAGTCACGCCCGGCTTGCGCGTCGTTCAGGAAATCCAGCTCATGGGGAGGCGGCCGGCCCAGTTCCTGCGACAAGGCATTGACCTGCCGCTTGAGATCGATCATGGCCATTTCCCGGTCCACCGCGGCGATGTTGAAGCGTTCGAGTTCCGCATTGCGCTGGCGCAGCGCGTCTTCCGCCTGCTTGCGCGCGGTGACGTCATGGGCGAGCACCAGTTCGGCGCTGTGTCCGGCAAACTTCATGGCATGGGTAACGATTTCGACGTCGAGCAGACGACCGTCCTTGGTCCGGTGGCGCCAGATGCCCGCCTCGTCTAACCCGTTGCCGACATGAGCAACATTTTCCAGCAGCCGTGGCACGTCCTCGTCCGGCCGGATGTCCTTGATCGTCATGCCGAGGAACTCGTTGCGGCTGTAGCCGTAATGGCGCACGGCCGCGTCATTGACGGCGAGAAAGGCCAATGTCTCGAGGTCGTATACCCACATTGGATGCGGGTTGGACGCGAACAGGTCGCGATGGCTTTCCTCGCTGGCGCGCAGTTCGGCTTGCGCGGTGGCAATTTGCCGGCGCGCGGCGGCGATTTCTTTGATCTCCTCGGGAGAGGTGTCCGGGGCGGTCGGGTCGGCCAGGGCCGTGACCTGGCGGTTGATGCGGCGGGCGATCCGGGCGCTGCCAAGCATGCCGGCCAGGGTGGCCAGGACGATGCCCAGCGCGAGCATCAGCGCGAATTCGATCAGCGGCGCTTGCTGGACCTTGCGCGGCACCTCGATGATCATCGTCCATGGCGCGAAGCGCAGCTGCTGTGCGAAGCGCCAGCGCGGATCGACGTCGCGCTCCGGATCGAAGCCCGGCGGCGCCTGTCGGGCGATCAACTGGCCATTGCCGTCGCTCAGGGTCAGTGCCCAGCCGTGCTGCAAGGCGATCTGCGCGATCTGCTGCTGGATCTGCTCGGCGGTGAAGACGGTCTGCATCAGGTGACGCACCCTGCCTGCGCGTACGCCGGGCACGGCGATCGCCAGCATCGGCTCCTGGGTCAATGGTCCGATGAAGAGGTTGCCGACCGCGGGCTGGCCGCTGGCGAGCGCGAGGTTGCCCGCATGATCCGGGTTGCCGGGCATGCGGGGCAGGGCGGTGCCGAGCGGGACGCGGGTGTTCAGCAGTATTTGTCCCGTGGCGTCGGCAAAGATCAGATGGCTGCCGACGTTCTCGCGGAAAGTCTGCGCCTCGACATACAGGTCGACCCATCTTTGCGGATCGTCCGCCAGCGGCGAGGCCGCCAGCAGCTTCAGGGCGAGCATGCGCGCCTCGATAAAACCGTCGATGCGGGAAATGTAATTGCTCAGGCGCCGCTGTGCCGCCTTCTCCATCTCGAGCTGGTCGGTACGCACCCGGTCCACGGCCAGCCACACCGCCATCAGCAGCAGCGGCAGCAGGCTGAACCCGATCAGGCGGTAGAGATGGGTGGCAAGCGGGCGCGCGGTCATGACGGCCCCAGCGCTTGCCGAGAGGCCTCCGACGTGCAGACGGACTGACTGTCCGCCGGCCGCTGTTGGTCTTGTCCTGCCACGGTGTGCGCCTTCCTCATGCTTCTGCCGGATCGCGGAGGATCGTGTCGCCGGCAAGACCGTCCGGATAGCCGCTGAATTTCGTCTCGTCCGTGGTCTTCAAGCCGCTGGCTCAGGTCGCCCTCGCCGCGGGCGATGCTGCGCAGGCCGGACACCATCTTGTCGATCGGGGCGGTGACGACGTTGCGAATGAACAGGTAGATGAAGGCGGGCATCGGTACGCTGAGGACGATGGCCGCGAGCAGCGACTTGAAACGTTGGGCGCCGACCGCCCTGTTCACCTGGTCGAGGAAGATTTCCCGCTGGTTGATGGTGCCGGTAATCATCATGCCGGCCAGGGTGGACCGTGCATCGACAGGGAAAAGTCCTTGGCCTGCGCGCTGGCCGTCTGCCGATTGACGTAGCTTTCCCAGAAGATCAGGCCGGTCCAGAAATACACCAGCATCAGCCGGATGGCGACTGTCAGTTTCACCCTGATTTTCTGATCGGCGATCAGCTTCATGAACCTTGCGCCTCCCCTAGGTCTCCAAACAACCACCCTCGTGTCGATTCTAGCGTAGAAAGGTCGCCGGAAATCCCGGTCCAAGCAAGGGTCTCAGGCGAACAGGCCGGTCACTTGAAGGGTTCCCGCGCTACGGCAGCGAAAGCTGTTCGGCCAGCGTGCCGGCTGCAGCCCGTGCCGGCGCCGAATATGCCGCCGTGATCGAGATCGACATGAACGAGATCACCGAGCCGCTGCTCGCCTGCCCGAACGACCCGGACGACGTCAAGCCGCTTTCCGCGGTGCAGGGCGACCAGATCGACGAGGTGTTCATCGGCTCGTGCATGACCAACATCGGCCACTTCCGCGCCGCCGGCAAGATCCTCGACGGCAAGAGCGACCTCCCCACGCGACTGTGGATCGCCCCGCCGACCAAGATGGACGCCATGATCCTCAACGAGGAAGGCTACTATTCCGTGCTCGGCAAGTCCGGCGCGCGCATGGAAATGCCCGGCTGCTCGCTGTGCATGGGCAACCAGGCGCAGATCAAGAAGGGCAGCACGGCGATATCAACCTCGACGCGCAACTTCCCCAACCGCCTCGGCATCGATACGCGCGTTTATCTCTCCTCAGCCGAACTGGCCGCGGTCTGCGCGCTGATGGGCAGGATTCCGACCGTGGCGGAACTGGCGGGCAATGATCCGTAGCGGGAGGGGGGTTGCCGCGAATCGTGACCCATGACAGCCCGAAACAGGTGATTGATTGTGGCGACCACTGAAGGATACTCCCCCATGTCGCGTTGAATTTCCTATCCTTGCGGCACAATTCGCAATCGTCACGTCGGGAGATGACCATGAAACGCTACATCCATATCGCCCTGATTGTTCTATTCACGGCGCTGGTTCTGCTCTTCAAGGTGCAGAACATCGATACCGTGACGGTGTCCCTGCTGACGCTGAGTCTCACGATGCCGCTGTCGCTGCTGCTCATCGGCGTCTATGTTCTGGGCATGCTGACCGGCAGCTTCGTCGTCGGCCTGCTGCGCGACTGGCTGCGCGGCGCCCGGCCGGAAACCGCAGGCAAGGATTGACCACCCATGCCTGACCGTGCCGTCATTCGGGCCGCGCTGTGGATCGGTCTTTACCTGCTGCTGGTCGCCGCGCCGCTGCTCGTCCTGCTGACCGGACGCGTGCCGGCGGGTTCGGGCTTCTGGTGGGATTTCTCGATGGCGCTCGGCTTTGCCGGCATGGCCATGCTCGGCGTGCAGTTCGCCCTGACGGCGCGCTTTCGCCGCGCCGCCGCGCCCTTCGGCATCGACATCATCTATCGCTTTCACCGATACGCGGCGCTCGTCGCCCTCGCTTTGGTGCTCGCCCATTTCCTGGTTATCCGCATCGACAATGTCGCGGCGCTGGGCGCCATTGATCCACGCCAGGCGCCCTGGTACATGACCGCCGGCCGGGTCGCGCTCGTGCTGTTCTTTCTTGTCGTCGTGACCTCGCTGTGGCGCAAGCCCCTGCGCATCGAATACGATCGCTGGCGTCTCTGGCACGCGCTCGCCGCCACCACCGCATTCCTGGCCGCCGTCGGCCACATCGAGGGTGTGGGCCATTACATCAATGCGCCGTGGAAGCGCGTCTTGTGGACTGCCTACACGCTTTCGTGGGTCGGTCTCATCGTTTATGTGCGGCTGGTCAAGCCCTGGCGGATGCTGAGCCGCCCCTGGCAAGTCACCGAGGTACGTCCCGAGCGTGGCAATGCCTGGACGCTTGCCCTTGCACCCGTCGGTCATGCCGGCCTGCGCTTCGCACCCGGCCAGTTCGGCTGGCTCACGCTTGACGATTCACCCTTTCATGTCCGCGAACACCCCTTCTCGTTTTCTTCGGCTGCCGACAGCGGTCGGGTCGAGTTCACCATCAAGGCGCTGGGCGACTTCACGCGCACCGTCAAGGACGTGCAACCGGGCACGCGCGCCTATCTGGATGGCCCCTATGGCGTATTCGGCACCGACCGCTATCCCGATGCCCCCGGTTTCGTCTTCATCGCCGGTGGCGTCGGCATTGCACCCATGATGAGCATGCTGCGCACGGCGGCAGCGCGTGGCGACCACCGGCCGTTCGTGCTGATCTGCGGCAACAATCGCTGGGATGACGTGATCTTCCGCGAGGAAATCAATACCTTGCGCGGCCGTCTCGACCTGAAAGTCGTGCACGTGCTGGCCGACCCGCCGCCCGACTGGACGGGCGAACACGGCTGGGTCGATTCCGCCCTGCTCGACCGTCATCTGCCGGTGAACAGGCGCAATCTGGAATATTTCCTGTGCGGCCCCGGACCCATGACCGATACGACCCAGCGCGGGCTGCGCTCGCTGGGCGTGCCGCTTGCGCGCATCCACTTCGAACTTTTCAACATGGTGTGACGGCTCATGCGGGAAACCTGGGTACGAATCATCGTGGCGGCGAGCGGGGTGTTGGCGGTCCTGCTGGCGCTGGCCTTCGCCTGGTTGCAGAATCCCGGCGCCGCCGGGCAGCGGGTGGGGGCAGCCGCCGTCGAGATGTCGGCGTTGGCGCTGACAGGCCGCAAGATATATCAGGCCGAGGGCTGCCCGCTCTGTCATGCCATCGCCGGCGAAGGCAACCCGCGCTACCCGCTGGACGGCGTCGGCGACCGACTGGAAGCTCTGGAATTGCGTGACTGGATTCTCGCCACCGGCGCGGTGGCCACGCTGCTGCCAAGGCGAGCCGCGATCATGAAGGAGGACTATCGCGACCTGGGCGCCGACGAAATCGACGCGCTGGTCGCTTATCTTTCAGGCCTCCGCGCCTCGGACGGGGGCGCCACACCGTGACCACTCCCGCCCGGCGCCGCCGTCATTTCTTCGCGGCTTTCCTGTTCGTCGCCCACGCGCTGGGCATCGCCTCCTCCCTGGACGCGCTGATGTCGGTGCGCACCGCGCCTGGAGCGGTCGCGTGGATCGTTTCGCTCAACACCTTTCCCTATGTGGCGGTGCCTGCCTACTGGGTGTTCGGCCGCACAAAATTCGAGGGCTACGTGATCGGCCGCCAGACGGGCGACGGGGAACTGCATCGCGCCGTTCGCGACAAGCTCGACCGCGTGGCGCCTTACCGCGTTCCGCTCGCAGACGATACCCACGCGCTGCAGGCCATCGAGCGTCTGGCGAAGATTCCGCTGCTGGGCGCAAACCGGGCGACCCTGCTGATCGATGGCGCGGCCACTTACGCCAGCATTTTTGCCGGCATCGAGGCCGCGCGGCATTATGTGCTGATCCAGTACTACATCGTCCGCGACGATGCGGTCGGTCGGGAACTGAAACAACGCCTGACGGCCAAGGCACGCCAAGGCGTGCCGGTCTACTTTCTTTATGACGAGATCGGCAGCTACGCCCTGCCCCGCAGTTATACGGATGAGCTGGCTGCCGCCGGCGTCCAGGTCGCACGCTTTCATTCCACCCGCGGCACCGGCAACCGTTTCCAGCTCAACTTCCGCAACCACCGCAAGATCGTGGTCGTCGATGGCGAGCACGGCTGGGTCGGCGGTCTGAACATCGGGGAAGAATATCTCGGCCGCGACCCGGCGCTCGGTGCGATGCGCGATACGCACCTGCGGCTTTCCGGCCCGGCCGCGATCGCCTTGCAGCTGGCCTTTCTGGAAGACTGGCACTGGGCGACCGGCGGCAAACTCCCGGAACTGGACTGGGTGCCCAAGCCCGTTGCTGGCGGCGTGCCGGCACTGGTGCTCGCCTCCGGCCCGGCCGACCGCTTCGAAACCGCCAGCCTGATGGTGCAGACGGCACTGCACTCGGCAAAGCGCCGGGCCTGGATATCGAGCCCCTATTTCGTGCCCGACGAGGGCGTGCTGGCAGCGCTCAAACTGGCGGCGCTGCGTGGCGTGGATGTGCGCATCCTGATCCCCGAGCGCACCAACATCCTGGCCACTTCGTGGGCGATGTATGCCTTCCTCCGCCCGCTGCTCGACGCCGGGGTGAAGGTCCACCGCTACCAGCCGGGCTTCCTGCACGGCAAGGTCTGGCTGATCGACGACATGGCGGCCATCGGCACGGTCAACCTCGACAACCGTTCATTCCGGCTCAACTTCGAAATCACCGCCTGGGTGCCCGACGCCGCCTTCGCCGCGCAAACGGCAGCGATGTTCGAGGACGATTTCCGCCACAGCCGCGAAATGACGCCTGCCGAACTCGCCGCGCGATCGTGGTGGCAGCGCGCCGCCGCGCGCGCCGCCTATCTGCTGGCGCCGGTGCTGTGATGCGCGCGTGACAACGGCGGCCACACCCAGGCATCCGCCTCCGGCAAATCCACCTCATGTTCGTGCGCATGGTTGCGGCATAAGCTCTGCATGTCGCGCAGCTTCTCCTCCACGTGGGCGCCGGATACCAGCAGCGAAGGCACGCCATTGATGACATCAATGGCGCGGCTGTAGCGGTCAATCTCGTTCTCCATCGCCAGTTCCAGCGGCTTGTTGATGCTCGGCGGTTTCCACCCCTTTGGACACAATACTCAGCTTGAGGATTTTATTGCCATGTTGCGAAACAACTACTGCCGCAGGCGCGCGACGACTTCCTGCAGGAGTTGATCGCCGACATCGTGCCCCAGCGAGTCATTGACGGTCTTGAAGTGATCGAGGTCGATGAGCGACAGATAGGAGAACTCGCCGCTCTCACTAAGCGAGTTCATCCGCTGCTGCAGGTGCTCGATGATGTATTGCCGAATGTAGGGGCGGTGAGGCCATCGTGCGTCGCCTGATGACAGGCCTTCACAACAGATCGTGACTGCTCCCGGTGGCATCGGACGCTTGACTCCGACGAGAGCGGCGCATCACAGCAGGCCGGTGGCCAGGCCGCTGCCGATCAGCACCATCATGACCGCGACCGTCAGTTGGACGAAGCGCAGGCTCACCTTCTTCAGCAGCCGCTTGCCGAACCATGCGCCGGCGAACGCGGAGAGCGTTGCGGCAAATACCAGACCGCCGTTTTCGCCCTGCAGCACCGCCCAGCCGCCGCCATGGAAAACCGCGCCATAGACCAGCAGCCGCACGAGATCGACCAGCACCGCACAGGCCGCGCTGGTGCCAACGAAAGCTTCCTTGGAAAGCCCGGCCTTGACCAGGAAGGCGGCGCGAAAGGCGCCCTGGTTGCCGGACAGGCCACCGAAGAAACCGGACAGCAAGCCGCCAAGCGGCATCCAGCGCGCTGAAAAGGAAAGTTTCTCGAAGCGCGATGAAAGCTCCAGCAAGGCGAAAGTCGCGATCAGCACGCCGATGACCGCCTTGACCGGCGTGATTTCGTGCACGCGATCACCGATCAGGTAACTGCCCCAGGCCGGCAGATGGGCAAACAGCGCCAGCAGGCTGGCGCCGGCGATGGCGGCCAGCGCGGCCGGCAGGCCGAAGCGGGCGACCACCCGCCAATCCGCATTACGGCCGACCAGGCCGATCTTGAACAGGTTGTTGGACAGATGCACCACGGCGGTCATGGCGATGGCCGTCGGAATCGGGAAAAACAGGGCGAAGGCGGGCGTCAGGATTGTGCCCAGGCCAAAGCCGGAAAACAGCGTGAGGCCGGAAGCCAGCACGGCCACCAAACATATCGTCAGATATTCCATCGCCATCTCGCCCCCGCTTTCCTAGTCGGGAAACAGCACCACGCCGACGCGGTTGCGGCCGCCACGCTTGGCAGAATACATCCCGCGATCCGCACGATTGATCCACTGGTCGGGTGACTCGCTGCTGTCATACTCGGCGACCCCGATACTGATCGTCACCCTGACCTGCCGGCCGGCAACATCGAACGACTGTTGCTCGACGTCCTGTCGCAGCTTGTCGGCGATCCGTCGCGCCTCGGCCAGATCGCAGGCACGCAGTACCAACAAAAACTCCTCGCCGCCCCAGCGCACCGCGATGTCCGATTCCCGCAAGCTGCCTTGCAGGAGTTGCGCCACGCCCTGCAGGACGCGGTCACCGGCGAGATGACCGTGGCTGTCGTTGATCACCTTGAAATGGTCGACGTCAACGAGCAGCGCGGAAGTCGCACGTGGCTCGCGTCGATATTCGGCCACCAATTTATCGAAAAAGATGGTGAATGCCTGGCGATTCAACAGGCCCGTGAGCTTGTCGGTTGCCGCCATCTCCTCCATGCGCTTCTGATACCGGGAAAGGGCAAGATGCGTAAGGAACAAAACCACCAGCGTCACCACCAGGCTGATACCGGAATTGACGTATAAGGTCTGGCGGATCTCGGCCAGGGCCGGTGCCTCGTTCTGTTCGACGAACAGATACCACTTGAGCTCGGGCAGATAATTCACATTGAGAATATGGTTGTCGCCCGCGGCCTGATACTGGTAGGAACCGCTCTTTTCCTCGAGGATACGATCGACCAGTCCGCCGAGACCCTCGGCCGCGCGCAAATCTGCATCGCGCTCGACACGGTTACCGAAGATCACGACCCGGCCCTGCCCATCGACGAAATAAATGCTGCGCTTGAAACGCTGCTGGTAGTCGGCAATCAGGTGGCGCACGGCATCCACCGTGAGACCGACGCCGGTTACGCCGATGTAATTTCCGGAAAAATCGTACACGCGGTAGTTGATGAATATGGTCATGGCGTCCTGGTTGGCGAGGTCGGGATCGACATTGATTTCGTAATCTGCCGCCATCGCGCTGACGCGGTAGTACCAGGCATCGCGCGGCTCGGTCCGCGATACTTGCTTGAGAACACCTGCGCTGGTGTAGTAATTCCCGCTCTTCTCTGAAACAAAGAAGCTGCTGAAAGCACCGTAACGTTTTTTGATCTCGCCCAGATAGCGGGCCATCTCGCTGGCATTCCGCTCCCCCTGCAGCACCCAGTCGCGCACAAAGGTGTCGCTGGCCATGGTTGAAGAAATCAGCACGGGCCGCACCAGATCCTTCTGAATCTCCGAATAGATGTTGCTCGAAGTGAGTGGCAGATCCTGCTCGATGATGGCGTTGCGTATCGCCTGCTTGGAAACGAAATAACCAAACAAAGTCGTCGCAAAGAAGCCGGCGAAAAGAAGGAAGCTCACCAGCAGCAACAAGCGGCGGCGGTCGAAGATGCGATGCTGTTGGGTCATGGCGTGGCGAAGATGCAGCGGGATGGAGATATTGTCACAAACCGCGCCATGACCTCAAGATTTTCATGCTGGGATCATCAGCAATCCTTGTATTTCCCGTAGGCATTGCCACGGCCGGGGTGATCCTCGTCGCAGCGGTTCTTTTTCTTCTTGTTCTTATGCTTCTTTTCGTCACCATATACAACTGGAGCCACATAATAGCCATCACCACGGCGTGGCCCGGCGGAATTTTCGCCGACATTCTTGCCCACCACGGCGCCGGAAGCACCACCAACTCCGGCACCAACTACCGCACCGCCCTTGCCACCCACCGCCTGTCCGACTGCTGCGCCGGCCGCGCCGCCGACCGCGCCGCCAACTACCGCACCACCCTGCCCGGATCCTTGGGTGGTGACTGCGGCACCGGCGCCGCCACCGACGGCACCGCCGAGAATCGCCCCGGTCTTGCCGCCCATGGCCTGCCCGACCGCCGCTCCGGCGGCGGCACCGGCACCGCCGCCAATCGCCGTCCGCATTTCATCGGCGCCCATCGCGATGGGCGCGATGAAAATTGTCAGTGCACCGGATATCACTCCGGCAAGGCTCCGCAACTGAATCATGGATGTCCCCTTATTGATCAAAATTATCCAACAACCCCAACCACCAGCAGGATAACGCCCCGCTTCAATTAAAGTAATCATTTGCAGGGGAAGAAACATAGCGTTTTCTGCCGGCAATGACACAGCCGGACTCGGGGCCGTGCTGATCACCCCAATCAGGCCCTCATTTCAGCGCACTGCCTGGGACTGACTCATGCATCAATTAAAATTTTCTAAGTTATGTCTTATATAAGACACTTGTTGCTTTGCAATAAGGTCGTTATACTGCAAGCCACCTGACCCGTGCAGCCAATACTGAGGGCTGGCGGGCAACCAGAAGTAACCAGACTCACACCCAACACTCGCTCTGAGAGGACCCCTGACATGACCGATCGCAAAACACAAATCGAGGCCCTGGAAAAAGACTGGGCCAGCAACCCCCGCTGGAAAGGCGTCAAGCGCGGCTATAGCGCGGCAGACGTCGTCCGTCTGCGCGGGTCACTGCCCATCGAGCACACGCTGGCGCGGCGCGGCGCCGAGAAGCTGTGGGAAAAGATCAACGGCGGCGCCAAAAAAGGCTACGTGAACGCCTTCGGCGCCATCACCGCCGGCCAGGCCATGCAGCAGGCCAAGGCCGGACTGGAGGCCGTCTATCTGTCCGGCTGGCAGGTCGCCGCCGACGGCAACACCTCCGAAACCATGTACCCGGACCAGTCGCTGTATGCCTACGACTCGGTGCCGGCCATGGTGCGCCGCATCAACAACACCTTCAAGCGCGCCGACGAGATTCAGTGGTCGCGCGGCGTCAATCCCGGCGACAAGGAATTCATCGACTACTTCCTGCCGATCGTGGCCGATGCCGAAGCCGGCTTCGGCGGCGTGCTCAACGCCTTCGAACTGATGAAGAACATGATCGCCGCCGGCGCCGCCGGCGTGCATTTCGAGGACCAGCTCGCCGCCGTGAAGAAGTGCGGCCACATGGGCGGCAAGGTACTGGTGCCGACGCAGGAAGCCTGCGAGAAACTGATCTCCGCCCGCTTCGCCGCGGACGTGATGAACGTGCCGACCATCGTGCTGGCCCGTACCGATGCCGAAGCCGCCAACCTGATCACCTCCGACCATGACGCCAACGACAAGCCCTTCCTCACCGGTGAGCGCACCGCCGAAGGCTTCTACCGCGTCAGGAACGGCCTGGAGCAGGCCATCAGCCGCGGTGTCGCCTACGCGCCCTACGCCGACCTGGTGTGGTGCGAAACCGGCACGCCCGACCTCGGCTTCGCCCGCGAATTCGCCGAGGCCGTGCTGGCCAAATGTCCCGGCAAACTCTTGTCCTACAACTGTTCGCCCTCCTTCAACTGGAAGAAGAACCTCGACGACAAGACCATCGCGAAGTTCCAGGACGAGCTCGCGGCCATGGGTTACAAATATCAATTCATCACACTGGCCGGCATCCACATCAACTGGTTCAACACCTTCCAGTTCGCCCACGCCTACGCGCGCGGCGAAGGCATGAAGCACTACGTGAACATGGTGCAGGAGCAGGAATTCGCCGCACGCGACAAGGGCTACACCTTCGTCTCGCACCAGCAGGAAGTTGGCGCCGGCTACTTCGACGACGTCACCACCGTGATCCAGGGCGGCCAGTCCAGTGTCAAGGCGCTGACCGGATCGACGGAGGAGGAGCAGTTTCACTGATCATCGAGATACCCTCGACACAGAGGGAGTGGATGGCAGGAGCCTCACGGGGAAACCCGTGGGGCTTTTTTGCATGTGGGGCTGCCTATTCGAAGCGTTGTGCTTTGACTTTCTCGAACAGGTCAAAGATAGTCAGCCCAAGTGCATTGGCGATGACTTCCAAAGCATTGATCGTCGGGTTCGCATTGCCATTCTCAACCCGGCTGAGATACGTCTGATAGAAGCCGCACTTCTCCCCAAACTCCACTTGGCTTAGGCCAGTCTCCAAGCGTAGAGCACGGATACAAGCGCCCAACTGCTTGGCAATCTTCGACGGTGGTAGGGGTGCAGATTTCACACCCGCAACTGTCCGGCATATGCTCTAATTCACATAAACACTAATTCGTATAACGAAGGCAGATGGGGCAGAGCAATGTTGTGCCTTTCGCGCATTCCGCTTCTAAACGAGCAGCTAACAAAACATGATATATGGCAACGATAAAGTACCCATGCCCATTATGCGGTAAGTATCTTTCGGTCGAAGAGTCATCTGTAGGTAAGACGCTAACATGTCCTTCTTGCAATGGCACGTATACCCTAACCAAAGAATATCTTTCTCGAACAGTAGAAAAGCCAGAGTCAAACTCTGCCAGCTCCAGTCGGGTGTGTATGTCCGGCCCCTCGTGTCAGCTCTGCAAGTCACCGATGTATAAAACATCCGTTAGTAGTGGGAACTGCCTTGGTATCACGGTTGCAGTAATAGTGTTCCTAATTGGATTGACGATGATTGCAATTCCCGTATGGGGTTGGATTATTGGGCCCTTTATTATGCTGGCCGCACTGTTCATGGGTGGAAAAATACAGAAAGTGTGGAAGTGTCATGCTTGTGGTGCTATTGCATATCGTGATTAAGAATCCCAGTATCAAATATAGATCCATATAGCATACGTGACTCACAAGCCACACAGCTATTTGCAGTGGGGGTATTCTGTATGGAGCGTACTGGAGGGTATGCATCAGAAACAATGCAAAAAATAAGTAGAAGAGATGGGAAAGTAAATAATGGTATTTTACTGACAACTCAATTATAGATTAGCTTATTAAATCCAGTTACTTTCGACCAGAAACAAAAGTACTTCAAACACTGCAAGCAACATACCTTACATGAGCGACATCGCACCAGTAAGATGTGGGGATGTCTGCTCACAATATTTACACTGGGACTGTGGCTACCAATTTGGTTACTGATGTCTCTTTTTGGGACATTTTCAGAGTATAGATGCAATAAATGCGGCAGGCGCAATTAGCTTACGCCCCCATCGACAAACTGCGTAAAGAATAATAAGGCGAGGTGTTTTCTATGATTAATATTTTTGTATGTGGTGCATTATTATTTTTCCAGATGGCATTTATGTCTAATGCATTCTCTTATGATAAATGCTCAAATTATAGTAAATTGAATACGGAGGAGCGGGCGAACTGCTCAAAGGAAAACGTAAGGAGGAAGGAGCAGGAGAAAATACAAAAAGAGCAACTTGAAATACAGAAAGAGCATCTTGAAATACAGAGAGAAATGTTGAGGGAGAATAGGCGGGCTAGGGACAAGACAGATGCCGACAACATTAAAAGGAAAATTGCAATTGATAGTCAGGTCAAAATCGATAAAATGACGGAATTAGCTAGAGAGATTCCCCCGCCTGAGTCAAACTACAAATGTGCTGCTGTGGTTGATGATGAGTGGCACTATATGTTTCAGGTATGCCCACAAAACAAACTGGCAATGCTTCTTGTAAGTCAATACGCCAAAACCCACGATGATTTAATCAAGAATAAAAAATCATTGAGCAGTTTAGTAATTCGCTCCAGCAACAATGAATCGCTCTCTGGCGGAAATATCAAGATGAATGAATATGAGAATGGGATATTATTATATTTTGACTTCTCCGGGAGTGAGCTGATATTCAATGATTACTACGCCAGATTCAACAGCTACAATGGAGGAAATATTGGTGTGGAATGGAATATTAATAATATATCAGGATCGTTCGCTGGTTACCTATTGAAAAATAAATGACCAAGTGTCATTCACAAAAACTAGTAACGTAGCCATGCGCGTTTCAAGCGAGCTGCTTGACTTATTTAGCGCTTACATAAGGTTAATATAATCCTAATTCAAATGATAACCTTCGCTGATCTATAACTGGAATCAACCTTTCCATCCATCACTAGCACCCACGCTTACCCCAAAGAGAGCCCACTTCTAACCCGGTGAGCATCACAAATAGCCATCCCTCGGGGTGGCTTTTTTTACGCCCGTACCTTCAGCAACACCAATGGCAATCCCCCGGTAATCCCAACCAATGAAAGGAGACACATGGCACGATACAAAGCCCTCTCGGCAGCTAACGCACTCGCATCCAACCCTCTCGTCAAACTCTGGAAGCACTTCGGCTGCGGTATGGACAGCAAAACCTTCGATAGCATCTACGAGAGTACCGCATGGCGTTTCTGCGTGTGGCGAGCGGAACGGCGACTTCGCAAGAACCTCTCGCCTCGGCTGTTGAAGCGTTACGACAGCATCCGGTAATGGCGCTACTGAATGGAACTACTGAATGGAATTGCTATTTGCCAGAATCGTCTGCGCGTTCATCTTCCTGGTAGTCCAGATCGTGAACTTCGTCATCGTGGGGCTGATGGTTTTGGCGGCCATCTTTATTCCTTACGGAATCTTGAGGCTGTACTTGGGCTGAGACATTGTTGGGCTGATCAACAGGCAAACATAAATTCACTGGAAAGGAGACCCACCCATTGACCCTCTGGATATTTCTACTCACCCTCGCTGCGGCCGCTATCCTGATGCAATTCGGATGGTTGGTCGCCATGGTCGGTGTGTTTGCACTGGCCACGAAGTTCCTGCTGGTCGTCCCCCTGCGTCAGAATAGTTGTCG
>DDXB01000017.1 GCA_002347405.1 Rhodocyclaceae bacterium UBA2271 | reverse complement strand
TGCGGGCAATTGCCCGCAGCGTGCAGCCCTGCTCAAGACTCAACTGGATCATCGTGCGTTCTTCACAGCTCAAGTGTTTGTAGTTCGTTCCCATCGCAACACATTACCTCCCGGCAAGTGTTGCACTTCATATTTGAGGCCGACCAGCCTTTCCGCCGGGCCGCCCCAAGGAAAGGCGGCACGCGGCGCCAGCCGCAATCCGCACCAGATCAATAGCGACGCGCCCCGTAATATTCGAGCGCAGCGACAACAAGCGACGTAGTCGCGCAGTTGCGGCGCAGGCTAATGCCGGCAACGCCGGCGTTAAGCCGCGTAGCGGCGGCCGGAGGCAAAAACCAAAGACCCCCGCGAGGGGGGCGAAGGGGGGCGGGAGTTCAACTGCGTGGTGGTACGAAGCCGCCTACTTGGTCAGCGCCGGTGCCAAAGAAATGCTTCTCGACCTGTTCGGCAAGATACTTGCGATGCTGGGCATCGGCCAGGTTCAGGCGATTTTCGTTGATGAGCATGGTTTGCAGGCGGATCCACTGCTGCCAGGATTCTTTCGAGACGTTCTCGAAAATCCGTTTGCCCAGTTCGCCGGGCATCGGGGGAAAGTCGAGGCCATCCGCTTCGCGGCCGAGCTTCACGCAATTGACAGTTCTTGCCATGGGGAAATCCTTCAGTCTTTAAAAATGCAATTTTACAGTGACTTGACGAGTACCTTCGAGCGCCGCTGAAAGTTGTAGAGTTCGCGCCGGGCCTTAGGCAACGCATCCAGCCCGGCTTCGACAAAGCCGCGCTCGGTGAACCAGTGGGCGGCACGCGTGGTCAGCACGCAGAGGCGCTTGATCTTCAGTGCCTTGGCGCGTGTTTCGAGGTGGCGCCGCAACTGGTCGCCGAAACCGGCGCGCTGGTATTCGGGCATCACCACGAGACAGGCGAGTTCGGCCACCGCCGGCTCGCCGCGGACATGTGGCAGCGGATAGAGTGCGGCGCAACCGACCACCACGCCATCATGGTCGAGCAGGGTAAAGCGGGAGATTTCCATTTCCAGCCGCTCGCGGCTGCGCTTGACCAGGGTGCCATCCGCTTCCAGCGGAGCGATCAGCGCCAGCACGGCAGCTACGTCATCCGGCGTCGCTTGCCGCAGGCGCGCCAGCGGCGCACGGGTCATCACGGTGCCGACGCCGTCGCGCGTGAACAATTCCATCAGCATTGCACCGTCCATTGCGCGGTCGAGAAAATGGACGCGGCCCACCCCGTGTTGACAGGCGCGCATGGCGCCCGGTAGTACGCGGGCCACTTCGGGCGCCTGCTTGATTTTCTTGGCGAGCAACTGCTCGCATTCCTCGACGGTCAGCGCATCAATGTGGTGACCCTTGCGGTCGACCAGTCCCGGCGCGTCGCCAAGAAAAATCAGCTTGTCGGCCTTGATGGCGACAGAAACCGCCTCGGCAACTTCTTCCCAGGCGAGATTGAAGATGTCGCCGGAGGGTGAAGCGGCGATCGGTGTGATCAGGACGACGTTTTCCTGCGACAGATCGGCGCGAATTTCATCCGCCTCGACCTTGCGCACCGCGCCGGCGAATTGCATGTCCACGCCATCCAGCACGCCGACCGGCTTGGCGGAGATGAAGTTGCCGCCGGTCACGCGCAGAAAAGCACCCGCCAATGGCGTATTGGGCAGTCCCTGCGATAGCAGGGCCTCGATCTCGATGCGGGTGACACCCATTGCCCGTTTGACGGATTCGAGCGCCGCGGCGTCGGTGACGCGCAGGCCCTTGTGAAAACGTGGCTCCAGCCCGCGTCCGCGCATCTCGGCGTCGATCTGCGGGCGGGCGCCATGCACCAGCACCAGCTGGATGCCCATGCTGTCGAGCAGGGCGATGTCGTGAATCAGTGCCTGGGCGACGCCGGTCTGCAGGACTTCGCCGCCGAAGGCGATGACAAAGGCGCGGCCGCGAAAGGCGTGGATGTAGGGTGCAGCCTGGCGTACCCAGGCTACCAGGCGGGCATCCGTCAATGCGTTGGTTTCAGTTTCTGCCATGCGTCAGCCCTTTTTCCCGCATTTTATGCCGCGGCAGTTTCCCTTGGCCGGAGTGGCTGCGGTGGTGGGTAACGTGGCATCGAGTGCCGCCTCGAGCCGTTCGCAGATGGTGCGGATTACCTTGACGCGCGCATAGCCCTTGTCGTTGGCCTCGACCAGTGTCCACGGTGCCTGGCCCGAACTGGTGCGATCGACCATGTCGCACACGGCCTGGTGATAGTCATCCCACTTCTCCCGGTTGCGCCAGTCTTCGTCGGTCAGCTTGAAGCGCTTGAATTCGATCTTCTCGCGCTCCTTGAAGCGGCGCAACTGCTCGTCCTTGCTGACCTGCAGCCAGAATTTGATGATGATCGCGCCGGCCTCGGAAAGCTCGTGCTCGAAGTCGTTGATCTCGGTGTAGGCGCGCAGCCAGTCGGCCTCGGCGCAGAAACCCTCGACGCGTTCAACCAGCACGCGGCCATACCAGGAACGGTCGAAGATCGTGAAGCGGCCGACGCGCGGCACATGCCGCCAGAACCGCCACATGTAGGGCTGGGCGCGTTCTTCCTCGGTCGGTGCGGCGATTGGCACGATCTGGTAATTGCGCGCGTCCATCGATGCAGTGACGCGCCGGATGCTGCCGCCCTTGCCGGCGGCATCCGATCCTTCGAACACGCAGATCACCGAGCGCTGCTTGAAGCGCGGGTCGCGCACCAGTTCGGAGAGCCTGCCCTGCCACTTGGCGAGCTGGCTCTCATATTGTTTCTTCGTCAGCGCGTGAGTCAGATCGAGTGCGGATATGACATCGCGGCCGTCGATGTTCGGCAATATCGGTGGCGCCACCGGAGTCACCTGTTTGTCAGGATCGGCAAGGCGCTGGCGGATGGTGTCGAGGATGATCTTGCCCGTGGTGAGCGAGCGATAACGGTCGTCCTCGCCCTCGACGATGATCCACGGCGCCCACGGCGTATTGGTCATGCGCAGTACATGGCCGACGACTACCTGCAACTGGTCGTAGGTCTTGAGGCGGTCCCAGTTCCACTTGGTCACGCGCCAGGCGGTGTGCGGGTCTTTTTCCAAAGCTTTCAGGCGGCGCTTCTGGCCGTCCTTGGTCAGGTGGAACCAGAACTTCAGCACCAGTGCACCTTCATTGACCAGCATTGCCTCGAAGCGGTTGATCTGGTCGATGCGCTGATCCATCTGCGCCTGCGTCATGTCGCCTTCGATGCGATCATGGATCGGGCCAGAATACCAGGAGCCGGCGAAGATGCCGACCCGCCCCTTGGGTGGCAGCGCGCGCCAGTAGCGCCACATGTAGGGGCGCTCGCGTTCCTCGTCGGTTGGTGTGGAGAAGGCCAGCGTCGAGATGAAGCGCGGGTCCATCCATTCGTACAGGACATTGATCGTCTCGCCCTTGCCGGCACCGTCCTGGCCGCTGACCAGCACGACGACCGGGATCTTCTTGTTTTCCTTGAGGTCGAATTGCGCTTCGAGCAGGTCGGCGCGCAAGGCGGTCACGGCTTTCTTGTAGGTTTCCTTGTCCAGCTTGTGACCCAGTTCTGCGGATTCAAACATTCCTGCCCCTTTAACAAAGACTCAGTGTCGGCTGGTTTCAATGCCAGCGAATGTCATGCAAAAACTAAAAATCGCCCCATGTGGCCTGCATTGCCGCCAGTACGGCAGCGCCGGCAGTCTCTGTTCGCAATATACGCGGTCCGAGCCGGATCGGCTGAAACCCGGCGGCTTGTGCCGCCAGCATTTCTCCTTCCTCCCAGCCGCCTTCCGGGCCGATCAAGGCAAGCAGCGGCAGCGTCGGCCGAGGTAGTTCACGCAGGGCAATGCCGGTGTCCGGCGACAGCAGCAGGCGTAACGTATTCTGCCCTTGCGTCTGAGCCAGATAGCGGGGCAAGTCGATCACCGGCGCGACGAGGGGCACCTGATTGCGGCCGCACTGTTCGCAGGCGGCGCTGACGATGTTGTTCCAGTGGGCCACGCGACGCTCCATGCGCTCGGCTGACAATCTGATGACGCTGCGCTTCGCCGCCACGGGTTGAATCGCCGCGACACCCAACTCGACGCTCTTTTCCACAACCCAGTCCATTTTGTCGCCGGACGGCAGCCCCTGGGCCAGGGTGATGTGCAGGGGCGATTCCCGGCCGCCTGCATCGAAGGATTGCAAGGCGACGCGCACCCGGGACGCCGTCGCGCCAGCGCCGACTATTTGCGCCTGCCATTCGCCGCCGCGGCCATCGAACAGGATCAGTGGCGCGCCCACTTTGAGACGTAGTACTCGAAGCGCATGGTGTGCCGCCGCCTCGGGCAGATCGACCTGCGCGCCAGGTGCAAGGGGAAAGGGACAATGGAAGCGCGGTATCATGTTTTCATTATTTCACAATGCTCCCGAGTAAGCGGCGCCTGTTCATGAAATTCCCCACGCCATCCCTGCCGAAGAAACTGGCGATCATCCTGCTTGGTTTGATTGTTGCCGCCTTTTTGTGCCTGTGGCTGGCCCTGCCGCTCATCGTCCAGTCGCAGGCAGAAAAGTTCGTTGCCGAAAAGACCGGCCACCGCCTGAGCCTGGAGCGGCCGGAGTTCAATCCTTTCGAACTGCGCCTGCGCGTGCCCAAGCTGAGTCTGACCGCGCCCGACGGCAAACCACTACTGGCCTTCGATGAATTGCTGGTCGACATTTCCATTACGAGCCTGTCGCGGCGCGCGCTGGTTTTTGACGCCATCAAGTTGAGCAGCCCGGAAGTGACGCTGGTCGAACTGCCTGCGGGCGGCCTCAACTGGCAGCCTTTCATCAACGCGCTGAAAGACAAAGAGACCAAGCCGGATGCTGAAATGCTCCGTCTGTACGTTCATAGCCTGGTGCTGGCCGGCGGTCGCCTCGATTTTGCCGATCAGCGCACTGCGCCCGGTTTCGCGGCGCGCCTGGAACCCCTGGACTTGAATTTGAGCGGGCTATCCACTCTGTCGGGTGATACAGGGCAATTCAGGATTGCGGCACGCACGGCGCTGGGTGCCAAGATCCTGCTACAGGGTGACATGGCGTTGAGCCCCGTGACGGCTACCGGCACCTTCAACCTGGAGGACCTGCAACTGGCCGAGATGGCACCCTATCTCAAGAGTGTGCTGTCAGAGACGCCACAGGGAACGGCCGCGCTGTCCGCCAGTTATCGGGTCGGCAATGACGGCAACAAGCTGGCTGCGACTATCGATCAGATCACTGCAAAACTCTCCGCACTCCGCTTGCCGTTAAGGGAATTGGCAGGTACGGTCGTGGCCATCGAGCAGATCGAACTACAGGAGGGGCGCTTCGAACTGGCGAAGCAGGAATTCACAGTTGGCGCTATCAGGATCGGCAACGGCAAGCTGGAAATGCCGCAAATCGAATCCCCGCCGCAATTCGCCGCGCTCACTCTGGAGAATGCACGTATCAATCTGGATCAACGTCAGCTTGCGCTCGGCCAGGTCAGGCTGACGGATGCCCGCGTGTCCGCTACCCACGACGCACAGGGGCAGATCGACCTGCTGCAGGCTGTCAGGACCAGATCCGCCACGCCACCTGCAACTGAACCGGCATCTGGTACAACGCCCTGGCGCTACCGGCTCGACACGCTGGACGTGGGAAATCTGAACGTTGTCCTGCGTGATGCCAGCGTGCAGCCCGCGGCTGATCTGGCACTGGAAAACCTCACCCTGCAGGTCGCCGGGGTGACTGATGATCTGAAGGTGCCATTGCCTGTCCGACTCGCCTTTGATGTCAGGGAAGGCGGGCGTTTCGAAGGTGAAGGCAGCGTCATTCCCGCTTCTTCATCGGTCGATTTCAAACTCAAGCTGACCGACCTGGCACTCAAACCGGCGCAGCCTTATCTGGCGAAAAAAGCGCATCTGAAAATAGCCGATGGCCGTTTCTCCAGCCATGGCCATATTGGCTACAGCGCCGCACTGGGCGTGGACTATCGCGGTGACTTCACCCTCGCCAACTTGCGCCTGAACGAAGCAGGGGGCGACAATTTGATCCTCGCCTGGAAAACACTGGAGAGCCGTCTGATATCGCTGAACGCGCAGCAGCTCAAAATGGACGAGTTGCGGGTTGACGGCCTGAATACCCGGCTGATCATCGACAAGAACAAGAACAGCAACCTCAAGAAACTGATCAAGCCGGCTGCCGCCGATGCGGCACCACCCGCCGTCGTCGCAACAACTCAACATGGCACGCCAGCCTTCAGCTTTGACATAGACCGGATTCGCTTCCGTAACGGCGCCATGGACTTTGCCGACCATTCGCTGATCCAACCGTTCGGTACGCGCATCCACAAATTGCGTGGCAGCGTCAGCAACCTGTCCAGTCGCCCTGGTGCGCCGGGCCAGGTGGAACTCGATGGCGAGGTAGACGATTACGGTCTGGCGCGTGCCGTTGGTGAGGTCGACCTGTTCAATCCCGGCGAATCCATGGATCTCAGGGTGATCTTCCGCAATGTCGAAATGTCGCGACTGACGCCTTACGTGGCCACTTTCGCCGGCCGCAAGGTCGAGGCGGGCAAACTTTCGCTCGATCTGCGCTACAAGATCAAGCAGCGCCAGTTGCAGGGTCAAAACCAGATCCTCATCCACCGCATGACCCTCGGCGAACGCATTGAAAGCTCCACTGCCGAAGACCTGCCACTCGACCTGGCCATCGCCATCCTGCAGGACTCGGATGGACGCATCGAGCTTGACCTGCCGGTTGCCGGCAACCTCGACGACCCCCAATTCGACTATGGCCTGATCGTTCGCAAGACGATCAGCAGTGCTCTGGGCAAGATTGTCACCGCCCCATTCCGTGCGCTGGCGGCTTTGTTCGGTGGTGGCGAACCGGCTGACAGCATTTCCTTCGAGCCGGGTGCGGCGCAGCTCACGCCGCCTGAACGCGAGAAGCTGGTCCGGCTTGCCGAGGTTCTGGCCAAGCGTCCGGGGCTGGTCCTGGCGATTGGCGCCACTTATGCCGAGGCAGATCGCGTTGCGCTGCAGGGCGTGCAGTTGCGCCGCGCCGTGCTGGTGAGATCCGGCCAGCAGGTCGCTGAGCGAGGCGATCCGGGTCCCGTGTCGACGCGTCAGCCAAAGGTGCAGGCTGCACTGGAGAGCTTGTTTGCCGAACGTGTCGGCGCCAGCTATCTGGATGCCCTGCGCGTCGGTTTCCTGCGTGCCAACCCTGACCAGAAGGCCGAGATCGGGAGCGGTAAAATGATTTCCCGACATTCCGGAGCATCACAGTTGAAAACCGCTCCGGGTGAAGATGGTTCACCAGACGCTGCCCAGTCCAGCGGCACGGATTTTCATGCCGTCCTATTTGAACGCTTGCGCGCGACGGAGGTGGTTACGGATGAGCGCCTGCAGATGCTGGCGCAGACACGCGGCAATAACATGATTGAAGCGCTCAAGAACGCCGACGTGGCACCAGAGCGCCTGCACGCGTTGGCGCCGGAAGCCAGCGAAAGCAGGGACGGCGAGATCCCCGTCAAGCTGGCGCTTGAGGCGGCCAAAACCGGCAGCCAGGAAAAATGAAGTATCAATACATCGCAAGGAGGCGACACCATGGTTAGCACACCCACCCCCGTCTGTAATTTCGGCTGGCCGGCCGTCGATTTCAATCTGCCCGGCGTGGATGGCCGGCACCATAGTCCGGTCTCGGCGCGCGGGCCGAACGGCTTGCTGGTGATGTTCATCTGCAACCATTGCCCTTACGTCCAGGCGGTGCTCGACCGCATCGTGCGCGATACGCGCGAACTGAAGATGCTCGGCATCGGCAGCATCGCCATCATGAGTAACGATCCGAAAGAGTATCCGGAAGATTCCTGGGGCAACATGATCAAGCTTGCGCGCACCCACGACTTCCCTTTCCCCTATGTGCTCGACAACACCCAGAAGGTTGCGCAGGCCTATGGCGCCGTGTGCACGCCGGACTTTTTCGGCTTCAACAGCAAGCTCGAATTGCAATATCGCGGCCGGCTCGACGAGTCGCGCAAGGAGGCCGCGCCGCCAAATGCGCGCCGCGACCTGTTCGAGGCGATGCAGTTGGTCGCCCAGACCGGCGAGGGGCCGCGCGAGCAGATTCCGGGCATCGGTTGCTCGATCAAATGGAAAAAATAAAAACCCGCCCCCCTTTGTGCGCCGTTGGCGCATCCCTCGCTTTGCTCCGGACCGCTGCTGCGCAGCGTCCTGCGGCCTGCGGCCTGGTGCCCCCTCTCGGGGGGGTCTTAACGGCTCGCTTTGTGCGGCAAAGCCGCATCCCGCTTCGCGAGACCAGTCTTCGACTGTCCTGCGGCCTGGTGGCTGGCGCCGCGTGCCGCGTTTGCTTGGGGCGGCCCGGCGCAAACGCTGTGTTTTCACGTTAATTGAGCGCTGACCTGTTCGCCCACGCAGGCGCGCTCGCCCATGCGCCGCTCGCGGAACAGTTGCGTCCCGCCACGCTCGATGAGGTGATCGGGCAGCAGCACCTGCTGGGTCCCGGCAAGCCCCTGCGGCTGGCCTTCGAGTCGCGGACGCCGCATTCGATGATTCTCTGGGGGCCGCCGGGAGTGGGCAAGACCACGCTGGCGCGGCTGATGGCCACGGCCTTCGAGGCGGAGTTCATTGCCTTGTCCGCGGTTCTTTCCGGGGTGAAGGACATCCGCGCCGCCGTCGAGCAGGCCGAACTGTCGCTGGCCCAGAGCGGCCGGCGCACGCTGCTGTTTGTCGATGAGGTACATCGCTTCAACAAGGCGCAGCAGGATGCGTTTTTGCCCTTCGTCGAACGGGGCCTGCTGACTTTCATTGGCGCCACCACCGAAAACCCCTCCTTCGAAGTGAACTCGGCGCTGCTCTCGCGGGCAGCGGTGTATGTGCTGAAGAGCCTCACTGCGGATGAGTTGCAACTGCTGTTTACGCGTGCGCAAGCGCGCGCTTTCCCCGCTCTCGAATTTTCGCCCGAGGCGGTGGAGCGTCTTGTCGCCTATGCCGATGGCGATGCGCGGCGGCTGCTCAACGTGCTGGAAACCCTGCGCACGGCAGCAGCGTCCGCCAAATTTCCCGATGATCGCCGTCTCGTCAGCGCCGACTTTCTGCAGGCGGCGCTGGCGGCCGATCTGCGGCGTTTCGACAAGGGCGGCGATGCCTTCTATGACCAGATCTCCGCCCTGCACAAGGCGGTGCGCGGTTCCAGCCCGGACGCGGCGCTCTACTGGTTCACGCGCATGCTCGACGGCGGCGCCGATCCGCGCTATCTGGGGCGGCGCATCATCCGCATGGCCAGCGAGGATATCGGCCTCGCCGATCCGCGCGCCCTGCGCATCGCGCTCGATGCGGTTGAGACCTACGAGCGACTCGGCTCGCCCGAGGGCGAACTGGCGCTGGCCAATGCGGTGATCTACATGGCGGTGGCGGCGAAGTCGAATGCCGGCTATGTGGCTTATGGCGCGGCGCGCAAGTTCGTCGCGCAGGACAGCAGTAGGCCGGTGCCGGAGCATCTGCGTAACGCACCGACCAAGCTCATGAAGGATCTGGGTTTCGGCAGCGCATATCGCTACGCGCACGACGAGCCGGAGGCCTATGCGGCGGGCGAGACTTATTTTCCCGAGAACATGCCGCGCATCAACTGGTATCGCCCCACGCCACGCGGGCTGGAACAGAAGATCGGCGAAAAACTCGCCCATCTGCGGACGCTTGACGCGCAACATAAAAAGCAGCAGAAAGACTGATCAGTGTTCGGGGTGATTGGCGACGAACTGACGATAGGCGCGCCGGGCGGTTTTTAGCGCTTCGGCATGACCGCTGTTCCTGGCATCGTTGATCGCATTCTTCAGCAGGTGGCGCAAAACTTCCACCCCATCATCAGACTGCGCCAGACAGCACGCCAACTCTGCCGCAAAGGCGTACGGCACATGCTCCAATCCGGCGATGACGGTCACCGCGTCCTCGGTCAGATCGCTGTAATCAAGACATTCCTTGATGGAGATCACGGGTATTCCTCATAAAATAGCCAGTTATCAATACACCCTCTAATCTCAGTACACCTGATCAGTTTTTCAAGGACATTTCAATGCTCGACATTCAGATGCTGCGCAGTCAGCCCGATGTGGTTGCAGCCGGACTGGCCCGCCGTGGCGCGGCTATCGACCTGACGCCCTTCGAGGCGCTCGAGGCAGAGCGCAAGCAGGTGCAGACGCAGACCCAGGATTTGCAGTCCAGGCGCAATACGCTCTCCAAGCAGATCGGCATGTTGAAGGGAAAGGGCGAGGATGTCACGCCGGTGATGGCCGAGGTGGCGGGTCTGGGCGACGCGCTCAAGGCCAACGAGGACAAGCTGGCCGTGCTGCTGGCGGAGCTGGACGCCTTTGCCGCGGAGATCCCCAACCTGCCGCACGAGAGCGTGCCGGACGGACGTGATGAGGCCGGCAATGTCGAGGTGCTGCGCTGGGGCGTGCCACCGACCTTTGACTTCGAACCAAAGGATCATGTCGAACTCGGCGAAGGTCTGCACGGGCTCGACTTTGCCGCCGGGGTGAAGATCACCGGCAGCCGTTTCACGCTGATGCGGGGCGGGGTGGCGCGGCTGCACCGCGCGCTGGCGCAGTTCATGCTCGATACGCATGTGCGGGAGCATGGCTACACCGAAATCTACGCGCCCTATCTCGTCAACCCGGACAGCATGTTCGGCACCGGTCAGTTGCCCAAGTTCGAGGAAGACCTGTTCCGTGTCGAGCGCAACGACGGCAGCCATCTGTACCTGATTCCCACCGCCGAGGTGCCGGTGACCAACATCGTGCGCGGCGAGATTCTCGATACCGCCAGCTTGCCGCTGAAGTTCGTCTGCCACACCCCTTGCTTCCGTTCCGAGGCCGGCAGTTACGGCAAGGACACGCGCGGCATGATCCGTCAGCATCAGTTCGACAAGATCGAAATGGTACAGATCGTCGCCCCCGAAATGTCCTGGGATGCACTCGAAGAGCTGACCGGCCACGCCCAAACGATTCTGGAAAAACTGGTGCTGCCGTATCGCAAGATGGCGCTATGCGCAGGCGACATGGGATTTTCGGCCGCCAAGACCTACGACCTCGAAGTCTGGTTACCGGCGCAGAACACCTATCGCGAAATCTCCTCCTGTTCCAACTTCGAAGCCTTTCAGGCACGCCGCATGCAGGCGCGCTGCCGCGACAAGGGCGGCAAGCCGCGTCCCTTGCATACCCTCAACGGTTCCGGCTTGGCGGTCGGCCGCACGCTGGTTGCAGTGCTGGAAAATTATCAGCGCGCCGACGGGACGGTGGTTGTACCGGAGGTGCTGCGCGGCTATATGGATGGTTTGGAACTACTCAGTCCGGGAACCTGATTGCTCTGCTGTTTCAGTCCGCTCAGTTTGCGCTGCATCGATTCGCCCAGGCTGGGCGGGGTGTGGATGGGTTCAAAGCGCGACAGCACGTCGAAATAGTTGCGCACGTTCTCGACCAGGATGACCGCCTCGCCGCCGCGCGCCCGACCGCTTTTCAGCCGGGTGTAATACTCGGGTCGCGCCATCAGCGGCAACACCTGCTTCATGTCGTACCAGTCGTCAGGATTGCGTTTCAGGCCCGGGGCGAAAGCCCGTGCCCCGTTCATATGCCCCATGCCCAGGTTATAGGCCGCCAGCGCGAACCAGAGCCGGTCGGGATGATCAATGCCTGCAGGCAGTTCGTCCCTTAACATTGCCAGATATCTGGCGCCGGCCTGAATGCTCTGGCTGGCGTCAAGCCGATTCGTGACCTTGAGCCGGTCGGCGGTATCTTCGGTCAACATCATCATGCCGCGCACTCCGGTGGGCGAGGTGGCGAGCGGGTCCCATTTCGATTCCTGGTAGGCCAGCGCCGCCAGCAGGCGCCAGTCGATGCCGGTACGCTCCTGTGCGGCATGAAATTCCTGCCGGAACGCCGGCAGGCGGCTGCGCACATGTTCAAAAAAAACCTCGCTGTCACGCGCTTCCATACGGCGGATGTGACCGAAATAACGATCATTGAGACGGCGTAGCGTGCCATCCTGGCGGGCGGATTCGATAAAGCGCGTGGCGTAATCGAGGAGGGTGGGGCTGGCGGAAGAGATGGCCCAGACATAGGACAACTTTTCCGGAAGTTCGAAGGCGATGGCCAGATCGGGGTAATAGTTCGAAGCCACGGCAAAATGCAGTTCGGTACTGGCCACCAGTTCATGGTGGCGTCGGGCGACCCCGCCCAATAGCTCCAGTTCGTTGATGTCGGCACGCTCGACGATCACGGGCGGCGGGTCAATGTTCATGGCGCGGATCACCCGGGCCTGCATTGCCCCGGCGGGTACGGCGATTTCTCGTCCGGCCAGTTTCGCGGGGCTGTCGACGCGCAGGGCACTGGCGTGCTGCACGATCAGTTGGCGCGTTTCCAGCAATGGCGGGCTATAGCTCAATTGCGGATCGCTTCCCGCAGCGGGTTCGGCGGCGGCCAGAGTTGGCACGGCTACGGCCAGATGCACTTTTCCACTGCGTACCATCTCCAGCAGGGCAGGATAGTTCGGCGCAACGATGTAGCGGAGCTCGACGCCCAGCGACTCGGCAAACGCTTCACTCAGATTGCGGCTGAAACCATCCATACCCTCGCTGGACGGTACGGCTCGCTGAAACACCGGATCGGCGGGCAAGCCGACAACCAGCGGCTGCTCCGGACCCGGGGGATCGAGGCGCGTGCAGCCGGCAAGCAGGGCGAGGAGCAACAGGATCGGGCCAAACAGCGGCCGCTGCAACCAAAGCATCAATATTTCCTGCACGTGTAGAGGCTGCATTGTGCCATGCAGGGACGTCACGGTTATAATCGCGCCCGCCGGAGGGGTGGCAGAGTGGTCGAATGTACCTGACTCGAAATCAGGCGTACTGCAAGGTACCGTGGGTTCGAATCCCACCCCCTCCGCCAATTGCCTGTAACTTGTAACGCCTGACCTGCATCAAGGACAGACTGGCAACCGCAGATCAAACTGCGAACCATGACTTCCCTGATGAAATTGGCTGCACACCCACTCTGGCAGGTTGGCTTCCGCCCATTTTTTGCACTTGCCTGTCTGGCCGGCTTGAGCCTGCCCTTGTGGTGGGTGCTGGTCTATACCGGCGCCGTCCCGCCAGCGCCGACTTTTGTCGCCCCCCTGCAGTGGCACGCCCACGAAATGTTCTACGGTTTCGGCTGGGCGGCACTGGGTGGCTTTCTTCTCACCGCCAGCAAGAACTGGGTGGGCGTGCGTGGCTGGCATGGTGGTGCACTGATCCTGCTAGTCGCCGCCTGGCTGTTCGACCGCAGTGCCATGAGCTTCGGGGCCGCCTGGCCGCCCATGCTCTTCTGGCTGGCGCACGGCCTGTTCCAGACCGCCATCGTCGTCATGCTGCTGTGGACGTTGTTTGTCCAGCGCGTGCGCGAAAACAAAAGCGACAACTACTTCTTCTGGATCATCCTGCCGTTATTCTTGCCGGCCAAATATCTCATCGTGCAGGATGAATATTTCATCCTGGGCTGGAGCATGACTCTCGCACTTTTCCGCGTGGCGTTCCTCATCATGCTGGAACGGACGCAGGTGCAATTCATGCGCGGCGCCTTCAAGGTCGACATCCTGCGCAATCCGTACCTCGACCTTGCCATCAAATGGCTGGCGGTGGCCGTTGTCTTCGGCCAGCTGTTGCCCGCGATGCTCACCGGCACACTTGAGCTGGTTCTTGCGCTGCTGCTGCTGGTGCGCTTCGCCGGCTGGTATCCGGGCAAGGCCTTTTCGCGGCTGGAAATCGGCATCATGTATCTGGGTTACCTGGCCATCGTCGCGCAACTGCTCATCAGCGCCGTCGGTCAATTCACCCAGTTGCCATGGGTCGGCAGTGTCTCCGCCCATGTATTCGCCGTTGGTGTCATGGGGCTGATCTTGCCGGCCATGATCGTGCGCATCTCCAAGGGCCATACCGGGCGCAACGTCGTATTCGAGCGCGCAGACAAAGTGGTGCTGTGGGTGATGCTGACCGGCTTAGTTGCACGCGTCATTGCGCCGCAGTTATATCCGGCCGGCTACACGATGTGGTTGCATCTCGCATCCACCTGCTGGTTCGTCGCCTTTGGTGTGTTGCTGTGGCGCTATTTGCCATTTTTGCTGGCACCGCGCGCAGATGGACGGGCACACTGATAATTCGGGCAGGGCGCTGATTTCCAGAGTGGCAGGATCGTTGCGATCGACTCCCCCGGAATATTTCGCTGCAGGGCTATCCATGCAGCGAGGGTGTTCAGTGTTTCCGGCGCTGCGGAACGTTCGGGGTGCGGCCTTCAATGTGACGGAAGTTGATGCGTCCCTTGCTCAGATCGTAGGGAGATAGCTCGAGGGAAACCTTGTCGCCGGCGAGAATGCGGATGTGATGCTTGCGCATTTTTCCTGCGGAATAAGCCACCAGATCGTGACCATTGTCCAACTGCACGCGAAAGCGTGAGTCAGGGAGCACTTCAAGTACTACACCATTCATTTCGATAAGTTCTTCCTTAGCCATAAGCATGCCTCCATGGAAGATTGAAAATAAAAAAGCCCGGCATGCGCCGGGCTTTTCCGGTAAGGCGGCGCTAGTAATGTAGGCATGACGATAAAGTCATGCCGGCAGTACTTAGTCAGCCGCGTTAATGTTCGACGCCTGCAGGCCCTTGGGACCAGTGGTAACGTCGAAGCTGACGCGCTGGCCTTCCTTCAGGGTCTTGAAACCCTGGCCTTGAATTGCCGAGAAGTGCGCGAAAAGGTCGTCGCCACCGCTTTCGGGAGTGATGAAACCAAAACCTTTTGAATCATTGAACCACTTTACAGTACCTGTTGCCATGTCTTGAATATCCTAAATAAACAAATAAAGGGGCGAACCCCGGGTGGACGATAGTCAAGACGGCTGGGTGATGAAGGGAGAAATACTGCGGGAGCCGCGGGTACTGAACCGAACAACAATAAGACTGCTTGAAAATCGCTGGCGGGGACTATGCACCGGATTGTCAATAAATGCAATCAATATTTCACTGCCCGGCAAAATACATCGTCTTGTTTTATAAATGCATTGGGGCTATATTGACCCGAATGAGTCGGTTTCGGACCCAATCAATGGCTGCTATTTCTTCAACTGCCGGTTCTCAATCTGTTGCGCAAAGCACGCTGCAGGAATTGCGGATACAGCAGGCCAGGCAGAATGCCGGGAGGGCCGAACAGGTTGCCAGTTCCCTGCGGCAACAGGCTGCTGAAGCACAGCGCAATGCAGACCGTGCAGAGGCGAATGCTCGGTCGCTGTCTGTACAATCAGTCCAGGCGGAGACAGTTGCCGGGCGTGCGCGTCAGGGCTTGGCGGCGATCAGGTCGGCCGGGGAAATGCAGACGCAGCTGTCTCAAGTCGTTGGCCGGATTAGCGGGAAATCGGAAAGTAGTTTGCCCGCGTCTGATGTCAGTGGAAATGTTGCTCCGGCACCAGCGCCCGTCGTCAATACATCCGGGCAAATTACAGGAACCCTGATTAACACCACCGCCTAATGGTGGCGAGTCGAGAGGGAGGAAACATGGCAATCAATGTTGTAAGTTCAGCGAGCAGCGCAGTTCAACAGCAGCAGCAACTGCAAATTGCGACCAACCAGGCTCAGTACCGGACGGCCGAAGGCCCCCGCGCAGAGGGCGATGCAAGCCGGGCCCCCGGAGTGCAAGCAGCACCCAGGCAGCCGCAACCGGCCCAGCAAACCCAACAGCCTGAGCAGGTTGAGCGTCCGGAGCCACCCAAGCCCGTCACAAATGCTCAAGGGCAAAAAACAGGTACCATAATCAACACGACCGCCTGACCGACGTGGAGAACTGGTCTTGAAGCTGTAAATAATCAGTAGGGCGCCGAGCAGGTTTTATCGGTGCCAATTGTTGTTGCACCCAATCAAATAACATACCCCGAGGAGCTAAATGCCATGAATAAGTCTGAACTTATCGAAGCCACTGCAAAGGCGGCTGACATTTCGAAAGCAGCAGCCGAGCGCGCACTTTCCGCCATGATCGACGCCGTCGTCACGGCGGTCGCCAAGGGTGACGCCGTTACTCTGGTCGGCTTCGGAAGTTTCAAACCGGTCAAGCGCGCTGCCCGTGCTGGAAAAAACCCCAAGACGGGTGAAGCCTTGAAGATCGATGCAACCACGGTGCCAAGATTTTCGGCTGGTGCGGGTTTCAAGGCTGCTGTCTCCGGCAAGAAGGCAGCCAAGAAAAAGTAGGTCCCGGCTTGCCGGTCGCAGTAGCCGGCTAGTCTGCTCTACCATGAAAAAAGCCAGCCCGAAGGCTGGCTTTTTTCATGTCAACAGAAGCTTACTTGTGAAGCTTACTTGTTCATCTCGGCAGGAGCGGCAGGTGCCATAGCCGGAGCAGCGCCTTCAGCCGGCTTGGCAGCATCAGCCGGGGCGTAAGCAGGTGCAGCAGGCGCGTCGGCGGCAGGTGCGGGAGCCGGGGCAGGAGCCGCAACAGGAGCAGGTGCGGGAGCCGGGGGGGCTTCTTTCTTGCCACAGCCAGCCAGAACCAGAGCAGTCAGGGTCAAAACGAGGAGGGAAGCTTTCATGGAGGTTTCCTTTAGAAGTGTTCAGAGAGTTCGTTTGGCAGTTAGCCAACGAGCATTATATATTAGCCCATTCTAAATCAACTGGCCAACCCATCGTGACAGCCATTTGATGCGACCCGGCGAGTCGGGTTGGCGTTGACTATGCCGAATCAAGGACCGACTTGCTGCTTCAACCAGTCAAACGTCCAACTTAGTGCGGCTTCAAGATGGTTTGCCGCCGCCAGGCTCAAGTCGGCGCCCAGTTCGAAGCTTTCGCCACGAATCGCGAGCAGGTGACACGGTGGCGGGATTTCACCGTAGAGATCAACATAAACCTGCATGACTGCTTCAGGGGTGATGGCGTGGGTACTGAAACTCTCATCATGGATTGGCGCAAGCAGGCGAGTGCTGAAAGGTGCTGCGGCAGAAATGCTGGCGTCCACGAACAGAACGCACTGACGATCCTGTATGTCGAGCGCGTTCTCCACTTGCAACTGGAAGTCGGTGACGCATTCGACTCCTGCCAAACCGAGCGACTCGATGCGCTCGATGAAAAGCGGCCCGAGCGCATCGTCGCCCCGGCTGGGATTACCCCAGCCGAAAATCAGTAGCGGTGCTGTCAAAATGGGCCGGTCAGGATGTGTGGCAGCCGGCATTCATGTTGCGTGTCAGGCGATCGATTGCCGTCCCATCAGTGCCGATTAATTCAACTTCCAGCGGCATCTTGCCGAGCGCGTGGGTGGCACAGGAGAGGCAGGGATCGAAACAGCGGATGGCGACTTCGATGTGGTTGAGCAGCCCTTCGGTCAATTCACGGCCGTCGAGGTACTGTTTTGCCACGACACGGATCGCCTCGTTCATCGCCTGATTATTGTGTGTCGTTGACACAATGAGGTTGGCACGGATGACCTGATCGTTTTCGTCGACGCGGTAATGGTGGATCAGGGTGCCACGTGGCGCTTCGATGACACCGACGCCGCGTTCCTGCCGTTTGCCGCTGGCCATCAGTTCGCGGCCGCAGATGTCGTCATCGTGCAGCAAATCCTTGATGACTTCGGCGGCATGCAACATTTCGATCATGCGCGCCCAATGGTAGCCCAGCGTTGCGCCGGTCGCCGTGCCATCGGCAAAGCCCATGAATTCACTGCGCTCCTTGTCGGCCAGGGGGGTCGGAATGAAATCGCATTGCGTCACGCGCGTCAGCGGACCGACGCGATACCAACCGGTATCGGACGAGCCCATGGCATTGAAGAAGGGAAACTTCATGTAGCTCCACGACTTCACATCCTCGGAGATGACGTCCCAGTAACGGCTGTAGTCGAAATGGTCGAACAGCGTGCTGCCGTCGGCCCGGCGCGCGCGCAGGCCGCCATGGTAGAGATCCATGGCGCCGTCGGCACGCACCAGCCCCATGTTGTGCGCACTGAAGCGGCCAAAGCTGTTGTAGAAATCAAGATTCTTCGCGAACAGCCCCTTGATCAGTTGCACCGCATCGCGGCTCCAGGCGATCATCTGATAGATGTCCTTCTGTAGCGTGGCACGTTCCTCGGCTTTCAGCGACTTGTTTACACCGCCGGGAATCGATCCCGTGCCGTGGACGCGTTTGCCGGATGTCATGCGGATGATCTCCTGGCCGTACTTGCGCAGCAGCACGCCTTTCCTGGCAATTTCCGGGTGCGCTGCGATCACGCCGACGATATTGCGCTGGGCGACATCGGAGTCGAAGCCGAACAGCAGGTCTGGCGATGACAGGTGGAAAAAGTGCAGGGCGTGCGACTGCAACATCTGGCCGTAGTGCATCAACCGGCGGATCTTCTCGGCGGTGGGCGTCAGCGTCGCCCCGACGATCATGTCCATTGCCTTCGATGCTGCCAGATGATGCGACACCGGGCAGATGCCGCAAAGGCGCTGCACCATCACCGGCACTTCCCAGAAGGGACGGCCCTCGATGAATTTTTCGAAGCCGCGAAACTCGGAAATGTGCAGGCGTACCTGTTGTACGTGATTGTCATCGTCGAGCAGCAGGGTGACCTTGCCGTGGCCTTCGACGCGCGATACCGGCTCGATGGCGACGCGTTTGAGATTTTCCGGGTGGCGGGCTGTTTCCAGTTCAAACGGCATGCTGTGTCTCCCGCGGGGTGGCCCCCCTGGTGGGGTAGGCGAGTGGAGTGAGTGCGAGGGTCATGTTTTCCTCAATCGTAACGAATCAGGCCGTGGCCGAGGCGTGGTGTGTGCCCGGCAAGCAGGTCGGTAAGAAATTTCCAGATGGCATCGCCCGACGGCGGGCAGCCGGGCAGGAAGTAATCGATATTGACTACTTCATGGATCGGGTGCACCTGGTTGAGGGGTAGTGGCAGTTCCGGATCATTGGGAATTTGAGTACCGGGTGCCAGTCCCTCTTCAGTAACGTACACCGCCGCGAGAATGTCGCGCAGGTCGAGATGATTGCGTTGCGCGGGCAGGCCGCCATTTACGGCACAGGCCCCCAGCGCAATCAGGATCTTGCAGTTGGCACGAAACTCGCGCAGTACATGTACATTTTCCGCATTGCAAACGCCACCCTCGATGATGCCGATGTCGCAGGGACCGCAGTGCTTGATATCGGTGAGCGGCGAGCGGTCGAATTCAATAAATTCGAGAAGGTCGAGCAGGCGCTCGTCGATGTCAAGGAAAGACATGTGGCAGCCGAAGCAGCCGGCCAGGCTGGTGGTTGCCACCCGCAGTTTGACAGGTTTGCCCGGTGCGTTCATGACCGTCCTCCCTGGCCAGGCATGACCGGCTTGAATTCGTCAACGTGGGTGGAGATCGGTGCATCGTCGAAGTGACGTTCTCCGTAAGGCACGGCAAATCCCTTGCGCTTCGGCAGGATCACGCCCACGGGGCAGACCTGTGCGGCCTTATCGGTGAGGCTGAAATTGGTATCGGCCAATCTGCCGGATTCGGCATTGACCACCAGGTGCTTTTTGATGCCACGCCCGGAGAGGGCGAAGACGAATTTGCCATCAACCTCGGTACTGGCGCGGATGCACAACTCGCAAAGGATGCACCGATTGAAATCGAGAAGTACGTCAGGATGCGAAGCATCCACCGGCCGGGTGGGGTACATCAGGTTGAAGCGGGGTGTCATTACACCCAATTCATAACCCAAGGCCTGGAGCTTGCAAAAACCACTTTTTTCGCAGGAAGGACAGAAATGGTTGCCTTCGACCAGCAGCATCTGCAACAGAGTGCGACGCTTGTCAAGGATCTCTGGGGTGTTGCTTTCCACTTCCATGCCGTGAGCGGCGGGGGTGGTACAAGAAGTGGCCGGGCGACCATTGATTTTTACGGTACACAGCTTGCAACTACCATGAGGACGAAACTCCGGGTGGTAACACAGGTGCGGGATGAACACGCCTGCGGTCAGGGCGGCCTGCATCACGCTCTGGCCTGGTGTGAACGGAATTTCCTGGTCGTCGAGAATGAAAGTATTGGTCTCGCTCATTGGGCGATCTCCGAGTGTGTTTCCAAATGAGCGCCGGCGTCGTCGCGACCGGTCATCTGCCGGGCTTGCGACAGGGCGGCATCGAGGTCGAATGCAGGCACGAACTTGAGCAATTTGAGGCGGCGTTCGTAGGCCGGACGGAACTTTTCCAGCGTGTAGAGCAACGGATTGCAGGCGGTATGCCCTAGTCCGCAATGGGCTGTCGTCTGCAGCAGACGGTTGAGATGGAAAATTTCGTCGATATCGGTGCGCGTGCCGTTGCCGTCGGCAATCTTGTCGACCAGATTTTTCAGCAGCGTGGTGCCGACCCGGCAAGGGGTGCAGAAACCACAGGATTCGTGGGCAAAGAAATGGACGAAGTTGCGCACCACCTCGAAAATGTCGCGTTGTTGCCCGAAAATCATGAAGGCACCCGCAGTGGGAACATCGCCGAAGGCAATGCGGCGGTCGAATTCGTCCCGGTTGAGACAGATGCCCGAAGGACCGGAAACTTGAACGGCCTGCGTGTTGTGCGCTCCGCACTCTTCCAGTACCTGGCGCACGGTGACGCCGAAGGGATACTCGTAAATGCCTGGACGCTCGCAATCGCCCGAGACGGAGAGAATTTTGGTTCCGGTGGATCGCGCACTACCGAAGCTGCGATACCAGTCACCGCCCTTTGCCGCAATCAACGCTGCCGAGGCAAATGTCTCGACGTTATTGACGACGGTCGGCTGATTAAGAAACCCGTTGGTGACGGGGTAGGGCGGTCGGTTGCGCGGCACGCCGCGTTTGCCTTCCAGCGACTCGATCAGTGCTGATTCCTCGCCGCAGACGTAGGCACCCGCACCGAGATGGACCTCGATGTCGAAGTTGAAGCCCTCGCGACCCAGGATGTTCTCGCCAAGCAGGCCTAGTTGACGGCGTTTTGCCAGCACGGCATTGAGTGGTTCCAGCAGATAGCGATATTCGCCGCGCAAATAGACGAAACCTTTGCTGGCGCCGATGATGTAGGCGGCAACGGTCATGCCCTCAAGAATCAGGTCGGGTTGGCGTGTCAGTAGCACGCGGTCCTTGAAGGTGCCGGGTTCGCCTTCGTCGGCGTTGCAGACGACATAGCGCGTGCGTCCCGGTGCGTTGTGACAGGCTTCCCATTTCAGGCCGGTGGTGAACCCGGCTCCACCGCGACCGCGCAGGGCGGACTTCTTGATTTCATCGAGTGTTGCCGAAGCCCCGATATCGCTGGCCTGCATGGATTCATGCCATGAGCGCTCGCTGAAGGAGGTTTCTACCTCATCCGCCGCGCCACGTGCAAAGCTGATGCGCAGCGCTTCCCCCGGGGGCATGGCATTGGTGAGCAAAATGTCGGCACGGCGTATGTTGTCCTCGATCACGAACCATTCAACCGGCCACTTTTCAATCGGGGTCTGGTTGTGGATGAGCTCCACCATCTGCTCGATCCGCTCCATTGTCATGTGCGTGATGGCGCGATAATTCACCAGAATGGCCGGTCCCTGGTCACACATGCCAGTGCAGGAAGTGGTGTCGACGCTGACCAGCCCATCAGCCGAGACGCGACCGGGTTCGAGCCAGAGTTTTTCGCACATGGCCTGCATCAGATCCATGTTGCCAAGCATGCGGTCAGTGATGTTGTCGCTCCACAGCACACGGTAGCGACCCAGCGGCTCGGTGTGAAAGAAGCTGTAAAAACCGGCAGTGCTCTCGACTCTGGAACGGGGCCATTTGACGCCCGCCGCGATCGCGGTGAGAGTTGCCGGCGAGAGCCAGCCAAGCGCCTCCTGCGTTTCACGCAAAATCTGCATCAGGCGCGTACCATCGTTGCCATGACGCTTTAGTACTACATTGATTGCATCGCTATTTTTCATCGAAATCCTCATGTTGCGCTGCGACATTGAGAAAACGCGCATGCTACCCTGCTCTAATCATGGTTTTTTTGCGCTGGATCAAAGGAGCGTCACAGGCACACCGACGACTCACGAGAAAGTAACTAGCGAGTATCGCGCTGAAAAAGACTGTTCCGATTCGATAGCGCTCCTTCCCATCTGCCCGCCCACATTCACCGGCAAGATCTGCCCGGGTTGCTCGGTTAGAATGACTCGCTCCACAGTACTTCAGGATAGATTGTTTTGAAATACGTTGACGAATTCCGCGATGGCAAGCTGGCTCGCAATCTGGCGACGGCAATTGCAGCGGAAGCCTGTCCTGAACGACGCTACGCCTTCATGGAGTTTTGCGGCGGTCATACTCATGCGATTTCGCGCTATGGCGTCAGCAATCTGCTGCCGGACAATGTGCGCATGGTGCATGGACCGGGCTGCCCGGTCTGCGTACTGCCAATTGGTCGCGTCAACATGGCCATTGCGCTGGCGCTTGAGGAAGACGTGATCCTGTGCAGTTATGGTGACTGCCTGCGCGTGCCCGCCTCTGGAGGGAGGTCATTACTGAAGGCCCGTAGTTTGCCCGGTGCGCGTGGCGGCGACGTACGCATGGTGTATTCGGCAACTGACGCCTTGAAGATTGCCCGTGAGCAGCCTGACCGGCAGGTGGTGTTTTTCGCCATTGGCTTCGAGACCACGACGCCGCCGACAGCTGTGGTGATCAGACAGGCCGCGGCAGAAGGACTGAAGAATTTCAGCGTGCTCTGCTGTCACGTTCTGACTCCCGCTGCGATTATCAGCATCCTCGAGTCATCAGCACAGAGTAAAGCTGACGCGCCGCTCCTTGATGGTTTTATCGGTCCGGCGCATGTATCAACGGTGATCGGCAGCCAGCCCTACGAGGGATGTGCGGTGAAATATCGGAAGCCGGTGGTGATTGCCGGTTTCGAGCCGCTTGACGTGATGCAGGCCATTCTGATGCTGATCCGCCAGGTGAATGAAGGGCGCGCAGAGGTGGAAAACGAATTCACGCGTGCAGTGACGCGCGAAGGCAATCGCAAGGCCCAGGATATTGTTGCTGATGTATTCGAATTGCGGGCCAGCTTTGAGTGGCGTGGCTTGGGGACGATTCCCGATTCGGCGCTGGCGATCAGGCCGCTGTATGCCGAGTTCGATGCTGAACGACGTTTCGCGCTGGCCTATCGCGCCGTGCCAGACCACAAGTCATGCGACTGCGGCGCCATTCTGCGTGGCGTCAAGCACCCTCGTGATTGCAAATTGTTCGGCACGGTATGCACCCCGGAGAATCCGGTTGGCTCCTGCATGGTCTCATCGGAAGGGGCATGCGCGGCGCATTACACCTATGGTCGTGCTTTGGCGCGAACAGCCAGTGAGCCGGTAAACGGCTGAACGGCGCTGGCACCTAGTGGATGCCAGCGCCGTTCTTCAGCAAGCGGCTAACCGTCGATAGGCTTCAGAGACCCTTGATTGCTGCGGAAAGGCGACTCTTCTGGCGCGCTGCAGCGTTCTTGTGAATGATGCGCTTGTCCGCGATCGAATCGATGATGCTCTGCGATTCCTTGAAGACAGCCTGGGCGGCAGTCTTGTCGCCAGCAGCAACGGCCTTGCGCACTTTCTTGATGGCGGTGCGCAATTCTGAGCGCTGGCTCATGTTCTGGGCGCGGCGCTCGACAGCTTGACGGGCGCGCTTGCGGGCTTGTACGGTATTGGCCATGTGTTATTCCAGCTAAATGATCTTATTGAGTGATCGGTGAAAAGCGCGTGATTATAATGTGGGCTGCACGTCTTTGCAAGGTGCTTTTGGATTCCTGCTTTTGGATTCCGTGCAATTAAGTTTCAGGTTCCGGTCGCTTTTCTGGCGCCAGTATATTCGGCATCAGTCTCAACTGAAGTTTGCGTTTTTCATGTTTGGCGCTTTCCTTGTTCCTCGCGCCCGGAGCGTTACCATCGCGTATGAATCTGCTTCGCACCCTCGCCACGGTCAGTAGCCTGACGTTACTGTCGCGCGTTCTCGGATTTGTCCGCGATTTTGTGATCGCCCGCACGTTTGGCGCCGGCATGCTGACCGACGCCTTTTTTGTTGCCTTCCGCTTGCCCAACCTGCTGCGCCGGCTGTTTGCCGAGGGTGCCTTTTCCCAGGCCTTTGTGCCACTGCTGGCCGAGTATCGCAATCAGCGCAGTGCCGAAGATACCCGCCAGCTTGTCGATCGCGTCGCTACCTTGCTGTTCTTTATCGTGCTGGTGGTGGCGGCACTTGGCGTGATCGGCGCGCCGCTGCTGATCTATGCGACAGCGCCCGGATTTGTCCCGGATGCGGATAAATTCGGCTTGACGGTGATGCTCACGCGGATTGCCTTCCCCTACATCTTGTTCATGTCCATGGTCGCCCTCGCGGCCGGGATACTCAATACCTGGAGCCGCTTCGCCCTGCCGGCGTTTACCCCCGTACTGCTCAACCTCTCCTTCATCGGCATGGCACTGTTCGCCGCACCTTATTTCGATCCGCCTGTGCTGGTACTGGCCTGGGCGGTGTTTCTGGGGGGAGTGCTCCAGCTGGCAATTCAGTTGCCGGCCTTGCGGCGCATCGGCATGTTGCCGCGTTTCGATTTCGCGCCGAACGATCCGGGCGTGCGGCGGGTGTTCAAACTGATGGCGCCTGCCGTATTGGGTGTTTCGGTAGCTCAGGTGTCGCTACTGATCAATACCATCTTTGCTTCTTTCCTGGTTGCGGGCAGCGTGTCCTGGCTCTACTACGCCGACCGCCTGATGGAGTTTCCGGCCGGTTTGCTTGGCGCGGCACTCGGTACGATCCTGCTGCCAAGTCTTGCCAGGGCGCACGCCAGCGCCGACCCGAAGGCATTTTCCGCCCTGCTCGACTGGGGGCTGCGCCTGACCTTCATGCTGACCCTGCCCGCCGCCCTCAGCCTGGCCCTGCTGGGTGTGCCGCTGATTGCCACCTTGTTTCAGCATGGCGCCTTCACGGCGGCCGACGTGCTGCAGACCCGTCTGGCCTTGGTGGCTTACAGCATCGGCCTGACCGGCATGATTCTGGTGAAGATTCTGGCCCCCGGTTTTTACGCGCGCCAGAACATCAAGACGCCCGTCAAAATCGCCCTGTTGACGCTGGTGGCGACGCAGGCGATGAACCTGGCCTTCATCGTGCCCTTCAAACATGCCGGACTGGCGCTGTCCATCGGGCTGGCCGCCTGTCTCAATGCGGGCTTGCTCTACTATGGGTTGCGCCAGCGCAAGCATTACACACCGAGTCCCGGCTGGGGGGTATTCCTGTTCAAGATTATCCTGGCCCTGGCGGTTCTTGCCGTCACGCTCTGGTTCGGCATGGGCAGGGAGGCCGACTGGCTGCTTGCCTCCGCATCCGTGCGCGTTGCCTGGCTGGCTGCCCTGGTGGCCGCGGGAATGACGGGTTACCTGGCCACCCTTTGGTTGTTGGGCTTTCGTCTGCGGGACTTTCGCCAGCGCGGATCTATCTGATTCGCAGTCTTCGCCGTCCCGCCAGCGCCGACTTTGTGACTGCACGGACAAAAAAACGGGCAACCCGCGGGTTGCCCGTTTTCCTTGCTGCGATTACTTCAGGATCACGCAACCAGCGGCACGATCAGCAGCGCCACGATGTTGATGATCTTGATCAGCGGGTTGACCGCCGGGCCGGCCGTATCCTTGTAGGGATCGCCAACGGTGTCGCCGGTAACGGCCGCCTTGTGCGCGTCCGAACCCTTGCCACCAAAATTGCCTTCTTCGATGTATTTCTTGGCGTTGTCCCAGGCGCCACCACCGGTGGTCATGGAGATCGCCACGAAGATGCCGGTAACGATGGTACCCATCAGCACACCGCCGAGAGCGCGCACACCGGCACCGACGCCATCTACCTCAGGCATGAGGAAGTTCATGCCTACGGCAACAACGACTGGCACCAGGACGGGCAGCAGCGAGGGGATCATCATTTCCTTGATCGCGGCCTTGGTCAGCATGTCGACGCAGGTGCCGTATTCCGGCTTGGCCGTGCCTTCCATGATGCCCTTGATCTCGCGGAACTGACGACGCACTTCGACGACGATTGCGCCAGCGGCGCGACCGACGGCTTCCATGCCCATGGCGGCAAACAGATAAGGCACCATGCCGCCGATGAACAGGCCGATGATGACTGCCGGATCGGACAGGTCGAAGAGGAACTTGACACCCGGCTTGAAGGCTTCGAGAGCGTGGGTGAAGTCGGCAAACAGTACCAGCGCGGCCAGGCCGGCGGAACCGATCGCGTAACCTTTCGTCACCGCCTTGGTGGTGTTACCCACGGCGTCGAGCGGATCGGTCACGTCACGGATTTCCTTCGGCAGATTGGCCATTTCAGCGATGCCACCAGCGTTGTCGGTGATCGGGCCGTAGGCGTCGAGCGCGACGATGATGCCGGCCATCGACAGCATGGAGGTCGCGGCGATGGCGATGCCGTAGAGACCGCCGAGCAGGTAGGACGCCCAGATGGCCGCACAGACGGACAGTACCGGCAGCGCCGTGGAGCGCATCGAGACGCCAATGCCGGCGATGACGTTGGTGCCGTGGCCCGTCGTCGAAGCTTGAGCGATATGACGCACCGGAGCGTACTCGGTTGCCGTGTAGTACTCGGTGATCACGACCATCAGGCCGGTCAACACCAGACCAATCACTGCCGCACCGTACAGCCGCATATGAGCGCCGCCGTTGATGCCCATGACGCCATCGAGAATGTTGTCGGGGAGGAAGTAGGTGGTGATCGGGTAGAAGGCGATCAGCGCCAGGACACCGGCGACGATCAGGCCCTTGTACAGCGCGGTCATGATCTTCTGGCCAGGCGTATATTTGACGAACATCGCACCGATGATCGAGGCGATGATCGCGAAGCCACCCAGCACCAGCGGATAGATCACGGCCTGCTCTTCGAAGCCCTTGAGAACCAGAGCACCGATCAGCATGGTGGCGACGATGGTCACGGCGTAGGTCTCGAACAGGTCGGCGGCCATGCCGGCGCAGTCACCGACGTTGTCGCCGACGTTGTCAGCGATAACTGCGGGGTTGCGCGGGTCGTCTTCGGGAATGCCGGCTTCGACCTTGCCCACCAGGTCGGCGCCGACGTCAGCACCCTTGGTGAAGATGCCGCCGCCCAGTCGCGCGAAGATCGAGATCAGCGAGGAACCGAAGCCGAGGCCGATCAGCGGATGCAGGAGCGTGGCCATCGGGATGTCGCCCGCGGTGGTTGCCTTGAGGTAGGCGTAAAAACCGGCGACGCCTAGCAGGCCCAGACCGACCACCAGCATGCCGGTGATGGCACCACCGCGGAAGGCGACGTTAAGCGCGGCGTTGATGCCTTGCTTTGCCGCTTCGGCGGTACGCACGTTGGCACGCACGGAAACGTTCATGCCGATGAAGCCGGCCAGGCCCGACAATACTGCGCCAAGGATGAAGCCGACAGCCGTGGCAGTACCCAGAAAAATCCAGATCACCGCCGTCAGCACTGCACCCACCATGCTGATGGTGGTGTATTGACGCTTCAGATAGGCTTGCGCACCTTCTTGCACGGCTGCGGAGATTTCCCGCATCCGGTCGTTGCCGGTTGCCAGCCCAAGAATCCACTGGGTAGAAATTAGACCGTAGGCAATAGCGCCAACGGCACAGACCAACGCGAAAATCAGACCTTCTGACATGACATAGACCCCCCTGTTTCCAAAAAAAATTGTGGTGAATTAAAACTGAACCCGGTTAAAGCTTGAACTCCGACAGCTTTTTGGTGACAGCAACGTTTTTCAACGTTACATATTTTGGCAAACCATCGGCACCGTAAGGCGGATAGTCCTCGCCCTTCATCAGCGGCGCGAGATACTCGCGACACTTGGCGGTGATGCCGAAACCATCCTTGGTGATGAAGCTCTTGGGCATCATCTTCTCGACGTTGGCCACCTTGGCCAGCGGCGCCATGCCGATCTTCCATTTGTAAGGCTGGTTCGACGTCCGTTCGATCGCCGGCATCACTGAGTTGTGGCCCTGGAGGGCGAACTCGACGGCTGCCTTGCCTACGGCATAGGCCTGATCGACGTCGGTCTTCGCGGCAATGTGACGCGCCGCGCGTTGCAGGTAGTCGGCGACGCCCCAGTGGAACTTGTATCCCAGCGCATCCTTGACCATGTTGGCGACGACCGGCGCGGCCCCGCCCAACTGGGCATGGCCGAAGGCGTCACGTGTGCCCTGCTCGGCGAGGAATTTGCCGTCCGGATGGTGGCAACCCTCCGAAACAACGATGGTGCAGTAGCCGAATTTCTTGACCAGAGCGTCGACCTTGGCGAGAAACTTCTTCTGGTCGAAGAGTACCTCGGGGAACAGCACGATGATGGGCAATTCGGTGCCTTCGGTCGAGGCCATAGCGCCGGCAGCAGCGATCCAGCCGGCGTGACGCCCCATCACTTCGAGGACGAACACCTTGGTCGAGGTTTTGGCCATCGAGCGCACGTCGTAGGTCGCCTCAAGCGTGGAGACGGCGATGTACTTGGCAACCGAACCAAAGCCGGGACAGTTATCGGTGATCGGCAGGTCGTTGTCGACCGTCTTGGGCACATGAATGGCCTGCAGGGGGTAACCCATGGCCTTACCCAGTTGTGACATCTTCAAACAGGTGTCGGCAGAATCGCCACCACCGTTGTAGAAGAAGTAACCGATGTTGTGTGCCTTGAACACCTCGATCAGACGGTCGTACTCGCGCTTGTTGGCTTCCAGGCTCTTCAGTTTGTAACGGCAGGAACCAAAGGCACCGGAGGGTGTATGGCGCAAGGCGGCAATCGCGGCAGCCGACTCCTTGCTGGTATCGATCAGATCCTCGGTCAATGCACCGATGATGCCGTTCCGGCCGGCGAAGACCTTGCCAATCCGATCCTTGTGCTTGCGCGCGGCTTCGATCACGCCACTGGCCGAGGCGTTGATGACGGCAGTAACGCCGCCCGATTGCGCGTAGAACGCGTTGGTCTTTTTTGCGGCCATGCTACGGCTCACTTCAAAGCGGCTAAAGCGCGATCGCGTATGGCATCGACCTTGCCCAGACCATCGATCTTGCGATATTTGGGCGCACCAGGGGCACCACTATCGGCCCACTTGCCGTAGTAGCCAACCAGTGCCTGGGTCTGCTGGTGATAAACCTCCAGGCGCTTGAGCACGACTTCCTCGCGGTCATCGTCGCGCTGAATCAGCGCTTCGCCGGTTTCGTCGTCTTTGCCTTCAGCCTTGGGCGGATTGAACTTGACGTGATAAGTGCGGCCCGAGGCCACATGCACGCGGCGACCGCTCATGCGGGCGACAATCTCGCTGTCAGGCACATCGATCTCGAGCACGAAATCAATGGCCACGCCGACTTCTTTCATGGCCTCGGCCTGCGGAATGGTGCGGGGGAAACCGTCGAACATGTAGCCTTTCTGGCAGTCGGCTTCCTTAAGGCGATCCTTGACGAGGCCGATAATGATGTCATCGCGAACGAGGCCGCCGGCATCCATGATCTTCTTGGCTTCAACGCCCAGCGGGGTGCCAGCCTTGACTGCGGCGCGCAGCATGTCGCCGGTGGAAATTTGCGGAATGCCGAACTTTTCCCTGATGAAATTGGCTTGGGTACCTTTGCCGGCACCGGGTGGGCCCAATAGAATCAAACGCATGCGTGTCTCCTCTGTTATCGTCTGTTAGCGATGGTTATCTGCTAAACCGGCGAATTCTCCCACTATTAACAGGAAAATTCCCTAGATTTTATCTATTACAGGATAGCTGTCCTGATTAGTGCGGTGCAACAAAGATGGCCCGCACCCGTGTTAGATCCTCTTCCGTATCGACGCCAGGGGAGGGAGGATGGCTACAGGTGATGACCTGAATGGCGAAGCCGTGCCAGAGTGCGCGTAACTGTTCCAGTGCCTCCCATCCTTCAAGGGGCGCCGGATCAAGGGCGCCATACTGGTGCAGAAAATTTACGCGATAGGCGTACAGGCCGATGTGGCGGTGCGCAATGAAGTTCGCCGGGAAACTTTCTTGTTGTGTTGCAAAGCCGTCACGGTGCCATGGAATCGGTGCGCGTGAAAAATACAGGGCGCGACCGCTTGCAGCGATTACTACCTTGACGACGTTGGGATTCATGAATTCGGTCATGTCGGTAATCGCGTGCGCCGCGGTGGCCATGGCGGCGGCACGATCATTTTCCAGCGCATGTGCCACGGCGGTTATCACGGTCGGATCGATCAGTGGTTCGTCGCCCTGCACGTTAACCACGACTGCATCATCTGGCCAGCCGGACTGTTGGGCAACTTCGGCAATCCGGTCGGTTCCGCTCGGGTGATCTGCGCGCGTCAGGGTCACGGCATGACCATGCGCGGCAACTGCGTCTCTTATCCGAACATCATCGGTCGCAACAATCACCTCGCTGGCGCCGCTGGCAAGTGCGACCTCCACCACCCGCACGACCATGGGCTTGCCGGCGATATCGGCCAGAGGTTTACCCGGCAGGCGCGTCGAAGCGTAGCGGGCCGGAATGACGACGCGAAACGGCACGCTCATGCCCTCGCCGGGCCGCTCCAAGAGGGCATGCGCCCCCCTGTCACCGCTTCGGGTGATTCCATGGGGGGCAGCGAACGAATGTGAGCGTGGGGGGCCATAGTTATTCTTCCGTAGGAGCGAGTTGGCGCGCCTCGTCTTCGAGCATCACCGGAATGTCATCCTTGACCGGGTAGGCGAGTCGACAGGGCTTGCAGACCAGTTCGGCCTGGGGCTTGCGGTAGTCGAGCGGGCCCTTGCAGAGCGGGCAGACGAGGATTTCAAGCAGACGCGGGTCCATCGATTTTCTCCAGTACAAAGCGGGCGAGGTCGGGTTCGATGCGGGCTTCGACCGGCAACACCCAGATCGGCAGCGGGCTAAGGCCGCCGCATTTTAGCGCGTCCTTTTCCGTCATAAGGATCGCATCGCCTGCAAAACGTAAATCGGTGCTGGTGTAGCCATGATGATCGGGAAAGGCATGGGTTTCACAATCCAGTCCCAGCGCGGACAGGTGGTCGAAAAAGCGTTGTGGCTCACCGATGCCGGCGACTGCATGAAGTTTGCAGCCGGTCAGGTCGTTCGCCGAGCAGGTAATGGTCGGATCTTCGAGGCGATGGAAGCGTTCGCCTGCCAACCGCATCCTGAATACAGGCACCTCCGCTACCGGGACGTTTGCGTCCCCGTTCAGTACGATTGCATCAACTGACCCAAGGCGACTCGCCGGTTCGCGCAACGGGCCCGCCGGCAGCGGCCAGCCATTCATCAGGCCGCGTCGGTCGATCACGGCTATTTCAACGGTGCGCGCCAGGCGATAATGCTGCAGGCCATCGTCGCAAAGTATCAGGTCACAATCAGGATTTTCCGCCAGCAAGGCTTGTGCCGCCGCCACGCGATCCGCGCCGACATAAACCGGGCAGTTGGCGCGCCGTGCCAGCAGCAATGGCTCGTCGCCTACCGCTGACGCCGTAGCGCCAGCGCCGACTTTTCGTGGTGTTGTGCTTTCCCCGCCGTAGCCACGACTGATGATGCCCGGTTTGCGACCGGCTGCGGTCAGTTGCTTCGCGAGCCATAGCGTCAAGGGTGTTTTGCCGGCGCCCCCGGCAATGATGTTGCCGACGACGATTACCGGTACCGGCAGGCGCACGATGGTAAACAGGCCCAGTTGATATGCGGCGCGACGCAATCGCGACAACAGGGAAAACAGCAGTCCAAGGGGCCGCAGCGCGAACGCAGCAGGCCCGCGCGTGCGCCAGATGCTGGTCAGGACATCACTGCTGCGTTTGCTGGGTGGCAAAGGAAATATGCGAAAGGCCGGCGTTTCTCGCCGCCTGCATGACGTCGATGACGCTCTGGTGCGTGGCCTTGGCGTCGGCGTTGATGATGATGACTGGCTCGTGCGCACCCTCGGCGGCGCGGCGCAGCGCCACGCCAATGGCTTCGACGCCGCCGCTCACCGGCATCTTGTTGATCAGTACGCTACCCGTGGCCGTGACGACCACGTCGATGTCATTGGTCTTGTCCTGTTGCGCCTGGGCGTCCGCCGTCGGCAGATTGATTTCGAGACCGGCGAACTTGGAATAGGTCGTGGTGACCATGAGAAAAATCAGGATCACCAGGAACACGTCGATCATCGGGATCAGGTTGATCTCCGGTTCGGCGCGTTGGTGGCCGCGCTGGAAGTTCATGATGCCTCCGCCGGGCCGCCCCAAGGAGGCCTCCGCCCCCCTGTCACCGCTGCGGGTGATTTCATGGGGGGCAGCGAGCCGGTTTTGCGAGCGTGGGGGGCCATTATCACTTGCGTTCCCCGTGAACCAGTTCAATCAGCTTCAGGGCCTGCAGTTCCATTTCGATCACGCAGCTATCGACGAAGGCGCGGAAATGGCGGTAGGCGATCATCGCCGGGATGGCAATCATCAGGCCAAACCCGGTGTTGTAGAGCGCGACGGAAATGCCATGCGCAAGTTGTTGGGGATTGTGACCGACGCCGGTAGCCGAGCCGAAAATCTCGATCATGCCGACGATGGTGCCGAAAAGTCCCATCAGTGGCGCCATTGAGGCGATGGTGCCAAGGCTGGTAAGAAAACGTTCGAGTTCGTGCGCCACGCCGCGCCCGGATTCTTCGATGGCATCCTTCATCACCTCGCGGGAACTCCGGTCATTCTTCAGGCCCGCCGCCAGGATGCGGCCCAGTGGCGAGTGGGCGTTCAGGCGGGCCAAAAAATCTTCCGTGATACCCGTGCGGCGGTATTCGGCAATCGCGCTTTGCAACAGGCCGGGCGGCACGATTTTGGAGCGCCGCAATGCGGTGCTACGCTCGATGATGAGTGCGACGGCAATGACGGAAGCCAGCAGCAGAAACCAGATTGGCCAACCGGCAGCCTGAATGATTGAAAACACGGGCAGTCCTCCCGGACACTTCTAGCAGAGTCCGCACTTTACTACGAACCGGGATGGGCCATGTCGTCCTGGCAATGTGGAAAAACAGCGGTTTCCCCCCTGTTGTCTGCGCTTGAAATGAAATTCTGGGCAAGGTCTGCCGCATACAATGGCTGGATGGATTCCGCCCCGGATATTGCCAATATTGTTGATGGCTGGCTCAGGCAGTTCGCTGTCTATCCTGCCACGCAGCCCACGCTGCAACCGGTTTCCGTCTTTCGTGAAATTGGTGCTCCAGACAATCTCTCCCTGGTCGTGCCTGCCCTTGCTGCGCTGGCTGCCGAGGCGCTGGCTCGTGATCGCACGCTCTGGATCGTTACTGCCGACGATTCCCTGCTGCCCGATATTTCCAATGCCCTCGACTTGCATCTGCGGCCGCTTTGTCTGGTACTGCCGGGGGCCGACTACGCTGGCAGCATCGCCCTGCGTGCCACCCTGGCGCTCCTGAAAAGTCGCCTGACGCGTGCTGCCGAGGATAGCGAAGGTCCGGCCTGGTCCGCCATGCGTAACCGTCTGCGCGTGGATGATGCGCTCTGGCGTGCCTGCCTTGCCTGGAGTGCACGTGGGCTTGACCGCGAGGCGCCGCCAGCGGCAATCGGCAATCTGTTTCCGGTACGCATCGGGCCGTGGGCATTGGCCGGGCGCCTTGCCGCCCCCGCCGATTGGGTGATGCTGATCCAGACCGGCCAGCTACCGGATAAAGTCCGTACGCCATGGCCAGAGGCTAGATGCACCCTGATGCTCGCCAGCGGTTTGGTCAGTGGCGTAACCAGTCTGGTCGCTGTCGATGAAACTGTCCGCTTGCGCGCCGAAATCGAAGTGCTCGGTCAGGAACTGGCCGAAATGGAGCTTGAGTTTGCCACGGCACAAGGCGAATTGGCCGGTTTTGCCGAGCGCTACCACGAGTTGATCGCCGGCCGGATGATCGAACTCGATCGCCTCCATGCCGACTTGGCGCAGATCAAAATGCAGCATAACCCCGCTGATCCGGCGCTTGATGTCGCAGCCCGTCAGGCGGCGGCACGCGCTGAGCAAACGCGCCGCGAAAGCTCGGCTTACAGCAAGCATGCCGCCAGTGGCGAACATGCACCGGAGCAAGGCTTCAAGCCCAGCAATGATCTGAAGAAACGTTTCCGCCAGTTGGCGCAAAAGATTCATCCCGATCGCGCCTGTAATGAAGCTGATCGTGCCTGGCGCACCCAGTTGATGAGCGAGGCCAATCGAGCCTACCGCGCTGGTGACACGCGTGGTTTGGAAGAAGTGTTTTCCCTCTGGCGTGAAGGTCAGCACGGTAACCGTTCAACGTTGTCGGACGCCGCCCCATCAGCGCCGATTTCCGCGCGCGTCGATGCGCTGACTGCCGAGGTGACAAGAATCCGCCAGCGCCTTGTCGCCATCACTACCGAACTCGATCGGCTCTATGGTTCAAAACTCTACGAATTGTTTGCCGCTGCGCGTGTCGCCGCACGACAAGGGCGCGATCTGTTGCAGGAAATGGCTCAGCGACTGGATGGTCAGATTGCGCAAGCCAATCACGAACTGGATCGGCTGGAGCCCGTCGCGGGGTAGTTAAAGCAGGATTTCCAGACCCTCGCGCCCCAGCATGACTTCGCAGCCGGGCTCCGGATGGCGACTCATGGCTTCTGCAAAAACGCGCTCCAGCTCATCGTCACTGCGGGTCGGTTCGTGATGGGTGCACATCAGGCGTTTGGCACCAATGCGCTGCGCAAACTTTATGGCATGGTCGAAGGTGCCATGCCCCCAACCGATCTTCGGCGGATATTCAGCCAGGGTGTAAGCCGCATCACAGATCAGCAGATCCAGTTCCCCGAGGGCGGCATACAGTTCTGTGTAGCGATGGTCGATCATCGCCTGATAATTGGCGTGTTCGGGGTCATCGGGGGGGTAAATGTTGGCCCACGGTTCATGGTCACCGGTAAAAAACATCGATCGGCCATTGCACGCGACGCGGTAGCCCAGGTTGGGGACCGGATGGTTGAGCAGCACGGGTGTCACGGTTGCATCACCGACGGCGACGGGCTCCCCCACGGTGAGTGTTTCATATTCAACACCGGCACGCAGTTCCGCTTCGCGAATCGGGAAGTAGCTGTATTGCATTTGTACATTCATCACCTGCTCGATGCCCTGCATCGAGACAAGATCGTAGGCACCGTGGATGCGTACCATGTTGCCGGGGATGTAGAGCGGGACAAAGAAGGGCAGCCCCTGAATGTGGTCCCAGTGGGTATGGGTGATGAAGATACTGGCGGTAATGGGCAAGCGTGTCAGCAGGGTTTGTGCCAGCGGGAAGATGCCGGTGCCGGCATCGAGAATGATGAGGCTGTCATCGTCGCTGCGTACCTCGATGCAGGTGGTGTTGCCACCATAGCGTACGGTGCTTGGTCCCGGGGCTGGGATCGAACCGCGTACCCCCCACATTTTCACTTTCATGACCGCTCCCTTACCTTTCCGTGCCAATCTGCGCGAAAGCCTGGGCGTCGTTGATGATTTTCTCCAAGTCGCCCAGTGCCGTGATTGTCGCTTCGATATCGTTGCCAAACCGTACCGGCAGCGCGGTCAGTTCTTCTTCGCGCCAGGGATTGCCCGCATCGCCAAAGGCGAGCTTGCGGCAGATGGCGTCGGCCATGCGCAGGCAATCGAGCATTGCGGAAGGCTCTGCGTCAGGGGCATGATGATCACGGATGCAGTTGACGAGGGGCTCGGCAAATTTCCATTTCTTGGCCAGCAGCGCGCCGACAAAGGCGTGGTCGGCGCCGATGACCTCGATCTCGGCTGCATACAGCGGCTTGCCGGAGTCGACGGTAATCGCCAGCGCCTTCATGAATTCGCCAACCATGAACTGGGCAAATACCACCTTGCCGAAATCATGCAGCAGACCGGCAATGTAGCAGTCGCCGGGATCGGCCTCGGCGCGGGCAAACTTCTCGCATAGCAGGCGCGCAATCGAAGCCACGGAGAGTGAATGGAGCAGGTAACGCTGGATGTCGAAGCCGGTCGTGTTGAAGCGAGGCAGGATGCCCACTGCGGCAAACGACAGCGCCAGGTTCTTGATGGTGTTGATGCCCAGATAGACGACCGACTGCCCGACCGAGGTGATCTTGTTGGGCAGGCCGTAGTAGGCCGAGTTGATGACGCGCAGAATCTTGATGGTCATCACCGGATCTTTCTCGATGACCCCCACCAGGTTTCTCGGCAGGCAGTTGATATCGCGTGTCATTTCCAGAATCACCTGCACGCTTTTCGGAAAGGCGGGCATGCGCTCGACCGCCGTGGTCAGCTTGCGTTCTAATTCCAGGGTGAGTTGTGCCATTGGCGCGAGACAGGTGTGAATGAACCTGTTTCGATTATATCGACAGGAATGGTCAGGCTGTCGCTATCCGGTCGTAATAGCGGGCGCGATACAGCAGGCGCCGCTGGTCGGTCGTCTCGGCAAAACTGCTGCGGTCGTGCAGCACGTTGTTGCAGATGAGCCCCATGCCCGGTTCGAGCCGGCCTTGCAGCGTCCATGACGTTGGTTTTGCCAGAATGCGTGCCAGTGCAGCAATGGCCGCCTGAGTCAGTGGGTCGTCACGCCAGGCAATGCTGACAGTGCGTGCCGTATAGCGCATATGCAGGAAACCGCCTGCATCGACAGAAAACACCGGGCCGGGCTGTGCCGGGCGCGCCACGCCTTCCTCGCCCATGCGCGCAGGAATGGTCATGGCATCGGGTGACGACAATGCGCGCACGAAATCCGGGTTTTCATCGCGCAGCAGGATGTAGGCGATTTCGTGGTCGAGCAGCTGGTTTGTCCCGCCCGCAGCAGCACTCTGTACGCAATGCAACAGCAGGCCACGAATAGTGCGCTCGGGTGCGTTGTAGTAGCCGTCGGTGTGCCACTTGATCGGTTTGTCCGTGTAGGGAATGAATTCCTTGCGTTCGCCACGTTCCGTGGTGCCGGCTACCGAGATCGGCGAGATGGCATCATCATCGGTCAACCAGTGGCTGTCGATGTGCGTCAGCCCCAGCTGGATACCAAGTTTTCGCGGAATCTCCTTGTCGGAGTCGGTACCGGTCTTGCCAACATAGATTGCCATGTTGCAGCAGGCGTTGAGTGCGATGATGCGCTGACGCTCAGGCGTTTGCAGAGTGCGCGGATCGTCGACCTCCACGACGATATCAGCCAGTCGCCGGGGTGCAGTATCGAGCTTTTGCTCCCGCCACCGGGCGTAGGTTTGTGCATCGGCGAGGTTGAAGCAGCCTGACATGCTCTTTCCTTGGGCGCGCCTGGCGCCATCAATGATGGTGGCGCACAGCTTTCGCCGTACCGCCAGCGCCGACTTTATTTTTCCTCGGGATGAAACAGTCCGGCCAAGGTTTTGTCCAGCAACTTAAGGGCCTCTGGCACCTCGATGTCCATGGCCTGATCGACGACCCAGAGCTTGTCCTTTTCCGGCAACCCTTCGCGCAGGCAAGCGGCAAAATAGCGCTTGAAGCCGAAATCCGGACCGTCTTCGCCGTAGCCGAATTCGGCGTACTCGACACTGCGCCGATTGAACAGATCCAGAAAATGACGAGACGATTCACCCGGCTGTTCCTCGCCAAGCAGCATGTGGCGGTTTTCCTCGAACATCTCGGCCAGTTTTTTGGCGAGCGCGGTAGTGAATTCGACGCGATCTTCCGCGGCGAGCTCACGATAGGCGATGCGGTCCGCCGACTGTGCCAAAAACACCGTGAATTCGCACATGAAGTCGAAATACGGGCGACCAATGTCGATATCGTATTTGGCGCTGCGCATGCGCTTGATTGCCTCGATGGCCAGTTTCCAGGCCAAGAGTGCCACGACGCCAGCCAATTCTGCCGGAGATCGTTGCCGGCCGGAGTGAAAACGGGAACGTATTTTGATGGCCATGCCTGCTTATTACCCCATTCTCATGAATGTACCGAGTTGGCTACCGCATCCTTACACTATCTGTAGGGATGGCGGTAGCCTTGTTGCCGCCGTACCCCATGCGGGGCAGTCCATCTTGCCAGCGCCGATAATTACCTGATTCGACTCAGTAGCCGCCTTTGCCATATGGCTGCGGCAGGCCGGCAATGCGACATCCCTGCTTGGCGGCGCCGCCGTCCGGGAACAACTCGAACAGCAATGCGCTATCAGCGTTGGGCATGTCGCCCTCGTCCTGCAGGCCCTTGATCAGGTTGCGCAGGTTGGGAGTATGGCCGTCTTCCTTGTATTTTTCGCGCAAGTAACTGATGACTTTCAAATGGTCGTCGGTCAGTTGGATGTTTTCGGCGGCGGCAATAACCTGCGCGGCCTCATCGCTGTAATCGGCTTCCTTCAGATAGCCCAGATCATCCGCTTCCGTTTCGACGCCGTTAATGACATAACCCATGAGATCCTCCTTCGGTTGTGGTTGAGTATAGATAAATGGAATTATCGATCAATAAATCATACTTGCGATTACATGGCGGCAGTCGGCTTGTGGGGAATGAAGATTCCGCAGCCGCGCTTGCGCTCGTCGCCAAGACCGAAGCGTTGTACTTTCTGTGTATCCGCAACGTCAAGCCCCAGCAGCATAAGGCTGAAACCAGTCAACGTGCCGGCTGGTGTTTCAGTGCGTTGCGTCTTGCCGCAAATCAGGCGCGGCGCGATGTTCATTGCAGCGAACCGTTCCTGGCAGACTGCCTGGAACTCTCCTTCATCGATCGCCTCGCCCGCAGCACAGGATAAATTCAATGCCTGAAAAGTGACAAACCTGGCGTAGAGCACCGAGGTGTGCACCAGCTCGTTTACGCTGGCATTCCCTGCCACGATCTTGTGGGGGCCTAGTCGCAGTTGTGCGCCAGTCAGCGCGCCGATAGCGTCATCGACCTGTGCGCGGGCAATGCGCAAGCTAAGACGCGAGCGGCGCGACAGATACCAGTCGCTGTCACCAGGACTGAGTCCGGATAGCGTGTGCAAGCCAGCCAGCGCGTCAGTTGCCATCCAGGGCAAGATGCTGCGCACTTCAGACCATAAGGCATCGATATAGTCACGCGGAATTGCGTAGCCTTGCAAGGCAAATTGCAGATCGACAGATTGCCCTTCCATCTCGGCGACGGGTGCTTCAATCATTAAGCTTCTTCCGTTCCTTCATTATTCAACTGCTGTTTCGACCAGGTGGCCATGACCTCACCCCACCGTCCAGCCGTCACCGGGTCGATATCGAAGATCGTGAAACGCTTGTGCTCACGGATGCGCAAGCGCAACATTGGCATGCCGCCCGCCTCGAATTCGAACTGCTGCAGTTCGATCTCCTGATTGCCGATGGGCACACGAAATTTGTCCAGGCTGGTAATCTTGTCAGTCACAATGTTATGGTCTACAGGGTAGTTGAAGCGGCAGTTAAGCGTCTGGCAGCCGGCAAATGATTGCCAGAAGCCCCGGGTAGAACTACTTGCAGGCATATGGGGATGGACTATCGCATCGCAAGGTGCAGGTGACCATTCCCTGGTGGGAGTGAGGAAATCTAACCCATCCGGGTAGGTTCACTTAACCCATCTAAAAGGGTTAATCTACCCTCCGGAAGTATGGCGTCCAGAACGGATCGATCAGACAATGCTCTGCAATACGGATCTGGTTGCACGCCACGCTACCGGTTCCCCAACAGCCACAAATAATTAAAGGAGACAACATGGCCAAGCAGCCCTATGCAACCCCCTTACTTGACGAACTCGAAAAAGGTCCCTGGCCGAGTTTTGTTACGGGTTTGAAGCGTCTCGCCAAGGACAAGGATTACGTCGTCGATGTGCTCGGTCACCTCGAGCATTCGTACAAAACCCGCAAAGGCTACTGGAAGGGCGGTACGGTAGGCGTAATCGGTTACGGCGGTGGCGTGATCCCCCGCTTCACCGAAATCAAAAACGAAAAGGGCGAAGCGACCTTCAAGGATGCCGCCGAGTTCCACACGATTCGCATCATGCCGCCGGCGGGCATGCACTACGATACCAACACCCTGCGTCAGTTCTGCGACATCTGGGAAAAGTTCGGTTCCGGCCTGATTGCCATGCACGGCCAGACCGGCGACATCATGATGCAAGGCTGCACCAGCGAGAACGTGCAACCGGCCTGGGACGAGCTCAACAAGATGGGCTTTGACATGGGTGGTGCCGGCCCGTCCGTGCGCACCGTCATGTCCTGCGTTGGCGCGGCGCGTTGCGAGCAGTCCTGCTTCGACGAGGCGAAGGTCAATTTCAACGTAACCAACCGCTTCCTCGACGACATCCATCGCCCGGCGCTGCCCTACAAGTTCAAGTTCAAGATTTCCGGCTGCGCGAACGACTGCATGAACGCCATCCAGCGTTCCGACATGGCCATCATCGGTACCTGGCGCGACAACATGCGCAGCGACGAAACGATGGCGCGCGCCTGGTTCGCCAAGCATGGCGTGAATGAACTGGTGAATGACGTCATCAACCTGTGCCCGAGTCGCGCCATCCAGCTCAAGGATGCCGGTTCTGTCAGCAAGGATGCGCACATCACCGCCGTCAAGGTCAGCGACACCCAGGCCCTGGAGATCGACAACAAGAGCTGCGTGCGCTGCATGCACTGCATCAACGTCATGACCGGCGCGCTGGCCGCTGGCAAGGACAAGGGCACCGCGATCCTGATCGGCGGCAAGAGCCACCTCAAGATCGGCGCCCTGATGGGCACACTGGTAGTGCCCTTCATGAAGCTGGATACTGACGAAGACCACGAGAAGCTCGTTGATCTGGCTCAGACCGTCATCGACTTTTTCGCCGAAAACGCCCTGGAGCACGAGCGTACCGGTGAAATGATCGAGCGGATCGGCCTCGCCAACTTCCTTGAAGGTATCGGCCTTGAGGTTGACGCCAACATGGTATCCAGCCCGCGCTCGAACCCCTATGTCAATACCGGCGACTGGGACGAAGAAGTGGCGCGCATGAACGCCAAAAAAGCGGCAGCCTGATCACAATAGCGAAGACGGAGACAAACACAAATGACTCAAGCTCAAGCGCGCAAGCCTGTCGAGGGTTTCCTCGACAACAAGAAGTTCTTGCACCCGAAGTTCGTCGCCAACTATGGCAACTGGAAGTGCCATGATCGCCCGCGTCCCGGCGTTCTGCATCATGTCTCCCATTCGGGTGACGAGGTGTGGACCGTGCGTGCCGGCACCCAACGTCAGATGGATCACTACACCATCCGCAAGCTTTGCGACATCGCCGATAAGTTCGCCGAAGGGTTCGTTCGTTTCACCATTCGCTCGAACATCGAATTTTCCGTGTCCGCCGAAGCCAAGGTGGCCCCGCTGATTGCGGAACTGGAGAAGAACGGCTTTCCGGTAGGCGGCACGGGACCCTCGGTGTCGATGGTTTCCCATACCCAGGGCTGGCTGCACTGCGACATTCCGGGTACCGATGCCTCTGGCGTGGTCAAGTCGATGATGGATTCCCTCTACGACGAATTCAAGAATGAACAGATGCCCAATCGCGTGCGTTTGTCCACCTCTTGTTGCGAGATCAACTGCGGCGGCCAGGCTGACATCGCTGTCATCATCCAGCACACCAAGCCGCCGAAAATCAATCACGAGCAAGTCGCCAACGTCTGCGAGCGCCCCACCGTGGTTGCCCGTTGCCCGGTCGCGGCGATCCGCCCGGCCCTGGTCAATGGCCGTCCCTCGCTGGAAGTTGATGAGAAGAAGTGCATCTGCTGCGGCGCCTGCTATCCCCCTTGCCCGCCGATGCAGATCAACGATCCGGAGCATTCCAAGCTGGCGATCTGGGTTGGCGGCAAAAACTCCAACGCCCGCTCGAAGCCGACCTTCCACAAGTTGGTCATTGCTGGCCTGCCGAACAACGCCCCGCGTTGGCCGGAAGTGAATGCGATCGTCAAGAACATCCTCATGACCTACAAGGGAGATGCTCGTCCGTGGGAGCGCATGGCCGACTGGATCGATCGTATCGGCTGGCCGCGTTTCTTCGAGAAGACCGGCTTGCCCTTCACCAAGTACATGATCGACGACTGGCGTGGTGGGCGGGCAAACCTCAACGCTTCGGCGCACATCCGTTTCTGAGGATGACACGGCGATGAAGTTTGCAATTTTGGTCAGCGAAGGGCCCTACACGCACCAGGCCACCGATACCGCCTTTCAGTTTGCACAGGCGGTGTTGGCCAAAGGCCACGAAATTTTTCGGGTGTTTTTCTACCATGATGGCGTGTATAACGCCACGCGCCTGACGACCCCGCCGCAAGACGATCGCAATATCGTCAAGCGCTGGACCGAGTTGGCCAAGGCAAACAACCTTGACATGGTGGTCTGCGTGGCAGCGGCCCAGCGTCGCGGCATCGTCGATGACGGTGAAATGCAGCGTAATGGCAAGGATGCCACCAACCTGGCTGAACCGTTTCGCATCTCTGGTCTCGGCCAGTTGATCGAGGCGGGCATTCAGGCGGATCGTCTCGTTGTGTTCGGCGATTAAGGGAGACGACAGCATGACCACAAAACAATTCATGATCGTCAACCGCAAGGCGCCTTACGGCACGATTTACGGCTGGGAAGCGCTTGAGGTTGTCCTGATCGCCGCTGCTTTCGAGCAGGACGTTTCGATGGCTTTCCTGGATGATGGTGTCTATCAGATCAAGAAGGGCCATCAAACCAAAGGCATTGAAATCAAGGCGTTCGAAAAGACTTTTCGCGCCCTTGAGGACTACGACGTCACCAAAATTTACGTCGATCAGGAGTCGCTGACAGAGCGCGGACTCACCGCGGATGACCTAACCATTCCCGTTGAAGTGCTCTCCCGCGCCGAAATCGGCAAGCGCATGGAAGAGCAGGACATCGTTCTGGCGTTCTGAGGAAAAATATATGTTGCATATCATCAACAAGTCGCCGTACGATCGCCCGGCCCTCGACTCGGTGCTCAAAACAGGCACAGGGACGATTCTGCTGATCGAGGATGGCGTGTATGCCGTCGCCAAGGGCGGAGCGGCAGAGTCCAAGGTCAAGGCCGCCCTGGGCAAGTTCAAGATTTACGCCCTGACGCCTGACATCGAAGCGCGCGGCATTGCCGATCGCGTTACGGATGGTGTGATACAGGTCGACTACGCTGGTTTTGTCGATCTTGTGGCCGAAAACAAGACCAATCAATCGTGGCTTTAACAGACTCAAAGATTACTCAAGGAGAAAGAAATGGCACTCGAAGTTAATGGCAAGACCTACGAAACCGACGAAGAAGGCTACCTGGTTTCACTTGGTGACTGGAATGAGGAAGTGGGCAAGTTCCTCGCCCAGCAGGAGAGCATCAATCTGACCGATGCGCACTGGGAAGTCATCAACTTTCTGCGCGACTACTACACCGAGTTCCAGATTGCGCCAGCCGTGCGCGTTCTGACCAAGGCCATCGGCAAGAAACTCGGCGCTGACAAGGGCAACAGCCAGTATCTCTACGAACTGTTCCCCTATGGCCCGGCCAAGCAGGCGTGCAAGATCGCTGGCCTGCCGAAGCCCACTGGCTGCGTTTAAGCAGGCGGTGGCCAGCGGAGCAGCTTAGTGAGCAGTTCCGCTGTGGAATTAATGACGTGACACGGCGCCAGAATCACAGCTTCAATTAGTTGGTTGGATTCTGCGCCGGGTTAAGTCACGGGTTTGATCGCTATATTCGCCGTGGTGCACTACCAATGACAATGTTCCTCGCGATCCTGTTTTACCTCGCCTTCGTGATTTTCGTCGCAGGTGTAGCCTACAAGATCTACGATTTCGCACGCACACCCGCGCCTCTGTCGATTCCGACGACACCCGCGCCGACTACCAAGGGTGGCGTAGCACTTCGGATGGCTCGGGAAGTGGTCTTTTTTGAAAGCCTCTTCAAGAGTAATTTGTGGATCTGGCTGTTCGGCTGGCTGTTCCACATGGCCCTCCTGCTGGTACTGATCCGTCATTTGCGTTACTTTACCGAGCCGGTCTGGAACTGGGTTGTCATACTTCAGCCGTTTGGCCTCTACGCCGGATTTGCCATGGCGGCCGGGCTTGCCGGGCTTTGGGTGCGGCGCATCCTGGTTGAGCGCATCCGCTACATTTCGACACCTTCCGATCACCTGATGCTGGTCCTGCTGCTCCTGATTGCATTGTCCGGTCTGGGCATCAAGTTTTTCATGCATACCGACATTACGGCCGTCAAAGTCTTCTTCTTGGGGCTCATGATGTTCGACATTCAGCCATTGCCGTCGCATATCGGTCTGTATGTCCATTTGCTGCTAGTTGCCTTGCTGATGATCATTTTCCCCTTCAGCAAGTTGCTGCATGCACCAGGCGTATTTTTCAGCCCGACCCGCAACCAGGCAGACAATCCACGGGAAGTTCGCCATCTGGCACCGTGGGCCGCCCAGATCGAGAAGAATTGACATGGCTGATCAAGCATTCAAGATTCCAGAGTACCGCGAATTTCCGACGATCCCGGCGCTCGTTCCGGGCGCGATGGCGCACTCCAAGCCGTATGTCGCCAACGAGAAGATCCAGGCGGAAATGGGTTTCCCAGGTCAGCTTGTCGATAACTGGGAAGAAAAGGCCATCGAGAAATTTGGCGAGTTGCTGGGTAAGTACCGCTCGCTGAAGGTCTTCATGGATTCATGCGTGCATTGCGGCGCATGTACCGACAAGTGCCATTATTTCATCAGCACGGGCGACCCCAAGAACATGCCGGTGGCGCGTCAGGACCTGATGAGAAGTGTTTATCGGCGCTATTTCACCTTGCCTGGAAAGCTGTTTCCGAGTCTCGTTGGCGCCCGCGATCTGACCAAGGAGGTCCTCGACGAGTGGTTCTCCTATTTCTGGCAATGCTCGGAATGCCGCCGTTGCTCCGTGTTCTGCCCGTATGGGATTGACACCGCAGAAGTCACCATGGCGGCACGCCACATCATGGACTCGGTCGGCTATGGGCAGAAATATTCCAACGAAATTATTCTCAAGCTCAACAAGATCGGTAACAACCTCGGCCTTCCCGGTCCGGCGCTTGAAAATACCCTTGAAGGCCTTGAAGAGGATGTCAAGGATGATACCGGTGTCGATGTCAAATATCCGCTCAACGTCAAGGGTGCTGAAGTCCTGCTGGTCACGCCTTCCGCGGATTTTTTCGCCGAACCGCACATCGAGAGTCTGATTGGCTACGGCAAGGTATTTCACGCCGCCGGTATTTCCTGGACGCTGTCTTCCTACGCTTCTGAAGCGGGCAACTTTGGCCTCTTCAACGGCAGTTACGAGCATATGCGCGAGGTTGCCCTGCGCGTTCGAAAAGCTGCGCTGGAACTCGGCGTCAAGCGTATCGTCGTTGGCGAGTGTGGCCATGCCTGGCGCGTCGCCTACGCTTTCTGGAATACCCTTTCCGGCCTGGGCGCCGGCGCCAAGGATCCGTTTGCCATCGAACTGCAGAACCAGCTTGACCCGCGTCATATGCAGCCTTCGCATATCTGCGAATTCACCTGGGACCTGATTCAGCAGGGGCGCTTGAAGTTCGACAAGGAAAAAAACGATCACCGCATCATTACCTTCCACGACTCGTGCAACGTAGCGCGCGCCTCGCGGATGGGCAATTACCCGGGCGGGCAGTTCGAGATTCCGCGCAATGTCATCAAAGCGGTGGCAAATAACTACGTCGATATGGCACCAGACACCATTTGCGAGAGCACCTTTTGCTGTGGTGGCGGCGGCGGCGTGCTCACCGATGACTTGATTGAATTACGCGTCAAAGGCGCCTTTCCCCGCATGGAGGCCTTGAAGCAGGTCGCCGACGGCCAGGGGGTGAACTTCATGGCGACCATCTGCGCAATCTGCAAAGCCCAATTCAGCAAAGTGCTTCCCTATTACGGCTTTGATATGCGGCTGGTGGGCGGTGTTCACCAGTTGGTCAGTACGGCCATTCGCCTTGGCGATGAGCAGTAACCCGCGCACACATAAATAAACAACGATTACTACGGAGACGACAATGTCAGCGACCACTGAAATTCAGACCGAAAAATTGACCTTCCGCAAATACAAGGAAGGCGATTCGACAGAGTACAAGCGCATGCAGGACAAGATCTTTCAGGCCAGTTGGTCTTACAAGTGTCCGACCTATGTACAGTCCACCCCCCCTTGTCAGGGATCCTGCCCCTCCGGCGAGGATATCCGCGGTTATCTGAACATTGTGCGCGGTGTCGAGAAGCCGCCGGTTGGCGCTGATGGCAAGCCGGTCATGCCGATGGAAGAATACGCTTGGCGCCGTCTTACCGAGGCCAACCCGTTGCCAGCCGTCATGGGTCGGGTCTGCCCGGCTCCGTGTGAGACTGGCTGCAACCGGAATATGGTTGAAGACCACGTCGGCATCAATTCCGTCGAGCATTTCCTCGGCGAGTATGCGATCAAGAACAACCTGCAATTCATCAAGCCCGCCAAACTCACTGGCAAGAAGGTTGCAGTGCTTGGCGGTGGCCCGGCTGGATTGTCGGTAGCGTATCAACTCGCTCTCAAGGGCCACAGCGTCACGATCTTTGACGACCATGAACATCTCGGTGGCATGATGCGTTATGGCATCCCAGGTTATCGTACGCCACGCAATGTTCTCGATGCCGAAATTCAGCGCATCATCAATCTGGGCGTTGAGGTGAAGCTGAAGACCAAGGTTGGTGTCGATATCAGCCTGGAACAGGTTAACAAGGATTTCGATGCCGTATTCCTTGGCTTGGGTGCTCAAGGTGGCCGCGCCCTGCCTGCCGAAGGCGCCGAGAATACTCCCAACGTCGTAACTGCCACTGCATTCCTCAAGGCCTACAACGACGGGCGCCTGAAGGCTGTGGGCCGCAATGTCGTCGTAGTCGGTGGTGGTGATACGTCGATGGACGTCGCGACTGTCGCGCGTCGTCTCGGCCATATCGAAAACGCCAAACCGACAGACTTTGAAGCTGCGATTGCCGGCCAACTGGCGCAGGATGTCGCCGATATTTCGATGCGCAAGGGTGCCGATGTGGTCCTGACCTCGGTTTTCCCGATCGACAAGATGCTGGCCAGCAAAGGTGAACTTGAACACGCCCAGTCTGAAGGTATCGACATCATGGGTGGCTGGATGCCGGTTTCGGTCGTCAAGGGTGCCGATGGACGTGCCACTGCTTTGCGTGTGTGCCAGTGCGAGGCAAAGATGGTTGGTTCGGCGCTTGAGATAAAGAAACTCGAGGGCACGGAAAAAGACCTGCCGGCCGATTTGATCGTTTCTGCCATCGGCCAGACGCTCGACCTGACCGGCCTTGAGGTTTTCAGCAATGGCAAAGGTGGTGTGAATGCGGACCGTAGCTATCAGGTGCAGGGCAAGCCCGGCGTCTATGCTGGTGGTGACGTTCTACGGCCGCATCTGCTGACTACCGCTATCGGACATGGCGCCATTGCTGCTGATGGTATTGACCAGTTCCTGATGAGCGGTGTTGAAGCCGGCCGTCGTCCCAAAATCGATGTCCATGTTTTCGACTTGATGCGCAAGTATGTCGAGAAGGGCATTGCCGTCGAGGAAATCAAGGAGTCGCTGCGTGGCACCGACACATCAAAAGGGGCGGTACATAACTATGACAACCGGTCGGACCGTTATGTGATCACCCATAAGGATCTGTTCCTCGGACACTTCCAATACACCGCGCGCAACATGCGTCATATCACGCACCTAAACAAGGAAACGGCACTGGGCAACTTCATTGAGCGGCTTGATCCGCTCGACGACAAGCAGGTCGTTGCCGAAGCCAAGCGCTGCATGAGTTGTGGCTTGTGCTTCGAGTGCGACAACTGCGTGGTGTATTGCCCGCAAACCGCCGTCAGTCGTGTCAAGAAAACCGAGGCGACCACGGGACGTTACGTGACCACCGACTACGACAAATGCATTGGCTGCCATATTTGTCGCGATGTTTGCCCGACCGGCTACATCCAAATGGGCTTGGGCGAATGACAGGGTTTCTGGGTCGCGAGTGAATCAAGTGAATCAAACGGACGGGAGACTGATGGTGCGACTGCTTGCGTTAATGGCTTTTCTGATAATGGGAGCGGTCGCGTCATTTGCGACACATGCCGCTGGCGTACCCAAGCCGATGGTGAAGATTGAGGGTTCCGGTCAATGTATCGCCGCGGCCGAGGAAATGCGTCTGAACCACATGAACATGCTTGGACATCAACGGGACCGCAGCTTGCGCCAGGGGATTCGTGGCGAAAAGGCGAGTCTCATCGGGTGTGTTGACTGTCACGCCAGCAAGTCGACCGGCTCCGTGCTCGGCAAGGATGGCTTCTGCGAAAGCTGCCACGCCTTTTCCGCCGTCAAGGTCGACTGCTGGCAATGCCACCAGCCCAAGGCCAACTTCAAGGCTACGGGTACCGCAGGTGCTGTTGGTGCCGCAGGCGCTGTTGGAGCCAAACCATGACTGAACCAAACGATAAATCCCGCCGCGGCTTTCTCGGCGCAGCTGCAGTCGGCGCCGCCGGCCTCGGGGTTGCTGCAATTGCTCCGGGTTTGCACCTGATCGAGGTTTCGCAAGCCAGCGCGCCGGGCAAGGGCGCTTCCAGCAAGGTCCGCTGGGGTATGCTGATCGATACGACAAAGTGCGCCAGCGATTGCAATGCCTGCGTCAAGGCTTGCAATAGCGAAAATGGCATCAGTGAGGTGCTCAAGGATCCGCGGCAAGCTTCGCAGTGGATTCGCAAGATCGACCTCAAGGATGCCAAGAGCGGCATTACCCATTCGCTGCCGATGATGTGCCAGCACTGCGAGCATCCTCCCTGCGTGGATGTCTGTCCGACGCACGCCTCGATGAAGCGTGCCGACGGTATCGTCCTGGTGGATCGCCATACCTGTATCGGCTGCCGTTACTGCATGCTGGCTTGCCCTTACAAGGCACGCTCGTTCGTGCATATGACGCTCACCGAGCAAAATCCTGAGGTGCCGCGTGGTCAGGGTTGTGTTGAGTCCTGCACCTTCTGCGTGCACCGAGTGGATAAGGGCCAGATCCCTGCTTGTGTCGAGGCCTGTGCCAACGCCGAGCATAACGCGATGCTTTTTGGAGATCTCAATGATCCGAACAGCGCAATCGCGCAGCGGATCGCCGAGGTTAAGACCACCCAGGTGCGCGCCGATCTCAAGCTCAATGTCGGCGTGCGCTACCAAGGAATCTGACGGCCATGATGATCCAGCAACAGACAAAAACAGATGACGGCGCTTTTTATTTCGCGTTGGCGGTAGGCGGTCTGATCAGCGCCATCGGCATTGCCGCGGCCTTGTATATGGAGATCATGGGCCACCAGGTCAGTGGCATGAACAATCAGATATTCTGGGGGCTGCCACACGTCTTCGGTATCTTCCTGATTGTTGCCGCTTCGGGAGTACTCAATGTCGCCTCGATTGGCTCGGTGTTTGGCAAGAAGGCCTACAAGCCGCGCGGCCCCCTTTCGGGTCTGCTGGCGATTGTCCTGCTGGCAGCTGGTCTGGCCATCATCATGCTGGATCTGGGACGCGCCGATCGCGTGATCATCGCGGCAACCCACGTCAATTTGACCTCGGTCTTTGGCTGGAACATGATTCTGTATCCGGTGTTCTTCGGCCTGGTCGGGTTGTACATCTGGACCCTGATGGATCGCAGCAAGAACCAGTATTCAAAGACTGTCGGCACGGCGGCTTTTATCTGGCGGCTGGTGATGACCACCGGTACCGGTTCGATTTTCGGTTTCATCATTGCCCGGCAGGCCTATCAGTCGGCAATCCTGGCACCGATGTTCATCATCCTGTCCTTTGCCTGGGGTCTGGCGATTTTCCTGGTCGTGCAGGAAATCATGTATGCCAGGAGCAAAATGGAGCTGCATCCGCAGCTGCGCGCCCGGATGAAGAATCTGCTCGGCGTGTTCATTGGCGCGGCGTTGTATTTTGTTGCGGTTTATCACCTAACCAACGTCTACTACGCCAAGCAGTTCGAGTTCACCCATTTCATTCTGGTTAGTGGCGGAGTTTTCCCGCTGCTGTTCTGGGGTGGTTTCGTCCTGCTCGGCTCGGTCGTTCCGCTGTTCCTGCTGTATGCCCCCGGCTTCAGCGCGAACAAGGGTTCCGTGACTGCCGCGTCCTATCTGACTGTTGCCGGCGGACTTTGTCTGCTCTTCGTCTTCATTATTGGCGGGCAGGCTTATCCGATGGACATGTTCCCCGGGATGCAGGTTACCAGCAGTTTCTTTGACGGCAAGATCGACAGCTATATGCCAAGTCTGCCGGAAATCCTCCTGTCGGTGGGTGGCTTCGCCATCGCTTTCACCATGACGCTGGTGGGCGTGCGCGTGCTCCGTTTCATGCCGCAGGACGATGTCGCCAAGCTGCAGTCGGCCGGGTATCTGCACGATTAATTTCCCTGACGGCGGAGCGCTAAAGCGTTCGGTTTTACATGCATCGCTTTCTCGTCTCTGCCGCGCACAAGTCATCCGGCAAAACCACACTTAGCATCGGGCTGGCGGCAGCCCTGCAGAGGCGTGGCCTGACTGTGCAGCCCTTCAAGAAAGGGCCGGATTATATTGATCCGCTCTGGTTGGGGCTTGCGGCGAAGCGGGGCTGCCGCAACCTTGATTTCTTTCTCTCGCCACATGACGAGATACACGCACAGTTCGCGCATGGCCATGATGCCGATGTCTGTCTGGTCGAGGGCAACATGGGTCTCTATGATGGCCTTTCGCTCGATGGCAGCAACAGCAATGCGGCACTGGCGCGCTTGCTTGACCTGCCGGTTATCCTGGTGCTCGACACACGTGGCATGACGCGCGGCATTGCTCCGCTTATCCTTGGCTATCAGGCGTTCGACCGCGACCTCCGGATCGCCGGGGTTATCCTCAACCGCTTGGGTGGGCCGCGCCACGAGGAAAAGCTTCGTACCATCATTGAACACTACACCGATGTAGAGGTGATTGGGGCTGTCCAGGAGGATTCCCATCTCGCTCTGGTTGAGCGTCATCTGGGCCTGATGCCGGCCAACGAAGCTGCCGAAGCGGAACACCTGATTGACAGCATCACCGAGCGGGTTGCCAGTCAGGTCGACCTTGATCGACTGTTGGCGATCACTGCCACGTCAGTCCCATTGCCCGTGCCGCCAACCGGTGCAGCTTCCAGCGAACCACCATTGCGCATTGCCATCGCGCAGGATGCTGCTTTCGGTTTTTATTACACTGACGACCTTGATGCCCTTGTCGCTGCCGGCGCCGAACTCGTGCCTTTCAATACGCTCAAGGATCGCTGCCTGCCTGCTTGCGATGCGTTATTCATCGGCGGCGGATTTCCGGAATCGTTTCTCGACGAGCTTTCCGCCAATACGGAAATGCGGGCTGAAATCCGGTCGGCCATTGAGCGTGGCTTGCCGACCTACGCAGAATGTGGCGGCCTGATGTATCTGGCCAATAGCATCTCATGGCAAGGCAAGACACAGCCAATGGTTGGGATTATTGATGGCGTAGTCACGATGCACAAGAAACCGGTCGGTCGTGGTTACGTGATCCTCGAACCGATGAGCAATCATCCGTGGCATCCGGCCCGGCAACCCGCGGATAACGCCGACCCTACGCCAGTGCATGCCCACGAATTCCACTATTCAGACCTCGGCGCGCTGCCGGATAACACCCGCTACGCTTATGCCGTCAAGCGCGGTCACGGGGTCGATGGCAAGCATGACGGCATCGTGCTGCACAATCTGCTTGCCTCTTATGCACATCTGCGTGCCACCGCCGGTTGCGACTGGCCGGCGCAATTCGTGCAATTTGCCCGCGCCTGCCGGGCCAACACAAATTCATGAGGAATGCAACATGTTCAACCTGACTTCCGCCGCTGCCGAACAGATCATTCACGCCGCGGCCGAAATTGATGACCCGCAGGAAACTCCCAGCCTGCGCTTAGCCGCCAAAATCGAGGGCGGCGAAATTGTTTATGGCATGGGGTTCGATGAGCAGCGTGAAAGTGATGCGGTGCTCGAGGTCGCTGGCGTTACGTTATTGATCTCCCCGCCCAGCCAGGAATTGCTTAAGGACACGACGTTAGATTTCGTCGAGCTCAATCCGGGCGAGTTTCAGTTCATTTTCATCAATCCGAACGAGGTGCCACTGGCCGCCGGGGGCTGCGCCAGTCGCAGCAACGGCTGCGGATCCTGTGGTAGTGCAGGTGGCAACGGCGGAGGAGGCTGTAGCTAACATGACGAATATGCTCCCCGATTTTCCAAGCCGTGGCCCGACCGCTCCGGGTACGGTGTATCTGGTCGGCGCCGGCCCGGGTGATCCCGAGTTGCTGACGTTACGTGCGCTGCGGATCATTGGCGAGGCAGAGGTGCTGGTATACGACAACCTCGTTTCACAACCGATTCTCGACCTGGCAAACCCGCAGGCCGAACGGATGTATGCCGGCAAGGAACGCGGCAACCATGCCGTGCCGCAGGATGACCTCAACATGCTACTGGTCAACCTTGCCAAGCAAAACAAGCGGGTGGTGCGCCTGAAAGGCGGCGATCCATACACTTTTGGTCGCGGCGGGGAAGAAGTCGAAACCCTCAAGGAAAATGGTATCCCCTTCGAAGTAGTGCCCGGCATCACCGCGGCTGCCGGGGTGGCGGCCTATGCCGGCATTCCGCTGACCCATCGCAATTACGCGCAGGCCTGCGTTTTCGTCACCGGCCACCTGAAAGACGGCAGCATGAACCTCGACTGGCCGGGATTGGCACGCCGTCGCCAGACCGTCATCATCTACATGGGTCTGCACGGCCTGCCACATCTGTGCGCGCAGCTTGTCGCCCACGGCCTGCCGCCGGACTGGCCCGCTGCCATCGTGCAGCAAGGCACGACGCCCGAACAACGCACGGTCACGGGAACGCTTGCGACCCTGCCGGCACTCGCCGAAGCGGCGCAACTCAAGGCACCGACATTAATCATCGTTGGTGAAGTCGTCAGGCTGAAAGACCGGCTCGCCTGGTTTGAATAAAACTCAGCTGGTTGGCTAGCGACTGGCCAAACCGCCCGGCGTATCCGGAGCGGAACTCATTTCGGCAAACAGCGCGAGCGTTTGTTCTGCCTCGTCGGTATCCAGCTTGTTGAGGGCGAACCCGACATGGACGATGACGTAGTCGCCCACGGTTACGTCATCAACCAGGGCCAGCGAGATTTCCTTGCGCACGCCACTTAGATCGACGATGGCGGTGTCGACGGAGGGCATTTCGACAACCCGGGCGGGAACGGCTAGACACATGTTATTTCTCCAGTTGATGCAAGGCGACCCAGGCCTGTCCCAGCGACAGACCGCCATCGTTCGGGGGTAGGGTGCGTGCCTCGATGAAATTCAATCCACGCGCCGACAATCCTGTGCGCAGGGCAGTGGACAGGAGGTGATTCAGAAAGCAGCCGCCGGCACCGACCACGGTCAACAGACCGCTGCGCCGGCAGGCCTGTTCGACCCAGTCAAGCAGGGCTTCTGCCAGCGTGGCATGAAAGCGCGCCGCCATCAATCCTGATTCTTGCGGGGGTGTTGAGGCCAGATCTTGCAGCATTGGCCGCAAATCGAGTATGCCGTCAACGGCAATCCGCCAGCCATCCGTTAGTGGCTTCGTCGGTCCATGCCGCGTCGCCAGGCCTTCCAGCAGCATCGCGGCTTGCCCCTCGAAGGTATTGCGTCGCCGCACGCCGAGCAAGCCGGCAGCGGCGTCGAAATAGCGACCCGCACTCGGGGTCGTCGGGCAGTTGATGTGCCGTTGCAGCATCTGCATCACCGTAGTGGCAGCAGGTTCGTCGGCAAAGCGTACGGCAATGGTTTCACCCTGACCGAGCATATGCAGGACGGCGGCGGCCATGCGCCAGGGTTGGCGCGCCGCCACATCGCCACCGGGCAGTTGCAACGGCGTCAAATGTCCGATCCGCGTGTAATGCGCCCCGTCGACGTGCAGCAATTCACCGCCCCAGGCTTTGCCGTCAGCACCCAGTCCGACACCGTCGAGCGCCAGGCCGAGTACGGGGGTGTCGATGCCATGCTCGGCACACACCGCGGCAATATGGGCGTGATGATGCTGGACGCCGATGGCCGGAATGCCATGTTCGGCAGCAAAGCTTGCGGCAAACCGGGTTGAGTGAAAGTCGGGATGCAGGTCATGGGCCACGGCCACCGGTTCGATTTCCAGCAGATGTAGATGATGGGCGATGGTCTCTTCGAAAAATCCGCAGGTGGCTGCGTTGTCGAGATCACCGACATGCTGTGAAACAAAGGCCTGGTTGCCACGCGTCAGGCAGATGGTGTTCTTGAACCAGCCTCCGACTGCCAGGATGGAAGGGCCGGCCTGTGGCAGTCTGATGGCACGTGGTGTGTAACCGCGCGCCCGGCGCACCAGCCCCGTGTTACGCCGCACACTGTCATCGCAACGCACGGCAATATCACGGTCGTGCAGCAGGTAGGCATCGGCAATGCCGGCGAGACGGGTCAGGGCCTCAGCGTTGCCAGTCACCAGCGGTTCGCCATGCGGATTGGCGCTGGTCATCACCAATGCAAGCGGAGGTGGCTGGTTCAGCCATGTTGTGCCGGCCGGCCGGCCGGCCGCTTCGTGAAACAGCAGATATTGAATGGGGGTGGCCGGCAACATCAGCCCCAGTTCAGCGAGATCGGGGGCAATGCCGGGCAGTTGTGCATCGGAGTCCGGCGATTTCGGCAACAGCACAATCGGGCGTTCCGCGCTTTCCAGCCAGTGCCGGTCGGCATGGTTCATTGTTGCAAAAGTCGGCGCTGGCGGGACGGCGTCAGCCGCTCCCGCCGCGTGGATGGGGACGGCGTGTGTGCTTGCTACCATCACGGCAAAAGGTTTTTCTTCACGTTGCTTGCGGGCACGCAGGCGGGCGACCGCATCGGGATTTGTCGCATCGCAGGCCAGATGAAAGCCGCCCAGTCCCTTGATGGCGACGATTCTGCCCGCCTGCAGCAACGCCAGGGTCGCGGCTACCGGATCGCCCGGCAGGGCCCTGCCGCTTGCGGCGAGCAACGACAGGTGAGGGCCGCACTCGGGGCAGCAGGTTGTTTCGGCATGAAAGCGGCGGTCGGCGGGATCGGTGTATTCGTCCTGACAGTCTGGGCACAACGGAAATGGCGCCAGACTGGTCTGGGCACGGTCGTAGGGCAGGCGATGCGTCACCGTGAAGCGCGGTCCGCAATGAGTGCAGGTGATGAAGCCGTGGCGCCAGCGCCGACCTTGCGCATCGAACAGTTCGGCGAGACAGGCATCGCAGGGTGCAGTATCGTGACCGATTGCCGTGTTCATCTGGCCGCCACGGCTTTCACTGATGGTGAATTCGCTGCAACCTGTCGGCTGAGCCGCTGCTGTCGCGACGCTGTCGACACGCGCCAGGGGCGGCGCATCGTCCCGCAGGCGTCTGAGCAATGCCGTCAGCGCGTCAGGGGAACCTTCGGCATGCAATTCGACACCTTGCGCATCATTGCGCACCCAGCCACCGAGATTGAGTGCGTTTGCCAGGCGCCAGACGAAGGGGCGAAAGCCGACGCCCTGGACGACCCCGGTGACGCGAATGTGTGCCGCTTCAGTCACGCACTTGTGCAGCCATGACACCCTGCCTGATCCAGGCCAGCCAGTCCGCCATGCCAGCACCGCTGGTGGCAGATAGCTGCAGTACTTCGATGTGCGGGTTGACGCGCCGCGCATGGGCAATCGCCTGTTCGGTGTCGAATTGCAGGTATGGCAGCAGATCACACTTGTTGAGCAGCATGAGTCGCGCGGCACGGAACATGTCGGGATACTTGAGCGGCTTGTCCTCGCCCTCGGTCACCGAGAGAATCACCACCTTGCCCGCTTCACCAAGGTCGAAGGCGGCGGGGCACACGAGGTTGCCGACGTTTTCGATCATCAGCACACTGTTTCCATCGAGCGGCAATTTCTCCAGGGCGTGGCCGACCATGTGGGCGTCAAGATGGCAACCCTTGCCGGTATTGATCTGGATTGCCGGGGCGCCTGCGGCATGAATGCGTTCGGCATCATTGCTGGTTTGCTGGTCGCCCTCGATGACCGCAACGGCAAGTTCTCCGCCCGCGGCATGGAGGGCCTCGATGGTCTTCACCAGCAGAGTGGTCTTGCCAGAACCAGGACTGGAAACCAGGTTCAACGCGAAAATGCCGCGCGCGGCCAGCCAGGCGCGGTTTTTGGCGGCATAAGCATTGTTCCTGGCGAGTATGTCCTGTTCGAGCTTGACGCGGCGGCCCGCGCCGGGCGTGTAGCCATGGCTCGGGGCATGGCTGTGCGTCGTGCCATCCGCGTGGGTATGGGTGTGGCCGGGGTGATCTTGGTCATGCAGTGGCTGGCCTGCCACCCTTGTCTCGCCTTCGCCGCAACCGCAGGTCGTACACATAGAAAATTACTCCACTTCAAGATCGATGACGCGCATCGACGTGCCACCGGTGACTTCGACAGGGCAGGCGCCGCAGAGTTCGCAGGGATCGTATACGGCTGCCAGCGCGCTTTCCTGTCCGCATTGCCGGCAGTGCCCGCGTCCCGGCGTGGCGACGATATCGAGACGTGCGCCTTCAGCCAGACTGTCCTGCATCGCCAGATCGAAGCAGAACTCGAAGGCCGACCGCTCCACCCCGGAAAGCTGGCCGATCTCCACCCGCACGCTGTGCACCCGGGTGAACCCATCGCGCAACGCGGCCTCCTCGATCAACTGGCGAACGCCCTCGACGAGCGACATTTCATGCATCGGCTAATCCGGATTATATGCAAATACAATACTAAGGTTATAATTGTAATCTGAAATGGCAAGCGGTGGTTCTGCAGGCCGGTTGCGCGCCGCCCAGAGTCTGTACAGGCCTTGATTTTTCACTTATTATGGCTTCCCGCAGAAAGTACGGCGGCCACTTTGAGGCCGCCGTCTTTTTTTCAGATCATGAATCACCGTATGTTGCGGACGTTTTTTTTCGCGGAGTGAAGCATGTCGCACCTGATGAACAACTATGCCCGGCAGGCCGTGGCGTTTACCCATGGCACCGGTTGCCAACTGTTTGACGAGCAGGGCCGCCGCTACCTTGACGGGCTGGCCGGCATCGCCGTGAATACGCTCGGGCACAACCATCCGCGCCTGGTGGCCGCCCTGACCCAGCAAGTCACCAAACTGATCCATGTCTCCAATGTGTATCGCATCAAGGAGCAGGAAGTGCTGGCCGACCGCCTCGCGGCGTTGTCCGGCATGGATGAAGTGTTCTTCTGCAACTCCGGTTGCGAGGCCAACGAGGCGGCAATCAAGCTGGCGCGCCTGTTCGGTCACCAGAAGAACATCGACCAGCCCGCCATTGTCGTGATGGAGCAGGCTTTTCATGGTCGCACGCTGGCGACCTTGTCGGCGACCGGCAACCGCAAGGTGCAGGCCGGTTTCGAGCCACTGGTGCCCGGCTTTGTGCGCGTGCCGTTTGCCGATCTGCCGGCGATCGAACAGGTCGCGGCAAATAATTCCAATGTTGTCGCCGTCCTGTTCGAACCGGTACAGGGCGAGGGTGGCATTCGCATTGCCGACGATGATTTCTTGCGTGGTTTGCGGCGCATTTGCACCGAGCGCGGCTGGCTGTTGATGGTCGATGAAGTGCAATGCGGGATCGGACGCACCGGCAATTGGTTTGCCCATCAGCATGCCGCCATCAAGCCTGACGTGATGACCCTGGCCAAGGGCTTGGGTTCGGGCGTGCCCGTGGGCGCCTGCCTGACGGCCGGGCCGGCCGCCGGCATCTTCAAGCCGGGGAATCATGGCTCGACCTTTGGCGGCAATCCGCTCGCCTGCACTGCTGCGCTGACCACCCTGGCCGTGCTGGAAGATGACCAGTTGCTTGACCGCGCTACAACGCTTGGTGGTCACATGCTCGCGCGGCTGCGCGAGCGGCTGGCCGGACTGCCGGCGGTTGTCGATATCCGTGGCAGCGGCCTGATGCTTGGCATCGAACTGGATCGGCCCTGTGCCGCGCTGGTGGCCACCGGACTGGCAGCCGGCATCCTGATCAATGTCACTGCCGACAAGGTGGTGCGCTTGTTGCCACCATTGGTGATGTCGGATGCCGAGGCTGACGAGTTGGTCGACTCGCTGGCCGATGTGCTGAAGGCCTTTCTTGCTGGTTGAGGTCTGCCGATGATGACTCCAAGACATTTCCTGCAGTTCAAGGATTTCAGCCGTGCCGAATTCGAATATCTGTTCGAGCGCACGCGCCAGATCAAACAGCAGTTCAAGGCCTACCAGCAGTACTGGCCGCTTAACGATCGCACGCTGGTGATGATCTTCGAAAAAGCCAGCACGCGCACCCGTCTGTCCTTCGAGGCCGGCATGCATCAGCTGGGCGGCACGGCGATCTATCTCAACACCCGCGACTCCCAACTCGGTCGTGGCGAGCCGGTCGAGGATGCGGCCGAGGTGATTTCGCGCATGAGCGACATCGTCATGATCCGCACCTATGAGCAGGACATCATCGAACGCTTTGCCGCGCATTCGCGCGTACCGGTAATTAACGGCCTGACCAACGAGTACCACCCCTGCCAGATTCTTGCCGACATCTACACCTACGTCGAGCACCATGGCTCGATCCAGGGCAAGACCGTGGCCTGGATCGGCGACTCGAACAACATGTGCAATACCTGGCTGCAAGCCGCCGAGGTGCTTGACTTCAACGTGCACGTGTCGACGCCGCCCGGTTATGAAGTCGAGCCCGAGCGTGCCGGACTGTATGGCACCGACCATTTCGAGGAGTTCGCCGACCCGATGGACGCTGCGCGCGACGCCGATCTGGTGACCACCGACGTGTGGACCTCGATGGGGTTCGAGGCCGAGAACGAGGAACGCTGCAAAGCCTTTGCCGACTGGCAGGTCGATGGCGACATGATGATGGTCGCCAAGCCGGAAGCCGTGTTTATGCATTGCCTGCCTGCCCATCGTGGCGAAGAAGTTGCCGCCGAGGTGATCGACGGGCCGCGCAGCGTGGTCTGGGATGAAGCCGAAAACCGGCTGCATGCGCAGAAGGCACTGCTCGAATTCCTGCTGCTAGGCAAGCTGTAATCGTGAAGAGTTTGCTCGCGCCGCATTTCGCCGTATTGCCAGCGCCGACTTTTGCCGCTGACGTGAGCTGTTGCCAGTTCGTCAACGTGGCGCAGGCGTTGCCCCCCTTCGCAATTGCCTCGCCAATAACTTGTTAGTTCCGGGCATAACGCCCGATGGCACGGGTATTTGCCTCCTCTGAAACCATGTTTTCTGGATACAGACAATGAACGAAGCTAAAAAAGTAGTCCTGGCCTATTCCGGTGGCCTTGATACCTCCGTCATCCTCAAGTGGTTGCAGGATACCTACCAATGCGAAGTGGTGACCTTCACCGCCGATCTTGGCCAGGGCGAGGAACTGGAGCCGGCGCGTGCCAAGGCGGTCAAGCTCGGCATCAAGCAGAAGAACATCTTCATCGACGACCTGCGCGAGGAGTTCGTGCGCGATTTCGTCTTCCCGATGTTCCGCTGCAATACCATCTACGAAGGCGAATATCTGCTAGGCACCTCGATCGCCCGGCCGCTGATTGCCAAGCACCTGGTCGAAATCGCCCGGAAGACCGGCGCCGATGCCATTTCACATGGCGCCACCGGCAAGGGCAACGATCAGGTGCGCTTTGAACTGGGCGCCTATGCGCTGATGCCCAACGTCAAGGTCATCGCGCCGTGGCGCGAATGGGATCTGCTTTCGCGTGAAAAACTGCTGGCTTACGCCGAGAAAAACGGCATTCCCATCGAGATGAAGCACAAGAAAGGCGGCTCGCCCTATTCGATGGATGCCAACCTGCTGCACATCTCTTTCGAGGGCCGCCACCTCGAAGATCCGGCTGCCGAGGCCGAAGAATCCATGTGGCGCTGGACAGTGGCACCAGAAAAAGCGCCAGCCAAGCCCGAGTATCTCGACCTTGAATTCGCCCATGGCGACCTGGTGGCGATCAACGGCAAGAAAATGAAGGCGCACGAGTTGCTGGCGGAGCTCAACAAGCTGGGCGGCAAGCATGGCATCGGCCGTCTCGACCTCGTCGAGAACCGTTATGTCGGCATGAAGTCGCGTGGCTGTTACGAGACGCCGGGCGGCACCATCCTGCTCAAGGCGCACCGCGGCATTGAATCGCTTTGCCTCGATCGTGAAGTGGCGCATCTCAAGGATGACCTGATGCCGCGCTACGCCAGCCTGATCTACAACGGCTACTGGTGGAGTCCCGAGCGCCGCGCCCTGCAGGTGCTGATCGATCATACCCAGCAGAGCGTCAATGGCTGGGTGCGCGTCAAGCTCTACAAGGGCAGCGTGTCGGTGGTGGGGCGCGATTCGAAGACCGATTCGCTGTTCGATTCGACCATCGCCACCTTCGAGGACGATGCCGGCGCCTATGACCAGAAGGATGCGGGTGGCTTCATCAAGCTCAATGCCCTGCGCCTGCGCATTGCCGAGAATGCGCGCATCAAGCGCAGCGCCGGTCGCACTAGCAAGTCGCGCAAGGGCTGACGCAGCTCAAGTACATGCCGGGGACGCTGTTCGGCTATACCGAGGCGCAGATTGCCGGGTTCGGACTGACTTTCGGGCTTGGCGCCTTCATGTTGTACATGTTGTTCATCATCGGTGAGTTGGCACATCGTTCGAAGGCAGGCAAGATCGGGACGATTGCCCTGTTTATCGTCCTCGCTTTCGGCATGCTGGGTTTTATCGCCAAAACGATCATCGAGAAATTGTGGGGAATCTGAGGTGGCGCATATGGAAAGCAAATTTGAAAATGTTGCAGTGATCAAGCAGGCCAATGTCTATTTCGACGGCAAGTGTGTCAGCCACACCGTGCACTTCGCCGACGGCACGAAGAAAAGTGTCGGGGTGATCCTGCCCGCCACGCTGGTCTTCAATACCGGCGCGCCCGAGGTCATGGAAACTGTTGCCGGCACCTGTCGTTATCGTCTCAAGGGGGCCGATTGGAAAGCCTGCGCCGCTGGCGAGTCTTTCGCCGTGCCGGGGAATTCTTCCTTTGACATCGAAGTAACGGGCGCGCCCTACCATTACGTTTGTCACTTTGGTTAAGAGGAAACGCAATGCCATCATTCGACATTAGCTCCGAAGCCGATCTGATCGCCCTGAAGAACGCCGTCGATGTGGCCGGTCGCCACATTGGCAATCGCTACGACTTCAAGGGTACTTCGGCCAAGGCCGAGTTCAACGAGAAAGACAAGCTCATTACGGTGTTCGGCGATTCCGAGTTTCAACTCAGCCAAGTCAAGGACATCCTCTTCCCGGAAATGGAAAAGAAGGAACGCGAAAGCACCAAGCGTCTCGATATCGGTGCCGTGCAGAGCGTGTCCGGCAACAAGGCCAAGCAGGAACTGAAGATCAAGACCGGGGTCGAGCAGGAACTGGCGAAGAAAATCGTCAAACTCGTCAAGGACAGCAAGCTGAAGGTGCAGGCCACTATCCAGGGTGACGCCGTGCGCATCACCGGTGCCAAGCGCGACATCTTGCAGGAGGTAATCGCCCTGGTGAAGCAGGCGATCACCGATTTCCCCCTGCAGTACGGCAACTTCCGCGATTGAGTCACCGCATGGCGCGGGAACGGCGTTGCCTCGTCCTGTTGTTGTGCGCCTTGAGTTTTGGCGCACTGGCAGCGGATATCGCTCTCGTCGGCCTGTTGCCCGGCAAGGCACTGGTGGTGATCGATGACGGCAAGCGCCAGACGATTGCAGTGGGCGCAACGACCCCCGAGGGTGTGAAACTGCTGGCGCTTGAATCCGGTGGGGCCGTTTTCGAGATTGCCGGCAAGTCGCGGCGCGTGGCCCTGGGCCAGAGCATCGTGTCCGCCCCTGGAGCAGAACGGCCCGCCACGACCATGATTGCCGATTCGCGCGGCCACTTTGTTGTGCCAGGCAGCATCAATGGCGTGCCGATGCGATTTCTGGTGGATACCGGGGCAACTTTCATCTCTCTGGGAGCGGCAGACGCTCGGCGTGCACGCATAGACGTAGCGAAAGGTACGCCGGGCACGAGCATGACCGCGAACGGTCCGGTCCGCGTCTGGCTGGTCAGGCTTGAGAGCGTCAAACTGGGCGGAATCACCTTGCGGGACGTCGATGCTTCGGTCCACGAGCAGGATATGCCAGTGGTGCTGTTGGGCATGAGCTTTCTCAACCGCATGGAAATCCACCGTGACGGATCTTCGATGACACTGACGCAGCGGTATTGACCATGAAAGTGACAGTGGATTGGCTGCGTCGGCGTCTTGCCGTGGAACGACCGCTGGCCCCATTTCGTGAGGGGCCCGTGCCAACGAAGTCGCCGGTAGCCGCTGCGGTGCTGGTGCCGATCGTGAATCGCCCCAGCGGCCTGACGGTGCTGCTGACCCAGCGCACCGCCCATTTGCGCGACCATGCCGGGCAGGTCTGCTTTCCGGGTGGCTGTTGCGAGCCGGCCGATCTGTCACCGATAGCGACGGCCTTACGCGAGAGCCATGAAGAAGTGGGCGTCGTGCCTGACCAGGTTGAGATACTGGCAAGCCTGCCCGACTATTTCACCAGCACCGGTTACCGGGTCACGCCGGTGGTCGGTCTGGTAACCCCCCCGCTCAATTTGCAGCTTGACGACTTCGAGGTGGCCGAAGTGTTCGAGCCGCCGCTGGAATTCTTGCTCGATCCGGCGAGTTATCATCAGCACGCACTTGAGCGGGATGGCACCGTGCACTACTATTGGGCCGTGCCGTGGCAGGGACGTTTCATCTGGGGAGCGACCGCGGGTATGCTGGTCAACCTGCGCGAGAGTCTGTTTGCGCAGGATTGACGGTGGCATCCAAACGTTGCGGCGTCAGGGAGTGTGATATCTTCGTCCTGCCAGTTGCCCGCTATTAGCCATGACCTTTCTCAGCATTATTTGCGTCCTTGTTCTCGAGCAGATCAAAGCCCTGCCCGCACGGCGGATTGCCCTGTGGCAAGCGCATTACGCTGAATTCCTGGAACGCCAGTTCAATGGCGGCGAGCGCCAGCATGGCACCACGGCCTGGGTCCTGGGAGTCGCACTTCCTGCGCTGCTGATCCTGCTGTTGCATGGTGCCGTGGATGCGGTGCATCCGGTGCCGGGTTTCATCGTCGCCGTGGCAGTGCTGTATCTCACCATGGGCTTGCGCCAGTTCAGCCATTTCTTCACCGATATCCAGATGGCTTTGCGCATGGGTGAAATCGAGCGTGCCCGCCGTTTGCTGGAAGAATGGCGCGGCCAGAGCGCAGCTCGGCTGAATTCGACGGAGATCGCGCGTCTGGCGATCGAGCAGGGCATCGTCGCGACGCACCGCCATGTCTTTGCGCCATTGCTGTGGTTTATCGTGCTCGGGCCGGCGGGTGCGGTGCTTTACCGCTTGAGCCTGGGCGTGATGCAGTGCTGGGGGGCGACGATCGCGCCAGATGCCGATAAGCCCCTGGCAGCGAATTCTTTTGCGCGGTTTGCCCAGCAGGCCTTTCAGGTGCTCGACTGGTTGCCGGCGCGCCTGACAGCGGTAACTTTCGCCATCGTCGGCGACTTCGAGGACGCCATCTATTGCTGGCGCACGCAGGCCAGCCAGTGGGCGCAGGCGGTCCCGGCGGAGCAGGGCGCCGATATGGCCTCCGGGATCCTGCTGTCGAGCGCGGCGGGCGCGCTGGGTGTCAGGCTTGGCCTGCCCCTGCCTGATGAGACGGGCTTCGATGCCCGTCCGGAACTCGGCCTGGGTGACGATGCCGATATCGAGCATATGCAAAGTGCGGTCGGCCTGGTCTGGCGCGCTTTGGTGTTGTGCCTGTTGTTGTTGGCCTTGTTGACCGTGGCAAGCTGGGTCGGGCCGTGATTTTCGCCCGCCCCCCTTCGCCCCCCTCGCGGGGGATTCGATACGGCTCGCTGCGCTCGAATATTACGGAGTGCTTCGATCCGGGGTGTGTGCGGGTTGCGGCTTCGCCGCGTGCCGCGTTTGCTTGGGGCGGCCCAGCGCAAACGCTACGTTTTTCATACTAATAAGGAGTGGTATCCATGTCGAATAAAGAAGTTGTAGCTCTCTCCGCCGTACGCTCTGCCGTGGGCGCCTTTGGCGGTTCACTGAAGGATCTGGAACCCGCCGAACTGGGCGGTATGGTGATCAAGGAAGCCATCGCCCGTGCCGGTGTCGATGCCAAGCAGGTCAGTTTCGCCACCGTCGGCAACTGCATCCCGACGGAAGCGCGCTACGCTTATGTGGCGCGGGTTGCCACGATTCAGGGCGGCATGTCGATGGATTCCACCGTATTCGCCGTCAATCGACTGTGCGGCTCGGCCCAGCAAGCGATCGTCAGCTCGGCGCAGGCCATCATGCTGGGCGATGCGGAATATGCACTGGCGGGCGGTGTTGAGGTGATGTCGCGCGGCGCGTATCTGCTGCCGGCCTTGCGCACCGGCGCACGCATGGGCGATACCCAGGCGATTGACGCCATGGTAGCCGTACTGACCGATCCCTTCGGCGTAGGTCACATGGGCATCACGGCGGAGAATCTGGCCGCCAAGTGGAAGATCACCCGCGAGGAACAGGATGCCTTCGCCCTTGAGTCGCAGACCCGTGCCGCCAAGGCACAGGCGGCCGGCTATTTCAAGTCGCAGATCGCCCCGATCACGCTCAAGACGCGCAAGGGCGAGGTGGTGTTCGATGCCGACGAGCACCTGAAGCCGACTACCACCCTTGAGACTCTGGCCAAGATGCGCCCGGCGTTCAAGAAGGATGGCACCGTCACCGCCGGCAATGCTTCCGGTATCAATGACGCCGCTGCGTTCCTGGTGCTGGCCGATGCCGCCAAGGCTGCGGCTGCCGGTCACAAGCCGCTGGCCCGCCTGGTGGCCTACGCCATTGCCGGCGTGCCGAATGATGTGATGGGCGAGGGACCGATCCCCTCTTCCAAGACGGCGCTGCAAAAGGCCGGTCTGACGCTCGACCAGATGGATGTGATCGAGTCGAACGAAGCCTTTGCCGCCCAGTCCATCACCGTGACCAAGGGCCTTGGCCTCGATCCGGCCAAGACCAACCCGAACGGCGGCGCCATCGCCATCGGTCATCCGGTCGGCGCCACCGGTGCGGTGATTGTCACCAAGCTGCTGCACGAAATGCTGCGGGTCAATGCCCGTTACGGCATGGCCACCATGTGCATCGGCGGCGGACAGGGCATTACGACGATCTGGGAAAAAATCTAAAGGGAAGGCCCACCCCCTCCCGGCCTCCCCCTCGCGGGGGAGGTGACGGTTGACGCGCTGTGCGCGTTTGTTACGGGGAGCCCCCGTTCATGTTTGGGAGCGGATTGCGCCTGGCGGCGCGTGCCGTCCGGGCTTGGGGCGGCCCTGCGCCCGGACTGTTGTTGTATGGTGGATTTGCCGCCGTCCTGCCGGCGCCGACTATTGAAATCGCTCAGGGGGCGTTGGCGTAGGATTCCTTGGCTTCGCGGGCCTTGGCGGCCTCGTCTTCTGAGTAGGCCTTGCCGGACCACAGCATACTGTAGGCGATTTCTTCGTTGCCGTTCTCGCACAGTTCAAGCACTTGCTGGAACAGTGGCTGGAAGGTCTTGCTGCGGTGCGATGCCTCGTGTTCTTCAAACGAACGCCAGAAGGTGATGATGAGCGCCTCGCGGTCCTTGAGCTTGCTCTTGACCGCCTTGCCGATGGTGCTGCCTTCGTTGGATACCTGACCACTGTTCAGGACGACCATGCCGCCGACAAAGCCGGTGTCGGAGTGATAAGTCTTGACGTTCTCGCAAAGCATGGCAACCCGCTCTTCGAGATCATCGACGGTGAATTCCGGTTTGAGAATGATGCGATTGACGGTGACGATGCCGTCGCTGTCGAAGCCGGGAATGAATGACATCACATTGCTCCTCTGCGGTTGCGTAATATCTACGAGATGGTGGTGTTCTGTTAGAGTTCAAGCCACAACAAACTTCAGCGTACAACATGAACGAGTCCGATTTTATAGAGGAAACGCTGACCAGCGAGCAGGTTTTCGACGGTCGGCTGCTCAAGGTGTTTGCCGACCAGGTGCGCCTGCCGGATGGGCGCGAGACGTCCCGCGAAATCATCCGGCATCCCGGCGCGGTGGTGGTGATCGCCGTGCTCGATAACGGCAAACTCCTGTTCGAGCGGCAGTTCCGCTATCCGCTGCGCCGCGTGCTGCTGGAAATGCCGGCCGGCAAGGTCGACCCGGGTGAGCATATCCTCGATACCGCGCGCCGCGAGTTGCGCGAGGAGACCGGCTACAAGGCGGCGTTGTGGCGTCATCTGGGTGTCATGCACCCGTGTGTCGGCTATGCCGACGAGCGCATCGAAATATTCTGGGCGCAGGGATTGAGTTATGTCGGGACGCAGCTCGATCATGATGAAATTCTCGATGTGTCGGAGCTGACCATTGCCGATGCGCTGCTCGCCGTGCGCGACGGCGAGATCACTGACGCCAAGACCATCACGGCGCTGATGTGGGCAGAGAAAACACTGTCCGGGGCATGGCCTTTGCCGCTGTAAGGAGTGCGACGGCTCGCGCTGTAGAGGCGGTAGAATGCGACGCTTGAAAATTAGACCGCTGTTCAGGTGGCGTCGACGAAAGAGGAGCATGATTTCATGAATGACATCGCAACGCCACAGCCAACCGTGCCGGAAGTGGATAGCGACGAACGCACGCGGCTGCTTGCGCTCAACGTCTTTTCCGAAGTCTCGGCCAACCTGGTCGACGAAGATGACGTCGAGGAGTTGTTGGGGCGTTTCCTCGGCACCATGCTGCGTCTGGCGAAGGCCGATGCGGGCGCCGTGCGCGTGCTGACCACTGATGGCAAACATTTGCGGCTGGTGGCGGCACGCGGACTGCCGCACGCGGTCGTCGAGCAGGAACGTCTCGTATCGATCGATTGCGGCCAGTGCGGCGTCGCCGTGCGTGATAATCATTGCCGCTACGAAATAGACCTGCACGCCTGTGCGGTTCGGACCAAGCATGACTATTTCGACCGCGACTGCAAGGCGATGGTGGTTGTCCCACTGCAGCATGGCAGCAAGTTGCTGGGTGTTTACAACCTGTTTTTATCCGAGCGCTTCGAATTGCCCGAGGAGCTGGTCCTGTTATTTCGCTCGATTGGCGAGCACTTGGGCATGGCGCTCGAGAACACCCGCCTCAAGCGCGAAAACCTGCGCATCACGCTGATGAACGAGCGGCAGATGATGGCTGCCGAAGTGCATGATTCACTGGCGCAGGCGCTGTCCTACATGAAGATGCGCATGGCCTTGCTGGTGGACTCGATCAGCGAGTGTGATGAGGAAAAATCCGGCAAATACGCCGGCGATATCGGTCAGGCGCTCGATGATGCCTATATCCAGTTGCGTGAGTTGCTGGCGCAGTTCCGTAGCCGGATGGACCCATTGGGGCTGCAGCAGGCGTTGAAGCGGCAAGCGGACAGTTTTTATGATCGCACCGGCATTGCGCTCGAGTTCGACAATCGCGTGGTTGACTTGCGCCTGTCGGTCGACCAGGAAGCACAAGTGTTCTTCATCGTGCAAGAGGCGCTCGCCAATGTCCGGCGCCACTCAAAAGCTACCCAGGCCTGGATGACGCTGGAAGGTACCTGCGATCACTACATGATCACGGTGGATGACAATGGGCGCGGCGCCCAGGGATTCTTCCCGATCGCCAACCGGACCGGCGATTCTGACGAACTACCTTATGAGCGCGACCACTTTGGCTTGTCGATCATGCGCGAGCGTGCCCGCCTGGTCGGCGGGCGCGTCGAAATGGTCAACCTGCCGGAGCGCGGTTTCCGCGTGCGGCTGACTTTCCCGGCGATCAGCCCATCCAACCCCAAGACAGCGGTATGAACGACACCAAACCCATCCGTGTTGTGCTGGTCGATGACCATACCCTGTTCCGCAAGGGGCTGGCCGAGTTGCTTGAGCAGCGCAGTTCAATCAACATCGCCGGCATTGCCGGCAATGGCGACGAGGCGCTCGAATTGCTGAAAACCATCGAAGCGGACGTGGTGATCACCGATCTCAACATGCCGCCACACGGCGGTCTGGCGTTGCTGCGAAAAATACGTGCCGAGGGCTGGAAGTTTCCGGTATTGGTGCTGACCGTCAGTGACGCCAAGGATGACCTGGCCAACGCGATGGGTGCCGGTGCCCAGGGCTATCTGCTCAAGGATATGGAACCCGACGACGTCGTGGATGCCGTGCAACGCGCGGTACGCGGTGAAACGGTGGTGGCACCGGCCATGACCCTGAAACTGGTGCATTTGCTGCAGAGTGGGGGACAACCGCCCAAGGCTGAAGCCTTGCACCAGCTGACGCCGCGTGAGCGGGAAATTCTCGAACACCTGTCGCGCGGCTTGTCGAACAAGGCTATTGCGCGGGAGCTCGACATCAGCCATGACACCGTCAAGTTGCATGTGCGCCACGTTCTGGCCAAACTGAATCTCACCTCGCGCGTTGAAGCCGCGGTGTTTGCCGTCGAGCAAAAAGCCGGGCAGCAATACAGCAAACCCTGATGCATGCATGACGCTTGCTTGCGGGCGCGCTTTGCTCCAGAACTTGCCCCATGCTCGAAATTCTTTACCGCGACGATCAACTGATCGCCATCGACAAGCCGGCCGGTCTGCTGGTGCATCGCAGCGACATCGATCGTCACGCAACGCGCTTTGCCGTGCAATTGCTGCGCGACCAGATCGGCCGCCGCGTGCAACCGGTGCATCGGCTCGACAAGGGCACTTCGGGCGTGCTGCTGTTTGCCTTCGATGCAACGGTGGCGCGGGAGATGGGGCGCCAGTTCGAAGGCGGTTCAGTAGAGAAGACCTATCTTGCCGTGGTGCGTGGCTGGCCGGCGGAATCCGGCGTCATCGACCATGCACTAACCCGAAAACACGATGACTATGGGCGAAAACTGCCCGCAGCGACAGCCCAGCCGGCGGTTACCCATTATCGCCGTCTGGCGACGGTCGAATTGCCGGTGGCCATCGACCGTTACCCGTGTTCGCGCTATGCGTTGGTGGAGCTCAAACCACTCACGGGCCGCCACCACCAGCTGCGCCGCCACATGAAACACATCGGTCATCCCATCATTGGCGACGCCACGCATGGCAAGGGCGTGCACAACCGGTTTTTCCAGCGCGAATTCGGTTGCCACCGTCTGCTGCTGGCTTGTGTCGGAATGGCCTTCCGCCATCCGGTCAGTGGCGCCAGCATCGTTATCGACCGAAGCATCATGCGCCACCGGGTAAAAGTCGACGTGACCGAAGGAAATCCCCTTTTCGGGACTGGTGAAACGGCGCCGGATCAGTTTGCAGTGTTGCTGGAACGCTTCGACTGGAGCCAGGCCAGTGCGCCATGCCCGGCGGCATAGCCGCTGGCAAAGCAGGCCGTGAATAGATAGCCACCGGTCGGCGCTTCCCAGTCGAGCATTTCTCCCGCGCAGAACACGCCGGGCAGGGCGCGGAGCATCAGTCGGTCATCGAATGACGCAGCCATCACGCCGCCGGCGCTGCTGATGGCCTCGTCGAGCGGGCGCGGCGCGTCAAGTCGCAGCGGTAGCGCCTTGATGGCGGCGGCGAGAAGCGCCGGGTCGTGGTAGTCGTCCCGGGCCGCGCATTCGCGCAGCAAGCCGGCCTTGACGCCGCTGATGCCGGCGCGGCTTTGCAGATGGCTGGCCATCGAGCGTGCGCCGCGCGGGTGGGCGATTTCACTGATCAGCCGCTCCAGAGTTTTGCCGGGGGCGAGATCGAGTTGCAGCGTGGCGCTGCCGTGTGACGCGATGGCATCGCGCAATGGCGCGGCGAGGGCATAAATCAGGCTGCCTTCGACGCCGTGTCGGGTGATGACGAAATCACCCTGGCGCCGTTCCCCGCCAAATGTCGCCACCACCGACTTGACCGGTTGGCCGGCGAACTTGGCGCGAAAATGTTCGCTCCAGGCAATCTCGAAGCCGCAGTTGGCGGGCCTGAGTGGCGCGACCGCCACACCACGTGCTTGCAGCAACGGCAGCCAGGCGCCATCGGAACCCAGTCTGGCCCAACTGCCGCCGCCCAGCGCCAAAATGGTCGCCGTCCCGCCAGCGCCGACTTTTATTGCACCGGTCGGCGTGGCGAAATGCAAATCGCCCTGTTCATCCCAGCCCAGCCAGCGGTGACGCATATGAAAATGCACACCTGTTGTGCGCAGCCGATGTAGCCAGGCGCGCAGCAATGGCGCGGCCTTCATGTCAGTCGGAAACACCCGGCCGGATGAGCCGACAAAGGTGTCGACGCCCAGATCGCGCGCCCAGTTACGCAGGGTCTCGGGTCCGAAGGCGGCGAGCCAGGGCTTCACCCAGTCGCGTTTTTCACCATAGCGGCTGACAAAAGTGGCGAAGGCTTCGGCATGGGTGAGATTGAGCCCGCTCTTCCCCGCCATGAGGAATTTGCGGCCAACCGAGGGCATGGCGTCATAAACCTCGACGCGCACGCCGGCCTGAGCCAGCACTTCAGCCGCCATCAAGCCGGCCGGCCCGCCGCCGATGATGATCACATTTCCGTTCATGTTCAACAGTCTACTTGACGCGTCTGCGATAATGTATGGTTGCACGGCCGCTTTGGCCAGCCTTGATTTCCCGCCCAGAGGCGGACACGCCATGACCCAACCTATCGAAACATTTGCCGCGCTGCAATTGCCGGCGTCCCTCCTGACGGCCCTGACGGACGTCGGCTACGAAATTCCGACGCCGATCCAGGCCGCCTGCATCCCGCATTTTCTCGCAGGGCGCGACCTGCTGGGCGAGGCGCAGACCGGCACCGGCAAGACGGCGGCTTTCGCCCTGCCACTGCTGGCGCGACTCGACCTCGCCAAAAAGCTGCCACAGGTGCTGGTGCTGACGCCAACGCGCGAACTGGCCATCCAGGTTGCCGAGGCCTTCCAGAAATACGCGCACAACATGCCTGGCTTCCATGTCCTGCCGGTGTATGGCGGGCAAAGCATGGTGATCCAGTTGCGCGCGCTGTCGCGCGGCGTGCATGTCATCGTCGGCACGCCGGGCCGCATCATGGACCACCTCGAGCGCAAGAGTCTGCAGCTCGACAATCTCACAACGCTGGTACTTGACGAAGCCGACGAGATGCTGCGCATGGGCTTCATCGACGATGTCGAATGGATCCTCGAACACACGCCGGCGACGCGTCAGACCGCCCTGTTCTCGGCGACCATGCCGGCGCCGATTCGCCGCATCGCCCAGCGCTACCTGCGCGATCCGCAGGAAGTGCGGATTCACTCTGCCACCACGACGGTGGCGACGATCCGCCAGCGCTACTGGCAGGTGCGCGGTGCCGACAAGCTCGAAGCGTTGACCCGCATGCTCGAAGTCGAGGAGGATTTCGAGGCCGCCCTGATTTTCGTGCGCACCAAGCTGGCGACGGTCGACCTCGCCGAAAAGCTGGAGGCGCGCGGCTACGAAGCCGCTGCACTCAACGGCGACATGACGCAGGGCCTGCGCGAACAGGTGGTCGAGCGCCTGAAGAGCGGCAGCCTCGACATTGTCATCGCCACCGACGTTGCCGCGCGCGGGCTGGACGTGCCGCGCATCAGCCATGTCATCAATTACGACGTGCCCTACGACACCGAATCGTATGTGCATCGCATCGGCCGCACCGGCCGCGCCGGGCGTCCCGGCAACGCCATCCTGTTCGTCGCGCCGCGCGAGATGAGGATGCTCAAAGCCATCGAACACGCCACGCGCCAGCCCATCGAGGCGATTGGCCTGCCGACGAAGGGCGAGGTCGCCGAACGCCGCATCGGACAATTCAAGCAGCAGATCGTCGACGTGATCGCCGAGGAAAACCTCGATTTCTTCTTCGAAGTGGTACGTCGCATGGAAAGCGAGGATAACCTCGCCGCGCGGCAGATCGCTGCAGCGCTGGCCTTTCTCGCGCAACGCGAACGGCCTTTGCAGCCGCCCGGCTTTGATGTGCCAGCAGCACAAGCTGCACCGGCCCATGCCGAACGTCCGGTACGGGAACAACGAGCTGAACGCGAGGAGCGTCCCGAGCGCAAGGAACGCAAGGAACGCACAGAGCCGCGCAGCTTCAGCAGCGGCAAGATCGTGCGCTACCGTATCGAAGTCGGTCGCAACCAGGGCGCCTTGCCCAAGGAGATCGTCGGCGCCATCGCCAACGAGGGTGGCATCGAGGGCAAACTCATCGGCCAGATCAACCTGTTCGACGACTACAGCACCGTCGAATTGCCCGAACTGCCAGCGGATGTTTTCGACATCCTCCAGCGCACCCGCGTACGCCAGCTGCCGCTGAAAATCCGTGTCGCGGCGGCGGGGGAAGGCGAGAACCGCCGGCCACCGGCAAAACCCCGCTGGGAAAAAGACCGTGAACCGTCCGGGGAAACGCGTGAGCGCCGTCCCGCCAGCGCCGACTTTTCGGCGCGACCCCGACGGGACATGAAGGATCCCGCCAGCGGGACGCCAAAACCTGCCGCCCGCGCCGAGTATGGGCGTGGCGAGGGGGCGTCCAAACCTGCTTTTTCCGACAAGCCGCCCTATCGCAGCGAAAAGAAACCAGCGCCGCGCGATGCTGGCGGCAGGACGGAGCGAGGCGCCCCTCCAGCAGGCAAACCGTTCAACAAATCCTCCGGCAAGCCGAAAAAATACTGAGTCGGCGCAAGCTATCTGGAGTTGGTCAAGCACCTGTCATTCCGGTGAACGCCGGAATCCAGCTCTTTCGTAAGCTATTGCGACCCGTTTAAGAGGCGTGGTTCGATCAGCACGGTTTGTGTGCCATCGCCAGCGGTGAGCCAGATCTGGCCATCCTGAATCGTGCATTGCAACTGCATGTTGCGTTCGACAAGGGCCGCGAGTGCGCCTGACTGTGCGACGTCCAGCGCGAATACGCGCAGGTTGCCAAGGCGCGCCAGCGCGCGACTTTCCTTGCCCCACCAGATATCGGCAGCCTTGCCGCCGTAGATGATGACCACTACCTCGGCAGCGCGTCCGGCGGCCTTGCGCAGCACGCGCTCGTCAGGCAGGCCGACCTCGATCCAACGCTCGATTTCGCCTGAATAGCTTTTCAGCCACAGCGCCGGTTCGTCATCGGTAGACAGGCCGCGACCGAATTCGAGGCGCTCGTCGGCAAACATGAGGAAGGCGAGCAGCCGCACCATCATGCGTTCGTCCGTTTCGGACGGGTGACGCGCCAGTGTGAGCGTATGTTCGCCGTAGTAGGGGCGATCCATGTCGGCAATGCTGAGCGACACCTTGAAGATGGTGGATTTGAGGGCCATGGGGTAGTGGTAGCGTGGCTGCGGAGCGGCATGCACCGCAGGAAAAACAAAGGCGGCGCATTTTACATGGCCGCCTTGCCGATGCTGCCGGCGCCGCCCTGGTTCGTCTCAGGGCGGCGTTGCCGGAATTACTCCTTGATTACATAAGTGCCGTCTTTTCCGACTGTAATGGCTGCAGCAAGGAAGCGACTGTTGATGCCGGCATTCTTCAGCAGGTTGTGCGCCATCTCGGCCCGCATGCCCGCCGTGCAGTGCATGACCAATTCCTTGTCCTTCGGAATCTCGGCAAGCCGCTGCGGTATTTCTTCAAGCGGGATATTGAGGGCGTTCTTGATTTTCCCACCCGCCGCCTCGCTGCTACTTCTCACATCGAGGATGACGGTGTTGGCCGGGGTCTTGTCGGCGAGTTGCGTGAATTCCGTCATCGCAACCGTGCCTGGCCGCAGCTTCGGCACATAGGCGATGGCGGTTTTTGCATCGCCTGCAGCTACCGGATTACCAGCCATTTTCCAGTCCTCGAAGCTGGTGGGTAGCACCCGCACGCTACGGTAGCCCCATTCGCCCAATTTTTTGGCGGCTTCTTCCTTGCCATTGCCGTACAACACGATCGGTGCGTTCTTCTGCTTGGGAAACTGGTCTTTCGCGCGGTCGAGGTCGGCCAGCGGGATGGAAACCGCCGTCTTGATGTGACCGGCCTTGACGGCGTCCTTGGCCCGCAAGTCGACCAGCACATAGGCAAAGTCCTTCTCGATGGCCGTCTTCAGCCAGGCCGGCGTGGTGACGGCGTATTCGGCCTGCATCCAGTCGGGGAAGCCGCCGGTGTAGACCTTGACGTTGGTGTAGCCGAGCGCCTTGGTACGCATGAAGTTGGTCGGGCTGAGGCAGCCGCCGACGCAGTAGAAAACGATGGGTGTGGCCTTGTCCTGCGGCAATACCTGGGCGTGCATCTTGTCGAAGGCCGGTGCCGGCAACAGCTTGGAACCGGGGATGTGCGCTTCCTGATAGGGCTCCGGCGGCCGTGAATCAAGCACGAGGGCATTCTTGTTGTCGGCCAGGAACTTCTTGAATTCATCCCGCGTCAGTTTGTCGTTGGGCTGGATGGTCTGGAGGATGTCGAACCGGGTGACGAGAACGGCCTTCTTCTCACCCTTTTCCTCCACGTAGTTGATGCGGAAGCCCTTGCCGCGATGCAGCTTGAGTTCCTCGATTTCCTTGATGTTCTTGACGGCGGTATCGTCGTCGTATTTGACGACTTCCTTGTGGGTGCCCATGTCCATCATGATCGTCTGCGAGGGTGGCGCGAAGCCATCGAGTTGTCCCCGCATCATGTTGGTGTCGGCCTGATGGCAGTTCTTGCACAAGGGATGCATCGGGCCGCCCTTGATTTCCACCCCGGGTGCCTGGGCGACCGAAACCGAGGCCGCCGAGAGCAAAGTAAGCAATGCTGTAAAGCCTGATAGTCTTTTCATCTTGATCCCCTTTGATTATGAGAGTCAGAAAAAACACGCATTCCGTGCGGCGCTCATTGTGCCGGAGATAACCATGTCCTTGGAAGGGGCTGAACCCAAAACTTCTTTATCCTGCCGGGCGAAGGCGGTTTGCTGCAACAGGGTCAGTCGATGAAATGCCAGCCAGCAGGGGAGCCGTTGAGGGCAGTACCGCGGCTGGCGCCCCAGTCGCCCAGCACCCAGCGCGTACATGGATTGCCAGCCACGATGTGGGTATGCCGTCCCTGGCGGTGGGTGTGGCCGTGGATCAGGGTGCGGACCTGGTGCTGGCGCAACAGGCTGGTCACCGCTTCGTTATTCACGTCCATGATGGCCTGCGGCTTGATCTTCTTTTCTTGTTCGCTGCGTGCGCGCAAGGCTTCGATCTCCGCCTTGCGCGCGGTGAGCGGCTTGGCCAGAAACTGGCTGCGCCAGGCTGGGTCGCGCACCTGACGGCGGAAGCGTTGATAGTCGGCGTCGTCGGTGCATAGCAGGTCGCCGTGGGTGAGCAAGCTAGGCTCGCCGGCAATCTCCCGCACGCAAGGGTCGGGCAGCAGCACGAGGCCGGCGGCGGCGGCAAAGGCTTCGCCGATGAGGAAATCCCGGTTGCCGGCCATGAAGGCAATGCCCACTCCACTGTCGGCCAGGGCGCGCAAGGCCGCGACGATGCGCGCATTGAACGGGTCGTCCAGGTCATCATCGCCGGCCCAGTAGTCGAACAGGTCGCCGAGGATCGTCAGGCTGCTCGCCGCGCCGGCCGGAGCGGCAATACTGGCAAGGCAGGCGAGGAAGCGCGCGGCCGTTGCCGGTTCATTCGGCGAGAGATGGATGTCGGAAATGAAAAGCGCCGACTTGTCGTTGGTGCTGGACATGAAAGTCGGCGCTGGCGGGACGGCGTTAAGTCAGGCTCAGGCGATTCAGCCGACGACTTCGGCCTTCTCGATCACCACGTCCTCGGCCGGAACATCCTGGTGAAAGCCCTTGTTGCCGGTCTTGACGCCCTTGATCTTGTCGACCACATCCATGCCATCGACGACGCGACCGAAGACGCAGTAGCCCCAGCCCTGGCCGTCTGGGGCACGGTGGTTGAGGAAATCGTTGTCGGCAACGTTGATGAAGAACTGGGCGGTGGCGGAATGCGGATCACCGGTACGTGCCATGGCGATGGTGCCGCGCTCGTTCTTCAGGCCGTTGGCGGCCTCGTTCTCGATCGGCGCGTTGGTGCCCTTTTCCTTCATGCCGACACTCATGCCGCCGCCCTGGATCATGAAGCCATTGATGACACGATGGAATACCGTGCCGTCGTAGTGGCCGGCTTCGACATAGGCGAGGAAGTTGGCGACGGTCTGCGGCGCCTTCTCGGCATCGAGTTCGAGGGTGATGGCGCCGTGGTTGGTGGTGAGTTTGATCATATTGGCGTTTCCTTATGCGTTATTTGGTGACGAGTTTTGCCGACTCGATGATGATCGGCGCAAGCGGTACGTTCTGGTGGCCAGCCGCGTTGCCGGTAGCGACCTTGGCGATTTTCTGCACGACGTCGAGGCCCTGCACGACCTTGCCAAACACGGCATAGCCCCAGCCATCGCGGGACGGATAGTCAAGCGCGGCATTGTTGGCGACGTTGATGAAGAACTGGGCAGAGGCCGAGTGCGGATCTCCGGTGCGTGCCATGGCAATGCTGCCGGTGACATTCCTCAGGCCGTTCTTCGCTTCATTCTGGATCGGCGCACGGGTGGGCTTTTGCCGCATGTCCTGGGAGAAGCCGCCGCCCTGGATCATGAAGCCGTCGATGACGCGATGAAACACGGTGCCCGCGTAGTAACCGTCCTTGACGTATTGCAGGAAGTTCTCGGTCGTCTGGGGCGCCTTCTGGACGTCGAGTTCAAGAACGATCACGCCCTGGCTGGTCTTGAGTTCGACCTGCGGGTTGGCGGCGTGGGCAGAAAGTGCGAGACAAAAGGTGGATAGCAATAACAGAAGTTTTTTCATTGTCGGTGACTCCGGGATAGAAACGTGATGGCGGCCATGCGGCAGAACTGGACACCCGTGCAGCTATACAAGGTGAGGCCTATGCGGCAAAAG
>DDXB01000077.1:45521-96434 GCA_002347405.1 Rhodocyclaceae bacterium UBA2271 | reverse complement strand
ACACGGTGATCACGGAGAAAAAACCAGGCGTTACGTAATAAGAGCATGTCGCCCGTTGGGTGCGCCTGAACTTTGTATGCTTGCGCCGTTTCTCCGTGTCCTCCGTGATCTCCGTAGTGCGAACTGAGGTTTTTAGGTTCAATACAAGTAAACGTACAGCCCCTGAACCGGCTGCAACTGGTCATAACGCAAAGGGGCAGTAAAGAGGTCTTTTACCGTGAATCCGTGAGTCTGCGCCAGGCGGCGGATATACGCCTCCGAATGGGCATAGCGCAAGCTGGGTAGCAGATGGACATCCTGCCCGGTGGAGGACAGCTCCAGCGTCAAGGCAAAGCAGCCGGCCGGTTGCAGAATGCGGCGTATGGATTTGAAGATGCCCGTCAGTTCCCCAACGTAAATAAACACATCCGCAGCCAGGACCAGGTCGGCGCGCAGGCCGGTTTCAGCCAAAAACGGCGCCAGATCCGCATGTATCAGATTCCGGTACACGCCAAGCTGGCGGGCTTTTTCCAGCATCACACTGGAAACGTCAATGCCATCAACTGCGTCGGCAAGCGGGTGTATGAGCCGCCCGCACAAACCGGTGCCGCAACCCAAATCCAGCACGGCGGGAAAACGCTGCCCCGCCCCGATCAGCGGACGCAGCAATGATTCATGCGCCTGGTACTGCAATTGCTCCACCAAGTGCTCCTGGAAATCGCCGGCGTAGGAATCAAACAGGGTTTCAACATATTTGCGAGGCGGCGAGGCCGGGCTTTCCGTACCGCGCACGGAAGCCAGATAGTAGCTGTTCAATTCTGCATCTGCTCCCAGGGAAAGGGCTTTCTCAAAGCACCTGGCTGCCTCCTTAAGCTGATTCATTTCGCGCAGCAGGCTGCCGCGCTCACTCCATGCCGCGGCAAAATTTGGGTCGGCAGCGAGCGCACGATCAAAGGCCTGCAGGGCAGGCGCAGCAAGGCCCAGACTCAACTGACACTGGCCAAGCGTCAACCACAAGGCAGCATGTCGAGGTTCCAGTGCCAGTGCCCGGGTCAGGCAAGCAACGGCGGCACTCCACTGGGCAGTTGCTTCATGGGCCAGCCCCAGATAAGTCCAGGCATCGGAAGAGTCCGGATCGGCAACCGTCACCTGCTGCAACAACTCAATCGCGTCAGCCCAGTGTCCCAGTCGAAAATGGGTGATGCCCAAGTTGGCCAGGACGGACACGCGCCCCGGGGCCAAGGCCAGCGAGGCCTCGAAGCATGCGCGTGCTTCAGCAAAACAATGGGCCTCGAAATGCCGGATGCCTTGAAGAAAATGTTCGCGCGCCTGCTCGAGTTTGTTGTCCATTGGCTGTGCTGTGCTGTTGGGCAGGTTGTCTCAACGCGCAAGGCGTGCGGGTTGTTTGATGCGAAAGTTCAACTGCGGTAACTCTTTGCAAGCGACCGGAATGGCTGCACTTTACCGCAGTCCCGTAATCAGGCGGCCATCGTCGGCAGCAGCATGCCGTCGCGCTCCTCCAGCGCACAGCCGCGCTTCAATTCGGAAACCAGCCAGGCGGCGAGCGCCGGGGTGTCCATGCCGAGCAGGCGCTTGCCGACATCGCGGAACAGCGGCACCTGTTCAAGATAGCTTTCGAGTTCGGCACGCGGCAGGCCCTGGCGGTCGAGCAGGTTGAAAATGAAACAGGCCTTGAGGGCGTTTTTGGCCATGCGCGCGGGGTCGGCTTCGAAGGCGGCCAGCCGCTTGAAGGCGCGCCCCAGCGCCGCATCGATGGCACCGAAGGGCTTGCCATGGCCGGGAATGACGGTGTCGATGGGCAGGCGGCCGATCATTTCGAGGGTCTGGCGCGTGGCCGGCAGGGCGCCGGGATTGCCGAGCAGCTCACCAAAAATGACGCCGAAGCCGTCTTCCCAGAGCGCATCGCCCGAGATCAGCAGTCGTGACTCAGGGCAGTGAAACACCAGTGCGTCCATGTCGTGACCGGGGGCGGCATGCGCCTGCCAGTCGCTGCCCCCCATGACCAGGGTGTCGCCGGCGCGTACCACGCCATCGTGCAGGAAACGGTCACCGCGCTGGGCAGCGGGGGCAAGCAACAGGGCGGCTTCGTCCCAGTCGCGGATATGCGCCTCGATGCCGGCGGGAATGAGGATCTTGCAGCCGAAGGCACGCTGCAGCGCGGCGTTGCCGCCGATGTGGTCGGAATGGGAGTGGGTGTTGATGAGCCGCGCCAAGTGGGAGATTTCGCGCCGTACCCGCTGCGGGGCATTCCATCCCGCCAGCGCCGACTTTACGAGTTCGACGGTCTGGGCAGCGTGGCCGACATATCCGCTGTCGACCAGCGTGGCGGCGGCGCCATCGAACAACAGGATGTTGTTGGACGACAGCCAGCCACGTTCGAGGACGTGAATGTTGTCAGGCAGGCGAGGGCTGGTCGTCATCTGCGGCGGGCAAAGTCGGCGTGACCGAAGGGAATCCCCGTGGGACTGGCAGGATGGAATGCCCCGCAGCGGGTACGGCGTCGCGCTCCGCCGGGACAACGGCAGAGGGCACGCTGTCCGTTCCCCAGGGCCGGCCGCAGCCGATGCAGTAGGCCTCGTCCTCGTCCGGCAGGCAGATGCCGACGCAGAGGTAATCGGTTTCCCCGCTCACGCAGAACGCCGGGCCAGGATGGCCTGTGCAACTTTCGACCCCGGCGGGCGACCCAGTTGCCCGGAAATCCACGCCGCCGTGTCGACCAGCCGGTTGAGGTCGACGCCGCAGTCGATGCCCAGCCCCTGCAGCAGCCAGACCACATCTTCGGTGGCGACATTGCCGGAAGCACCATTGGCGTACGGACATCCTCCGAGGCCGCCGACGGAAGCATCGAAGACGCTGACACCCATCTGCAGCGAGGCATAGATGTTCGCAATCGCCATGCCGAAGGTGTCGTGGTAATGGCCGGCGAGCTTCTTGAGCGGCACGCGGCGCGCCACCAGTTCGATCATTGCCTTGGTCTTTTCGGGCGTGCCGGTGCCGATGGTGTCGCCGAGCGATACCTCGTTGCAGCCCATCTCCAGCAACGCCCAGGCGACATCGGCCACGGCGGCAGGCGTCACCTCGCCCTGATAGGGGCAGCCAAGCACGCAGGAAACATAGCCGCGCACCTTGAGCTTGGCGTCTTTCGCCATCGCCAGAACAGGCCGGAAACGCTCCAGCGATTCCTTGACCGTGCAGTTGATGTTCTTCTGCGAGAAGGCCTCGGAGGCGGCGGCAAACACCGCCACTTCCTGCGCGCCGGCAGCCAGTGCGGCTTCCAGGCCTTTCTGGTTGGGCGCCAGCACCGGATAGGCAACCCCGCTGCGCCGCTCGATCCCCGCCATCACCGCCGCGGCATCGGCCATCTGCGGCACCCACTTCGGCGAAACGAAGGCGGTGGCCTCGATGGAAGTCAGGCCGCAGTCGGCGAGACGGCCAATCAGCTCGATCTTGGTCGCGGTGGCAACCGGCTGCTTTTCATTTTGCAGGCCGTCGCGCGGACCGACTTCGACAATGCGGACTTTCTTGGGCAGGGGCATACAGCGATCTCTATTGTTTCAGGCCGGCTTGGCGGGTTCGAACTCCAGTAATTCTGCCCCATCCGTCACCTGTTCGCCAACGGCGTAACAGAACGCCTTCACCGTGCCGGCGACCGGCGCCACCAGCGTGTGTTCCATCTTCATCGCCTCCAGTACGATGAGCGGCGCACCTTTCTCAACGCTCGCGCCAGGTTCAGCCAGTATTGCGATTACCTTGCCCGGCATGGGCGCGGTGAGGCTGCCCTCGGTGCCGCCACCCGCACCGGCATGGTAGAGCGGGTCGATGGCGGCAAAGATGAAGCTCAGGCCGTCGAAGAAGACATGGCGCTTTTCTCCCGCAGCCACGACGGTGACGCCAAGGCGACGGCCGTCGAGGTCGGCGCGCAACTCGCCGTCCTCCTGCAGCCATCCGGCGGCGGGCGAGCTGCGGCCCTCGCATTCGAGCAAAAAACCGCTGCCGTGATAAGCCGCCGTCACCACCTTTTCTCTGCTGCCGGCGCGCAGTCGGATTTCGCGGCGCGCGGCGCCGTTGGCGCGCCAGCCATCGCGCAGATGCCAGGGCGAATGCGCATCGCCGCTCGCGGCAGCCTTGGCCGCGCCATAGTTCTGGTCGCGCAACAGTTCGGCCAGCGCGGCGAGCAGCCAGGCCTCGCGCGGCGGCGCGGCGGCGGCAGCGTCGGGGAACAGGAAAGCGCGTTCGCGCTCGATCAGGCCGGTGTCGAGGTCGGCGCGGGCAAACGAGGGGCAGGCCACCAGTCGCGCCAGAAAGCCGACGTTGCTGGTGACGCCGACGATGCGATAGTCGGCCAGGGCCTGCAACATGCGCGCCAGGGCCCGTTCCCGGCTGTCGTCCCAGACGATCAGCTTGGCGATCATCGGGTCGTAGTGCGGGGTAATTTCGTCGTCCTGCTCGACGCCGGTATCCACGCGCACGTGGAGCGATTCGGCCGGCGGGACGAGGTGCGTCAGGCGGCCGGTGGCCGGCAGAAAGCCCTTGTCGGGATCTTCGGCGTAGATGCGCGCCTCCAGCGCATGGCCCTTGATCGACAGTTGCTCCTGCGCGAGCGGCAGCGGCTCGCCGGCGGCCACCTTCAGCTGCCATTCGACGAGGTCGAGGCCGGTGATCATTTCGGTCACCGGATGCTCGACCTGCAGGCGCGTATTCATTTCCATGAAATAGAACGTGCCGTCATGGTTCACGATGAACTCGACCGTGCCGGCGCCGACATAGCTGACTGCCTTGGCTGCGTCGACGGCAGCCTGGCCCATCGCTTTCCGCCGTTCCGGCGCCATGCCCGGCGCGGGCGCTTCCTCCAGCACCTTCTGGTGGCGGCGCTGCACCGAACAGTCACGCTCGAACAGATAGACGCAATTGCCGTGCGAATCGCCGAACACCTGGATCTCGATGTGGCGCGGCCGCTGCAAATATTTTTCAATCAGCACATGGTCGTTGCCGAAAGAGGCCGTCGCCTCGCGCTGACACGAGAGCAATGCCTCGGCAAAATCCGCACTGCTGTCAACGACGCGCATGCCCTTGCCGCCGCCGCCGGCACTGGCCTTGATCAGCACCGGATAACCGATCCGGTCGGCCTGCTGCCTGAGGAAATCCGGCGCCTGCTCGTCGCCGTGATAGCCGGGCGTCAGCGGCACGCCGGCCTTTTCCATGAGCTTCTTGCTCTCCGACTTCAGGCCCATCGCCCGGATCGCGCTGACCGGCGGGCCGATGAAGACGATGCCGTTGGCCGCGCAGGCCTCGGCGAACTCCTCGTTCTCCGACAGGAAGCCGTAACCCGGATGGATCGCCTGCGCGCCGGTCGCCTGTGCCGCCGCGATGATCCTGTCGCTGACGAGATAGGACTCGCGCGCCGCCGCCGGGCCGATGCACACCGCCTCGTCCGCCAGCCGCACATGGCGCGCGCCGGCATCGGCCTCGGAATAGACGGCGACCGTGCGAATGCCCATCCGCCGCGCGGTCTTGATGACGCGGCAGGCGATCTCCCCCCGGTTTGCGATAAGTATTTTGTTGAACATGGCCTATTCCTGTTCGATCCAGTTCGGTTTGCGCTTCTCAAGAAACGCGCCCAGCCCTTCCCGCCCTTCGGGCGAAACGCGGATACGCGCAATGCTCTCCACCGTGAAGTCGATCACCTTGAGCCCGTACGGGCGACCGGCAATGGCGCGAATCAGCGCCTTGCATTCGGTAAGCGCCTGCGGGCCGTTTTTCAGCAGCAACTCGGCCCACTCGCCGACGACATCGTCGAGCGCCGCTTCGTCGGCGACCATTTCGTGGAGCAGGCCGATGCGATACGCCTCGGCGGCCGAGAAGACTTCGGCGGTCAGCATGTAGCGGCGTGCGTAGCGTTCGCCGATGGCGGTGAGCACGTGCGGGCTGATGACCGCCGGGATCAGGCCAAGCTTCACCTCGGTGAGCGCGAAGCGCGACTCGAAGGTGGCCACCGCCATGTCGCAGGCGGCGATGAGGCCGACGCCGCCGCCGTAGGCGGGGCCCTGCACACGGGCGATCACCGGCTTCGGGCAGTCGGCGATGCGGCGCAGCATCTCGGCCAGTTCGCCGGCATCATGCAGGTTGGCGTCGAAGCTGTGCGCTGCCGCGCGCTGCATCCAGTTGAGGTCGGCGCCGGCACAGAAGCTCTTGCCGGTGCTGGAGATCACCACCACCCGCACCGCCGGCGCAGCGGCCATGTCTTCCATGGCGTCTGACAGTTCGGCGATCATCGTGTCGTCGAAGGCGTTGTGGCGCTCGGGCCGGTTGAGGGTGACGATGCCGACGCCGGCATCGATTTCGGTAAGAATGGTTTGATACATGAATTTCCTTTCACCACGGAGGACACGGAGCGCACGGAGAAGATCAATATCTTCGACCCCTGCCGTTTTTTCTCTCCGTGCTCTCCGTGTCCTCCGTGGTTGATTGAATTTACATTCTGAAGACGCCGAACTTCGTCGGCTCGATCGGCGCATTCAAGGCGGCCGAGAGTCCCAGTCCCAGCGCGCGGCGGGTCTGGGCGGGATCGAGCACGCCGTCGTCCCACAGCCGCGCCGTCGCGTAGTACGGATGGCCCTGCGTTTCGTACTGGGCGCGCAGCGGCGCCTTGAAGGCTTCTTCGTCGGCCGGGCTCCAGGTCTTGCCGGCGGCTTCGAGACCGTCGCGGCGCACGGTCGCCAGCACCGCGGCGGCCTGTTCGCCGCCCATCACCGAGATGCGGGCGTTTGGCCAGGTCCACAACAGGCGCGGGCTGAAGGCGCGGCCGCACATGCCGTAATTGCCGGCGCCGAAACTGCCGCCGATGATGACGGTGAATTTCGGCACGGCGGCGGTGGACACCGCCGTCACCATCTTGGCGCCGTCCTTGGCGATGCCGCCGTTTTCGTATTTGCGGCCGACCATGAAGCCGGTGATGTTCTGCAGGAACAGCAGCGGAATGCTGCGCTGCGCGCACAGTTCGATGAAGTGCGCGCCCTTCTGCGCCGATTCCGAAAACAGGATGCCGTTGTTGGCGACGATCCCCACCGGATAACCGTGGATGCGGGCAAAGCCGGTCACCAGCGTACTGCCGTAGCGTGACTTGAATTCGTCGAGGCGCGAACCGTCCACCAGCCGCGCAATCACCTCGCGCACGTCATAGGGTTTCTTGGTGTCGGTCGGGATCACGCCGTAAATCTCCTCGGGCGCGTAGAGCGGCTCTTCGGGAGCGGCGAGGTCAAGGGCGATCTTCTTCTGCCAGTTGAGGTTGGCGACGATGCGGCGCGCGATGGACAGCGCATGGTGGTCGCTTTCCGCCAGATGATCGCAAACGCCGGAGATGCGCGTATGGACATCGCCGCCGCCGAGGTCTTCGGCGCTCACCACCTCGCCGGTGGCGGCCTTCACCAGCGGCGGGCCGCCGAGAAAGATGGTGCCCTGGTTCCGGACGATGATCGATTCGTCCGACATGGCCGGCACATAGGCGCCACCCGCCGTGCAGGAGCCCATTACCACGGCGATCTGCGGAATGTCGCGTGCGGACAGGTTGGCCTGGTTGAAGAAGATGCGGCCGAAGTGGTCGCGGTCGGGAAACACCTCGTCCTGCAGCGGCAGGAAGGCGCCGCCGGAATCGACCAGATAGATGCAGGGCAGGCGGTTTTCGAGGGCGATCTCCTGCGCCCGCAGATGTTTTTTCACCGTCAGCGGGTAGTAGGTGCCACCCTTCACCGTCGCGTCGTTGGCGACGATCATGCACTCGACGCCGGCGACGCGGCCGATGCCGGTGACCACGCCGGCTGCCGGCACGCTGCTGTCGTACATGCCAAAGGCGGCGAGTTGCGACAGCTCAAGGAACGCAGCGCCCGGATCGAGCAGGCCGTCGATGCGATCGCGCACCAGCAGCTTGCCGCGGCCCAGATGTTTCTGGCGCGCGTCCTCGCTGCCCCCGAACGCGATCTGCGCCGACTTTTCGCGCAGGTCGGCGACCAGCGTCTGCATGGCGGCGGCGTTGGACTTGAATTCCTCGCTGCGGACATTCAGTTGCGACTTGATTACGCTCACTCAGAATCCTCCTTTTTCCAGCCAGCGTTCGAGCTGCGGCAGCCGGTCGGCGCCCCAGAACGGTTCCTTGTCAACGACGATCCATGGCACGCCGAAGATGCCAGCGGCAAGCGCCGTGTCGGTCTCCGCGCGCAGGCGCTCCTTAATGGCCGGATCGTTCATGCCCGTTTCCACCGCCGTCCCGCCAGCGCCGACTTTTGCGGCAATCTCCAGCACGACCTGCGCATCGGCGATGTTCCTGCCATCGGCGAAGTAGGCGCGAAATATTTCATGCGCAAACCGGCGCGCCAGCGCGCAGTCCTGCCCGTGCAGCCAGTAATAGGCGCGCGCCGCCGTCACGGTGGAGACAGGAAAGTTTGCCGGATGCGTATAGGGGATGTCCATGAAACGCGCCGAGCGCGCGAAGTCATGGATGCTGTACTCCGCCTGCCCCGGCTGACTGGTCAACGTCACCGTGCCGAGCGCCTTGGCGATCGCGCCGAGCAGCACCGGCCCCCACTGCACCCTGCGACCATGCCGTTCGGCGAGTGCGTCGATCCGTTCGCTCGCCAAGTAGGAATAGGGTGAGCTGAAGTCGAAGTAGAAGCGGATGGGCGCTGGTGTAGTCATGCAGAATTCCCTCAATGCACTGCCAGGCCGCAGCCGCAATCGTTCGCGGCCTGTTGCAGATTTTTGTCCAACGTCCACAGTTGCAGGCGGCCGATCAACGCGGCGGCGAGCAGGTGGCTATCGACGTAGCCCAGGCCGCGAGCGACAAGGCGACGTTCGGCGATCAAGTGCATGACTTCGTCGTGGCTGGCGCAGCGGCAGCGATGCAGCTGTCCGAGTATGGCGAGCTTTGCCTGGCTGATGCCGCCCAGCACGAGTTCGCCGATCACGTAGTCATGCAGCACGATATCGCCCAGATTCAGCGGATCGAGAAGGGCGGCCTCCTTGCTGCGCAGGTAGTCCACCCAGACCGATGTGTCGGCGAGAATTCTCATGAGCCGGTTTTTGAGCGCTTCTTGACCTGATAAGGCGTCGGTGCCGGTTCCGTAACAAAATGCGGCGCGTGGCGGCGCGATGGCGCCACGACGTTGGGTTCCGAGCCGGCGAGTAATGCCAGACGCTGCGAGGCGAGACGATGGCGCATTTCCAGCAAGGCCTCGCGCAGCAATTGCGAGCGGTCGCGGATGCCGCTGAGCTGCTCGATATCGGCAAGCAGCTCATCATCCAGGGTGACGGTGGTTCTCATTGGCTTCTCCGGGAAATAACGGTGTGAATCAAATATAGCATCAAATGGTGCTGATCATGATTCATTCGTAACCGCCCGCGCGATGACGAGACGCTGGATGTCCGATGCCCCTTCATAGATCTGGCAGACCCGCACGTCGCGGTAGATGCGCTCGACGGGAAAATCGCTGACATAGCCGTAGCCGCCGTGAATCTGGATGGCGTCGGAGCAGACCTTCTCCGCCATTTCGGAGGCAAACAGCTTGGCCATGCTCGCCTCCTTGAGGCAGGGCAGGCCGGCATCGCGCAGCGTGGCGGCATGCCAGACCATCTGGCGTGCCACCTCGATCTGCGTCGCCATGTCGGCGAGGCGGAAGCTGACGGCCTGATGGCCGATGATCGGCTTGCCGAAGGCTTCGCGTTCCTGCGCATACTTGAGCGCCGCCTCGAACGCCGCGCGCGCCATGCCCACCGCCTGCGCGGCGATGCCGATGCGGCCGGCCTCGAGATTGGACAGGGCGATCTTGTAGCCGTCTCCTTCCGCGCCCAGCAGGCAGTCGGCGGGAATGCGGCAGTTTTCGAAAATGATCTGCGCGGTGTCGGAGGCATGCTGGCCGAGTTTTTCCTCGATGCGCGCGACGACATAGCCGGGATTGTCGGTGGGCACACAGAAGCAGGAAATGCCCTTGCGGCCGGCGGCCGGGTCGGTCACGGCGAAGACGATGGCGATCTGCGCATGCTTGCCGGAGGTGATGAACTGCTTCACCCCATTCAATACCCAGTGATCGCCATCCGGGGTTGTTACACGTTGCGCGCTCGCCTTGATCGCGGCGGCATCGGAGCCGACATGCGGCTCGGTGAGGCAGAAGCAGCCGAGCAGTTCGCCGCTCGCCGCGCCTTTCAGCCAGCGCTCTTTTTGCGCCGGGTTGCCATAACGGTTGAGGATGCCGCACACCAGCGAATTCTGCACCGACAGGATGGTCGAGGTGGAGCCGTCGCCGGCGGCGATTTCCTCGATCGCCAAAGCCAGCGAAAAATAATCCAGGCCGGCGCCGCCCCACTCCTCGGCGACCACCATGCCCCAGACGCCGAGGCCGGCCAGTTCCTGCAGGGCATCGCGCGGGAAGGTGCCTTGGCGGTCCCACGCGGCGGCAAAGGGCGCCAGCCGTTCGCGCGCAAAGTCGCGCAGGGTGTCGCGGATCATCCGCTGGTCATCGTTGAGGATCATGCCTTGGCCTCCTTGATTGATTCCGCCCCCCGCCCCCCTCCCATGGAAGGGGGTGACGGCACCTCGCTACGCTCGTCTGTTACGGGGCGGGCTTGCTGCGGCTGGGTGCGGTTTGCGGCTTCGCCGCGTGCCGCTTCGCCTTGGGGCGGCCCGGCGGCGAAGCTCCGCGCGTAACTATCGCGCGTTGTCGCGCGCTGCGTCAGTATCACCCCGACAATCACCAACCCACCGCCGGCCAGCACCGAGGGGTCGAGCCGCTCGTTCAACAGCAGCGCGCCTTGCAGCACCGCCGCCACTGGCACCAGATTGATGAAGATCGACGCACGCGATGCGCCGATCCGTTGTACCGCTGTCGAAAACCAGGTGAAACTCACCGTGGTGCCCAGCAGGCCGAGGAAGAGTATCGCCCCCCAGGCGGCACCGGAATAGTGCGGCACGAGTTGCGCCGGATTGTTCAGCAGGGCGGTGGCGAGCAGCATGATGAAGCCCGCTGAACTCGCATAGGCGGTCATCACCAGCGGCCGCAGCGAGCGCGTCGCCTGCCGGCCGATCATCGTGTAGGCCGACCACATCACCGCGCAACCGAGAATCAGCGTCTCGCCAGCGCCGACTTTGCCGACGAGGAAAGCGAGTGGGTCACCCTTGCCGATCACGGTGAGGCAGCCGGCGAAGGCCAGGACGCTGCCCAGTGCCTTCTGTGCGGTCATGCCTTCCTTGAGCAGCCAGGCCGCCGCCAGCAGCGTGATCACCGGGTTGAGGGCGACGACCAGCGCGCCGCGCCCGGCGCTGATGTGCTGCATGCCGAACATGAAGAACAGGTTGTAAAGGTAAATGCCGGTGCCACCCAGCGCCAGCACCAGCAGGAGTTCGTGGCGCGTCAGGCTCGGCAGGCGACCGTAGCGCCAGCGCACCAGCACGAGCAGGCTGGTCGCGGCGAAGAAAAACCGCCAGACCGCCACGCCCAGCGGCGCCACTTCCTGCACCGCAAAGCGCGCCGCCACCCAGGTGCCACCCCAGAACAGCATGGTGGCGACAAGTTGCAGATAGGTGCGGCCGTTGCCGGAAGCAACTGTCACAGCAGTTCGATGCCCACCGCGGTGGCTTCACCGCCGCCGATGCACAGGCTGGCGACACCGCGCTTTTTGCCATGCTTTTTCAGCGCGCCAATCAGCGTGACCATGATGCGCGCACCCGAAGCACCGATCGGATGACCGAGGGCGCAGGCGCCGCCATGGACATTGACGCGCTCATGGGGCAACTTCAGGTCATGCATCGCCGCCATGGTGACGACGGCAAAGGCCTCGTTGATCTCCCACAGGTCGACACTCTCCGCCGTCCAGCCGTTTTTCGCCAGCAGCTTGTTGATTGCGCCGACCGGCGCGGTGGTGAACAGACGCGGCTCCTGCGCAAACGTGCTGTGGCCGACGATCTGCGCTAGCGGCTTGACGCCGAGCTGGTCGGCCGTCGAGCGCCGCATCAGCACCAGCGCCGCCGCGCCGTCGGAGATCGACGAGGAGTTGGCCGGCGTCACCGTGCCGTCCTTGCGGAAGGCCGGCTTGAGCGTCGGAATCTTTTCCAGGTTGGCCTTGAACGGCTGCTCGTCACGGCTCACCAGCGTGTCGCCCTTCTTGCCGCTGACGGTGACCGGCGCGATTTCCCAGGCGAAACTGCCGTCGCTGTTGGCCTGCTGGGCGCGGGTGGTCGAGGCGATGGCGAACGCGTCCTGCGCCGCGCGGGTGAATTGGTAGCTGTCGGCGCACTCTTCGGCATAGGTGCCCATCAGGCGACCCTTATCGTAAGCATCCTCAAGGCCGTCGAGGAACATGTGATCCTTCACCTCGCCGTGGCCGAGACGAAAGCCGCCGCGCGCCTTGGGCAGCAGATAGGGCGCATTGGTCATCGATTCGATGCCCCCGGCCACCATGACGTCGACGCTGCCGGCGACGAGCATGTCATGCGCGTACATGGCGGCGCGCATGCCGGAACCGCACATCTTGTTTACCGTGGTGCAGCCGGCAGCCAGCGGCAGGCCGGCGCCCAGCGCGGCCTGGCGCGCCGGCGCCTGGCCCTGGCCGGCGGGCAGCACGCAGCCCATGATGACCTCGTCGATCTGCTCGGGTTTCAGCCCGCTGCGTTCGACGGCGGCCTTGATGGCGACGGCGCCCAGTTGCGGTGCGGTCAAGCTGGCGAAGTCGCCCATGAAGCCGCCCATCGGCGTGCGGGCTGCCGCGACGATTACGATTGGATCGGTCATCATTTTGTCTCCGAGAACAGTTCGCGTCCGATCAGCATGCGGCGGATTTCCGAGGTGCCGGCGCCGATCTCATACAGTTTGGCATCGCGCCACAGCCGCCCGGCCGGGTATTCGTTGATGTAACCGTTGCCGCCCAGCGCCTGGATCGCTTCGCCGGCCATCCAGGTGGCCTTTTCGGCTGAATACAGGATCGCCCCGGCGGCGTCCTTGCGCAGCGAGCGATCATGATCGCTTGAATCGCAGGCGCGGCCGACGGCATACACATAAGCGCGCGTCGCCTGCCAGGTGGAATACATGTCGGCCACCTTGCCCTGCATCAGCTGGAATTCGCCGATCGGCGTGTCGAACTGGGTGCGCTCGTGCAGGTAGGGCAGCACCACGTCCATGCAGGCGGCCATGATGCCGAGCGGCCCGCCGGAAAGTACCGCGCGCTCGTAATCGAGGCCCGACATCAGTACTCTGACCCCTTGCCCGATTCCGCCGAGCACGTTTTCCTCGGGCACTTCGCAGTCGTCGAAGAACAGCGGATAGGTGTTCGAGCCGCGCATGCCAAGCTTGTCCAGATGGCTGCCATAGCTGAAACCCGGATAGCCCTTTTCGACGATGAAGGCGGTCATGCCCTTGGCCCCAGCCGCCGGATCGGTCTTGGCATAGACCACCAGCGTGTCGGCATCGCCGCCGTTGGTGATCCACATCTTGCTGCCGTTCAGCACATAGCGGTCGCCCTTCTTGTCGGCGCGCAGCTTCATCGAGACGACGTCGGAACCGGCGTTGGGCTCGGACATCGCCAGCGCGCCGACCTGCGCGCCCGAAATCAGGCCGGGCAGGTATTTGGCCTTCTGTGCGACGCTGCCGTTCCTGCGGATCTGGTTGACACAGAGATTCGAATGGGCGCCGTAGGACAGGCCAACCGAGGCCGAGGCGCGCGAGATTTCCTCCATCGCCACGATATGCGCCAGATAGCCCAGCCCGGTGCCGCCATCCGCCTCGGGCACGGTCATGCCCAGCAGGCCCAGGTCGCCGAACTTCTTCCACAGGTCGGCGGGGAATTCGTTGTCGCGGTCGATTTGTGCCGCGCGCGGCGCGATCTCGTTGTCGGCGAAGGCCTTCACCGCATCGCGCAGCATGTCGATATCTTCGCCGAGTTGAAAGTTCAGTCCGATCATGATTCCTCCGCCGGGCCGCCCCAAGGAGGAACGGCCAAAACATGGAGCGGGCAACGCCCGCGAACTTCCGTCACCCACTTCCTCGGGAAGGGGGGCGGGGGGATGGGTGTCATATGCTTTTCTCCGTTATTGCCTTGTCGTGCATGGTCATCAAGGTCTGCTGCATCATCGCGCAGTGGGTGATTTTCCCTTGCTTCACCACCCAGGCATCGCCCTTGGTGATGACGAGGTTCTTGCCCGACTTGATCACCTCGCCGGTGGCGATCATCAGTTCACCGTCGGCCGGGGCCAGCAGGTTGATCTTGAATTCCACCGACAGCACGGAACTGTTGGCCGCCATCAGCGAAAAACCGGCAAAGCCGGCGGCGCTGTCGACCACGGTCGAGGTGATGCCGGCGTGGAAAAAACCATGCTGCTGCGACAGGTCGGCGCGATAAGGCAGGTGGATTTCGCAACCGCCGGGCCAGACATCGACCAGGCTTGCGCCAATCAGGTCCATGGCGCCCTGCCGCGCAAAGCTCTCCCGCACCTTTTCGTTCCAGTGTGGGTCGCGCGGCGGGAAGCGGGCTTCCCCGCGCGGTATGCCGTAACTCATGTCACCTCCATGCGAGATATTGGCTCTTATTTTATGTTGACGTTGACGTCAACGTCAACCAAGCTTGCCTCACGCTTTCCGGCGGCGGCGCGCCGGCTTGTCCGCGGCGTCAAGCAAGCCACGGCATTGCTGCTCGAAGGCGTCGAGCTCCTCCAGCACCGCGGCGATATCCTCGCGCTGCTGCTCAAGCTTGGCACGGCGGCGCGCCAGCACTTCGAGCAGCTTGACGAGCTGCGAGGACTGGTCGGGAGCGGTGTCGTACATGTCGATCAGTTCGCGGATCGCCGCCAGTGACAGGCCGAGGCGCTTGCCGCGCAGCGTCAGCCGCAGGCGGGTGCGATCGCGCTTGGTATAGACGCGCTGGACGCCGGCGCGCTGCGGGGTGATCAGCCCCTGGTCTTCGTAATAGCGGATGGCGCGCGGTGTGAGCTCGAACTCGCGCGCCAGTTCGGTGATGGTGTAGGTGGGCTCGATCATGGGCCGTGGATATCGCTTCGAAGGATCGCATGCTGCACCGCAACAAAGATGCCGGTTTCAGCTAAAATATGAAGGTTGCGCAAACAACATGACGAAGTTAAACAGATTTCCCCTGGCCGGGCAATGTGCGCCCGGCGAACCCATGCAGCTTAACGTGAAAGACGAAATTTGACGCCGAGCAACCCCATGAGCGTAGCGAACAAGCATCGATCCCCGCCTCGGGGCGGGGGCTGGGGGTGGGGGGCGTCTATTGCCGTTAACGATTTCATGGCACGGCGGCTGGCGTAACGACGATGCAAGTTAACTATCCCCTTGAAAACCTCCCTGCGCCCGGCACCACCTTGCCGGTAGCCGACGGCGTGCATTGGTTGCGCATGCCGCTGCCCTTCGCCCTCGACCACATCAACCTGTGGCTGCTTGAGGATGGCGAAGGCTACACCGCGGTCGATACCGGCATCGCCATGGATGCGGTCAAAGAGCACTGGAAGTCGGCGCTGGCCGCATTGCCAAATGAGCGGCGACTGACACGCCAGATCGTCACCCACTTCCACCCCGACCACCTCGGCCTCGCGGCCTGGCTGGAGAGCGAAACTGGCGCCGCCCTGTGGATGACGCAAGGCGAGTATCAGACCGCCCATCTGGTTGCCGCCGGCATCGCCCCCTTCGACATGGCGACCATGCTGGAATTTTTCCGGCAGCACGGCCTCGACGCGACGCGCCATGCCGGCATCGAAAAACGCGGCAACGCCTACCGCCGCGGCGTGCCGGCAATACCGGCCAGCTTTCGCCGCATGATTGATGGCGACACCGTCACCGTGGGCGCGCACGACTGGCGCATCATCGTCGGCTACGGCCATGCGCCCGAGCATGCCAGTCTCTACTGCGCCACACTCGGCGTGCTGATTGCGGGCGACATGCTGTTGCCGCGCATCTCGACCAATGTCAGCGCCTATGCCGCCGATCCGGCGTTTGATTCGCTTGGCCTGTTTCTCGCCTCGCTTGAACGTTTCACCGCACTACCGGCCGACACGCTGGTGCTGCCCTCGCATGGCCGCCCCTTCCGCGGCCTGCATGCGCGCGTGGCCGAGTTGCAGGCACACCATGCCGCCCGCTGCGCCGACCTGCTCGCCGCCTGCAACGATGGCGCCCGCAGTGCCTGCGAACTGCTGACCGTGCTGTTCGGCCGCGCCATCGATGACCCGCACCAGACCATGTTTGCCATGGGCGAAGCCATCGCCCATCTGAATCATCTACAACAAGAACGGCGCCTGTCGCGCACCATCGAGAGCGGTATCATCCGCTACGCCGCATTGAACCGATCCTGAATGGAGTGAGAGAACATGCCACAAGCCTCCCCTAACACCGAAGTCGCCAAACCTGCCCTGCCCGACCCGCAGGAGGTTGCCAAAACCTATGCCGAAGTGGCGCAGCGCGCCTCGAAGCTGATCAATGAACACATGCAGCGCCAGATGAAGAAGGGGGTCACCCAGCCGCAGGACGAACTGGGCATCGCGCAGGCGTTCATGGACATGATGGCCAAGATGCTCGCCAACCCCTATCAGATGGCGCAGGCGCAAATGAACCTGGTGTGGGACTATTTCTCGCTCTGGCAGCATTCGATGCTGCGCTTCATGGGCACGACGACCCCACCGATCGCCACCCCGCACCAGGGCGACAAGCGCTTCAAGGACGAGCAGTGGGAAGAACATTTCCTGTTTGACTTCATCAAGCAGTCCTATCTGATCAGCGCGCGCCACATCCATGATTCCGTATGTTGCGTGAAGGGTCTCGATGCCCATACGCAGGACAAGGTGAACTTCTTCACGCGCCAGTTCATCGACGCCATGTCGCCCTCCAACTTCGCCATGACCAACCCGGAAGTGTTCCGCGAGACGGTCAATACGCACGGCCATAACCTGCTGAACGGCTTCAACAACCTGCTGCGCGACATCGAGGACGGCGACGGCCAGTTGCGCGTCAAGATGACAGACACTTCCGCCTTCGAACTCGGCAAGAACGTCGCCACCACGCCGGGCAAGGTGATCTTCCAGAACGACCTGTTCCAGTTGCTGCAATTCAACCCGACCACCAAAACCCAGTTCAAGCGACCGCTCCTGATCGTGCCGCCCTGGATCAACAAGTACTACATCCTCGACCTGCGCGAAAAGAATTCCTGGATCAAATGGGCGACCGACCAGGGACACTCGGTGTTCTGCATCTCCTGGGTCAATCCCGACAAGAAGTTGGCGCAGAAAAGTTACGAGGATTACCTGACGGAAGCCTGCATGGTTGCTGTCGACAAGGTCTGCGAGCAGACCGGCGAAAAGGAAATCAACGCCGCCGGCTATTGCCTGGGCGGCACCCTGCTGGGCACCACGGCGGCCTACATGGCCGCCAAGAAGGACAAGCGCATCGCTTCGGTGACCTTCCTGACGTCCATGCTTGATTTTTCCATTCCCGGCGAGCTGAGCATCTTCATCGACGAGCAGCAGGTCAGCAACCTCGAGAAGAAGATGAACGAGCGCGGCTTCCTTGAAGGCAGCGAGATGGCCGGCACCTTCAACATGCTGCGTTCCAACGACCTGATCTGGTCCTTCGTCGTCAATAACTACCTGATGGGCAAGTCACCCTTCCCGTTCGACCTGCTCTACTGGAATTCCGATTCCACGCGCATGCCGGCCGCGATGCACAGCTTCTACCTGCGCAACATGTACATGAAGAACCTGCTCAAGGAACCGGGCGGCATCACGCTTGATGGTGTCGCCATCGATCTGCGCAAAGTCAAGATTCCCGCCTATTTCATCTCGACCATCGAAGACCACATCGCGCCGTGGCAAAGCACCTACCTGGGCGCAAAGCTGTTCTCCGGCCCGACGCGCTTCGTGCTCGGCGGTTCCGGCCACATCGCCGGCATCGTCAATCCGCCGGCCGCCAACAAATATGGTCACTGGATCAACACCGGCAAGGCCTTGCCGGAAGCGGCCGAGGAGTGGTTCGAAGGCGCCGAGCAGCACCCCGGCTCATGGTGGACCGACTGGCAGGCCTGGCTGATGAGCCAGAATGATGCCACCGTGCCGCCGCGCGACCCCGCCAAGGGCAAGCTGAAGGTGCTGGAGGATGCGCCTGGCGGCTACGCCAAATTCCGCCTCGACCTGCAAAAGAAAGCTTAATGAGCGAAGCGGGCCTGCCCCGCGAACGACCGTCGCCCCCATCACTCGCATGGGGGCGGGGGGAAGCAGCGCTGCGCGTCACCTTCGACACCAACGTGCTGCTGTCCCTGTTCGTCTTTGCCGACAGCCGTTTTGCGCCATTGCGCGGCGAAGTCGAGGCCGGGCGCTGGCAGGCGCTCACCAGCCCTGCCTGTCTGGCCGAATACCGGCGCGTCCTCGCCTATCCCCTCTTTGCCCTGTCGGATGAGCGACAGGCCGCTGCCTACGACGCCTATCGCGCTCTGGTCAAGGTCATCGATGAGGTTCCCGCAGCGCCGGTCGCCCTGCCCAAGTGCCGCGACAAGGACGACCAAAAGTTCCTCGAACTCGCCCGTGATGGCCTGGCCAACTGCCTGGTCACTGCCGACAAGGCCCTGCTGCGGCTGCGCCGCGGGCAACGGCTGACACAACTATTTCAAATCCTGACACCGGACGAAGCCCTGGCGCGATTACCTACCTAAATGACCCACCACGAAAAACTGGAGATACTCTCCTACGCTCCTGAACAAGCCCGCCCAGGCATGCCACCATTGCTCTTCTTGCATGGCGCCTACACCGCCGCCTGGTGCTGGCAGGAGCACTTCCTGCCTTTCTTCGCCAAGGCTGGCTTCAACTGCCATGCGTTGAGCCTGTCCGGCCACGGCGGCAGCCGCCGCCGCGACCATCTGGATAGCTACTCGATTGCCGATTATGTCAATGACGTCGTCGAAGCCGTCGCCGGCCTTGCCGATCCGCCAATATTGATTGGCCATTCGATGGGCGGCTTCGTGGTGCAAAAGTACCTTGAAAACCATGCGGCACCCGCGGCCGTGCTGATGTGCTCGGTGCCCCCGCAGGGCTTGGCCGCCTCGGCCTTCGGCATGCTGTTCAACCGGCCGGGCATGCTCGCCGACCTCAATCGCATGATGAGCGGCCAGCATGTGGCGCTCGACAGTCTGCGTGATGCCCTGTTCGCGCAGCCGGTCTCCGTAGATGACCTGATGCGCTACTACCGCATGGCCCAGCCGGAATCACACCGCGCCATCTGGGACATGACACTGTTCAACCTGCCGCACACCAAGCGGGTGCTCGCCAACCTGCCGGGCGGCAGCAGCAAACTGCTGGTCCAGGGTGCCGCACACGACCTGATCATCCCCACCTCGCTGGTGGAGATGACCGCCCGCAGTTACGGGGTCGATGCGACGATTTATCCGGGCATGGGCCACGCCCTGATGCTCGAAGCCGACTGGCGGAAACCGGCTCAGGACATCATCGACTGGTTGGAGCAGCAGGTCGGCCGGTAAAACGCCCGCCCCCCTTCACCCCCCCTCGCGGGGGGTTCTAAACGGGTCGCTTTGTGCGGCAAAGCCGCATCCCGCTTCGCGGGACCAGCCTTTGGCTGTCCTGCGGCCTTCGGCCTGGTGCTCGTTTATCACTGGGCGCTTCTTTTGGAGGCGGTGGGGTTGCGGCTGACGCCGCGTGTCGCGTTTGCTTGGGGCGGCCCGGCGCAAACGCTGCATTTTCAAGTTAAGTTTGACTTTTGCCCTCTAGATGTGAGACAGTCGCGCCCCGCTTCGGTTGCCGGCGGTTGTTGCGCCGGCTGTCATCGATTTCTGGCCCCCCGCTTTTCAGGACTTTCCTGTTCGGCACATTCAGGTTGGCGTCGATGTTGATAGACCCAACTTGCTTGCCAAGGCCTCATGTGTTCATGCGCCCATTGGTTGGTTTTTGTATTTGGCCGCGGCATTGTTCATTTGCTCACAGGAAAATCCATGACACGCTTTACCGAACTCGGCCTCGACCCGGCCTTTGATACCACGCTTGCCACGCTCGGCATCACCGAACCCACCCCCGTGCAGACGCAGGCCATCCCGATTCTGCTCGGCCGCCGCGACCTGATCGCCACCGCCCCTACCGGCACCGGCAAAACCGCCGCCTTCCTGCTGCCCGCGATGCAGCGCATGATCGGTGTCAGCCCGCTGCGCCTGGCCGGTCCGCGCGTCCTCGTGCTGACCCCGACGCGCGAACTCGCCCAGCAGGTCGCCAAGGCCGCCGTCGATTTCGGCCGCGCCCTGCCGCGCTGCCGCACCGTCTGCATCACCGGCGGCGAATCCTACATCCCGCAGAACAAGGCGCTCGCCGGTTCCTACGACATCCTTGTCGCCACGCCCGGCCGCCTGATGGACCAGATGAATACCGGCCGCATCGTGCTTTCAAACCTCGAAGTGCTGGTGCTCGACGAGGCCGATCGCATGCTCGACATGGGCTTCGCCGACGACGTGCTGGCCATCGCCAAGAAGCTGCCGAAGGAGCGTCAGACCGTGTGCTTCACCGCCACGCTGTCGGACGACGTGCAGCGCATGTCGCGCCAGTTGCAGAACGATCCGCAGACCATCGCCGTGGCCAAGCTCGCGGCTGATCGCCTGCAGATCGACCAGCATGTCTTTTATGTGGATGACATTGGCCACAAGCGCCGCCTGCTCGATCACTGGTTGTCCGACGTCGGCATCAACCAGGCGCTGGTATTCACCTCCACCAAAGTCGCCGCCGAAGAACTCGCCGCCTCGCTCGAAGCCGACGGCCATGCCACCGTCGCGCTGCACGGCGACCTGCCGCAAAAGCATCGCACGCGCATGATGAACGTGATGCGCCGCGGCCAGGCGCGCATCCTCGTCGCCACCGATGTCGCCGCGCGCGGCCTCGACGTGCCGGCGATCACCCACGTCTTCAACTTCGACCTGCCCAAGTTCGCCGAGGATTATGTGCACCGCATCGGCCGCACCGGCCGCGCCGGCGCCAGCGGCACCGCGATCTCCTTCGTCAACCGCAACGACGTGCAGGCCCTGCAGAAGATCGAGCGCTTCATCGGCCACAAAGTGACGGTTTCCGCCGTAACCGGCATGGAAGCGCGCTTCAAGCCGGGCCTGGGCAACTCACGCCCCGCCGGCAAGCCGGGTGGTAAGCCGAGTGGCAAATTCGCCGGCAAACCCGGCAGCAAGCCCGCCTTCGGCAAATCAGCCGGCGCGGGCCGGGCGGGCGCCAGCCAGAAACAACCGTGGCAAGATCGCAAACCGGCGCACGCCACGCCGCGCCATGCCGATAGATCAAGCAGCCGGGGCAGCCGGAGCGGCTACGCCGACTAAGGCCGGCTCAGAAATTACCGCTGCCAGCCTGCTGTCAGCGCAAAGGGGCCACATCGGCAGATGTGGCCCCTTGTCATATGGGACTACCCGTCACCAAATGCCTGCCTGGCTCCGAGCCAAGTCCGCAAAGTCGGCGCTGGCGGGATGAAATGCCCCGCATGGGGTACGGCGGTTTTCGACCCTCAAGTGCCAGTCGGGTTTTCATACCCTACGTCCGCTATGCAGCGTCAACGGACATCGGCATATCATGACTAAGGCATGATTCCCAGGCAGCCCTATTTGGAAAGAATAGTTATTGGAGGAGCCGATCTTCTGCCCATTGCAGACCTGCTAACTGTACAAAATCAAGTTTGCGAAGCATCGGATGGATACTGCATAATAATAACCATGTAAGTGATAAAGGATTTAGGTCAGGGATACTCCGATAACGCCACATATACACAAGCGGAGGAAAGAAAGTGATCACTAGAGAAGCCGTACTGCAAACGCTGAAATGTTTGCCGAATCAATACCCTCAACTACTTGAGGAAAAGTATCCTCATGTCTTAGAGAAGATTGTTCAGCTTTGGAACTCCCGTGATGCCGAAGCTTATTTCTCAGACCTATTAAATCCCTCCTTTAGTGGCGGCCGGTTTGACCGTCAAGGTTTCTCAAAACCAATTTGGCAGGAAATATTGCGGTTGAATGAGCTATACAGGAAGCCTCGTCCCAAAAAGTAACAGAGGTCGCTTACTCGGGGGTCACTTATCCTCTTGAAAACCCACCGTCCCCTAGCAGTCTGAAACACGCATTCGCGGCTTGAAGCCCAAAGGCTCTTGCTGGCCAAACTCAGACGTCAGGGCAACTGCTCCAGATCGTCTAGATCGCGTAGCCGCGCCGAGGCGCGTTTGTTGGCTTTTAGATCTTCAAGCCCGATAAAGTGCAATGGCTGCCCTTCATGGACAAACGTTTTGCGCTGCGGCCAGGCGGCAGCGAACTGCACACCGTCGATGTCGGTCATCAGATCGATGCGAAACGGCGGGTAACCCAACTGGACAACCTGTTCCGGCGCGACAAAATCGTCGGTCGACAACCCAAGACCACCAAAGCCGAAATCGTTCAATGCCTGCATCAGCTTATCGGCGTTTTCCGGGCTACGGTTGATCCACACATGCGAGATCGCCCGTATTGCTGCGCGGGCGGCCATGCAGCGCCATCGCATAGCCGCCCACGACGAGGTATTCAACCCCGTGTGCGTTTAACAGTGCAACAAACTCTTTGAAGTCCTTGGACAGCATCGGGATGAAACGCCAACCATTCCTGGCGCAGATGTTCGACGGCGGCGAGCCGCTCTTCCGGACTACGGCTCAGCCAGTATTCGGTGTCGCTCTGGGTGCCATGCAATGGCAGGCGTCTGACGGTCTTTTCCATGAAGGAATATCACTCTTCCAGCAGGCTGCGCAGCATCCACGCCGTTTTTTCGTGGACTTCCATCCGCTGGGTCAGCAGGTCAGCGGTCGGCTGGTCATTGGCTTTCTCGACGACCGGGAACACTTCGCGCGCGGTGCGGGCGGTGGCTTCCTGTGCGGCAACCAGCAGGCGGATCATGTCGGTCGCCTTCGGCACGCCATCCACCTCCTTGATCGAGGCGAGTTTGGCGAATTCCTTGTAGGTGCCGGGCGCGGGATGGCCGAGGGCGCGGATGCGTTCGGCGATGATATCGAGTGCGTTCCACTGCTCGGTGTATTGCGCCATGAACATCAGGTGCAGGGTGTTGAACATCGGCCCGGTGACGTTCCAGTGGAAATTGTGCGTCATCAGGTAGAGGGAATAACTGTCGGCCAAAACATGCGAAAGACCCTTGGCGATCTTGGCACGATCAGCGTCGCCGATGCCGATATTGATACTGGTGACTTTTTTGGCTTTCATGATGCGCTCCTTTTGATAGTTGGTTGTCATCAGGCTGACCTGACCATGACACCATTTTGCGCCGAGGGAGGAAATTGTTCCAGTGGATTGTGGTTATAAACAGGATAGTCTCAGGCTATTTGACGGGCTGGGTACCCGGCAACTTGCAGTCCAGCAGGACACTGCGCAGCAGGTCGATGGCCTGATGACGCGGGAAGCTGACGCGCCACACCAGGCCGACCCTTCGCGTTGGCGTCGGCGCGGCAAAGGGCCGCACGCAAAGGAGCGGATCGTCCTTCGGCAACATGTCGACCGCCGAAGCCGGCATGACGGTAATGCCGACGCCTGAAGCAACCATCAGGCGGATGGTTTCGAGCGACGACCCTTCCAGCACACGCGGACCGCCGGCACCGGCGCGGGTACACAGGTCCAGCACCTGGTCGCGAAAACAGTTGCCGCGGCCGAGCATCAGCAACGGTTCGTCGAGCAGGCGGTCGGCATCGACCTGTTTCTGCTTCGCCCAGGCATGCCCCGTCGGCACCAGCACGCGAAACGCTTCGTCATAAACCGGCTGGGCCACCAGCCCCGGTTCTTCCAGTGGCAGCGCCAGCACGGCAACATCCAGCTCACCGCTCTTCAACTCTTCGATCAGTTGCGCCGTATAGCCTTCCTCGATCATCAACGGCATCTTCGGCGCGCGCTCCTTGACGAGCGGCACCAGACGCGGCAACAGATAGGGGCCGATGGTGTGGATGGCACCCAGCCGCAAAGGGCCGGCCAGCGGGTCGCCGGCGGTGTCGGCCAGTTCCTTGACGCGCGCGGCTTCCGCCAGCACGCGTGCCGCCTGCTCGACCACCGGAACCCCCGCCGGGGTCACCGTGACTTCACTCTGGCCGCGTTCGAAGAGAATCACGCCCAGCTCATCTTCAAGCTTCTTCACCGCCACCGACAGGGTCGGCTGGGCAACAAAGCATTTTTCCGCTGCGCGGCCGAAATGGCGTTCGCGGGCCAGGGCAACGATGTAGCGCAGCTCGGTGAGGGTCATACTGCCTCCGCCGGGCCGCCCCAAGGAGGCAGACGCTCCCCCGTGGGGGAGAGTGAGTCGAATTTGCGAGCGTGGAGGGTCATAATGTAGCGATTATGCCGGATATGCCAGGTTCCTTCATCCGGGCCCTGCCCGACCCTGACCATGTGCAGATCATGGAGACGCACATCTCCTGGGTACTGCTGGCGGGCGAATTCGCCTACAAGCTGAAAAAACCGGTCACCCTGCCCTTCCTCGACTACGGCACCGTCGAGAAGCGCCGCGCTTGCTGTGCCGCCGAACTGCACCTGAACCGCCGCTTCGCCCCGGAGCTTTACCTGGAGGTCGTCGAACTTGCCGGCGAACCCGCCGTGAAGATGCGGCGTTTCGACGAAGCGCAACGGCTCGACCATGTCAGCAGCCAGGGCGACCTGACCGGCACGCACTTGACGCAACTGGCCCGCGACCTCGTCGCCTTTCAGGTGCGCGCCGCCATCGCCGCGCCCGAGTTCGGCACACCCGACACCATCCGTGCCGATGCGCTCGAAAATTTCGACGAACTCCTGCGTCTGCTGCCGATCGAGACGCCGCTGCTCGGCCGATTGCGCGACTGGACCACGGCCGAGTGGCTGCGCTGCACCGAGGATTTCTTGCGGCGGCACGCTGACGGCCATGTGCGCGAAGGCCACGGCGACCTGCACCTCGGCAACCTCGTGCTGCTTGATGGTCGCGTCGTACCCTTCGATGGCATCGAGTTCAACGAGGGCTTCCGCTGCATTGATGTTGCCAGCGAAATTGCTTTCACCCTGCTCGACCTGCTCGATCATGGCCGTCCCGGCCTGGCTCACTGGCTGCTCGATGCCTGGCTCACCTGGAACGGCGATTTCGCCGCACTCGCCGTGCTGCGTTTCTATCTCGTCTATCGCGCCATGGTGCGCGCCAAGGTCGCCGCCCTGCGCGGTGGCCCGGCCGACCAGCAGGAGGCGGCCGGTTATCTGGCTCTGGCAGTGCGCCTGACGGACCCGCCCGCACCGACGCTGACGATTACCTGCGGTCCATCGGGATGCGGCAAGACCTGGGCGAGCAGCCGCCGTCTCGCCAGCGCCGACTTTCTCGATACGGTGCGCATCCGCTCGGATGTCGAGAGGAAGCGCCTGTTCGACCTCGCCCCGGATGCCGCCAGTGGCGGTTCGATTTACACGCAGAATGCCACCCGCCGCACCTATGCCCGGCTGGCAACCCTGTCGGAGGGAGCGCTCAAATCCGGCTGGTCGGTGATCGTCGATGCCGCCTTCCTCAAGCGCGACGAACGCGACCACTTCCGCAATCTGGCGGCACGGCTCGGCATCCCGTTCGCCATCCTCGCGCCGACCGCGCCGACCGAAGAACTCGCCCGCCGCATTGCCCAGCGTAAAAACGACGCCTCGGAAGCGACTGTCGCCGTCCTGCAGCAACAACTCGGCTGGTTTGAACCGCTCGGCGCCGATGAGCCGAGCCGCCCCGTTTAATTAGATCCGGGGGTGCCCATCTAGCCAAAAAGATGTATATTCGCGGATCCTGATTCAGACGGAAGTGGTTCGCTCCGATGCACCGCTGCCTTGTCGCTTTCGCCGCTCTTTGGTTTGCCGCTTGCGCGGCCCTTGCTGCTACCGGCATGGAAGGACCATCCCCGAACAAGAAGAAACATGTCGTCGCCTTCGCGCAGGACTCGATGGCCGACAGTTGGCGCGCGGCCCAGGTGCATGATCTCAAGAACGCCCTGGCGCAATATCCCGATATCGAATTCATCTACACCGATGCCCGGGGCGACATCGCGCGGCTGGTGCAGGACATCGAGGATCTCGCGGCAAAGGGCGTGGATGTGCTCGTCACCAGCCCGCCCCATGCCGAACAACTGCGCGAACCGATCGCGCGGGTGTATCGCCGGGGCATCCCGGTCATCCTGCTGACGCGGCGCGTCAATGGCGAAGAGTTCACCCAGTTCATTGCGCCCGACAACCACGCCATCGCCCGCCAGGCGGCGCGCTATCTGGCAAGACGGCTCAAGGGTCAGGGCCGCATCCTCATGTTGCAGGGCGTGCCAGCCTCCAGTTCGGCCAACGAACGGACCGAGGGATTCCTGCAGGAGTTGACGCACTGGCCCGGGCTCAAGGTGGCGGCGATCAAGCCGGCCAACTACCAGCGGGTTCAGGCCATTCTGCGCGTCGAAGAGGCGCTGGACGAGAAAATCGGCTTCGATGCGATATATGCCCAGTCGGACAGCATGGCGCTGGGTGCTGTTCAGGCGCTGCAAAAAGCCGGCCTCGATCCGCAGAAAATCCCCATTACCGGCGTCTACTATGTCGACGAAGCACGCGCGGCGATTCGCGCCGGCGCGATGGATGCCTCATTTCGCTTTCCCACCATCGGCAAGGAAAGCGCTGCGGCCATCGTCAGGCTACTCCGCAACGGCAAACCGGCGAAAAAGCTGACGGTGGTCGACTCGATTCTCGTCACACACAAGAACGTTGAGCGGGTCGAACCGGTGTTCTGGTTCATGGACCGGCCATGAAGCAGGGTTCCATCAGGCGCAAGGTGTTGCTGTTGCTGGCCGGCACGCTGACGCTGGCCTTTGCGTTGGTAGCTATCACCTTGAGCTGGCTGATCAATCGACAGCATCACCAGCAGTCAGCCCAGACTGCCCATACCCTGCTCCGCGAACTGGGCACGCGACTGACCGACCAGCGTACGCATCTGGTTGCCAATGCGCACGCACTGGCCCGTCGGGGTGACATCATCGCCACGCTCGCCTTGTTGACCGATTACGCGTCACCGGAAACGGATCGGGCAACGATTTATGACAGTGAGAAACGCAAGCTTGCCACCGAGCTCCGGGAAAATGTCGCAACCCTGCGAATCGACGCACTCAGCGTCTATGACGGCAACGGCCTGCTGGTCGCCTTTGCGGGCAAGAAATCATCTGCCGATGGGTTTATCTCGCAGATTGCGGGCATCGGTACCCACCATGAGGGGAAGTCCTATCTTCTCGGCACCAGCGCTACCGGGGCAGACTGGACGGAAATTGCCCTGCCGGAAGGTACGCCGCGGCAGGCGCAGGACTTCGGCCTGCCCGATGCTCCCCTTGGCCGGGAACTGCGCAGCCAGCAAAATCACCTGACTTTCGAAGCCATCGCCCCTGTTTTGCGCCCGCGCGGCGGCGAAAACAAACGCGTCGGCTGGGTGCGCATTGCCTATACCTTTGCGCCTGATGACTTGAATGCCCTGGCCCGAGAGCGCAACATGGCACTCGACCCGCTGTTCAGTGGCAATTTCGCTGTGGACAATCGCTATGGACTCAAGCCCGAACAATTCGCCAATTCACCCGACATACTGGACACCGGCCTTGAGCTTGCCAAGCCAGAGGCTCCACAACATCCACAGTATTACCTCGACACTGCCGCCCTGACACTGGCAGGCAATGAGCAGGTCTGGTTTGTCACCGCGCTTGACCGGGCGACGGCTCAAAATGAGCAGAGGAATACCCTGGCCGTAGTGCTGGCAGTGTTGGTCGGTTCGCTGCTGTTGACCATTCCATTGGCCAACTGGGCCGGTCGGCGCTGGATCAGCACGCCGTTCGACAACTTGAGCGCGGGCGTCCAAGCCTATGCGCAGGGCGAACTCGATACTCCCATCAAGCTCCGGACCGGCGACGAATTCGAGGCCATCGCCACCAACATCAATCAGATGGCAAGCGCCTTGCGGCTGCGCGAAAGCGCCATCAGGGAAGAAAAGGAACGCTGGCAATTTGCCCTCGAGGGCGCGGACCACGGGGTGTGGGACTGGAATCCGCAGACCCGCGAGATTTTCTTCTCGCCCATGTGGAAACACATGCTCGGCTATGCCGACGACGAGATTGCCAACACCCTCGATGCCTGGCGCGTACTACTCCATCCCGCAGACCTCCTTGAAGTGCGTAAAGCCGTCGGTCGCCATTTCCGCGGCGAAACCAATAACTACCAGACCAGTTACCGGGTCCGGGCAAAGGATGGCAGCTATCGCTGGGTGCTGGCCGTCGGTCGTGTTCTGAAGCGCGATGCCGCTGGCCAACCACTGCGCTTGATCGGCACCAACACCGACATTACCGAGCAGCGGCACGCCGCCGAAAAACTCGAACAGCTCATGGTGGAGCTCAAGAACAGCGAGGCCCGCTATCGCGGCTTCTTTACCGAATCGAAAGCGGTCATGTTGCTGATCGATCCGGCCGATGGCCGCATCATCGACGCCAACCCGGCGGCGAGCAACTTCTACGGCTACAGCCACGACGAAATGCTGGCGTTGCGCAGTGCCGATATCAACCCGCTGAACCATGACGAAGTAACTGCGGAGATGTTGCAGGCGCAGCAGGAAGGCCGTGAACATTTCATTTTTCCGCAACGGCTCAAGAATGGCGAGTTTCGCACCGTCGAGGTCTATTCGGGCCCCTACATCCACGATGGCCGGCTGGTCCTCTACTCGATCATCCATGACATCACCGGGCGCGTCGAAGCCGAGCGGGCGATTCGCGAAGCGGCGACGGTGTTCAGCGCCACCAGCGAGGCGATCATGATCACCGACGCGGCGGGGGTCATCAAGCGCGTCAACCCGGCATTCACGATCACCACCGGTTACACGGCTGAAGCAGCGGTGGGGCAGACGCCACGCCTGCTCAAGTCCGGACATCAGGATGCGGACTATTACGCTGCAATGTGGCAACAACTGCTGGCGACGGGACGCTGGGAAGGCGAAGTCTGGAATCGCCGCAAGAATGGTGAGGTCTACCCCGAGTGGCAGATCATCTCGGCAGTCAGGGACGCTGCCGGCGTGGTCGTCGAATACGTTTCGATATTCATCGACATCACGCAGCGCAAACGCAGCGAGGCCGAACTTGCCTACCGCGCCAACTACGATGCGCTGACCGGGCTGCCCAACCGCAACCTGCTCGCCGAACGCCTCGGCCAGGCCCTCAAGCAGGCGCGCCGCGAAGACACGCTGGTGGCAATTCTGTTTCTCGATCTCGATCTCTTCAAACAGGTCAATGACACGCTGGGCCATGCCATTGGCGACCGCCTGCTGCAGTCGGTGGCCGAACGCCTGCACCACTGCGTGCGCGAAACCGACACCATTGCGCGCCAGGGCGGGGATGAGTTCGTCGTCCTGCTCGCCAACATCGAAGACACCGTGGCCGCCGCTGCCGTGGCCGACAAGATCATCGCCCGCATGGCAGAACCCTTTGCCTTCGACGGCAATGAGGTCCACATCGGTGCCTCGATCGGCATCACGCTCTTCCCCAATGACGGTGACGACATCGAGACACTGTTCCGCAACGCCGACCTGGCCATGTACCGGGCCAAGAATGCCGGCCGCAACAACGCCCAGTTTTTCACAATGGCGATGACCACTGCGGCTGTGGAAAGGCGCATGCTGGAGACCGACCTGCGTGTCGCCCTGGCGCGCCGCGAGTTTGTGCTGCACTATCAGCCGATAATCGACCTTGGCACCGGCGGCATCATCGGTGCCGAAGCGTTGCTGCGCTGGCTGCATCCGCAGCGCGGACTGGTCGGCCCCGACAATTTCATTCCGCTGGCGGAAGAAACCGGCCTGATCCGCGAAATCGGCACCTGGGTCTTCGCAGAGTGTTGTCGCCAATTGGTTGCCTGGCAGGCTGCCGGACATCAACTCACCATGGCCATCAACGTCTCGGTGCGCCAGTTGCCTGACGCACTGTCAGTGAAGCACATCCTCAGCACACTGGCGCAGCACGAACTGTCGCCACGGCAGATCGTGCTTGAAATCACCGAGGGCGTATTGCTCGTCGATTCGCCGGCCATCCAGGAGTGGTTCGTCGCAGCCGGCGAAGCAGGGCTGAAGCTGGCCATTGACGATTTCGGCACCGGCTACTCGTCACTCGCCTATCTGAAGCGCTTTCCGGTGCACCACGTCAAGATCGACCGGGGATTCGTGCGCGACATGGCAAGCGATCCGGCCGATCGCGCATTGGTCGAAGCCATCCTGGCGATGGCGCGCAGCCTGGGCCTATCCGTGGTCGCCGAGGGCGTCGAGACTGCCGAGCAGGCGGACCTGCTGCGACTGAGCGCCTGCAAATACGCCCAAGGCTACCATTTCAGTCGTCCGCTAACCGCAGCGGCATTCAACGCCCAGCTCGTACCGCCCGGTCCTTCAAATTCCCTTGCCGGCAACTGAGCGGGCAAGCAGCCTGACGTAACTCAGCGACCCGGCATTTCCTCATAGCTTACCCGTTCGAAACCTGCGCCGCGGTCGATGATCGACTTGAGTTTTACCTCGCGCGATCCTTGCTCCGTCCAGACCTCGACGATGCGTTCCGGCTTGAAGCTGCCGGACAACAGGATGAGGCTGGCAGGTAACTTGAGCGCCTCCAGTGGGGGCAGGACAAAGGCCGGTTTATGTTTTTCCTGGGTTGCCATCACGCCGGTGGCACGCACCGCTGCCGGTACCGGTTCACCCGGAATCAACTGAACGCCGGCCGCCAGGTTGTCGCCGGAAATCTGTGCCCAGCGCACCATGCCGAGCAGCAGGCCGCTGGTTCCGGCAGGCTGCACGGCGACCATCTGGCCAATGCCCAGGCGACCGCCGGACTGGGCCAGCGGCCGCATCAGCAGCAAGCCGCCACTCGATTGATCGAGCAATCCCCAATCTTCGACCACCTCCCAGCTTTCCAGCTGGTAACCATGGTTGCGGCTGTACTCCTCTTCAAAGCGTGCGGCGATGCGGCCAAAGGTGGCGAGTTCGTCGCGCTGGCGGCGCAGGTCATCGGCACTGATGCTGCCGGGCGGCTTGAAGGGGCGGTGGCCGGAAAGGTAATAGTGGATCACGTCGATACCGGCGACGAAGCGGCAGATGCCTTTCATCGGATGTCGCTCGTAGCGACGCATTATTCCGCCCTTGACCCAGCGTGGATAAATGCGGCGCAACACCTCGCCGCAGATCGGCTGCTGGCAGTCTTCGCCCAGGCCGAGCCGGGCCGGCGTATCGGCAGGATCACCTTTGGCGAGCAAGGTGAGGCGTTTTTTCAGGCTTTTACGCAATTCGGTCGTTTCCAGCCAGCGTGCGCCGGGCCCGGCCAGTGGTTTGAAGCTGGCCGGGATGCTGCCCTCCAGGTCAACGCAGAGTGGCAGTGCCGGTGTCCTGAGTTCGGGCGGCGCGCTCAGTATCTTGATCTTGCCTGACCAGCGCCGTGCCCAGCGCATGACCCAGAGTTGCTGGCGGGGCAATAGCTCGTGCAACCCCGCAGCGGCAAGCAGCATCATTTCGGCGAAAGTCGACGCCGGAGTCATTGGCTGGCCTGCGTGCAGGTTGTCATCGACCGGAATGGTTGCCACACCCTGTGCTTCGGCACAGGCATACAGTTGCAATACCATACGCCAATGGTCCTCGCCCGGCTGATGCCCGGCTCGCACGATATCAAGCTGATTCTCGGCCAGCGCTGCCAACGCCCGCTGACAGATCATCGGGGTCTCGGCCTTGGGGCTGCCGTTGCCGGCCTGACAAGATTCAATGCAGCGCAAATAGCCGGTGATGAAAGCCTGCCACAGACTCTGTAAAGCGTCGAACGCCGCCTGGTCCGGCGGCGCGAGGGGCAGCGGCTTGCCGGAAAATTTCTTCTCGCCTTCTTCCTGGACGAAGTGAACCGCCTCGCGTAGCGTTTCAAGCATTGCCAGCCGCGTTTCAACCGGCAGGCTGTAGCGGTTCAGCACATGGAGCTGGCGCAACAGTTGCGCCTGCACCTGAATGGGATTTGTCAGCGGCAGCGCCTGTTGCCAGGCTCTGCACGCTTCGAGACTGGTAAAAATCGGCGGGTTATCCGCGCTGGTAGGGGGCAGGTCGATTTTCATGGAGTTCCTCCGCGGGGCCGTCCCAAGGAGGAACGGTCTAAATAGGGGGCGGGTGCAGCCCGCAAACTGGTGTCGCCCCATGCCTGGCAATAGAGGCCGGGGAGATGGGGCATCATGTGGTATCCAAATGGGCGGTCAGTGCCGCCAGCAGATCAGTGTTCGTGGGTAGAGCGCGGGCGGGGGGCGGGCGCGATGCTGTTGCCCAGATCGGTGCGGGGAAGTGGCTGTCGTCCGTCCAGCGCGGAATCACATGCCAGTGCAGATGCGGGACAACATTGCCCAGACTGGCCAGGTTGATCTTGTCCGGGTGCACCACCGCGCGCACGGCAGCTTCGGTGGCGGCGACCACATCCAGCAGATGCCGCCGCTCAGGTGCCGTCAGGTCGGACAACTCCCGCGCATGGGCCTGCCAGATGACCCGGCAAAAGCCGGGAAAGGCGTCGGCCTCGCCACCGCCAACGCGGATGACGCGGCAGAAATCATCCTGCCAGAGGATTTCTCCACCGGGGGAATCGCACAGTTCGCATGCGTTCATGCCGGGAAGATAGCAAAAACCAACTCCTCGCGACAGCAATTGCGCTCATCCAGCGCGACACGGGTGGTTGCAGAACAACGCGCGCGCTACCCATGCCTTCAATCAGGGTGAGTCCACTACCTTCCACAACGAAGCGGTCACCCGCACGGAGAAAAATGTCACCTGCGCATTTGGAACTGGTCAACCAGACTGTCCCGGTGAGGCACTTGACCAAGACAGCCGCTCCCATGGCGTCTATACGCAAGGGGCGATTGTGTTGCAGGAATAGTTCCCGGTTGGTCATTCAATTCTCCTTGATGAAACATCTGACATCAGTTTAGATAGTCCGAGGAGAATGGTACAGTTGCAGAAAATGATTATTGTGACCATTACAATTTGATTTGTTACAAACTGTACTGGTTATCTGCTTGGGCAACTGTATTGATCGGAAAGGTTAAGCGGATGAGTAAATTACGCTACGAAAAGCTGGCCGACGACGTCGCCGGACTGATAGTCAGCGGCATGTTGCGGGCCGGCGAGCGCTTGCCATCGGTACGCAAGCTGGCACAGGAACAGCGGGTGTCGATTTCGACGGCCGTGCAGGCATTTCGCCAGCTTGAAATGCGCGGACTGGTCGAGGCGCGCCCGCAATCCGGCTTTTTTGTGCGTGCCCGGCCGCAGCCGCTGGCAGCCACCGGTGCCCTCAGCACACCGGATGAACCTGTTGCGGTCGACCTCAATCAGCGGCTGATGCGCGTGCTGCAGGCAGCCGTGAAACCCGGCGTCGTGCCGCTCGGCCTCGCCCTGCCGGCGGCCTCTTTGCTGCCGATAGGCGCGCTCAACCGTCGCTACGCAAATGTCGCCCGCCGCTTTCCCCAGCTGCTGGCGGGCGGCAGCTATATCGACATGAACGACCCGCAACTGGTCCGCCAGATCGTGCGCCGTTCGCTGGCGTGGGGCGGGCCGCTCGACAGCGGCGAAATCGTCGTCACCAACTCCTGTACGGAAGCCTTGTGCCTGTGCCTGCGGACGGTGACCCGCCCCGGCGACATCGTCGCCGTCGAATCCCCCGCCTATTACCTGATGTTGCAGTTGCTGGAAAGCCTTGGCCTCAAGGCGCTGGAGATTCCCACCGAACCCCTGACCGGCATGTCAGTGGCGGCGCTTGATCTGGCTACGCGCGACGGCAAGGTGGCCGCTGTTTTGCTGGTGCCAAACGCCAGCAATCCCCTCGGCTGCGTGATGCCGGACGAGAGCAAGCGCAAACTCGCGCAACTGATGGCGGCGCGCAACATCCCGGTGATCGAGGACGATATCCATGGCGATCTCTGCTTCGACGCCCGCCGGCCCTGGCCGATCAAGGCGTTCGACGCCGGCGGGAAGACCAGCGGCAATGTCATGCTGTGCGCCTCGTTGTCAAAATGTCTGTCGCCCGCCCTGCGCATCGGCTTTGCCGCCGCCGGCAAGTACCACGCCGCCGTCACCCTGCAAAGAACATTGTCGAGCGGCGGCACCAACCCCATCACCCAGCGCGTGTTGGCCGAAGTATTCGAATCGGGCGCCTATGAACGACAGGTGCACGGACTGAAGCGCCATTTTCAGCACCAGGTCGAACAGATGATGGCAGCGGTTACGCGCTACTTCCCGGCCGGCACACGCATGGCGCGCCCGCTGGGCGGCTTTGTGCTGTGGGTCGAATTGCCCGGTGACATTGACACGGCGGCGCTCTTTCCGCGCGCCATCGCCGAGGGCATCGCCTTCGTGCCGGGCGAACTGTTTTCGGCCAGCGGCCTGTATCGGAATTGCCTGCGGCTCAACTGCGGCAATCCGTGGAGCGAGGTCATCGAGGCGGCGGTGAAGCGGTTGGGGGAGTTAGCCTCCGGCTAACTCAAACTTAGGCCCGCCCCCTCCGAGCCTCCCCCTCGCGGGGATTAAACGCCCGCCCCCTCCGAGCCTCCCCCTCGCGGTGGAGGTGACTGTTTTTTTGCCTACGGCCGCCGCTACGCGGCTTAACGCCGGCGTTGCCGGCATTAGCCTACGCCGCAACTGCGCGACTGTGTCGCTTGTTGTCGCTGCGCTCGTCTGTTACGGGGCGCCCCCGTTCAAGCTTGGGTGGGGATTGCGGCTGGCGCCGCGTGCCGCCTCGCCTTGGCAGCCCTCTCTCCCGCAAGCGGGAGAGAGGGTTTGTCCCGGCGGCGAGACTGTTTGGGCAGCGGGTTTAACGCCAGCCTCCGGGTATATCGTCATTGCGGCGCAAGACGGAATCCAGGGCACTCAGACGCCGTCCTGCCAGCGCCGACTTTTGTTAAGCCTCGCGGACGGCGACTTCGCCGCGCAGGCTGTGCGGCAGGGCTGAGGTGATGGTCACGTCGATGAACTGACCGATCAGGCGGGTGGCGTGGGCCGGGCCGGGGAAGTTGACCACGCGGTTGTTGGCGGTGCGGCCGGCGAGTTCTGTCGCATCTTTCCGCGCACGGCCTTCGACCAGCACGCGCTGCACGGTGCCGACCATCGCCTGCGAGATCGCGCCGGCCTGTTCCTCGATGCGCTTTTGCAAGCGCATGAGGCGCTCGACCTTCAATTCGTGCGGGGTATCGTCCGTCATCTCGGCGGCCGGCGTGCCGGGGCGCGGGCTGAACAGGAAGGAAAAGCTCGCATCGAAACCGATGGCATCGATGAGTTGCATGGTCTTCTCGAAATCCTCCGCCGTTTCGCCCGGAAAGCCGACGATGAAATCCGTCGACAGCGAAATGTCGGGCCGCGCCGCCCGGAGTTTCTTCACCAGCGACTTGTATTCCAGCACCGTATAACCGCGCTTCATGGCGGCAAGGATGCGGTCGGAACCAGACTGCACCGGCAGGTGCAGGTGCGACACCAGCTTGGGCACGCGCGCATACATATCGAACAGCCGCTGTGTCATCTCGCGCGGGTGCGAGGTGGTGTAGCGAATGCGCTCGACCTCCGGCATCGCGGCAATGGTCTCGATGACAAAGGCGAGATCAACCGTCTCGCCCTCGGCAGTGTCTCCGCGATAAGCATTCACGTTCTGCCCGAGCAGGGTAATTTCCTTGACGCCCTGCGCGGCCAGGCCGGCCACTTCCACCAGGATGTCGTCGAGCGGACGCGACACTTCCTCGCCGCGCGTGTAAGGCACGATGCAGAAGGTGCAGAACTTCGAGCAGCCTTCCATGATCGAAACAAAGGCGCTCGACCCCTTCTCGCCCGCAACACGGGCGGCCGGCAGGGTGTCGAATTTCTCGATCTCGGGGAACGAGACATCCACCTGCGCACGGCCGGAGGCACGCCGCGCCGCGATCATTTCGGGCAGGCGGTGCAAGGTCTGCGGGCCGAACACGATGTCAACGTAGGGCGCACGCTCGATGATCGCCGCGCCCTCCTGGCTGGCCACGCAACCGCCGACGCCGATGATCAGATCGGGCTTTTGCTCCTTCAGCTTGCGCACCCGCCCGAGGTCGTGGAACACCTTCTCCTGCGGCTTCTCGCGCACCGAGCAGGTGTTGAAGAGAATGATGTCCGCCTCCTCGACATTGTCGGTCTTGACAATGTCCTCGGTCGTACCGAGCAGATCGACCATCTTGTCCGAGTCGTACTCGTTCATCTGGCAACCGAAGGTACGGATGAATACTTTTGTGGTCATGCGCGGCAGCAGGGGAAAGATGGCGGGGGGAGGATTGTATCAACGGCAGCGGGGGCGGCCCGCATCAGGGCGCGGCCGGGCCGAACGGGCCTTGCCTCCCGCCAGCTACCGGGAGACGCCCACCACTCAATCCCCGGCAGCCAATCCCTTGCGCAAAAGCTCGCTGACCAGTTCATTCAAACCCATCTGCCTGGCCACGGCCTGCGCCCGGATTTCCTCAGCCAGTTGCGCATCCAGTTTGACAGCGAAAGGGATCAGGCCATTCGCTTGATCCAGCTTGCGTTGCTCCTTGCGATCAAGCATCGTACCCCCGGCGAAACGCACGGGCGTGCCGGCAAGTTTCAGGCGGCTGTCGAGCTTGTGAGCCATGTTCTTTTCGAGATCGGTTCTTTTCATTTGGGAAGTCCGGGTAAGGGGGAGGTAAGGCCGTATTTAACGTGAAAAGGCAGCGTTTGCGTCGGGCCAATCCCTCTCTCCCGACCTCTCTCCCAGCGGGGGAGAGGAGGCAGATAGCTTCCCTCTCCCGCTTGCGGGAGAGGGATTGAGGGAGAGGGCTGCCAAGCAAACGCAACCCGCGGCGCCAGCCACCAGGCCGCAGGCCACAGGACAGTCGAAGACTGGTCTCGCGCAGCGAGATGCGGCTTTGCCGCACACAACCCGCGCCAATGCAAATCGAAGCGACCCGTAATACACGCGCGCAGCGCGCCGATTGGAACCCCCCGCGAGGGGGGGGGAAGGGGGGCGGGCGTTTTCATGATGCGGGGTGATGTTTCACGCATCATGAAAGTTGGCCGAACCGCTCGTTCAGGTCCTGAATAGTCTTGCGCTCGCCGCGGACGTGCAGGAAAGCCCCCGCTTCGTCGGCGCGCTCTTTCAGCACCTGACAGTTCGCGAATATTTCGTTGCGCGATTGCTGTGCCGACCAGGGCAGAAAAAGTTCGGCTTCGGCGAGCCCCTGCTGGAAAAACCCGACGATCGCCGCGTGCAGCAATGCGATGTCTTCCGCCTGGCGCGCGCTCATCACGATGCAATCGGGGAACTGGGCGCGCAACGCGGCGGCGCGTTCGGCTTGCGCCGCCGCGTCGCCAACATGGTCGATCTTGTTGAACACGCGGAGGCGTGGCACGTCCTCTGCACCGATCTCGGCGAGCACCTTGTCGGTGACCGCGAGCTGCCGTGCGAACCCGGGATCGCTGGCGTCGATGACGTGGAGCAGCAGCGCTGCATCAAGCGCCTCCTCAAGCGTCGACTTGAACGAAGCGACGAGATCGTGCGGCAGGTTCTTGATGAAGCCGACCGTGTCGCTGACGAGCACACGCGGCCGGCTCTCGGGCTGGAGGGTGCGCACGGTGGTGTCGAGCGTGGCGAAGAGTTTGTTTTCGACCAGCACGTCGCTGCCGGTGAGGGCGCGCATCAGGGTGGACTTGCCCGCGTTGGTATAGCCAACGAGCGCCACGCTGGCGAGCCCCTGCCGCTCTTGCCGCCGCGCGCGCTGCGTCTCGCGTTCGACATCCATCGCGGCGATCTCTTGCTGGAGTTCGGCAATCCGGTCGCGAATTTTGCGTTTATCCAGCTCGGTATGTGATTCGCCGGCACCGCGACCACCGACGCCGCTGCGCTGCCGCCCTTGCGGCCCGGCGAGCTTGGCCGCCTCGCGCAGGCGCGGCGCCATGTAGCCGAGGCGGGCGATCTCCACCTGGGCGCGGGCGGCGCGGGAGCGCGCGTTGCGGTGAAAGATCTCCAGGATGACCATGGTGCGGTCCATCACTTCGCAGCCAAGCTCTTTTTCGAGATTGCGCGCCTGCGATGGCGATATCTCATGATCGACGAAAATGACATCGATCCTGCCGGCCGCGGGATCGGCGGCAGCCTGGGGTATTTTCTCGAACGCGACGGGCGCGGGCTCGCTGTCCACGAAGCTGCGAATCTCCTCCCGCTTGCCGCTACCCAGATAGGCGGTCGTGTCGAAACTCGAGCGATTCTGCGTGAATGTGGCGGAGACCGTGTAACCCAGTGTCTTGGCCAGGTCGCGCAATTCGGCCAACGAGGCCGCGAACTCGCTGTCGCTCACGTTCGGCAACTGCACGGCGGCGACGACAGCGTATTTGGGCTGTTCTTTTATTTCTTTGCGCATTCTGGGATGGTTTCCTGGCGGAGTCGGAGCCGGATAGTACCAATCGCCGCTGGTCTTTGTGCTTAAGGCGGTGGCAGAAGTTCAGACCGTTGGCGTCCGGCGGGGCAATCCGGCGTTGCCGTTCCTGGCCTGGCGGGCGCCGTCCCGCCAGCGCCGACTTTCAGTTTGCGCACCCGGCCAGGGTCATGGAACACCTTCTCCTGCGGCTTCCCGCGCACCGCGCAATGGCTCCCGGCGGTAGTGGTGCTGCAAAGTCGGCGCTGGCAGAACGGCGCCGCGCCTACCGCAAACCGACGGCTTCGCGCGCGATGCCGTCGAGGAAGGCTTCGAGTTCCCTGAGCGCGGCATCGGCCCGCGGATTGCTCCCGACCGGCGGGCGGCGATAGGTGACATAGGTTGTGCCGACTTCGCCGCGCGGCGAATAAACGACAATGGTGAAGGGGCAAAAGGCGATGTTGTGCGGGTCGGCCGCCATGATCGCGCGTGATACCTTCGCGCTGCAGAAGGAATAGGCCTGGGCGTTCTCGAACAACGGGGTGTCGTCGCCGAGATCCTTGCCGGTGCGCTGGAGCATGGCATGGATGTGCGAAGTCAGGGCGACCAGCAGAGCGCGATTCTGGATGGCGAACTCAAGATCCTCGCGTACGTCCTCGTAGGGGGCGGCCTTCGCGTAGCGCACCACGTCCGGATCAGCCGCGAACGCCTGTCCGCTCCAGAGCGGCAACAGCAACAGGGGCAAGAAGTAGCGGACAAGTTTGTGTGGCATCGGGGTCTCCTCGGGGTCAGTCCATCAGGGCGAATTGTATTTTCATCGACAGCGCGCTGCCGGCGATCATGCCGCCCAGCGCGAGGAAGGAGCCGAGCGCGAGCGTGGATACTCCGCTGACACCCTGCCCGATGGTGCAGCCCATGGCTACAAAGCCGCCGTAGCCCATCAGCAATCCGCCGCCGATGTGCTGGATGAAGTCTCCCGGCGAATTGAACCACTCGAAGCGGAAGCTGCGGCTGAACAAGGCATAAAGGAAGGAGCCGAGAACCACGCCAAAGACGGTGACGACGCCGACGCGGATCATGCCGAGATTGGTTGGATCGAGCAGGTAGCGGCCGGTCTCGCCGATCGGGCTGATGAAGGTGAAGGACTGGATGGCGGCGCGGTTGGGTTCGCCGTCCATCATCGCCTCTTCGACCCACGCCACGCCGAGCGGGCCGGCAGTGACATACCAGCCGGCGACGACAGCCAGGCCGACTACCGCACCGCCGAGGATGTTGCCGCGGTTGCCGCTGAAGTCAGTCGACTTGAGGACAAACCACAGCAGCGCGGCACCGATGCCGGCACCCGCCAAGAGGCGCGCGGTCGTCGCGTTGATGTCCGCGAACCTGGCGAGGAAGTCGTCGATGCCCTGGCCGGCCAATCCGTATTGGGACAGGCTGACGACGGTCGGGCCGACCCAGCTCATCACCGAGATTTCGAACAGCCGGGTGGTGAACATGAAATAGACGACGGTGGCGATGGCGGCGGCGACGAAGATCGACTTGAGGTTGCCGCCGCCGATGCGCAGCAGCGTCTTGGTGCCGCAGCCGCTGCCCAGGGTCATGCCGATGCCGAAGATCAGTCCGCCGGCGATGTAGCGCAGCCAGGCGAAGTTCTCGGTGCGATAGGGAGGTATGGTGTTGCCGCGCAGCGTGGCTAGCGAAGTCGCTTCGAGTGCCGTGACGCCGAGAATGGCGATGGCGATGGCGAACAGCCATGCGCGCATGCGGCCGGTGTCGCCCATGTTGACCCAGTCGGAAACCGCGCCCATGGTGCAGAAGTTGGTCCTGCTGGTGACGACGCCGAGAATGACCGCGATGGTAAACATCCACAGCAGCACCTGGCCATGCACGCCGAAGTCAAGAAATGAAAACATGCATTTGTTCCTCTTGTTGAAAAGTGATTGTCAGTGGTTGCCGCGCTGTTCGCGCAGGAAGGCGACGACGGCTTCCGCGGCATCTTCGCCGAACAGATCGTTGAAGAAATGGTCCGCTCCCGGCACGACGACCATCTGCAGCCGACGGTCATCGACGCGCGGGCGGAAGCGTGCTTCGGTGTCGCGCGCGATCTCGTCGCCGCCGGCCACGACGATCAGGGTCGGCACGCGCGTGCGCGGCAGCAGGGCCGGCGTGTCGTGTTGTTCGGCGAGGGCGTAGTGGGAGAGGAAGGCGGCCGCGCTGACGCGGGCGGCGGGGCAGCTCAAAAAGCCGACCTGGTCGAGGAGGGTATTTGCATTACCGGCGGCAGCGTGCGCGCGCGCCTGCTGCAGTAGCGGTTCGAGGGGCTTGCCGTAGCGCGCCTGATAGCGCTCGGGCGCCGTGCCGTCGCGGCCGACTATCGGCGCCAGCAAGACGGCAGAGCGCACCAGCGGATGGGGCCGTGCGGCGAGGAACCAGGCGACCTGGTGGCCCCCGCGCGAAAAGCCGAGCAGGGTCACCCCCCTTGCGCCCTGCTGCGCCAGCCAGTCCAGCCATGCGCCAAGCTCGGGCAGGGCGTCCTCGACGCGATGTGTCAGCGGTTCGTCGCAGCCCTGCATGCCTTGCCGGCGGGTCTGATTAAGCGAGAGGTTGATCGCCAGCGTGGTGAAGCCGGCCTTGCGCAACTGACTGCGGAACATCCGCATGATTTCCATGTCGGCATGCGCCATATTGCCATGCAGCATCAGCACGGCGCCGTCGGCGAGCGTCTTGCCCGGGGCGATTTCCAGCTTGCCGGTCAGTTCCAGGTTGCCATGGGGCAGAACGATCTCGCGGCTGTCGGCAAACGCGGCGTGCGCACCGAGCAGCAGCGACAATGCGACGAGCAGGATGCGGCACCGCAGCATGGTTTTCGACGGGAACATGGGCAGGTTTCCTCCTCTTTGTTTCAAGGTAGACGCGACACACCAGCAATTTATTCCGGCAAGATTCGCGATTGCGGGGGAAAAACTTTTCGAGGAATGGAATAAAGCGGCGGCCTGCCCCGTCTTACCTGACAATGGAAACGAAAAAACTTCTCTGGTTCGTGTCGTCCCAGCAGCGCGAGATGACCAGGCGCGTCGAGGCAAGCCGGGCGCGCGTCTATCGCGTCGCCTATGCCTGGTGTCACGACGCGGCTTTGGCCGACGACCTGACGCAGGATGTGCTTGCGCGCGGTCTCGGTAACCTCGACCAGTTGCGCGATGAGGAAAAGCTCACCGGCTGGCTGTTGTCGATCCTGCACCGCTGCTGGATTGATCATTTGCGCAGCCGGCGCGATTGCGAGAGCGAGGAGGTGCTTGCCGAACTGCCCGCCGACGAGCCGGGACCGGACGCGCATGCCGAGGCGCGCGAGACCGTCCGGCGCGTGCGCGTGGCTGTCAGTGCACTGCCGCTGGGGCAGCGTCAGGTGCTGACTCTGGTCGATCTCGAAGAAATTTCCTACGCCGAGGTGGCCGAAATTCTCGGCATTCCGATCGGCACCGTCATGAGCCGGGTCTGTCGTGCGCGTAGTGCGCTGCGGGTTCTGCTGGAGCCGGTGCGCCACGAAAGTCGCCGCGAAAGCCAGTTAAGGTGCGTGAAATGAGCAGAAACATGTTTTCAGACGAGCAGTTGAACGCCTTCGTCGATGGCGAACTCGCCGCCGCCGAACGCGAGGAAATTCTGGCGTCAAGCTCCGTTGATGGGGAAGTGGCGCAACGCCTGTGCGCGCTCAGGGCCGGCAAGGATCTGTTGCGTCATGCCTACGATCGCCATGCCCTGCCGGTGCAGGCGCGCTCCCGGGGCGACTCCGTTTGGTGGGGCAGCGGGTTGGCGGCCGGTGTGGTGCTGGTTGCCGGCATCTTTCTCGGCATGCAGATGCAGCGCACAACGCCGGAGCAGTTCGGCCATTCTCTGGATTGGGCAAGCAATTTCTTCGTCACCCAACCCGGCCGCATGCTGGTTCATCTCGATCATGCCGACACCGAGCACATGGAAGCCGCACTTGATCTGGTCAGCGCCTACCTGGAGAAAAATGCGAGCGCCCATGTCGAGGTGGTCGTGAACAACCGCGGACTGGACATGCTGCGCAGCGACCGTACTCCCTTTGCGGAACGCATCGCCGATCTTCAACTGCGTTACGACAAGGTGGCGTTCATCGCCTGCGAGCGGGCGATCGCGCGCTTCGAGATGGAGGGCGAGCGGGTCGTCATCCTGCCCAAGACTTTGCGCATCCACAATGCCATCGCCCATATCGCCGACCGCGTGCAGGACGGGTGGGTCTATATCAAGGTTTGAAATTTTTCGAACTAACCACAAGGAGGAAGCATCATGAAGCTCACGCAAAACGTTCCCATGGCAGGGCGTCGCCAGGTGCTCAAGTTGCTCGGCGCCGTTGGCGCTGTAGCGGGTCTTGCATCTCTCGGTGCATTGCCGCGGGCAGCCGAGGCAGCCACCGGCCTCGGCGTGCCGAAGCCCGACGAGAAGGTCGAGGAGACCATTAAGCGGCTGTTCGGCAATCGCACCCTGCAGACAGCAGGCGACAAGATGAAAGTCGAGTTGCCGCTGATCGCCGAAAACGGCGCGGTCGTGCCGGTGCGCATCGAATCGAATCTGCCGATGGAGGTGAACAACTACGTCAAGAATGTTTACATCATCACCGACAAGAATCGCCGTCCGCTCAATGCGCGCCTGTCACTGACGCCCGAGGCCGGCAAGCTTTCCCTTGCCACCAACATTCGCATGGGCGGCACTTCTGACGTGCGCGTCATCGCCGAAATGAGCGACGGCAGCCTGTGGCAGCACAAGCAGGAAGTCAAGATTACCGTCGGCGGTTGCGGTGGTTGAATATTCGGTCGATTAACGTAAAACGAGGAGAAAACGATGTCGCAAGTACGTATCCGGGTTCCGGAAAAGGTCAAGGCCGGCGAAGTGGTCACCGTGCGGGCGCTGGTGACCCATCCGATGGAAAGCATGTTGCATCGCGATGGCAAGATTGTCGAGAAGAACTACAACTTCATCCATAAGGTGGAAGCCAGCTACAACGGCAAGCCGGTGTTCGAGGCCGAGACATCCCAGGCCGTCAGTCAGAACCCGTTCTTTTCCTTTCCTGTGAAAGTGAACGAACCGGGCAAGGTCAAGGTGATCTTTCACGACACCGAGGGAAAGACCTATACCGGCGAGGCTGACATCAAATTCTGACACTGCAGCGCCAAGGCAATCGCGCTGCAGCAGCGGCCGATTCATAAAATCAAAGGAGGAGGATTCATGAAAGCGTGGATCAAGAGGCACCTGTCCCACCCCGGACGAGCCGTGCTGGTTGTTGTCGGCGTGTCGTTCCTGGCTGCCTGTGCGACGGTCGGCACCAGCGTGACTTCGAAGGAATGGAAGTCGAACGCGACTCCCCAGTCGCAAGGCATCGTCAAGGAGGTCGATGGCAAGCGCATCCAGCAACGTTACGCGTTCGGCGGCTTCGGCACCGACAATTTCGAGCAGTGGCCGACCTTCGCCGCCGGCAGCCCGGCCTATTTCCCGCCCAAAATTGGGGTGATGCCCAAGGACATCAAGGGCGATCCGAAGAAGGGCCATGCCTTGCTGAAGCTAGGCAGCAAGGGCCCCTGTGTCGCCTGCCACCTGATTCCCGATGCGACGGTCTGGCCCGCCGGCAACGTCGGCCCGGACCTGCGCACCATCGGCTCGCGCGGCATTTCCGACGACTTCCTCTACCAGGCCATCTACGACCCGCGGGTGCTGTACGGCCCGGATGCGCCGATGGCGCCTTTCGGCGCCTCCGGCATGTGGACGCCCGAAGAGATCGTCCATGCGGTCGCCTACCTGCAGACGCTCAAGGGCGACCCGCCCGGCGTTCCCGAAGAAGTCACGAAAGATCCGGAATGGAACCCCTTCACCCGCCAGATCATTCGTCCGGCCTACGGCGACCCCCGCGATCCGATCGCCAACCCAGGCCTCGGGCTGGCCGAAAGCCTGGCCGTGCCGCGCTGGAGCAAGATCGGCCCGAAAGGCCAGTCCTGCGCCAGTTGCCACGGGCCGATCACCGCGGCGGACGACAAGCGGACGATCGGTGTCATCGCGCCGATGGTCGGCGTCGCCACGCAATATCCGAAGTGGATGCCGCAGTACAGTCGCATGATGTCGATCGAGGATTATCTCGCCGTGCATACGCCTGAAACCACCGGGGATGCGATGCCTTCGCAGGAAGACGAGAACATGTCGATGGCGATCCTTGTCAAGATGCAGTCGAACGGCATGCCCTACCAGCTAGCCTTGAACGACCGTAACGTCAAGGCGGCGATCGCGCGCGGCGAGGAGATGTTCAACCGGCGCGTCGGCCAACGCGGCCAGGCCTGCGCCAACTGCCACACCGATCGGGGTGGCGGGCGCAAGTTCCTCGGCGGCCGCTTCCTCGCGGACGTCGAGAAGGATACGATGATCAATCATCCCTATTGGCGCACCGCCTGGCAGCGGCTGATCGACATCCGTATTCGCTTCCAGTGGTGCATGACGCCCTTGCGCACCAACATGCTGCCCGGCGATTCGCCCGAGTATGCCGATCTCGAGACCTTCATCGTCTCCAAGCAGACCAAACGCGGCGACCAGATGGATGTACCGCGACTGTCGCACTGATTGAGTGCTGCACCATGCCGCGGCGCCTGGCGCGCCGCGGTTGTTACCGACGACATAAAAACTGAAGGAGAGAGAGGATGGAAGTCACGCGTAGGGATTTCGTCAAGCTGCTGGCGGTGGCCGGCGGCGTCGGATTGTCCGATCCGCGGCGCGCGCTTGCCGCCATGACGCCGGAACGTCTGCTCGATTTCGAATCCTACGGCAACGTTACCCTGCTGCACATGACGGACAGTCACGCGACGCTGCTGCCGGTGTATTTCCGCGAGCCGGATACCCTGCTCGGCATCGGGGCGGAGGAAATTGGCAAGCCGCCCTTCCTCACCAGCCAGGCCTTTCTCGACCATTACGGCGTCAGGCGCGGTAGCGCCGAGGCCTATGCGATGACACACCTAGATTTCGCCGAGCTCGGCAAACGCTTCGGTCGCATGGGCGGCTATGCGCACATTGCCACCCTGGTCAAGAAGGTGCGCGCCGAACGGCCGGGCAAGACCCTGCTGCTCGATGGCGGCGATACCCTGCAAGGTTCGGCGACCTCGCTGTGGACCAATGCCGAGGACATGGTGCAGGCCATCAACCAGCTGGGTGTCGAGGTCTTGTGCCCGCACTGGGAGTTCACCTTCGGCATCAATCGCGTCAAGGAAATTTTCGGCGACAAGGACAAGTCCGGCAGCTTCACGGGCACATTCGTGGCGCAGAACGTGATGGATACTTCCTGGGGGCCGCCCGGGGAGCCGGTATTCAAGCCCTACACGATCCGCGAACTGGGCGGCGCGCGCATCGGCATCCTTGGTCAGGCGTTTCCCTACACGCCGATCTCGCATCCCCACCGCTTCGTGCCCGACCTGTCCTTCGGCATCCGCGACGAACAGGCCCAGGTGTGGGTGGACGAACTGCGCAAGGAACAGAAAGTCGACGCGGTGGTGCTGCTCTCCCACAACGGCGTGGCGGTCGACCTCAAGATGGCGCAGCGCGTGCGCGGCATCGACGTCATCCTCGGCGGCCATACCCACGACGGCATCCCGCAGCCGATCAAGGTCGGCAATACCCTGGTCATCAACTCGGGCTGCCACGGCAAGTTTCTTTCGCGAATCGATCTCGATGTCAGGAAGGGGCGCGTGGCGGGTTTCCGCTTCAAGCTGATCCCCGTGCTTTCCGATTACATCCCGGCCGATCCCGGCATGGCGGCGCTGATCGAAAAGGTGCGCGCCCCTTATGTGCAGCGGCTTGGCGAGAAACTCGCCGTTTCGGACACCTTGCTCTATCGGCGCGGCAATTTCAACGGCACTTTCGACGAAGTGATCCTCGACGCGCTGATGCGGCACTACGACGCCCAGGTGGCCTTCTCGCCGGGCTTCCGTTGGGGCATTTCGCTGCTGCCCGGGCAGGACATCACGCTGGAGGACGTCTACACCCACACCGCGCTGACCTATCCGAACACCTGGGCGCGCGAGATGACCGGTACGGAAATCAAGACGATCATGGAAGACGTGGCCGACAACCTGTTCAACCGCGACCCCTACTATCGGCAGGGCGGCGACATGGTGCGCGTCGGCGGCGTCACCTACACCATCGATCCGCTGGGCAAGATGGGCGGGCGCATCCGCGACCTGCGCATCGGCGGCAAGCTGATGGAGGCCGACAAGCGCTACAAGGCCGCAGGCTGGGCGAGCATGGCCGAGGTGGATGGTCCGCCGGTGTTCGACTTGGTCGCCGCGCACCTGCGCAACGTCAAGCGCGTGCGCCTCGACACGACCTCGCGCGTCAAGGTGCAGGGCGCGTAGGCCATGAGCCCACCCCGAGAACCTTCGCTTCGCTCGATTCTCCCCTCAAGGGGCAAGAAAGGGCGCAAGATGAGGAGACAACCATGAAAGTCCTGTTCTTCGCCTGCGCGCTGGTTCTGCTGGCACCGGTCGGCGCGGCGCTCGCGCAGACGCGCGATGCCGACAGCCATTTCCTCCAGATCAGCTTCCAAGACCTGCCGGAAGATCTGGCGCTGGCCAAGGCGGAGGGTAAAGTCGGCCTGGCCATCATGTTCGAGGCCGAGGATTGCCCACCCTGCAAGCGCATGAAGCGCGACATCCTGAGTCAGGCGCAGGTGCAGGACTACTACCGCAAGCACTTTCGCGTCATCGGCATCGACTTCAACGGCGACCGCGAGGTTGTCGATCCGACAGGTCGCAAGATGATCGAAAAGCGTTACGCCGGCAAGGGGGGCGTCGGCATTCTCGGCACGCCGAGCTTCCTGTTCCTCGATCTGCAGGGACGCGAGATGGCGAGAAACTACGGCGAGATTCGCAGCGTCGACACCTTCATCAAACTGGGCGAGTTCGTCGTCGGCGGTGCCTGGCGCAGCGGAGATTTCAGAAGTTATCTGGGCCAGTCGGCAAGCAGCGGCCCAACGCGATAACGTGAAATACGCAATTTGACGCCGGGTAACCCCATGAGCGCAGCGAGCAAACTTCAACCCCGCCTCGGGGCGGGGGCTGGGGGTGGGGGGCATTTGCAGGGGCTGACTTTCATGATGCGGGGTGATGTTTCACGTGTCATGAAAGTTAGCTCGACCCGCACAAACAGAATTGGCACTGAAATACAGCGTAGCGTTTGCGCCGGGCCAATCCCTCTCTCCCGACCTCTCTCCAAGCGGGAGAGAGGAGGCAGATAGCTTCCCTCTCCCGCTTGCGGGAGAGGGATTGAGGGAGAGGGCTGCCAGGCAAACGCGCCACGCGGCGCCAGCCGCAACCCGCGCCGCCACTAAAAGAAGCGCCCCGTGATAAACGAGCGCAGCGAGCCGTTAAGAACCCCCGAGAGGGGGGCGGGCGTTCATGATGCGGGGTGATGTTTCACGCATCATGTAAGTCGGCCGCCGTCCCGCCAGCGCCGACTTTCAGTTCCCGCTATCGACGTTGCGTTGCAACCAGAACTCCAGCAGCGCCAGATGCCAGAGCTTGCTGCCCTGGATGCGCGTCAGGTGTTTTTCCGGTTCGGCGAGCAGTTTCTCGACATAGCTGCGCTGGTAGATGCCGCGTTGGCGGCAGGCTTGCGAATCGAGGATGGCGCGCATGAATTCGAGGAATTCGCCGCGCACGTATTTGAGCGCGGGCATGGGGAAATAGCCTTTGGGCCGGTCGATCACCGCGTCCGGCAGCAGGCCGCGCGCAATCTTTTTCAGCACATGTTTTCCGCCTGAACCGAGTTTCAGCTCCGCCGGCATCTGCGCCGCCAGCTCGACCAGATGATGGTCGAGGAAGGGCACGCGCGCTTCCAGCCCCCAGGCCATCGTCATGTTGTCGACGCGCTTGACGGGATCGTCGGTGACCAGCAGCGTCGCCTCGGCGCGCAGCACCTGGTCGATGAAGCTGGCGGCGAAGGGTTCGTTGAGCTTCGCCGCGAGCAGGGCGGAGCTGACATCGGCGACACGATAGGGGGCCGCGACCATGGCCGCGAATTCAGCGTGGTCGCGGTCGAAGTAGTGGCGGCGGAAGCGTTCGATGGGCGTGCCGCTGGTTTCCGCCGCCATGCGCTGATGCCAGGAATAGCCGCCGAACACCTCATCGGCGCCCTGCCCGCTCTGCACCACCTTGACGGTGCGGGCGACCTGCTCGGCCAGCAGGTAGAAGGCGACGTTATCCTGGCTCACCATCGGTTCGGCCATGCAATCGACCGTCGCGGGGAGGTTGTGCAGCACCTCGGCATTGGGAATGCTGTACTTGTGGTGGCGGGTGCCGAAATGTTCGGCCACGGCATCTGAATATTCGAATTCGTGGCCGCGCTCTTCGGGCTGGTCCTCGAAGCCGACGGAAAAGGTCAGCAGGTCGTGCACGCCCTGCTCGGCCAGCAGGGCGACCAGCAGCGAGGAATCGAGCCCGCCGGACAGCAGCACGCCGACCTTGACGTCGGCGATCTCGATGCGCCGTTTCACGGCTTCGGCCAGCGCGGCGCGGATCGCCTCGATCCACTGGGGTTCGGTGAGCGGCGTGACCGGGCGCTCTGCCTTGAGCGACCAGTAGCGGCGCTGCCGGGTCTGCCCGGTCGCATCGATGGTGAGCGTCGTGCCCTGTTCCAGCTTGCGGATGCCCCGGAGGACGGTCAACGGCGGCGGCACGGCGGCATGCAGGGTGAATTGATGGTGCAGGGCGGTCGCGTCAATCGCCGTGTCGATGTCGCCGGCGGCGAGCAGGGCCTGCATGTTCGAGGCGAAGCGGAAAGCGCCGGCGAGCGGCGCGAAATACAGCGGCTTGATGCCCAGGCGGTCGCGCGCGAGGAACAGTTGCTGTTTCCTGCTGTTCCAGATCGCGAAGGCAAACACGCCATGCAGGCGTTCGACGCAGCCCTCGCCCCACTCGGCATAGGCGCGCAGGATGACTTCGGTATCGCCGTCCGAAATGAACTGGTGGCCCAGGCCGTGCAGCGCCACGCGCAGTTCGGGATAGTTGTAGATCGTGCCGTTGAAAACCAGCGCCAGCCCGCGCTCTGCATCGACCATCGGCTGGCGCGAGCGCTCGGACAAATCGATGATGGCGAGCCGGCGGTGCGCGAACGCCACCGGGCCGTCGTGCCAGATGCCGGCCCCATCGGGCCCGCGCCGCGCGAGCCGCGCGCTCATGCGCTCGATGACGGCCCGGTCGGGCCGCGTGCCGTCGAACCTCAGCTCACCGGCGATGCCGCACATTATTCGCCCGCCAGATGCAGCACCACTTCGCGCCGGTGCGCGCGGGTGCGATGCTCCCAGAGGAAGACGCCCTGCCAGGTGCCGAGGACCAGTTCGCCATCGACCACCGGAATGCCGACGGAGGTCTGCGTCAACGCACTGCGGATATGGCCCGACATGTCGTCCGGCCCTTCGTTGTTGTGCCGCCAGCCCGGCTGGCCATCGGGTGACAAGCGCGAGAAATACGCCTCGAGGTCGTGGCGCACATCGGGATCGGCGTTTTCCTGGATCAGCAGAGAGGCCGAGGTGTGGCGGCAGAACACCGTCAGCAGGCCGGTGCGGATACCGCTCTGGCGCTGGAAGTCGCGCAGTTCAGAAGTGATTTCGAACAGCCCGCGTCCGCTGCTGTGGACTGCGAATTTGGTGGTTGCCTGCTTCATCAGCGCGACTCCGCGGCCAGGCGCAGGCCAAGGCCGATGAACAGCACGCCGGTGGCCTGGTCGAGGCGGCGACCGAAGCTGACGCGGCGCTGCAGCCAGCCGCCGATCATGCCGGCGAAGTAGCCGAGCAGGCCGAACACCAGCGTGGTCTGCAGGGCGAACACCAGGCCCAGTACGGCCGACTGGCCGATGGCATGGGCGCTGTCGGCAGCCACGAACTGGGGCAGGAAGGCGAGGAAGAACAGCGCCACCTTAGGGTTGATGGCATTGGCGATGAAGCCACGGCGCAGATAGACGGTGAAGGCGGTCGTATCGGCGACCCGTTCCGCAGCCGGCTGAAACTTTGCGCCCGAACTTTTCAGCGCCTGCCAGCCCAGCCAGCACAGGTAGGCGGCGCCGGCCAGTTTGAGCAGGGTGAAAGCGGTTGCGGAAGCGGCCAGGATTGCCGAAATGCCCAGCGTGGCCCAGAGCGTATGGGTGAAGCAACCGAGCGCGCAACCCAGGCCGAAGCCGATGCCGGCGCGCCGGCCGCGTGACACGCCAAGGCTCAGCACGCCCAGGTTATCCGGGCCCGGCGCCAGGGTGATGAGCAGCGCGGCCAGCAGAAAGCCGCCCAGTTGGGCAGTGGTCAGATCGAAGATCATGGCAGTATGGGTCGGCTCAGGTGCATCGGCGCATTATCCCCCGGAGCGCAAGATTATCGAAAACGAAAAGTCGGCGTGACCGAAGGGAATCCCTTTTCGGCGCTGGCGAGACGGCGAGTGT
>DDXB01000077.1:41288-45430 GCA_002347405.1 Rhodocyclaceae bacterium UBA2271 | reverse complement strand
TATCCCGACTTTCGGCGCAGGCTAACCGGCGTGAGCCGGTTAAGCGCGATAGCGCGGCCGTAACCAAAAGTCGGCGTGACCGAAGGGAATCCCTTTTCGGGACTGGCGGAACGGCACCAGCCGACAGCATGCAACAATGCCCGACATGAGTGCAGGCAACGACGCCACCGACAACCCGGCCATCTCATGCTCCAACTGCGCAGCCTGCTGCTGCCGACTGGAAGTCATGCTGATGGGCGAGGATGACATTCCAGCCAAATACACCGCCAGGGACCCGTGGGGCGGATGGGTTATGCTCCGCCTGGATGATGGCTGGTGCGCGGCCCTGGATCGCCACACCATGCGTTGCACCATCTACGCGCGGCGGCCAGGCATCTGCCGCGATTACCCGATGGGTGACAGCGATTGCATTGAAGTACGCGCGCTCCACCTGTCACCCGACCAGAGCAGGAAATGACATGAAGCCAATGACCTATGAGCAGCATCTCGATGAAGTCACCACACTGATCGCCGAAAAATACGACCTCGCAGATGAAGCGGCGATACAACTGGTGATGCGCGCCCAGGCGGATAATTTTTTCAGCGGCCACGACGACAATCCGAAAATCTGCACGCTGGACCGCGCCCATCAGGACGCACGGGATGTCTTCAAGAAATATCAACTGGCGGCGCAATCGGAAGCGAAGGCAGCGGCAGGCAAGTTAAAATAGCCCCCTGCCTCCCCCGACTTCTGGAGAATTCCCTTGGGCAAAAAGCTTTATGTCAGCAACCTGGCTTACAGTGTCGGCAAGGCCGATCTCGAACTGCTGTTTGCGCCATTTGGCACGGTGAGTTCGGCGCAAATCATCACTGATCGCGCCTCCGGGAAGTCGAAGGGTTTCGGCTTCATCGAGATGGGATCAGACAGCGAGGCGCAAGCCGCCATTGCCGGACTCAACGGCAAGGAGCTTGCCGGTCGCGGCATGGCGGTGAGCGAGGCACGCACGCAGGAAGCGCGCAGCAGCAGGGATAGCGGAGAAGGCAGCCAGAGTGGCGGTTCCGCCAGCGGCTAGTGCCGCTGAACTTTTGCACATTGTTTGCAGCATTTATTTAAGCCCTTGTGGCGATCTTAGGAGGCTTCTTGGCCAAACCAAATTATCAGTTCGAAAAGCGCCAGAGAGATCTGGCGAAGAAAAGCAAGCAGGAAGAAAAGCGCCGCCAAAAACTCGCCAGCAAGGCTGCTGCCGATGGCGGTGACACTGCCTCTGGCGCCGCTGATGAGTCAGCCACGGCCAACAGCGCGGCGGCAACACTCCCCGGGAGAGACACAACGCCTGGCGCGTGACATCGCTGCCCGGGCTGCAAGCAACATCAGCCTAGAGTGGTATCCAGCACCATCATCAACGCGAAGCCGGCCATCAAGCCGAGAGTGGCCGGCGTCTGGTGGCCGTTGCGATGGGTTTCAGGGATCACCTCGTGCGAGACGACGAAGATCATGGCGCCGGCGGCCAGGCCCAGACCAATCGGGTAGGCGACCGCGAGGCCACTCGACAGCCCGACACCGAGCAGGGCGCCGAGCGGTTCCAGGAGGCCGCTGGCCGCCGCCACCAGCACGGCAAGTGACGGTGCCAAACCGGCCGTGCGCAGCGCCAGTGCGACCGCGAGGCCTTCCGGGATGTCCTGCAGGACGATCGCCGTGGTCAGCGGCAAGCCGACCGTCATGTCGCCCTGCGAGAAGCTGACGCCGATCGCCATGCCCTCCGGCAGGTTATGCAGCGCGATGGCGAAAACGAAGAGCCAGACCCGCCCGCAGGTTTCGTGGCCAGGCCCGCACGGGCCGGTTTTATCGTGTTCATGGGGCGTGAACGCATCGAGCCCGAGCATCAGCAGCACGCCGAACGCCATGCCCAATACCACCACGGCGGCACCCAGGGGCTTGCTATCGAGTATCTCCGCGCCGGCGGCCAGCCCCGGCAACAACAGCGAAAAGGCGCTCGCGGCGAGCATCATGCCCGCCGCCATGCCCAGCAGGCTATCCTCCAACTGCTGCGGAATGCCACGCAGCACCAGCGCCGGCAAGGCGCCGAGCGCGGTAGCGGCAAAGCCGGCCGCACCACCGAGCAGGGCATAACGCAGCGCCGCCGTCGCCTCCCCGGCCATGATCTGCACCAGGCTTTGCACCAGCAAAACTGTCACGGCCAGCAGCGCGATCCCCAGTCCCAGCGCCGCGAAGGCATTGCGCCGGGCATGTTCGCGCAACAGGGCAAACCAACTGTGAGAGGAAAGGGCGACTGTTTCCGTGCTCATGCCTGCCTCCCGTCAGTCCATGCCGGGGCCAGCGACGGTTTCACCGACCGCGACCCCCGCCAGACCGATACCGAAGGCGATCAGGGCATACCCGATTGCCATTTGATGATGACGCCAGACGCTGTTGTCCATGGTGGCCTCCCTGGTTTTGGTCCGCTCCGCCACGGGTAGTGAGTTTTTTGCTCATGGCGATAGCTATTTATGGTGATTATTTGGTTATGGATTAACAATGACTATCCATGCTGCGCAGCCTACCCCGCGCGGGAGGCGTCGACCATTGAATCGTTGCTATCGTGGCAATGAGCGCTATCTATCGCGCCCCAAGGCATGAATCAAAGCAGCACGCGCTCGATGCCGCCCGCATTCGCCGTGCTGACATATTTTTCGAGCCAGTCCTTGCCGAGCAGGTGGCGGGCCAGTTCGACAACGATGTAATCGGCCTCGACACCGGCATCTTCGCGGTAACGCGCGAGACCTTGCAGGCAACTCGGGCAGGAGGTAAGGATTTTTGTCGTGCCGCTCGCCGTACCGCCAGTCCCACGGGGATTTCCTTCGGTCACGCCGACGTTTAGTTCCGGCATAACGCCCGCTGGCGCGGGCATTAGCCTGCTCTGAAACTCCGCCGTGCTCCGTTTTAGTTTCGCCACACCGTCTTCTATTTCCTGCTGCTTGCGAAAACGCACCTGCGTCGACACGTCCGGACGCGTCACGGCGAGCGTGCCGGATTCGCCACAACAGCGGTCGGACAGCAGCACCGGCTTGCCCATCAATGTGCTGGCGACCTTGGTCGGATTGTGCGACTTCATCGGCGTGTGGCAGGGGTCGTGGTAAAGGTATTGCGTACCTTGCACCCCGTCCAGTTTGACACCCTTCTCCATCAGGTACTCATGGATGTCGAGCAGGCGGCAGCCGGGAAAGATGCGTTCGAATTCGTATTTCAGCAACTGGTCCATGCAGGTGCCGCAACTGACGATCACCGTCTTGATGTCGAGGTAGTTGAGCGTGTTGGCGACGCGGTGGAACAGCACGCGATTGGCGGTGGTGATCGCGCGCCCCTTGTCATCATCGCCCGACGAGGTCTGCGGATAGCCGCAGCACAGGTAACCGGGCGGCAGCACCGTGGTGGCGCCGACATGCCAGAGCATGGCCTGGGTGGCGAGCCCGACCTGAGAGAACAGCCGCTCGGAACCGCAACCGGGGAAATAGAACACCGCTTCCGATTCCTCACTGGCCTGCCGCGGGTCGCGGATCACCGGAATCATTGCGCTGTCCTCGACATCTAGCAGCGCGCGCGCGGTGCGGCGCGGCACATGGGCCGGCAGCGGCTTGTTGAGGAAGTGGATGACCTGCGTCTTGACATCCGGCCGGCCCAGCGAGGCAGGAGGATGGCGCACCATGTCCTGCGTCAGCCCGAGCATTTTGGCGACCCGGTGGCCGAGGCGCTGGGCGCGGTAACCGAGGTCGATCATGCCGGCTTTCATGAGCCTGATGGTGGTCGGGTCGGTGGCGGTGAGGAAGGCCATGGCCAGCCGCGTGCCGGGCGAGGTCTTTTTCTTGCCCTGCGTGCGCAAGAAGTTGCGCATGGCGATCGACACGTCACCGAAGTCGATGTCGACCGGGCAGGGCTTCAGGCATTTGTGGCAGACCGTGCAGTGGTCGGCGACATCGGAGAATTCCTCGAAGTGCTTGAGCGAGATGCCACGCCGCGTCTGTTCTTCATAGAGGAAGGCCTCGACCAGCAGGCCGACGCCGAGAATCTTGTTGCGCGGCGAGTAGAGCAGGTTGGCGCGCGGCACATGGGTAGAGCAGACCGGCTTGCATTTGCCGCAGCGCAGGCAATCCTTGATCGAATCGGT
>DDXB01000077.1:0-41157 GCA_002347405.1 Rhodocyclaceae bacterium UBA2271 | reverse complement strand
ACGAATTCCAGCTTGGTAATGCCGATGCCATGTTCCCCGGAAATCACGCCGCCCAGCTTCCGCGCCAGCGCCATGATGCGCTCGACCGTGCGGTAGGCGGTTTGCAGCATGGCGTAGTTGTCGGAGTTGACGGGGATGTTGGTATGCACGTTGCCGTCGCCGGCGTGCATGTGCAGGGCGATGAACACGCGCCCCCGGAGTACCTCATCATGCAGCACTTCGATACGCTCCAGCACCGGGCCATAGGCAATGCCGACGAAGATCTCCTCCATCAAGGGCTTGAGTTCGCTCTTCCACGAGACACGCGTCGAATAATCCTGCAGGCGGTGGAACACCGCCTCATCGGTGTTCAGCGCATCGAGCAGCGCCTGCCAGCGCGCCCGCACCTCGGCCACCGCCTCCAGGGCCAGGTCGCGCCGCTCACCGACCACCGCTTCGGCATTCAGCCCATTTTGCGCAGCATCGCCCAGATGCAGCGGCCAGCTGCCGACGTCGCTGCGCAGGAATTCTTCCAGTGCGGCGCACAAGGCCAGCTTGTTGCTGATCGACAGCTCGATGTTGAGCCGGTCGATGCCGTCGCAATAGTCGCCCATGCGCGGCAAGGGAATCACCACATCCTCGTTGATCTTGAAGGCGTTGGTGTGGCGGGAGATCGCCGCCGTACGGCCGCGATCGAGCCAGAACTGCTTGCGCGCTTCCGGGGTGACGGCGATGAAACCCTCGCCACTGCGTGCGTTGGCCATCTTCACCACGGCCGAGGTGGCGCGCATCACTGCGTCTTCGTCGGCGCCGACGATATCGCCGATCAGCACCATCTTCGGCCGGCCGTGGCGCTTGGCCTTGGTGGCGTAGCCGACCGCCTTCACATAGCGCTCGTCGAGATGCTCGAAGCCGGCCAGTTGCACGCCGGCGGCCAGCCCCGCGCCGCCCGGCTTGAAGTAGTCGGTGATCTCGACAATGCTCGGCACGGCATCGCGCACCTGGCCGAAGAATTCGAGGCAGACGGTGCGCGTCACCGGCGGCATCTGGTGCAAGATCCAGACTGCCGAAGTGATGATGCCGTCGCAGCCTTCCTTCTGCACGCCGGGCAGGCCGGCGAGAAACTTGTCGGTGACGTCCTTGCCCAGGCCGGCCTTGCGGAAGGTGCCGCCAGGGATGGCCAGCATCTCTTCGCTCATCACGGCAGCGCTGTCGCTCAAGTGCTTGATGCGAAATGTGACCGTCTCCTGCTCGTGGATCTTGCCCAGATTGTGGTCGATCCGCTCCACCTCCAGCCACGCGCCCTGCGTGTCCACCATCCGCCACGAAGCCAGGTTGTCGAGCGCCGTCCCCCACAGCACGGCCTTTTTGCCACCGGCATTCATGGCGATGTTGCCGCCGATGCAGGAGGCATCGGCCGAGGTCGGGTCGCAGGCGAAGATGCGGCTGGCCGCTTCCGCCCGCTCGATGGCACGGCGGGTGACGACACCGGCACCGGTAAACAGGGTGGTATACGGCTGCGTCAGTCCGGGCAGCAGCGTTTCAACCGGCGTGCCCATGTCGATGAGCTTTTCGGTATTGATGACCGCCGAGCGCGGCGAAAGCGGCACGGCGCCCCCGGTATAGCCGGTGCCGCCGCCGCGCGGGATGATGGTCAGCTCGAGCTCGATCAGCCCGCGCACCAGCGGGGCAATCTCCTCCTCGGTATCGGGCGTCAGCACGACGAAGGGATACTCGACCCGCCAGTCGGTGGCATCCGTCACGTGCGCCACCCGTGACAGACCGTCAAAGCCGATGTTGTCGCGATGGGTGTGGCGGGCCAGCCGCTGCATCACCCGCTTGCGCAGCGTGCGCGTGTTGGCGAACCACTGCTCGAAATCGGCCACCGCCTGCTCCGCCGCGACGAGGAGCTGCGCCACGGCCTCATTGCCGGCGCGGCGCCGCTCGATTTCGGCCAGCCGGTGCTTCAACGCACCGACCAGCGCCTGGCGGCGCTCCGGACTCGCAAGCAGATCGTCTTCGAGATAAGGATTGCGGCGCACCACCCAGATGTCGCCCAGCACCTCGTACAGCATGCGCGCCGAACGGCCGGTGACGCGCTGGCCGCGCAACACATCCAGCACCGCCCACATCTCCTCGCCCAGCAAGCGGATGACGATCTCGCGGTCGGAAAACGAAGTGGTGTTGTAGGGAATTTCCCTGAGGCGGGCGGTCATGGGTTTGGAAATTGCTGCAAGGCAGGAAATTCTAACCGATTGGGCTGAGGCAAAAACCCTGCTTAGATCCGGGCTGCTACCTCTGTCTGTATATACTTGTCGGACCCATGCGACTCTCTGCTGATCAGCGCTTCTGGGGACTGCGGTTCGTCTTCAGCCTCGCCTCCATACTCCTTCTCTCTCCGGTTGGCGCAACCGGAAGGGATGTCGCCATCGGGGTGTTTGCCTATCAGGGCGAGCGGGCTGCCATATCCGATTGGTCACCGGTCATTGCCTATTTGAATGATGCTGTGCCAGGCCATCGTTTCCGGCTGGACAATTATGACGTCGCGGGGCTGCGGCAAGCCATTGCCGAACAGCGCGTTGATCTGGCGATAACCAATCCGGGCTATTACATCACGATGGAAGCCGAGTTTGGACTAAGCCGCATCGCAACATTGAGTTCGCCCAACGCCGTTTCGGCATCCCGGGCGATCGGCTCGGCGGTTATTGTCCGGGCGGCTCGCCAGGATCTGCATGAGCTTTCCGATCTGGCCGGGAAGCGGGTCGCGGCAGTTGCCCCGGATGCGTTTGGCGGCTATCTGGCCGTGGCCCGGGAGCTGCTGCGACTGGGCATCGACCCTGAAACGGACATCAAGAAGACGATCTTTTTCGGCTTGCCGATGACAAATATCATCGATGCGGTTAAACACGGTCGCGTGGATGCGGGGATCGTGCGCGTCTGTCTGCCCGAACAGATGGCTCGCCAGGGGCAGCTCCGGCTGGAGGACTTTCGGGTGCTCTCGCCCCGGCACGAAGGCGGCCTGGCCTGCGCCCTGTCGACTCCCTTGTACCCTGACTGGCCCATCGCCGTAACCCGGCAGACCGACCCGGCACTGGCCAAGGCCGTTGCCCGGGCACTGCTGGCCATGCCCGAGGAGGAGGGCAAAATGAGCTGGTCGGTACCCGCCGACTACCAGCCGGTTCACGACCTCTACCGCGATTTGCGCATCGGCCCCTACGCCTACCTCAGGGACATCACGCCCGAGGGCCTGATCCGCCGCTTCTGGCCCTGGCTGCTGGGTGCCCTGGCCCTGTTGATGGCCTGGATCATCCACACCGTCCGGGTGGAAAACCTGGTTCACCGCCGCACCGCCGAGTTGCGGGATTCACTGCACGCGCGCGAACTGGCGGAAGCGCGCATGCGCGAAAGCCAGGAGCAGATGGAGCACCTTTCCCGGCTGTCGGTGCTGGGTGAGCTTTCCGGCAATCTGGCGCACGAAATCAACCAGCCCCTCGCCACCATCGGCAATTACGCCCGCAGCGTGCTGTTGCGGCAGTCCGGCAGCACGCTGACCCCGGAGGCGCTGACCGAAGCCTGCACCGAAATTGTCAATGAATCCGAGCGGGCCGGCGGCATCGTCCAGCGCATCCGCCATTTCGTGAAAAAACGCGCTGCGGTGCGCGACCCGATAGATCTGGTGACAATCGCAGAAGAAGCCCGACGGCTCATTCTCGGCATGCTGGATCGCCCGCCGGGAATCACCATCGACAACAAATTGACCGGGGCTTGCAAGGCACTGGCGGACGGGCCGCAGATTCAACAGGTGTTACTCAATTTGATCAAGAATGCGCTCGATGCCAGCCGTGATCTGTCGGCCGCACGCCGGGGCATCCAGATCGTCATCGAAGCGGCCGAAAACCGCCTGCTGGTGCACGTGATTGACCGCGGCAGTGGCCTCGACGCAGATCAACAGACACACTTGTTCGAGCCTTTCTTCACCACCAAACCCGATGGCCTTGGCTTGGGCCTGCCCATCTGCAAGACCATTATCGAGGCCCACGGCGGCCGGTTGTGGGCCGTGCCTAATCCGGATGGCCCCGGCATGCGTTTTTCCTTCTCATTACCCTGCCATGATCAATCTGCCTGACCAGTGCCTTGTTCACGTTGTTGAAGATGATTCCGGCCTGCGCCGATCATTACGCTTCCTGCTCGAATCGGTCGGCTGGAAGGTCAACTTATATGCCTCCGCCGAGGAGTTCCTCGAAACTGCAGAGTTGCCGGCTCTGCCCTGCTGTCTGCTACTCGACATTCGCATGCAGGCCATGAGCGGTCTGGAACTGCAACAGGTGTTGCGCGAGCGCGGCATTGAGCTGCCAATCATTTTCATGACCGGACATGCCGACGTGTCGCTGGCGGTTCAGGCGATGAAATCGGGCGCCAGTGACTTCATCGAAAAGCCGTTCAAGGATCAGATGGTGCTGGATGCCGTGGCAGCCGCCATCCGCTGCGGTGCCGAGGCCTTGAGCCAGGCGCAGAAGCGTGATGCCGCCGGAGCCGCGCTGGCCAGCCTGTCACCGCGCGAGCAGGAAGTCGCCCGCCTGGTAGCGCGCGGACAGCCCAACAAATTGATCGCCGCCGAACTCGGGATCAGCGAAAAAACCGTACACATCCACCGCCAGCACGTCATGGAAAAGGCCGGGGTTTCATCCGCCGCCGAATTGGCCCGCCTGATGCTGCAGGCCAACCCGGCGGCACTGGACTAGCGCGCTGGCTTTCACATCCGCCGGATTTTTGCCGGCAGGCCATTGCGCACCGTGGCGCCGGAAATCGCATCAACCCAGGGTGCCTTGTCGGGACGGGTCGGATCCATGAGACCGATCTCGTTCAGGTTAACGCCAGCCGCCAGGCGCTTGTCCTCGGGCTGCCGATTACTGCCGATGCGGTGAGCGCGTGCGCCCAGTTCGCGGTGACCGAAACCGTGCTCGAAGGCGGCCACACCAGGAATGATGCCGGCATGCACCATGATGCGTGCCTTCAGGCTGCCGCCGGGCGTGGTAATTTCTGCCAGATCGCCCATTGCCAGACCCATGCGACGGGCATCGTCCGGGTGAATCAGCACCGGATTTTCCGGATGCACGCCAAGCAGGCGGGTGGCGCCAATCGAGTACGAGTTCTGCAGCGCCGACTTGTAGCTGACCAGTTGCATGGGCCATTGTTCGGCGGGGTAGATACTCCGCACCGGCGTGCCATCGGCAAACGCAGGCTCGATCCAGCTGCCGCAGCCGCGATTGCGCTTGCCTGACAGGCTGTTTTTCGAAGCGCCAACGTTCTCGTTCCACAGGTGACTCATGAATTTCATCGGGTTGCGCATCCACTCGGCATTTTCTTCGTCGTAAGCGTCCTTGCCGGGTTGGTAACGGCCGCCACGACTAAGCAGGAAGGCAACCTTGGCCACCTCCTCCGGCTTCAGCGTTTTCTCCAGCAAGGGCCGCAGACGCTCGACACCGGAGAGAATCACGTCGTCTTCCGTGGCGTCGGCGACCGGCTCCTTGCCTTGCCAGGCGATGTTGGCGCCAGCGCGCAAATACCAATCCTCAGGACCGTTCAGGGGAAAAGCATTGCCTTCGGTGTCGCGTAGCGCATCCGCGCCGAAGCCGGGCAGGTCCATTGCCTTGGCCAAGGCAATAAAGAACGTCTCCATGCCGATGGCGTGGCCGTCCGGCGTTTTGGCCGCTTTCGGCTCGATGACCGGCCAGCGCGCGCCCATCGACTTGGTCGGCACGCCGTTCCATGCGGCGACCCAGCCCCAGCTTTCGTACATGAGCGAATCCGGGACGATGTAATCGGCATAGGCATTGCTCTCGTTGATGAACGGGTCGACCGAGATGATCAAGGGCAGTTTTTTCGGGTCGGCCAGATCCTTGCCGATCTTCGTCCGCAAGCCCGCGATGCCGTAGAGCGGGTTGGACGACCAGAGGATCAGCGCCTTCAGGTGGTAGGGGTAACCATTGATTCCGCCCGGCAGGAGTTCGGTGGTCAGTCCGGGAGCATTGGGGAACCAGGGGGCTGCCGCCGGATAGGGCTTGCCTTCAGCCTTGCGCGCGGCAAACTCCGAGGTCTTCTCGTAAGGCATGTTGCGACCGAGCGGCGTACCACTCGGCTTGACCATCCCCGGGAAGGTATCCAGGTTGTAGCGCGGCCCCTCGCCGTCAAACTTGAACCCGCCGCCATTGGCGACAAATCCGCCTTTCCAGTTGATATTGCCAAGCAGCGTATTGATGCTCATCAGGGCATAGGCGTTGTAAAAACCGCTGCCGCTCATCATGCCGCCATGGGCAATGACGGAAGCGAGTTTGCCGTGGGAGGAAAGCTCTTTCGCCAGGGCAGCCAGCGTATCGGCCGCAATACCGCAGGCATCGGCATAGGCCGGCAATTCGAGGCGCATCGCCTCTTCCCGCAGCAGCAACAGGGATGACTTGACCCGAACCTCCTGCCCGCCCACGACCAGCGCAGTATCGACAAACAGTTGTGCCGGACCCATGGCCTTGTCGTGGAACACCGGCTTGCCGGTTGCGTCGAGACAGACGAAGGCATCACCCTCCTTGTAGCGCAGGTCTTCAGCAATCACCACGCCAAGATCCGAGGCGCGCAACATGCGGCCTTCGCGCGGATGCTTGGGCTCGACGACCACCAGATGGGTGGCATTGGAGAACGAGGGTTCCCCGCCCTGCTTGGCAAGCACCTCGTTGGGAAAGCTCAGGTAGCGGCTGTCGATGCGCTCATTTTCAAACAACCAGCGAACGATCGCCATGGCCAGGGCACCGTCGGTGCCCGGTCGAATCGGCAACCAGCGGCCGCGATCGGCACTGGCGCGGTTGTCGGCGTGCGTCAGAACCGGATCGACCACCACATAGGAAAGCTTGCCCTGAGTGCGCGCCTTGGCCAGCAGTGCCCCCTGTCGTTTGAAGGGGTTGCCGGCCTGGCCGGGGGCGGTGCCGACGAACAACACAAACTCGGCATTGGCAAAATCCGGCTTGCCATGCGGCATCCCCCGGTGATCGCCAAACAGGGCGCCGGAGCCGGAACGATAGGAGCCGCCACAGTAGGAACCGTGACCGAAGAAATTCTGTGTGCCATAAGACTTCTGGAAAAAGCGGCGGGCGAAACTTTCACGGCCGTCATTAACGCTGGAGAGCACTGCAACCTGATTGACGCGCGGCCCGAGTTCCGGCTTGTCAGCGTTGACCGGGGTTTTCAGGTCGCGCAGCGACCCCAAGCCCTCGACGACACCTTCGCCGAACAGGTTGCCGCCGGTCACCACCTCTTTCACCAGTTGCTCGAAGGAAATCGGTTGCCATTGTCCGCCATTGCGGGGACCGACACGCTTCAATGGTGTCAGCACCCGGTAGGGCGAATCCATCTGCTGGGCCACGGCGTTGCCGCGCCCGCAGGCAGTGGAGCGTCCCGTCAGACCCTTGCCGTTAAGCGCGGAAATGGCAACGAAGCTCTCCCGTACGCTGGCCTTCATTGGCAGATGCGGATCGGTGGAGAGCGGACTGTAAGGGTTGCCGGCAACCCGCAACACCTTACCGGAAGCCCGGTCGATGCGCACCCGTACCCCGCACATGGTGGTGCAACCGAGGCAGGTGGTGTAGCTGACCTGCTGGGCCGGGTTGATTACCAAGTCTCCCTGGCGCCCCACGCTGAATTCCGGCGCCGGCGCATCGCCGGCAGTTTTATGTTTGGGAGTATCGCGACCCAGGAATTTGCTCACCATGCGACCACCGGTTTCGGCATAGCCGGCGGCGAAGGCGGCAAGTCCGCCGATGGCGACAAGCTGGCGACGTTGTTTACTGATTTTCATGATTGATCTCCTCAGGCTTCCGCCGGGTCATCCCAGGGAACAAGGCTGGTTAAGGCGATGTACAGCGCCAGACAAAGACCTGCGGTGCCCATGATGCTGAGCAGGTTGTCCGTGGTAAGGCTTAGAAAGTAGGCATGGGAGGTGGCGCCCATTTTTGGCATGCTTTGACCGCCCAGAAAAATGACCCAGCGCACCAGCCAGGCACCCAACAAGGCCAGCAATGCAGGCGCAATCAGCGCAGCGCGGCGGGTGCGTGACAACCAGAGTGCCAGCACTGTCGTAACAAACAGCGCAGCAATCGTCAGCAGCCAGCCCGCCGAGCCACGCATGGCACCGAGCGTTCCATTTGCCGCATCCGAGGAACCGGTCAGGACCCACACGGTCCAGACAGACAACGTGGCCAGACTTGCCCACTGACTGAGTTCCTGCCAGCGATTGAGCAATGGCGCAGAGCGTACCTTCCCGGCAAGCGCCTCGAACAGGCCGGTCATGCCCAAAGCTCCCGCAAATGCGGTGACAGCGAGCAACACGGGGAGCAGCGGGGTATGCCAGAGGGGACGGGCGCGGACCACCATGGTTTCCATCCCCGTGTAGAGCAGAACCAGCATCGCACCCAGGGCAGCCACAGCTGCTGCCGCACGAATGGCGCCGGTGTTGTCATGCCCGCCATAGGCCAGCGTGCGATAAAACCCGGCCGGGCCTTCGCCGCGTTCGGCCAGAGTGGCCAGTAGCGGACGCAATGACAACCATGCGTAGAGCAACAGGCCAAGCAAGTAAAGGGGGATGAAGTACGCACCCCAGGCCATCCACGAACCAAAATCTGAATGCAGGTAAAAATTGAGGAAGCGCCCCGGCTGGTGCAAGTCGGCGAGCAGCGCGACCGGTGCCGTCAGCCCACAGACCAGGGCAACCAGCAAAGCGCGCCGCGACACGCCGCGCCATTGGGGCAGTCGCCAAACCATGCCCGGCAAAGTAAGGAAGAAAGCGGCAGTGGAAATGCCGATCAGGAAAAAGTACTGCACGGCCCACAACTGCCAGCCCAGTTCGCTGGCGAAACCCAGCACTTCAACGGTCGTGTTCATGTTCACGCTCCCTCGTGGCCAGGACGCCACATCATGTTGGCGGCGGAGGCGCCGTCGACGCGGCCGCTCAATTGCTCTTCCAGACCAATATAAAAAACGCGCGGCGTGGTGCCGGCCTCCGGCTTGAGCACCCGCGTCTTGCCGTCGGCGGCCTTGAGCTGGCGGCTGATTTCGCTGTCCGGGTTGTTGATGTCGCCGAAAATGCGCGCGCCGCCGACACAGGTTTCGACGCAGGCCGGGAGCAGGCCGGCTTCGACCCGGTGGCTGCAGAAAGTACATTTGTCAGCCTTGCCCGTCCGATGATTGATGAAGCGGGCGTCGTAGGGACAAGCCTGAACGCAATACGCGCAACCGACACAGCGTTCGCCGTCGACCACCACGATGCCATCCTTGCGTTTGAAGGTGGCGCCCACCGGGCAGACGGGAATGCACGGGGGCTGTTCGCAGTGATTGCACAGCCGCGGCACGACTGCCAGGCCGGTTTGGCCTTTTTCGGTGGTCACGGCATAGGTTGCGACCACGGTGCGGAATTGCCCTTCGGGCGAGGCGTTTTCCATTGCGCAGCCGATGGTGCAGGCCTGGCAGGCGATACAGCGGCGGGCATCGACCAGCATGGCCCAATGCGGGCCCGCCGGTTCAGCGGCCCTTGCGGGAACCGCCAGGCCGGCGGTAACGGCCGGCAGTGCCATGAAGAAGGCACGCCGGGAAAGATCGGGTTGAGCGTTCATGCAAGGCTCCGTTTTGTGAGGACGGACGCAGCTTATGTCGCGCGGGCCTGCGTGAAAATTGGAAGAAACATGCAGAGGAGTAGGGAGATTTCCCTACTCCCGGAGCTCGATCTGCGCGTTTGCAGTAAGCTTCGCCCACCAACGAAACTGGAAAACCATGACCCTCATCCCCCCAGTCCCCTTATCGAAGAAGGGGGGTGACGGAAGTTCGCGGGCTGCGCCCGCTCCATGTATTGGCCGTTCCTCCTTGGGGCGGCCCGGCGGAGGAAGTATGATCTCCATCCCCCCGGCCCCCTTCTCGAAGAAGGGGGTGACGGATGTTTGCGGGCTGCGCCCGCTCCATGTATTGGCCGTTCCTCCTTGGGGCGGCCCGGCGGAGGCAGTATGATCTCCATCCCCCCAGCCCCCTTCTCGAAGAAGGGGGTGACGGATGTTCGCGGGCTGCGCCCGCTCCATGTATTGGCCGTTCCTCCTTGGGGCGGCCCGGCGGAGGAAACCAATGACTGTAAGAGATAGTTCGAAAGAGCAGCGCATCCTGCGCGTCTTGCGCACGGTGCTGGGCAATATCGTCAAGGACGCTACGCCACAACCAGGCATGCCGCATCCGTTCCAGGAAAGCACCGTCCATTCCATTCGCGACCTGTTCGGCCTGATCGCCGAGCGCGAGGCCGAACTGGCGCGCGAGGCCGGCCTCAACATCACTGAAAAGCCCTACTACACCGACGAACCGCGCCAAAGCGCCGAAGTAACTTTGCACCGCCCGCCGGGGAAGAAACTGAACTGAGACCTCTTGGGCTTATTACTGTCGCAGCGGCCTTGGCCGGACTGGCAACCGTCCGGTTTGTGTCGCATTCTCTTTATCATCGCGGCTGACAGCCACCAAAAGCCAGAACACGATGCTGACCATTCGCAACCTGACCCATGACGACATTGCCGCCGCCACCGATTTGCAGCGGCGCGTATACAACGCCATCCCGCCGTTCAGTACAGCACAATTCGAAAGCCTGCTCAGTCATTTTCCCGAGGGGCAGTTCGTCGCCGAACTGGATGGCCGGGTGGTCGGCATTGCGATTTCGCTGGTGATTCTGTGGGACGACTACAGCCTCCACCACACTTGGGCGAGTGTGACCAACGACGGTCACTTCGACACCCACGACATGAGCGGCCGCACGCTGTATGGCGCCGAAGTCTGTGTCGATCCGGAATGCCGCAGCCAGGGCATCGGCCATCAACTCTATGAGGCCCGCCGCCAATTGTGCCAGGCCATGAACCTCAAGCGCATCATCGCCGGCGGCCGACTGCCGGGCTACCAGGAACATGCCAACCACATGGCGCCGGAGGAATATGCGCGGCGCGTGATCTGGGGCGACTTCTACGATCCGGTGCTGCGCTTCCAGCTCAATCAGGGTTTCGATTATTGCGGCATCCTGCATGGCTACCTGCCCACCGATCCCGAATCGATCGGCAATGCCGCATTGATCGTCTGGCTCAACCGGGACTACGACCAGTCGCGCCCCACCCAACTGCCGAAAAAGGAATTGCCATGAGAGCCCGCATCGTCGCCGTGCAATACAAATTACGCCACATTGCTGACTGGGAAGGCTTCGCGGCGCAGGTCAACTTCGTCCTCAACGCCGCCGCCGATTACGAGCCCCACTATGTGCTGCTGCCGGAACTGTTCACCACGCAACTCCTGTCCTACATGGACAACGACAACATCGGCAGTGCGGTGCGCGAGCTGAGCGGATTTACCGAACGCTACACCGAATTGTTGCGCGGCTACGCCATGCGGCATGGTTATTTCCTGATCGGCGGCACCCATCCCAACATGCGCGACGGCAAACTGGTCAATACCTCTTTCCTGTTCACGCCATCCGGCGAAATCCACACCCAGGACAAGATTCATCGCACCCGCTGGGAAAAAGAGAAATGGAACACCGATCAGGGCGAGGTGCTCAAGGTATTCCAGACGCCGCACGCCAAGATCGCCATCCTGATCTGCTACGACATCGAATTTCCCGAACTCGCCCGTCGCGTTGCCGAGGAAGGCGCCGAGATCATCTTCGTGCCATCCTGCACCGACGACCGCCAGGGCTTCTTGCGCGTGCGTTACTGCTGCCATGCGCGCGCCATCGAAAATCAGGTCTATGTTGCCATGACCAGCACAGTCGGCAACCTGCCGGTGGCCGGCCTGCGCCTGCACTATGGCCAGGCCTCGATCATCACGCCTTCCGACTTTCCTTTCGCCCGCGACGGCATCGCGGCAGAGGGCGTCATCAACGAGGAGCAGATTGTGGTGGCCGACGTCGATCTCGGTCTGCTCGATGAAAACCGGCTCAAGGGCACCACCATTCCGTTGCTGGACAAGCGCGCGGATTTCTACGGCCTGCGTCCGGTGACCATCACGATCCGTTGAAGTAAAGGGTCAGCATAACAAGCACCCCGTAACGCGCCGCCTTGCCCGCGGCCATCCACAGCACGCAAGGCAGCAACGGCAGCCGCAGCCAGCCGGCCGCCGCGCACAGCGCGTCTCCGACCAGCGGCGCCCAGGACAACAACAGCGCCGCCGGTCCCCAGCGATAGAGCATGGCCGCATGGCTACGGGTGAATTGGGCCGCACCGGGCGCTATCCCGCCAATCCCACGGGGATTCGCTTCGGTCACGCCGACTTTGTTGGCCCCCCACTCTCGCAAACCCGTCTCGCTGCCCCCCACAGGGGGGCGGAAGTCGGCTTGGGGCGGCCCGGCGCCGACTTTTAGGGGAATCAGTCGTCCCATGCCATAGGTGGTCAGCCCGCCCAGCGTGTTGCCGAGCGTCGCCAGCAGCAACGCAGCCGGGGTCTGCTCGGGGTGCGCCACAATAAAAGCGACCAGCGCCACCTCCGAACCACCGGGCAACAGCGTTGCGGCAAGGAAACTGGCGAGGAAGAGGCCCAGCAGGCCGGCTTCAGGGGTGGCGATAAGGTCCATGCCGCATGGTAACCTTGCAGGCTTTATGGATGTCTGCTCCTGTCATGGATTACCTCGAAAAAATCCTCAACGCCCGGGTTTACGATGTAGCGATCGAAACACCGCTTGAACTGGCGCCGAACCTTTCCGCCCGCAGCAACAACCGCATATTGCTCAAGCGCGAGGATATGCAGCCGGTGTTCAGCTTCAAGCTGCGCGGCGCCTACAACAAGATTGCCCATCTGACACCGGCGCAACGGAAGCGTGGCGTAATCTGCGCCTCGGCCGGCAACCATGCCCAGGGTGTGGCGCTGGCAGCGCAAAAACTCGGCATTCGCGCGGTGATCGTGATGCCCACCACCACGCCACAGATCAAGATCGACGCGGTGAAAAAGCGCGGCGGTGAGGTGGTGCTGAGCGGCGACGCCTACGACGCCGCCTATGCCCATGCACTGGAACTGGAGAAGAAGCAGAAGCTCAACTTCGTTCATCCCTTCGACGATCCGGACGTGATCGCCGGGCAGGGCACCATCGGCATGGAAATCCTGCGCCAGCATCCGGACGCGATCGACGCGGTGTTCTGCTGCGTCGGCGGTGGCGGCCTGATCTCCGGGGTGGCGGCCTACATCAAGCGCCTGCGGCCGGATATCAAGGTGATTGGCGTCGAGGCGGCCGATGCCGATGCCATGGACCGTTCACTGAAAGCCGGCAAGCGGGTGCGACTGGAATCGGTTGGCCTGTTTGCCGACGGCGCGGCGGTCAAGTATGTTGGCGCCGAGACCTTTCGCCTCTGCCGCGAATACGTCGATGAAATGGTGCTGGTCGATACCGATGCGATCTGCGCCGCGATCAAGGACGTGTTCGAGGACACGCGCTCGATCCTCGAACCGGCCGGCGCGCTGGCCGTGGCGGGTGCCAAGGCCTGGGCCAAGAAGCACGGCGTGCACGGCAAGACCCTGGTGGCGGTGGCTTCCGGGGCCAACATGAACTTCGACCGCCTGCGCTTCGTCGCCGAGCGCGCCGAGGTCGGCGAGCAGCGCGAGGCCGTGTTCGCCGTCACCCTGCCGGAGAAACCCGGCAGCTACAAGCAATTCGTCGCCCTGGTCGGCGGCCGCAACATCACCGAATTCAACTATCGCTACCATGACTCTGGCGAGGCCCATGTCTTCGTCGGCATGCAGGTCGCCAACCGCACCGAGTCGACCAAACTGGTCGATCAGTTGCAAAAGCACGGCTACGCCACGCTTGACCTGACCGACGACGAAATGGCCAAGCTGCACATCCGCCATCTGGTCGGTGGACATGCACCACAGGTGAAGAATGAGTTGATCTACCGCTTCGAGTTCCCCGAGCGTCCGGGCGCGTTGATGAACTTCCTCAACAAGATGAGTTCCGGCTGGAACATCAGCCTGTTCCACTATCGCAACCACGGTGCCGACACGGGCCGCGTCCTGGTCGGCATGCAGGTACCGCCCAAGGAGATGAAGGAATTCCGCGCCTTCCTCAAGAACCTCGGCTACCGCCACTGGGACGAGTCGAAAAATCCCGCCTACAGGTTGTTCCTTGGCTAATCTTCATGATGCGTTGGCTTCGCCCCCGATCATGAAAGTGGCCCGCCCCCCTTCCCCCCCCTCGCGGGGAGTTCTAAACGGCGCGCTGCGCTCGTCTGTCACGGGGCGCTCTTTCCGGCACAGGTGCGGGTTGCGGCTTCGCCGCGTGCCGCGTTTGCTCGGGGCGGCCCTTCGCAAACGCTACGATGTTATTTCACGCTAATCACGCGATCGCCGGCACAAGCGTCATTGCGCCCCACGATTCGACCCGCTGGAGAAAGTATGCGGGGCGGGATGTCATCCCGCTGTGGGTCGCAGACATGGATTTCCCGACCGCGCCGGCCGTGGTCACGGCCTTGCAGCAACGGGTTGCCGAAGGTCTGTTTGGCTACGGCCATCCCTGGCCGTCCCTGATCGAGTCTGTCGTTACACATTGCGCGCGCGCGTACCAGTGGGAGATCGACCCTGACTGGCTGGTCTGGCTGCCCGGCCTGGTGCCTGGACTGCATCTGGCTTGCCGCTCCGTTGGTCAGCCGGGCGATGGCGTTTTCACCACAACGCCGATCTACCCGCCGTTTCTTTCCGTGCCGGCGGATTCGGGCCGCCAACTCCTCAGCATGCCGCTGATCCGCGACGATGCTGGTTGGGCCTGGGATTTCGTCGCGACAGATGCGGTGCTTAAGGCGGCGCGGCTATTCCTGCTGTGCCACCCGCACAATCCGGTGGGCCGCGCCTGGCGCGAGGACGAACTGTGGCAGCTTGCCGCCCTCGCGGAAAAACACGATCTGGTGGTGTGCTCGGACGAGATCCATTGCGACCTGACCCTGACCGGACAACATCGCCCCTTCGCCGCCCTGTCGCCGGAAATTGCGGCGCGCACCATCACCCTGATGGCGCCGTCCAAGGCCTTCAACATTGCCGGTCTCGGCTGCGCCTACGCCATCATTCCGAATGCCACACTGCGGCGCAACTTCAGCGCCGCCGCACATGGCATCGTGCCGCACGTGAATGTGCTGGGACTGGCGGCCTGCGAAGCGGCCTATCGCCATGGCGCGGAATGGCGGGCAACGCTGCTCGACACCCTGCGCAGCAATGCGGCACGCGTCGAACAGGTCATCAACGGCTTGCCCGGCCTGTCGATGACGCGGGTCGAGGCGACCTTTCTGGCCTGGATCGATTGCCGCGAAATGGGCATCGAGCGTCCTGCGGCATTTTTCGAAAAGGCCGGCGTGGGCCTGTCGGATGGCATCGACTTCGGTCCGGGACGCGAATACGCCCGCCATGTCCGACTCAACTTCGGCACCCAGCGCGCGCTGCTTGACGAGGCGCTGACACGGATCAGCAGGGCTTGCACCGACTGCTGTTAAGGCAATGCTGATCAAACCCGGCTCCGTCATTCCGGCGAAAGCCGGAATCCAGAAAAATCAACGAACTGGACACCGGCCTACGCCGGTGTGAAGAGCTTGATCTGCACTTCCTAAGTCGGCGCTGACAGTACGGCGTCAGCCGAGCGTCTTGCCTTCCTTCAACATAACCGTGAACTCTTCCGGCGGCACGGGCGCCGAGAAGTAATAGCCCTGCATTTCCTGGCAGCCCAGGCTTTTGAGGAAGGCGAGCTGCTCGGCCGTCTCGACCCCTTCGGCGATGACACGGTGGCCGAGGCGCTGCGCCATGCTGACGATGGCGCCGGCGATGGCGCAGTCGTTACTGTCGTCGGGAATGCCGGTGACAAAGGAACGGTCGATCTTCAGCGTGTCGATGGGGAAGCGCTTGAGATAGGACAGGCTCGAATAGCCGGTGCCGAAATCATCCAGCGAGAGGCTGACGCCGAGCGCCGCGACTTCATCCATCAGGGTGATTACCTCGCGGTTGCCGTGGGTGAGCATGCCTTCGGTGATCTCCAGCTCGAGCCAGCTGGGCGGCACGCCGTGGCTGGTGAGCAGCGCCTGTACCCGCGCGGCGAGGCCGGGCGAGAAGTCGCGGGCCGAGAGGTTGACGGCGACCTTGAGCGGCGCGCAACCGGCGGCATGCCAGTCGTGCGCCTGGCGCAGGGCCGCATCCAGAACCCAGGCTGACAGGCGCACGATCAGGCCCGACTCTTCTGCGACGGGAATGAATTCGCCAGGTGACACCAGGCCACGCTCGGGATGGTTCCAGCGCACCAGTGCTTCGGCACCGACGATGCGACCGCTGGCAATATCGACCTTGGGTTGATAGTGCAGGAACAGTTCATTGCGCTCGATGCCGCGCCGCAGGCCGGATTCGATTTTCAGCCGGTCGAGCGCGCGCCGGTTCATTTCATGGCTGTAGAAGGCGTAGCCGTCCTGACCGGATTGCTTGGCGCGGTACATGGCGATGTCGGCCATGCGCAGCAGGGTCTCGGTATCGAAGCCGTCGCGCGGATAAATGCTGATGCCAATGGCGGCGCCAGCCTTGAGCTCATGTTCATCGACCCAGAAAGGTGTATCGAGCGCCGCCAGCAGCTTCTGGGCAACCACTGCCGCATGCTCGCGTCGCGTGATGTCGAACAGGCCAATGACAAATTCATCGCCACCCAGCCGCGCCACGACATCCTCGGTGCGCACCGCTTCGCGCAGGCGCTCGGCAACCTGCTTGAGCAGCCGGTCGCCGATGTCATGACCCAGGGTGTCATTGATCGGCTTGAAACGATTGAGGTCGACAAACAGGACGGCGCCATGCAGACGGTTACGGCGCGCCTCGACCAACGCCTGATCGACCAGTTTGTTGAGCAATGACCGGTTCGGCAGGCCGGTCAGGTCATCGTAGTAGGCCAGGTAGTGAATGCGTTCCTCGGCCCGTTTGCGTTCCGTGATGTCGGTAAACATCGAGAAGAAGTGACTGATCTGGCCGTCCCGGTTACGCACCAGGCTGATCGAACCCCAGGCGGGGAACACCTCGCCATTCTTGCGCCGGCTCCAGATTTCGCCCTGCCAGTTGCCGACCCGTTCAACATGCTCCCAGATATCGTCATAGAACCGGGTTGGATGTTTGTCGGAGCGCAGAAACTCCTGTGACTGGCCAATCACTTCACTCGATTGATACCCGGTGATCTTGCTAAAAGCCGGGTTGACCGAAAGGATGTGCCGGTCGACGTCGGTGATGAGGATGCTTTCCTCGCTGTTTTCGAAGATGCGCGCCTGCAGGCGCATGCTTTTTTCTGCCTCGATCCGCGCGGTGATGTCCGACAGATAGCCGATCAACCCGCAAGGCTGGCCGCTGGCATCGCGCATCAGCGACAGTTGCAGGCTGGCCCAGAATATTTCACCCGACTTGCGGCGACGCCGCACTTCCAGTTCGCGGCCGCCATGTTCAAGAAAGGTGTCATGAAAACTTTCGCTGTCATCCTCGGCCTCCGGATCGGCGTAGAGGAACAGGATGTGCCGACCAATCGCTTCGGCACTGCTGTAGCCGAACAGTTGCTCGGCACCCTTGTTCCAGCCGGTGATATAGCCGGCCAGATCCATGGTGATCACCGACTCGTGAATCTGGTCGAGAATCTGTGCCTGCGTGACGGGGTCGAAATTGGCGGCCATCAACACGCTCCCGCCGGGCCGCCCCAAGGTGGCGTGCGCCCCCCTGTCACCGCTTCGGGTGATTTCACGGGGGGCAGCGAGCCGGGTTTGTGACCGCAGGAAATCCCTGTGGGACGAGCGTGGGGGGCCATCCACGCCGCCGCCGGGCCGTCCCAAGGCGGCGTGCGCCCCCCCGTGGGGGGCAGCGAACTGATTTTGCGAGCGTGGGGGGCCATTAACATTACGCTTCCCGGCTGACCAGCACGGCCCAGCGAGCGGCCTCGGCCAATGCGGCAGCCCAGTCCTCATTCGCAATACCGAGGCCATGCAGCCTGGTGACCAATTCCGAGGATGGCGGACCTTCACTCGCAACAGCGGTAGCCAGAAACTCGCCGAACCGGCCCTCACCGGTAGTCAGTGCCTGGACAACTGCTTCGTCCAGACTGAGCGGCGCGATGATCTCGGCAATCGGCACGCCAAATAACGCTTCGAGCAGCGAGAACATGCCAGTCATGAAGACCAGGTCTTGCTGTTCGTGGGACAGTTTGGCGTGCTTGGCGAGTGCCTCCATCAGGCTTGCCCGCAAGGCGGCGCGCGGCAGCAGGGGACTGGCCACGGTACTGCCCGGTGGCCGGGCATAGAGCAGCAGTTGCACCCAGCGCTGCAACTGGCGGCGCCCCAGCAATACGATGGCCTGGGCAAAGCTGGTGATCCTCCTGTCGGGAGCAAACGCCGGCGAATTCACCAGCTTCAGCAGATGGAAGGCAAGATTGGGATCGTGTTTGATCAGGTCGCCGATTTGGCCCGAATCGGCATCCGAGGTAACCAAAACCAGCAACTTGAGCAACAGGCTGCGCGAGGTGGGGTCTCCCTTGGCGGTTACGGCTTGCGTGCCCTCATGCCCGGCCCGCCAGTGGAACTTGCAAAAACCGGGGCAGATATTATCCGTCGGGCCCAATGCCAGATGCGGGCCAGGCAGCTTGCGGAGCCACTCGGAAAAACCGGCCGGGACTTCACGCCCCGGGCAGGTCACGGCCAGCGCGGTCAGACCGGGCAGCAAGCTCGCGGCAGGCCCGGGGAACCCGCTACCCATCAGGGCAAGGCCGGCATCCTGCAGTGCGCCCAGGGTGGCGTGATGTTCGGCAGTTTCGGCAAGTGCAATCGGGAAGCGCAGTATCAGGCGCCCAGGCGGCAGCAGGGGGGCGACCAGCGCCGGGTCGATCTGCAGCGGATCGACAGCGGCGATGCAGGACACCGCATCGTCAAGCGAAGCGGCGAGGGCATAATCGCCCAGCACGCGCATCAAGACAGCGCTGTCGAGCGGTGCATCGCCTTCCAGCATCAGGGCAACCCAGAAATTCCCGGCATCGGCAACCGGCTGCAGGGTAATCAGGGGGAAGTTGTCGGATGAGCTCATGCCGGTCGGGTGAGGGCGTGGAGATGACGCGTCGCCATCATGCTGAAGATATAGACAAAGGAGGGGCATCGGCGCGCCGAACCTGGCGCACTAGAGCCTCGGTGACAATGATGTCGAGCGGCATGTCATGCGGCTCGGGATGAATGTTGGGCACGATGGCGAGTTCGAAGCCGACGCCGATCGCCAGAGGGTGGGGAACATTTGCCGCCAGGGTGCGGTCAAAGTAGCCGCCGCCGTAACCCAGGCGGTAGCCGTTCGGGTCGCAGGCGACCAGCGGCAACAGCACAACGTCAGGGGTGGCGGATTTTTCAGCCTTGGGAATCGGGATGCCGTACGGATCAGTGGTCATCGGTGCATCGGGTTCCCAAACGCGGTATTGCATAGGCGCACCGAGTGTCGTTACCGTCGGCATGGCAACCTGCCAGCCGGCTCGAATGAGATCAAGCATCAGTGCCCGACAGTCCACCTCGGCACGGACCGGCCAGCAGAAGGCAATGGTCCCTGAAGGACGGGGTTGCAGCAGTTGGGAGAGGCGATCAAGTATGCGCTGGCTGGCCGATCCGTGTTGCTCTGCCGGCAAGGCGAGCCGGGCAGCGATTTTCTCGCGCCGCAACGCGGCACGAAAAGCAACGGATTGATCGGGCTGATCAGCCATGGAGCAAATAGGACCCTGTGCTAGTCTTGAAGGGCATTAATGGTGCAGTGAGCGTAGTGCCGCACAGCAAATTCCGTTCAGCGGATTACGTCGCAATAACGCGCCCTACGCATGTACATAACGGCAGACTTGCCGGTTTTTTTAGGTTCAAGCGGTAACTTTATGAATAAAAAACACATCGGATTGCTCTTGTTGGTTTGCCTGCCGGGGTTGCTGCTCCCCATGACGGGGCTGGCTCAGGCCCCCCATCCCGAGGACGCCAGCTTTCAGGCGGCACGGGAAGCCTTCGTCAGGGGTGAGCGGACAAAATTAAGCCACGCAGTAGCGAAGCTGAAAACGCATCCGCTGACACCGTGGGCAACCTACTTCAAGCTCAGTCAGCAGCTTCAGGATGGTTCCGATGCGGGCCTGGCCGAATTCATCGACCAGCAGGCAGGCACCTATCTGGCCGAAAAAGCGCGTGACGACTGGCTGAAGTGGTTGATCCGCAAGGAGGAATGGGCGGCGGCAAGTGTCCAGTTTTCCCGGCTGGAGCGGCCGGATGCCGAAGCAAACTGTCGCGGCATCGATGTGCGTTTGCGGCTTGGCGATACCGGGGCAGTGGCCGAGGCGCGCGCCTTGCTGGCGTCACCCGCCCCGCTGGCCGAACCCTGCCTGCCGCCATTGACCCGTCTGGCGGCCGCGGGTGAGTTGCCGGTCGATGGTCTGCAGGAACGTCTGCGCAATCAGCTGGCCCTGGGCAAGATCAAAGAGGCGCGCACCATCGCCGGCTGGCTACCGGCCGCAGAAACCCTGCCCTGGCGCACCGTCGATACCATCACCGATCATCCGGCTCGCTACCTGGCCAGCTTGCCGGAGAGGTTTGCCGAGACACGGCGCGATCGGGAATTGATCATGTACGCGGTGCAGCGTGTCGCCCGCAGCGATGCGCGGGTGGCCGCAGCGCGCTGGCAGGAAATCGAGGGCCGCTTCTCCACGACCGAACGCGCCTTTGTCTGGGGCAGACTGGGGCTGCGTGCCGCGCTGGCTCACCAGCCCGAAGCCAGCGGCTGGTTCGACAAGGCGGCCGCCCTGGGCGGAACCCTTGACGAGGAGCAACATGCCTGGCGCATCCGCGCCGCGCTCCGTTCCGGCAACTGGCCGATGGTAACGCGTGCCATCACCGCCTTGCCGGACACCCTGGCCAGCCAGCCGGAATGGCTGTACTGGCGTGCCCGCGCCCATGCTGCCGCACGCGAGCCGGAGGCAGCGCAAGCGTTCTACGCAAAAATTGCCGGTCAGCCCAGCTTTTACGGCATTCTCGCCAGCGAAGCACTCGGCCGCCCCTTCGTGCTGCCGCCCCGGGCAACCCCGCCCAGCGCCGAAGAGCTCGCCGCAGCGGCCAACCGCCCTGGCCTGGCGCGCGGCATCGGGCTGATCCGCGCCGACATGCGCATCGAAGGTATCCGCGAATGGAACTGGGCCCTGAGAGGGCTCGACGACCGGCAGTTGCTGGCCGCGGCCGAACTGGCCAGCCGCCATGAAGTGATCGATCGCGCCATCAGCACCGCGGACCGCACGCGCAACGAGCATGATTTCGTCCAGCGCTATCCGACACCTTTTTACGCCAAGGTCGAGCCGCGCGTGCGCGAAGTCGGCCTTGATCCGGCCTGGGTATATGGCCTGATGCGCCAGGAAAGCCGCTTCATCATGGACGCCAGGTCGAGTGCCGGCGCCAGGGGTCTGATGCAACTGATGCCCGCCACGGCCAAATGGGTGGCGAAAAAGATCGGCATGAACGATTTTCACCAGAGCCGCGTCACTGACATGGATACCAACGTGATACTCGGCACGAACTACATGCGGATGGTGATGGACAGCCTCGACAACCACCCGGTACTGGCCTCGGCTGCCTATAACGCCGGCCCCGGCCGGGCGCGCAAATGGCGTGCCGAGCAGCCGCTTGAAGGCGCCATCTACGCGGAAACCATCCCCTTCAGCGAGACGCGCGACTATGTCAAGAAGGTGATGGCCAATGCCATCAACTACGCCACCCTGTCGAATGGGACGGCGCCTTCGCTGACCGCGCGCCTCGGCACGATTCGCCCGCGTGGTTTCGGCGACGGCACTGCGGAGACCCTGCCGTGAATTCGGGAATAAAATTTCACCACGGAGAGCACGGAGGACGCGAAAATAATGCGTATGTTTTAAGGCGTCGGGAAAAGTCGCCGCGACTCCAACGCCTTGCTTTTTCTCCGTGTCCTCCGTGCTCTCCGTGGTGTGAAACGAGGTTCTCATGAAAAATATCCTGTTGATTGGTGGCACCGGCTTTTTAGGCAGCGCTCTGGCACGCCGTCTCGCCAGCGCCGACTTTTTCCTTACCCTGCCGACGCGCCGCCGCGACCGCGCCAAGCACCTGACCATGCTGCCGACAGCCAACGTTGTCGAAGCCGATGTGCATGACGAAGCAACGTTGGCACGCCTGATGGCCGGACAGGATGCGGTGATCAGTCTGGTCGGCATCCTCAAGGGCAATTTTCAGCGCACCCATGTCGAATTGCCCGGGAAGATCGCGCGTGCCGCCGTTTCTGCCGGTGTGCCGCGCTTGCTGCATGTTTCGGCATTGGCGGCAGCCACCAACGCCCCTTCCAACTATCTGCGGTCCAAGGCGGAAGGGGAGGTTGCCCTGAAAACAGTGTTCCCGATGGCGACGATCTTCCAGCCCTCGGTGATTTTCGGGCGCGGCGATGCCTTCCTCACCCTGTTCGCCGATCTGCTGAAGATCGCCCCGATCGTGCCGCTGGCCTGCCCGGAGGCCCGCTTTCAACCGGTCTGGATCGAAGACGTGGTTTCGGCAATCGTCGCCAGCTTGGAAAACTCAGCCAGCCACGGCCAGACTTACCCCCTGTGCGGCCCGCAAATTTATACCTTGCAGGAATTGGTAGCCTATACCGGCAAAGTGAGCGGCCACCCGCGCCCCATTCTCGGCCTGCCGCCGAGCCTGTCCTACCTGCAGGCGTGGGCGATGGAGTTCGTGCCGGGCGGTCCGATGACGCGTGACAACGTGCGCTCGATGTCCATCCCCAGCACTTGTCCGGCCGGCTGCACCCTGCCCTTCGGCCTCACCGCCACGCCGCTGGAAGCGGTAGCACCGGGCTATCTTGCCGCATGATCAAGCCCCCCTTCCCCCCAACCCCCTTCCCATGGAAGGGAGTGACGGGTGTTCGCGGGCCTTGCCCGCTCCATGTTTTGGCTGCGCCTCCTTGGGGCGGCCCGGCGGAGGCGCGATGAAAACCCTTCACCTCGGCACCGCCGAACTCGGCCTCGATTTCAATGCCGCGCTCGAGCTGGCCAACGTCATCGCCCGGCAACGCCTGGGCGATGACACCATGTTGCTGAGCTGGTACGACCGCGAGCGCGATTTAGAATCGCCGAACGGCGTCAGCGAGTGCCATGAAGGCTGCGCCACCAAGGGATCATGGGATTACGCGCTGAATCGCGGTGCCCATCTGGCGGTCGTATTCGATGCCGACCGGTTTACCTTCTGTTATCTTTAACACCATCATGCCAAAGACCGCCGCCTTGAATGACACCGAAATCGCCAGCCGCCTCGCCATGCTCAACGGCTGGTCGCGCGATGCCGCCCGCATCGTCAAGGTTTACAGTTTCGCCAACTATCACGAGACCATGGCCTTCGTGAATGCAGTGGCCTGGGTCGCGCACCGCAGCGACCACCATCCGGATCTCGAAGTCGGCTACAACCGCTGCACGGTGGCCCTGACCAGCCACGATGCCGGGGGTCTTTCGGCGCGTGACTTTGACAGCGCGGCGAAAATCGACGCGCTGTTCCGACCCTGATCCACTCTGGCATGGCCACCATGCAAATCTACTGCGTCGGTGGCGCCATTCGCGACGAATTGCTCGGCCTGCCCGTCAAGGATCGCGACTGGGTGGTTGTCGGCGCCACTCCGGAAGAGATGCTGGAAGCCGGTTTCAAGCCAGTGGGCCGGGACTTCCCGGTGTGTCTCCACCCCGAGACCCATGAGGAATATGCGCTCGCCCGCACCGAGCGCAAGACTGCGCCGGGCTATGCCGGTTTCGTCTTTCACGCTGACCCCACGGTTACGCTTGAAGACGATCTCGCTCGCCGCGATTTGACGATCAACGCCATTGCCCGCGCAACGGACGGCGCGCTGATCGACCCCCATGGCGGCCAGCACGACCTGGCGGCGCGGGTGCTGCGCCACGTTTCACCGGCCTTTGCCGAAGACCCGGTGCGCATTCTGCGCGTGGCGCGTTTCGCGGCACGCTTCAACGATTTTTCGCTGGCGCCCGAAACATTGGCGCTGATGCAAGAGATGGTGGCCAACGGCGAGGTGGATGCGCTGGTCGCCGAGCGCGTCTGGCAGGAACTGGCGAATGGATTGATGGAGGCGCAGCCGTCGCGCATGTTCGAAATCCTGCGCGCCTGCGGTGCGCTGCAACGGCTGCTGCCCGAACTGGATTGTCTGTGGGGCGTGCCGCAGCGCGCCGATTACCATCCGGAAATCGATACCGGCGTGCATGTCATGATGGTAATCGACATGGCGGCGCGGCTCGACCTGTCGCTGCCGGCGCGCTTTGCCGCGCTTACCCACGATCTCGGCAAAGGCACGACGCCCGCCGACGTCCTGCCGCGCCACGCCGGCCACGAGCTCCGCAGCGTGACACTGCTCGAACCCCTGTGTGACCGCCTGCGCGTGCCAACCGACTGCCGCGACGTAGCGCGCCTGGTCGCCCGCTATCACGGCGACATGTACCGGGTCGCCGAACTGCGGCCCGAAACGCAGGTGAAGATTCTCGAACGCTGCGATGCCCTGCGCCGCCCGGCACGCTTCGAGGAAGTGCTGGGCGCCTGCGCAGCCGACTATCGCGGCCGGCTCGGCTTCACCGAACGCGACTACGCTGCCGCAGACCAGTGGCGGCAGGCGCTGGCGGCAGTACGCGGCGTGGATGCCGGTGCGCTAGCCCGCAACTGTGCCGATCCGGCGCAGATTCCGGCGCGCGTGCATGAAGCGCGCGTCCGGGCGGTTGCCGCAGTCACTTCTTCAACAGCGCCTTGAAGTTGGCCAGCCGGGCATTGCCGGCGGCCTTGTCGAAAGTCGGCGCTGGCGGGACGGCGCCCTGCCCTTCGCGCTTGATATCGTCGCTGCCGCCACCGTCCATTTCGTCGATGAAGCGCGACAGGGTGCGTTCAAAGTACTCGCGGCCCTGTTTGCGTTTTGCGCACCAGCTGATGTTCAGGCTCATCTGCGCACGCGTGATGCCGACATACATCAGCCGCCGCTCTTCCTCGATGTTGCCGCTGTCGACAGCCTCGCGGTGCGGCAGATTGCCTTCCTCGACGCCGACCAGATGGACGTGGCGGAATTCCAGCCCCTTGGCGGCGTGCAGGGTGGCGAGTTGCACGGCATCGTGGTTTTCGTCCTGCTTGTCGAGCATGGTGATCAGCGCGATGGTTTGCGCCAGTTCCAGCAGGTTCTTGTTTTCCTCCGCCGCCTTGGCGGACAGCCAGCCGACGAAGTCGCGCACATTGCTCCAGCGCGTTTCGGCTTCCTTCACCTCCAGCGCCTCGAACAGCGAGGCCTCGTAGCCGATGGCACGCAGCAGGTCTTCCAGCACGGTACCGGCAGGTTCGCGGGTGGCGCGTGACTCGATGCGTTTGATGAAACTGCCGAACTCGCGCAAGGCGGCCAGTTGGGGCGCCTTGATTTCCAGTTCGACGCCGGCCGCGAAGATGGCGGCGAACAGGCTGAGATGGCGGCGGCCGGCAGCGTGGCCCAGCGCTTCGAGCGTGGTGCCGCCGATGCCGCGCTTCGGCGTGGTGGCGGCACGGATGAAGGCCGGATCGTCGTTGCCGTTCGCCAGGAGGCGCAGATAGCTGGTGACATCCTTGATCTCGGTGCGATCGAAGAACGACTGCCCGCCTGAAAGAACGTAGGGCGCCTGGTGGGCGCGCAACTGCTGCTCGAACAGCCGCGCCTGATGGTTGCCGCGATAGAGAATCGCATAATCGCTCCAGCGCCCGCGCGTCTCGAATTTGTGCGCCAGCAGCCGCGTGACCACCCACTCGGCTTCGTGTTCGCCGTCGCGGCAGGCCATGACACGGATCACGTCGCCATGCCCCTTGTCCGACCACAACTGCTTGTCGAACAGCTTGGGATTGTGGCGGATCACATTGTTGGCGGCCTTGAGGATGCGCGTCGTCGACCGGTAGTTCTGTTCGAGCTTGATGACCTTGAGCGTCGGAAACTCGTCCTTCAGCAGGCGCAGGTTTTCGATGTCGGCGCCGCGCCAGGCATAGATCGACTGGTCGTCGTCACCGACCGCCGTGAACGCCGCGCGCGGCCCGGTCAACAAACGCATCAGCCGGTTCTGGCAACGGTTGGTGTCCTGGTATTCGTCGACCAGCAGATGCCAGATGCGACTGCGCCAGCGCTGGGCGGCCGCTTCGTCCGCCTCCAGCAGATTGACCGGCAGGCGGATCAGGTCGTCGAAATCGACTGCCTGATAGGCTCTCAGGGTGCGGTCATATTCCTGATAGACCTGTGCCGCACCGACATCCAGATCGTCCGCGGCCTGCGCGAGCGCCTCGGCGGGGCCGAGCAGGGCGTTTTTCCACAGCGAAATGCGCTGCTGGATCAGCCGGACCCGGGCTTTGTCGGCGCCCTTCAACAGATCCTGAAACAGCGCGGTGGTGTCGCTGGCATCGAGAATCGAAAAACCCGGCTTGAGGCCGATGTGGCGCGCCTCCTGGCGCAGCATTTTCGCCCCCAGCGCGTGAAAGGTGCTGATGGTCAGCCCTTCGGCACGGTCGCCGACCAGTTTGCCCGCGCGCGCGCGCATCTCCTTCGCCGCCTTGTTGGTGAAGGTGATGGCAGTGACATGCTGCGGCGCCATGCCGCATTCGCCGATCAGATAGGCGATTTTCTGCGTGATGACGCGCGTCTTGCCGCTGCCGGCACCGGCCAGGACCAGCAACGGCCCATCCAGATAGCGTACCGCCTCCCGCTGGGGAGAATTCAAACCTTGCACTATGGAATTACTGCAGCGCGCCAAACACCTTTTTCGCCAGATTTCCGGCGGCACCCAGCGGGTTGGTGCGAATCGCCTTTTCCTCTTCGGCAATCATCAGATACAGGCCATCCAGCGCTTTTGCGGTGACGTAGTTTTCCAGATGGGTGTCTTCCTCCTTGACCAGTCCGTACTTGGCGCCCTTGCTGGCGAATTTTTCATATTTCTCCGCCAGCTTGACCTTGGCCATCGCCTGCTTGACGATCGGCAGGAACTGCCGGGTCAGTGGTTCCGCCGTCTTGCTGCGAAAATACTGCGTTCCCGCATCGTTGCCACCCGACAGAATGGCCTTGGCATCCTCGACGCTCATCTGTTTCACCGCATTCACCAGCATGGCCCTGGCTTGCGGCACGGCTGCCTCGGCGGCGCGGTTCATTGACGTTATCAGATCATCGGCCTGCTTGCCCATGCCGAACATCCGCAACACACCCTCGACCTGCTGGATGCTGTCGGGCAGGGGAATCTTGACCTTCGGGTTGCCGAGAAAGCCATCGGTACGGCCCAGCAGCGAAACTGCCTTGCCGGCACCTTGCGTCAGCGCCTCCTTCAAGCCGGCACCGGCATCCTGACTCGAAAGATCCGCGAGCGAAAGCGCCTGGACGCCAGTAACAAACCACAGGCCAGCCAGCAGGCCGAGCATGGCACGATAAAAAGCATGTGTTTTCATAAGGGTAGTTTAACCTCCACGAAGAGTTGAGGGCCGGACACGGAATCATTTTGGGCGCCTCGAAAAAACGACACACTGCAGTGCGTCTTCTGCAAGCACCTTAATCGCTTTTTGTGATTTCTCCAATGGCCAAGGCAATTCGCATCGTCATCCTGCTGCTGGTTCTGGCGACCGTCGCCCAAGAAACCTGGCTCGCCCGCTCCCGTGCCACGGCCTGGCAAAGCACGCTGTATGTCGGAATTTATCCGATCGCCGGCGACGCTTCCGCCAATACGCAAAGCTACGTCGGTGCGCTGAATGCGGATTCGTTTCGGGCCATCGACTCATTTTTCGAGGAGGAGGCCCGGCGCTTTGGTGTGACCGTGTGGCGCCCGGTTTCGATTGCGGTGGCGCCACCCATCGCCGCCAGGCCGCCCGCGGCCCCGCGCGACGCCAACCTGTTCCAGTCGATATCCTGGAGCCTGCAGATGCGCTGGTGGGCATGGCGCAATGACCGCATCGACGGCCCGCAGCCCGCCGTGCGCCTGTTCGTGCTGTATCACGACCCGGAAGTCAATCCGCGCATCGCACATTCGGTCGGCCTGGAACGCGGCCTGGTCGGCGTGATCAACGCATTCGCCAGCCCGGCCATGGCCGGATCGAACCACACGATCATCGCCCACGAACTGCTGCATACGCTGGGCGCCACCGACAAATACGATCCGGCCACCAACCTGCCGCGTTTTCCGGACGGCTACGCCGACCCGGAACAAAATCCGCGCTACCCGCAGGAATACGCCGAAATCATGGGCGGACGCATCCCGCTCACGGCAGCACAGGCCGAGACACCCCGTAGCCTGTCACAGACACTGATTGGTCCAATGACAGCGAAAGAGATCAAATGGGTGAAACCATGAGTCTGGTCGAACGGGGCGTGGGTATTTCCTCCCCTCCCGTCCACCTTGCCGGTACTCGCCATTTCGAGCAGAACTGCTATCTTTCGTCCATGCAGATAAATCAGGACAGCAACGACAGCGCAAGTCCCTTCAAGGGCAAAACCGGCCTGACCCGCCTGGTCAACGCCTTACGCTATTCATTCGCCGGTCTCACTGCGGCCTATCGCCATGAAGATGCCTTTCGCCAGGAGGTCTGGCTTGCGCTGGTCCTGGTTCCGCTCGCGCTGAACCTGCCCGCCAGCGGCATCGGCAAGGCATTGATGATTGGCAGCGTGCTGCTGCTGCTGATGGTCGAACTGCTCAACTCGGCCATCGAGGCCGTGGTCGACCGCGTCTCGCTCGAACACCACCTGCTGGCCAAGCGCGCCAAGGACATCGGCAGCGCGGCAGTCTTTGTGGCATTGGTCAATATCCCGGCGGTCTGGCTGCTGGTACTCTTTGGCTGATTTTTCCGGCGCCGTACCCACTTCGGGGCATTTCATCCCGCCAGCGCCGACCTTCTGACTGACATCGAACTTGACCGGAGCATATAAAGCCCATGCGCCTGCTGGTGGTGGAAGACAACCGCGACATTCTGGCCAACCTGGCCGACTACCTCGCCCTCAAGGGTTACGAAGTCGATTGCGCACAGGACGGCCTGACCGGGCTGCATCTGGCGGCGACCCATCCTTACGATCTGATCGTCCTCGACATCATGCTGCCGGGGATGGATGGCTATACGCTCTGCCAGCGCTTGCGCGAAAGCGAGCGGCGCGAAACTCCGATCATCATGCTGACTGCGCGCGATGCGCTGGATGACCGCCTGCACGGCTTTCGCGCCGGCGCGGACGACTACCTCACCAAGCCGTTTGCCTTGCCGGAACTGGCAGCGCGTATCGCGGCGGTGCTCAAGCGCAGCCGCGGGGGCGGCCGCAGGCTGCTCAAGGTCGCCGACCTGAGCTACGACCTGGATACGCTCGAAGTCGGTCGGGGCGGACGCAACATCAAGATCGGCCCGATCGGACTCAAGCTGCTCGCCATCCTGATGCAGAAAAGCCCCGCCATCGTGCAACGGGAAACGCTTGAGGAAGCCCTGTGGGGCGATACCCCACCGGACAGCGACAGCCTGCGCAGCCACATTCACGGCCTGCGCCAGCAGATTGACAAACCCTACCCGCAAGCCCTGCTGCATACCATTCACGGTGTCGGCTACCGCCTGGCGGAGTTGCCGGATGGCGGCTAAACAGCAAAATCTCGCCCGGCGCATCGTCACGGCCTACGTGCTGATGACGGTGGTCGTGGCCGGCCTGTTCTCGCTGATGGTGATCGAGGCCGTCAGTTACGCCGAGGATTATTTCGCTGAGGCAGCGCTGACGCGCGATCTCGACAGCATCATCGTCGCAACCGATGCCGGCCAGCCACTACAGGTCGACAGGGACATGGAATTATTTGTCGGCGCTGTTGATCGGCCAGAGACGCTTCCCGCCTGGCTGAGCAAACTCGGGGCAGGATTCCATGAGGTCCATCCGGAGGGGAAGGAGCTGCATGTCCTGGTGCGCGACGTCGCCGGCAAACGCTATGTCCTGGTACAGAATCTAGATGAATTCGAATACCGCGAAGATATTCTTCAGCTCATTGTATTGTCCGCGTTCACCCTGAGCATCCTGATTGCCTGGCTGATCGGCACCCTGCTGGCCCGGCGCGTCATCGCGCCGGTGATTCGCCTGGCCGGCCAGGTACGCCACCGGGAACAACTGTTGCCGCTGGCTCCGCTACTGGCAGCGGATTACGCCCGGGACGAGGTCGGGCAACTGGCCGTGGCCTTCGATGAAACCCTGGGCAAGTTGCGGCAGGCACTGGAGCGCGAGCGGCTGTTCGCCAGTGACGTCAGTCACGAATTGCGCACGCCCCTGATGGTCATCGCCAGCACCTGCGATCTCCTGCTGGCGCAGGGTGTTTCCGATCCGCAACAGCACGGCCGGATCGTACGCATGCGCGCCTCCTGCGAGGAAATGCGCGAGCTGGTCGAGGTATTTCTGCAACTGGCGCGGGCGCCACGGGACAAAGGCGGCAGCACGGATCAGGTCACCCTCGGCCAGGTCGCCGGCGAACAACAGGCCCACTGGCGCGACGAGGCGGCCTCACGCGGACTTGAGTTGAAATTGACCCGGGAAGCGGAAGACGCCGACCGCTATCCGGCGCCACAGTTGCGCGCCGTGGTATCCAACCTGTTGCGCAATGCGCTGCACTACACCGACCGGGGATTCGTCCAGTTGGTCCTGCGTTCCGGCGGTTTCAGCGTTTGCGATTCCGGCGCCGGCATTCCCCTGTCTCGGCGCGAAACTGTTTTCCAGCCCTTTGTCAGGGGCGACAGCAGTCGCGGCGACGGCCTCGGACTTGGCCTGTCGCTGGTGCAACGGATATGCCTGCAGCAAGGATGGCAGATCCGTCTCGACGAGCACGCGGGTGGTGGCTGCGAATTTCGGGTGGATTTTTCCGCTTCTTGACGTTTTTTTCACGCTGGATTGACAGGGTGATCACGTCGGGGTGCATAAAGTGCATGGCATTCCTTCTCAATGGGTGCCCTCATGTCGAAATCCTCCCCGCAAACCATACAACTTCCCTTCGCCGAAAAGTATGACCGGCAGCACGCTGAAGCCTACCTGCACAAGCATCGCGACGGCCTGGCACGCCGCCTTTCGCACTGGCGCGACGTACAGCTCGCCCGCAAGGCCCTGGCGCTCGCCGGCGAACCGACCCTGGTGCTCGACCTGCCCTGTGGCGCCGGGCGCTTCTGGCCCGTCCTCGCCGAACAGCCGAATCGCCTTATCATTGCCGCCGACAATTCCGCCAGCATGCTGGCGACGGCGCGGACAAACCAGCCTGCGGCACTCCTCGAACGCATCCGCACGCTGCAAACCTCGGCTTTCGAGATCGGACTCCCCGATGGCGCGGTCGATTCCATTTTTTGCATGCGACTCCTGCACCACATCGGTGCCGCCGAACACCGCGCGACCATCCTCAACGAATTTCATCGCGTGACCCGGGACACGGTCATCCTGTCGCTCTGGGTGGACGGCAATTACAAGGCGTGGCGGCGTCAGCAACTTGAAAACGGGCGCAACCGACGCGGAAGGCACGGCGAACAGAATCGCTTTGTCTTGCCCGCGCACCAGGTCGAACAGGAATTCCGCTCTGCCGGTTTCGACATCGTCAGCCACGCCGACTTCATTCCCCGTTACGCCATGTGGCGTGTTTATGTGCTGCGCAAGGCGGCGGACACGGCATGTCGGTAAACGCCTCCGCAGAGACCTGTCCGACCACGGTCGCCCTGTTTGAAGGCGGAACCGCGATACGCACAGCCAAATCCGCCAGCGCCCGGCGGCGCCGAGAAATCAGTCTGCCGGTCCTGTTGGCAGCGGCGGCGCTTGCCATCTGGTTCTGCTTGCGGCTGGTCCTGCTGGCCCACCTCGATACCGGCGACATCGACCTGCACAGCGGCTTGTCCGCCCTGGAGCGAGGGCTGTGGTTCGACATCGCGACACTCGGCTTCCTGCTGCCGCCGTTCCTGTTGATCGCCGTGGCGCTGCCCAATCGCTTCCGCAGTCGCCGCACCGTCAATGCTTTGCGCTGGGGCGTGCTCTGGCTTTCCCTGGCGCTGCTGTTGTTTGGCGCCCTGGCGGAAATCACCTTCTGGCGGGAGTTCAGCAGCCGCTTCAATTTCATCGCCGTCGATTACCTGATCTACACACAAGAAGTGATCGGCAACATCCGCGAATCGTATCCGGTCGGCGCCTTGCTGGCCCTCATCGCCGCGCTGGCGACACTGCTGACCTGGCTCGCGACAAAATACTTCGTCTGGCAAGACGGGCCGCGCACCTGGCGGTGGCGCGCCATCGGTGCGGCACTCGTCCTGATTCTGCCGCTGGCCAGCCTGCGCCTGGCGAGCGTTGATCAGATGAGCGCAACCGGCAACGTCTTCGCGGACGAATTGTCCGGCAACGGGCTATTCAGCCTGGCTGCCGCGATGCGGCGCAATGAACTCGACTACGCCCGCTTTTACAGCACCCTGCCCGTAGAACGCGCTGACGCGATCCTCGCCGAATTGCGCAACCACGGTAACCATGGCGCCCCACCTCCCGCTACGGCAAAAAACCCGCTCACCGGTCAGCATTCCACCCTCCCGGCGCCGTTCATCCGCAAACCGAAAAACGTCATCCTGATCTCGGTGGAAAGCCTGTCGGCCGAGTATCTCGGCGTGCATGGCGACACGCGCGGCCTGACGCCCAATCTCGACCGGCTGGCGGGGCAAGGATTTCGTTTCGAGCGGATCTTCGCCACGGGCACGCGCACCGTACGCGGCCTCGAGGCCTTGTCGATCGGCGTACCGCCGCTGCCCGGGCAGTCGGTCGTGCGCCGGCCAAACAACGAACACCTGAACTCGCTGGGCGAGCACTTCGAACAACAGGGCATCGCCCCCCTGTTTGTGTATGGCGGCTATGGTTATTTCGACAACATGAATGCCTATTTCGCCGCCAACGACTACCGGGTGATTGATCGCACCGACTTTCCGGCCGAGTCCATTGCCTTCGAAAACATCTGGGGCGTGGCCGACGAATCCCTGTTCGCCAACGCTTCGCGCGAATTCGACAAGCTCGGCAACGACGGCAAGCCGTTCTTCGCCCATATCATGACAACCTCGAACCATCGCCCATTCACCTATCCGGACGGGCGCATCGACATCCCCTCGCCCGGCGGCAGGAACGGCGCGGTAAAGTACAGCGACCATGCGATAGGCCGCTTCATCGAGGAGGCGCGCAGCAAGCCGTGGTTCAAGGACACCCTGTTCGTCATTACCGCCGACCACTGCGCATCGGTCGCCGGCAAAACCCAGTTGCCGGTCGCCAAATATCACATTCCACTGATTTTTTATGCGCCGGACCTGTTGCGCCCCGGCACGAGTCAGACGATGGCCAGCCAGATCGATGTTGCGCCGACCCTGCTGCATGCGCTCGGTCTCCCCGGCAAGGAGGAGTTTTTTGGCACCTCCCTGCTCGCACCCGTGCCGGAACGCTCAAGCCGCGCCTTCATCAGCAACTATCAGGCCCTCGGCTACTACAAGAACGACATGCTGACCGTGCTGATGCCCAAGCGCCGCGTCGAAGCCTATCGCATCGCGCCTGACACACTCGAGTCCAGCCGGACGGAGCCCGATCCGCGCCTGGTCGAAGAAGCCATTGCCTATTACCAGACGGCCGCCAAAAACTTCAAGCAGGGCGATCTGATCAGTTCCCACCACCGGGCGACGCAATGACAGTGGCGCGGCAATCTCCCGACGGTTCTGACTTCACTGCCGCAGTTACGCGGCAAGACATCGTCCTGCCGGCAATGCTCGCGGCTTTGCTGCTGGCGTTATTTCTTTACCAGGGTTTCGATATCGGCCTCAGCGCATACTTCTTTGATCCCGCCAGCGGCCGTTTTCCGCTCGAACACGACTGGTGGCACGAAAAGCTCCTCCATGCCGACGTCAAGCAAGGCGTGCGGCGCATCGTCATCCTGATGGGACTGGCATTCATAGCCAGCCTCGTGGTGGCGCGACTCAAACCCTATCGCCGGCTCCTGCTGTTTGTTGTGGCGGCCTCCCTGCTGTCGGCCAGCGTGGTATCGACCTTCAAAAATGCCTCATATCAGGCCTGCCCATTCAGTCTGATCCAGTTTGGCGGCAACCGGCCCTACATCGGCCCGTTCGACCCCGTCCCCGCCGACATCGGGCTGGGGCGTTGTTCGCCGGGCGGCCATGCCGCTTCGGCCTTTTCATTGTTTCCGCTCTACTTTGCCGCCCGCCATCTGCGCCGCCGGCGACTCGCCACGGGCATGTTCTGGTTCGTCATGCTGTTCGGACTGTTGCTGACCTATGTTCAGGTGGCACGCGGCATGCACCTGTTTTCCCACCAGATATGGACCGCCCTGATCTGCTGGTATGTCTCGCTCGCCACCTACCGGCTGTTCTTCCTGACTGGCAACCGAAGAGGCAACAAGGAGGATGGCTACCCGGTACCCGTTGCAGGGCATTGGATACCCGCTACGGGGCACGCCGTCCCGCCAGCGCCGACTTTCCCTGCAGGCCTTACACCACCCCTGCGCCGTGCGCCTGCTGGTCGGCGTGATAGCTTGACCTGACCAGCGGTGCGCAGGCGGCGTGGGAGAAGCCCATGGCAGTGGCTGCGCGCCCGTACATCGTGAAGACGTCCGGATGCACATAGCGCGTCACCGGCAGGTGGTGGCCTGAGGGCGCGAGATACTGGCCGATGGTGAGCATCTCGACCTCGTGCCCACGCAGGTCGCGCATCACGGCAAGGATTTCGTCGTCGGTTTCGCCGAGGCCGACCATCAGACCGGACTTGGTGGGCAGGCTCGGCTGGCGCGCCTTGAAGTCCTGCAGCAACTTCAGCGAGTGCGCATAGTCGGCACCGGGACGCGCCTGTTTGTAGAGGCGCGGCACGGTTTCGAGGTTGTGGTTCATCACATCGGGCGGCGTGGCGGCGAGGATGTCGAGCGCCACGTCGAGCCGGCCGCGAAAATCCGGCACCAGGATTTCGATGACGGTGGCTGGTGACAATGCCCGTATCGCCCGGATGCAGTCGGCAAAGTGCTGCGCGCCACCGTCGCGCAGGTCGTCGCGGTCGACGCTGGTGATCACCACGTATTTCAGTTTCATCGCGGCGATGGTCCGGGCCAATTTTTCCGGCTCAGCCGGATCGGGCGGCAGCGGCACGCCGTGACCGACGTCGCAGAACGGGCAGCGTCGCGTGCACAGGTCGCCGAGGATCATGAAGGTGGCCGTGCCCTTGCCGAAGCATTCGCCGATGTTGGGACAGGTGGCTTCCTCGCAGACGGTGTGCAGGCCGTGGTCGCGCAGGATGGCCTTGACCTCGCCGAAGCGCGCGGCCGAGTTGCCGGCCCTGACGCGGATCCAGTCGGGTTTTTTCAGCGCTGTGGCAGGCACGATCTTGATCGGAATGCGTGCCGTCTTGGCCGCACCCTTCTGTTTTTCGCTCATAGTTTCACTCTCAGTTGGTCGACCAGTTTAGCGCCAACTGTTTCCTTGTCTGCAGCAGGGGTGAATGCGGAGATTTGCGTGACCGCCATGCCTGGGTAGCCACAGGGGTTGATGGCGGCAAACGGGGCGAGGTCCATGGCGACATTTAGCGCCAGGCCGTGGTAGCAGCAGCCGTTTTTCACCTTTAATCCGAGCGCGGCGATCTTCGCGCCGGCGACATAGACGCCCGGCGCGCCGCTCAATCGCTCGGCGCTCACACCAAACTCGGCCAGCAGGTCGATGACAGCCTGCTCCATGCGATTGACCAGACCCTTGATGGTGAGGCCGCGCCGCTTCAGGTCCAGCAGCAGGTAGCAGACGAGCTGGCCGGGACCGTGATAGGTGACCTGGCCGCCGCGGTCGATCTTGACGACGGGAATGCCGATGTCGGCGAGCAGATGCTCCGGCTTGCCGGCGAGCCCTTGGGTGAATACCGGCGGATGTTCGCAGAGCCAGAGTTCATCGGGGGTATCCGGCTCGCGCCGGGAGGTGAAGTCCTGCATCGCGCGCCAGGTCGGCTCGTAGTCGACCTGGCCGAGCTGCTTGACGATCAGAGGGCGATCTTGACCCACGGGTGCGCGGTCAGCTCGCGGTAGAGGGCGTCGAGTTGCGGCTTCGAGGTGGCGCGGATGGTGCAGGTGAGCGACAGGTAATTACCGGCTTTCGAGGGACGCATCTCGACGGCTGCCGCGTCGAAGTCGGGGGCATGGCGAAGCACGATCTCGACCATGGCCTGGGCGAAGCCGTCCCGCGTCGCACCCATGACCTTGATGGGAAAGTCGCAGGGGAATTCGAGCAGGGTTTCCGCTTCAGCTGCCACGCCTCACCCGCATCTCATCACATGGCGCTTGAAGTCCTGATACCAGCCGTACATGCTGGCGAATAGCGGGCCGGGTTTACCCGCCGTCCCGCCAGCGCCGACTTTCTGGCCATCCAGTTCGACGATGGCCAGCACTTCCTTGGTGGACGAGGTCAGCCAGAGTTCGTCCGCCGCGCGCACTTCGGCATCGGTGATGTCGCGCACCTCGGTCGGCAGGCCATGGACAGCAGCGAGTTCCAGCACGACGTCGTAGGTGATGCCGGCGAGCATCAGATGGTTTTTCTGCGGGGCCAGCAGCACGCCATTCCTGACGACGAAAATGTTGGAGGCGGAACCCTCGGAAAGGATGCCGTCGCGGAGCAGCAGCGTTTCTGTGCAGCCGGCATCAACGGCAATCTGCCGCAGCAGGCAGTTGGCCAGCAGCGAAGTGGACTTGATGTTGCAGCGCAGCCAGCGGATGTCGGGGGCCGAAACGGCGGCGACGCCTTTTTCGCAGAGTTCTGCCGCTGGCGTGACCAGCGCTTCGACCAGACCGAACACCGTCGGCGTGACGGTGGCGGGAAAGGCGTGGTTGCGCACTTCCATCGGCCCGCGCGTGACCTGCAGATACACCGACTGGTCGGCCCATTCCGCCGCGGCGATCAGGCGTCCGACCAGCGCGCGCCAGGCATCCGGCGTCAGCGGATTGATCAGGCGGATCGCGTCGAGGCTTCTTTGCAGGCGCGCCAGGTGTTCGTCAAGCCGGAACGGCCGGCGCGAATAGACGGGAATGACTTCATAGATGCCGTCGCCGAACAGAAAACCGCGATCCATCGGTGACACGCGGGCCTCGGCCAGGGGCAGGAATTCGCCGTTAAGGTAAGCCAGGTTCATTTCAAAGGCCTCATTTCGAACCACAGAGGACACGGAGATCACGGAGAGAAGGCAAGAGAAAGAAAAGCGCTGGGTGACGCACGCTTCTTCTCTAACGACGTGTTTCTTCTCCGTGCTCTCCGTGTCCTCCGTGGTGCGATGCTTATTGCTTCATTGCAACCAAAGCTTGATCGAATCCCAGGCGCGGCCCAGCGGGCCGGCCACCGGCGCATCGGTGAGCGCCACCAGCGGAAATTCCCCATGCGGCTTGCCGTCCAGCAACAAATTCAGCTTGGCGACGTTTTCGCCCGGGCGCACCGGCGCGATGAGCGGCTGGCGGCTGGTGACTTCCAGCTTGAGACGACCACTGGTGGATGCACCCGGCGGCAGGGAAATCACAAAATCTTCGGTGAAACCGGCCCCGACCGTGGCACGCGTGCTCTTGTACACCTTGAGTTGGGAAAGCGCCTGCCCCTTGTCGTAGAGCTTGACGGCTTCGAAGGCACGATAGCCGTAATGCAGCAGCGCCAGCGTCTCCTGCACCCGCGCCTGGTCAGAGGCGGTGCCGACCACCACGGCCGTCAGGCGCCGCACGCCGTCGTTGCGCGAGGCAATCAGGCAATAGCCTGCCGATTCGGTATGCCCCGTCTTCACGCCGTCAATCGCCTTGTCCAGCCACAACAGGCGATTGCGGTTAGGCTGCTTGATCTTGTTGTAGGTGTAATCCTTGACCGCATTGAGCGGATAGTCGACGGGGAAATCGCGGATCAGCGCACTGGTCAGGCGGGCCAGGTCTTCCACCGTCGTCGTGTGGGCGGGATCGGGCAGGCCGGTGGCATTGACATAGTTGGTGTTGGTCATGCCGAGGCGGCGCGCCTCGGCATTCATCATGCCGGCGAAGGCCTCTTCGCTACCCGCCACCGCTTCGGCGAGGGCGATGCTGGCGTCGTTGCCGGACTGGATGACTACTCCGTGCAGCAGTTCATCGACGGTCACCGGCCGGTTGGGCTCGATGAACATGCGCGAACCGATCGCCTTCCAGGCCTTGGTGGATACCGGCACGACCTGATCGCGCTTGAGCTTGCCGTCGCGCAGGGCGACATGCACGAGATAGGACGTCATGATCTTGGTCAGCGACGCCGGCTCGACTTTCTGACCGGGATTCTGCGCGGCGAGCACCTGGCCGCTGCCATGGTCGATCAACAGCCAGGCACGGGCCGCCAGCACCGGGGGCGGTTCGCTGGCATGGACGGGAAGGGTGAACAGGCTCAGCAGGACTAACAGGAAGCGCAGAAAAGGCATGGGGAATGGTCGCGTAAAGAGGCTAGGGGGATGAATGAATTATAACGTGCCGGAAAAACAGCCTACCTCACCAACACGCTTGGCAGATCGAAGCTCGACTGCAGTTGCTCGGCAATGCGCCGGGCTTCGCTGATATCAGGCCAAGGGCCCAGTTGCAGTCGATACAAATTGCTGGCGCTGCGGATCAGCAGCCGGTCGCCCAATTCGCCCAGGGTGAGGGCCAGCCGCGCCCGCAGCGATTCGGCATTGTCGCGGTTGCCGAAGGCGCCCAGTTGCAGATAGTGTTCGCCGCGCTCCTCGATATCTCTCAGCACATTGGGTGCATTGGGCTTTTCTGCCGCGGGGATTGATTCGGTCGCGGCGATCTGCCGTGGCTGGGCTACCGGTGCTGCGGGTGGGGCGGCCCCCGCCAGCAGCTTTTCGACAATCACCGTACCGCTGCCATTACCGATCAGGTCGAGCTTCCAGGCGGCGGTGTAGGAGAGATCGATGACGCGACCATGCAGGAACGGCCCCCGGTCATTGACCCGCACCACCACCGTTTTGCCGGTTTCCGGTCGGGTCACCCGCACATATGAGGGGATCGGCAGTGTCGGATGCGCGGCCGTCATGCCGAACATGTCATAAACTTCGCCGCTCGAGGTTTTCTGGCCATGGAATTTGCGCCCGTACCAGCTGGCGATGCCCTGCTGGCGGAATGGCGCACGGGTCTGCAACGGCGTGTAGTCGCGGCCCAGCACCGAGTAGGGGCGATTGGCGAAACGATGCAGGGGCTCCACCTGCGGCACCGCATCCGGCACACTGGCGAGATCGACCGGGATATCGTCGGCCGGACCGTCATCCTGATAAAAGCCACCGCCGCGCTTGAGCGTGTAACCCGGTTTCTTTTCAAAAGTCGGCGCTGGCGGGACGGCGCTGACGGGTGCCTCGACCGGCTTCGGCGGCTGACCGCCGCAAGCGACCATGATGAACGCCACCAGGGGTATCGACAGACGCAACCTTGCCACAGCCTTGCCGCCGGGCCAATCCCTCTCTCCCGCTTGCGGGAGAGGGATTGCGGGAGAGGGCTGCCAAGGCAAGGCGACACGCGCCGCCAGGCGCAAACTGCGCCACGGCAAAAATCATCGCGCCCCGTAATAAACGAGTGCAGCGACAACAAGCGACGCGTCGCGCAGTTGCGGCGTAGGCTGATGCCGCCATGGCCGGCGTTAAGCCGCGCAGCAGCCGGAGGCAAAACACGGTCACTTGACCGCGCGGGGAGGATGGGCGGGGCGGACTCATTTTTGAACCAACATTCTATTTTTCTGGATCGACATGAGTATGCCAACGCCGAGCATCAGTGTCACCAGCGCAGTGCCACCGTAACTGACGAAGGGCAGTGGCACGCCCACCACCGGCAGGATGCCCGACACCATGCCGACGTTGACGAAGGCATAGGTGAAAAAGATCAGCGTGATGGCGCCCGCCACCAGCCGCGCAAAGAGGTTCGCCGCCTTGACCGCGATCTGCAGGCCGCGGCCGATCAGCAGGGCATACAGCACCAGCAGCACGAAATTACCGATCAAGCCGAGTTCCTCGGCATATACGGCAAAGATGAAGTCGGTGTGGCGCTCGGGGATGAACTCGAGCTGCGCCTGGGTGCCCTGCCCCCAGCCCTTGCCGAGGATGCCGCCGGAACCGATGGCGATGGTCGACTGGATGATGTGGAAGCCCTTGCCGAGCGGGTCTTTTTCGGGGTCGAGCAGCATCAGGATGCGTTGCCGCTGGTAATCGTGCAACAGCGTCCAGGCAAAGGGCGCGGCGGCGGCGGCGGAAACGGTCAGGCCGATGATCACCCTCCACGGCAAACCAGCCAGAAAGATGACGAAGAAGCCGGCGGCAAAGACCAGAATCGAGGTACCCAGGTCGGGCTGCCTGATAATCAGGGCCACGGGAATCAGCAGGATCACCGTGGCGACGAAGTAGTCCTTCAGCCGCAGCATGGCCTCATGCTTTTGAAAATACCAGGCGAGCATCAGCGGCATCGCGATCTTCATCAATTCCGATGGCTGAATGCGGATGACGCCAAGATTCAGCCAGCGACGCGCGCCCTTCGAAACGTCGCCGAACAGCGCCACGGCCACCAGCAACAAGACGCCGAAGACATACAGCGCCGGCGCCAGCGCCATCAGTCGCTGTGGCGGTATTTGCGCGGCAATGCGCATCACGGTCAAGGCAACAGCAATGTGGACCAGATGCGTCATCATGCGGCCCGGTGCGGCGCTGGCCATGGCGATCAGGGCAACCAGCAACAGCAGTCCGGTAAACCCCAGCAGCGGACCGTCAATGGGAGCGATGAGCTTGCGGAAGAGTTCGCGGATCATGTCAGGCCCACCCCTCCCAGCCTCCCCACGCGGGGAGGTGACTGTGTTCTGCCTCCGGCCGCCGCTGCGCGGCTTAACGCCGGCCATGCCGACATCAGCCTACGCCGCAACTGCGCGACGCGTCGCTTGTTGTCGCTGCGCGCGTCTGTTACGGGGAGGGTTGTTTTTGTTATGGCGCGGATTGCGGCTGGCGCCGCATGCCGCCTCGCCTTGGCAGCCCTCTCCCTCAATCCCTCTCCCGCAAGCGGGAGAGGGAAGCTATCTGCCTCCTCTCTCCCTCTGGGAGAGAGGTCGGGAGAGAGGGATTGGCCCG
>DDXB01000019.1:2701-7365 GCA_002347405.1 Rhodocyclaceae bacterium UBA2271 | reverse complement strand
AGCTTGACGGGCCCAATCTGGCCGTGATGCCAGATTCGCCCTTTTTGAGAAATTACCGGGTCGATTACGTCAATATGTCGCGTGAAGTATCCGGCACCGTGGCGATCAACACCCAGATTGCTTCAGCCAGTTCAACCGCGACGACCAGCGGTGGCACGACGGGTGGCGGCAATAACTCTTCAACCACCGTCACCAGCAAAGCCAGGAACAACTTCTGGGATTCGCTCGAAAAGAATCTCAAGGACATCCTGCGTGAAACCGACAAGATACTTCCCGAGGGGTCCAGTGAAACAGTTGTCGAGCGTCAGGACGAACAGGCCACGACCGGCACGGGCGCGCAGCAACAGGCAACGGGAACGCGCAGCGTCAACGCCGCGCAAAATCTTGCTGCCAGCCCCAACCCTGCGGCTTTTCAGCAAAGTGGCACGACCGTCACCCGTCGCACCACCTTCCGCGAGGCGGCATCGGTCATCGTCAATCCGGAGGCCGGCGTTATCGTCGTGCGCGCCACCGCACGACAGCATGAGAAAGTCCAGGGGTTCCTTGATCAGGTGCTCACAAACTCGCGGCGGCAAGTAATGATCGAAGCGACCATTGCTGAAGTCCGACTTACCGACCAATACGAGCAAGGCATCAACTGGTAACGGCTACGCACCGGCAGCGCGGGATTCTCCATGACGCAGTCGCCATCCGGCCCTGTATTTTCGGCAACTGGCGGCGCCGATACCAGCAAGTCGTTCCTACTCAACTACGTTGCCCCCGGTCTCAATATTGCAGGCACTCTGAAATTGCTGGAGACCTTCGGTAACGTCAAGGTATTGTCCAGCCCGAAAATCAGTGTGCTCAACAACCAGACCGCCATGCTCAAGGTGGTGGAGAACATTGTTTATTTCACCGTCAAGGCCGACACGACGACCACGGCCAGCGGACCGACACAGACCACGGTGACCACCACGCCGAATTCAGTTTCTGTCGGACTGGTAATGAGCGTGACGCCACAGATCAGCGATACCGATACAATCCTGCTCAATGTCCGTCCCACCATTTCGAGCCTGAAAGGCCCTGGGAAAAGAGATCCCAACCCGAGCATTCCGTCAGACATACAGAACATCGTGCCGGAAATTCAGACACGCGAAATGGAATCCATGCTGCGCCTCACGGACGGAGAGATCGCTGTCATGGGGGGGTTGATGGAGGATCGGATCGACAACACCACGGACGCCGTCCCGTTCCTGTCGAAAGTGCCCGGCATCGGCAACTTCTTCACCCAGCGCAAAGACGTTGGCACCAAAACCGAATTGGTTATCTTCCTTAAACCCACGATCATCCGGGATCCGAGTGTCGCTGGCGACTATCGCAGCTTCGCCGGTCAGTTACCGAACAAAGATTTCTTCGCCAACAATCCCGGACCACAGCCACCGTACATTGAACTCGACAGGGGGCAAGCGCGGTGAGCCTGCTGATGGATGCGCTGCGCAAGGCTGAGCAGCAGAAGCAGGAAAACGCGGCGCAAGAGCAGTCGCCACGCCAAGCCGAAGCTACGGCAAAACTGGCACTTGAACCGCTATCCGCCCACTCCGCTCCCAATCCGGCCAAGTCCGAGCCAGTCGATGGAGCCAACACAGCCGGCTCATCCCGGCTGCCCGAGTTGCCGACCCGGCTCGAGGACCTCGATGCGCAATTCATCACTCCTCCAGGCAGGGTGAAGCAGCCATCGCGATCGGCGCCCGCAACACCGAAAACAGAGCCGGCCACTTCGCGGGAAAGCAATCAAAGCGCGATTGATGCATCGCGCGAGACCGCGCGGTCGCTCTTCGCGGCCAAGCATCCCGCGCCCAAAGACAGCCGCAATTTTGCCGTTGCAATCGGCTTGCTCACGCTGGCTGCCACCGTGGGCATCGGTGGCTATTTCTGGTGGCAGATGCAGCAAATGCAACAGCCACAGGGCGGTCCCGCCGCCAGTGGCATGACCTCCATGCGCCCCCCCGATTCGGCCCCACCCGTCATGGCAACTGCACCGGTAGTGGCTGCTGGCGAGTCTGGACAATTTGCATTCGCCACCACCACCCCGGAAAGCTCTGCGCGCTCCACAACGACGGCGTCCTCCGCCGGCAAGGCTGGCGACCAGGATAGGCCGCCACCGTCCCGGCGCGAAATAACAAAATCAACAACAACGCCCGTCGCCACAGCGCCCACTTCTAATCGCCCGGCAGATGCGATTCGCGTCAGCGCTGCGCCCCAGAAACTCAACCCGTCTTTGGAGCAGGCTTTTCTGGCTTTCAACCGTGGCGAGATCGATCAGGCCCAGGCCGCGTGGCAAAAGGTTCTTGAAACCGACCCCAGGAACGCCGATGCCTTATACGGTCTGGCCGCCGTTGCCCAGCAGCAGCAGCAACCGAACCGTGCTGCCGATTATTACCTGCGCGCGCTTGAAGCCAATCCCAAGGACGCGCTGGCGCTGTCCGGGCTCATCAGTCTCAGGGGCCATGTCGATCCGCTGCAAACCGAAAGCCGGCTCAAGACCCTGCTGGCCGAGCAACCGGATTCGCCTTTCCTCAACTTCGCCCTTGGCAATCTTTACGCCCGGGGGGGGCGCTGGGCTGACGCTCAACAGGCCTATTTCAGGGCACATGTTGTCGACCCGCGCAATCCTGATTACCTGTTCAACCTTGCTGTCAGCCTCGACCAGTTGCGCCAATCGCGCCTGGCCATCCAGTATTACAATCAGGCGCTGGGTGCTGTAACACAGCAGCCGGTCGGCTTTGATCCCGCCCAGATTGCGGCGCGGCTGAAAATCCTCCAGGCGGGCCAGCAACCTTGACCCTTTGCCCGGGTACGGGCTACGGTTTTTTGCCTTTAGCGCCACAGAAATGAGCGGTAGGAAAAAAGTAGCCCTAGATGAGCACCAATACTAATCGTCAGCCCATCGGCCAGGTTCTGATCGCGCAGGGCGTCATCAGCGAGGATCAGTTGCGCATCGCGCTTCTGGAGCAGATGAAGTGCAACCAGCCGGTCGGCAAACTGCTGGTGAGTCTGGGCTTCGTCTCCGAGGCGACCTTGCGCGATGCCCTCGGCGTGTCGCTGGGACAAAAATCCATCGACCTCGCCCGCGCCACGGTCGACCCCTTGGCGCTGCGCCTGGTGCCTCGCGACATCGCCAAGCGCCACCGCCTGTTGCCGCTTGACTATTCCCCGGAACGGCGGCGGCTGACCATTGCCATCGCCGACCCCAACGATCTGGTCGCGATAGATCAGATGCGTGCATTGATCTCCTCCGACCTGCTGGTTGACACCGTGCTGGCCGGCGAATCGGAAATTGCCCGCAGCATCGACCAGCACTACGGCCACGAATTGTCGATCGACGGCATTCTGAACGAGATCGAGACCGGCGAAATCGACTTTCACAGTCTCTCCGTCACTTCCGACGAATACAGCCAGCCGGTGGTGCGCCTGGTCGACGCACTGCTGACCGACGCCGTCAAGCGCGACGCCTCCGACATCCACTTTGAACCGGAAGCGAGCTTCCTGCGCATCCGCTACCGCATTGACGGCATCCTGCGGCAGATTCGCGCCCTGCACAAATCCTACTGGGCGGCCATGGCGGTCCGCCTCAAGGTGATCAGCGGCATGAACATCGCGGAAACCCGCGCCCCCCAGGATGGCCGCATCTCGATGAATATCAGCGGACGTGCGGTCGACTTCCGCTGCGCAGCCCAGCCGACCATCCATGGCGAAAACCTGGTGCTGCGCATTCTCGACCGGCAAAAGGGCATCGTCCCGCTCGACAAGATCGGCCTGGATGAAGCGCAACAGGAACAGTTGCGGCGCATGATGGCACGTCCCGAAGGCATCATTCTCGTCACCGGTCCCACCGGCAGCGGCAAGACCACCACGCTCTACTCTATGTTGAGCCAGATCAACGACGAGAGCATCAACATCATGACCCTGGAGGATCCGGTCGAATATCCGATGACGATGATCCGCCAGACCTCGGTTTCCGAAACAACCAAGCTCGACTTCGCCAACGGCATCCGCTCGATGATGCGCCAGGACCCGGACGTCATTCTCGTCGGCGAGATTCGCGATGCCGACACCGCCGAGATGGCTTTTCGCGCCGCCATGACCGGCCATCAGGTGTTCTCCACCCTGCACACCAATTCCGCACTGGGGGCCATCCCGCGCCTGCTCGACATCGGCGTGCTGCCGGACATCATGTCCGGCAACATCATCGGCATCATTGCGCAGCGCCTGGTACGCAAACTTTGTCCGCACTGCCGCAAACCCTACCCGGCGGGCAAGGAAGAACTGCGCATGATCGGCACCGAGCGCTTTCGCCAGATGCCGATTTTCTATCGTCCTTCGGGTTGCGAAATGTGTGAGTACCAAGGTTACAAGGGCCGCCTCGCCATCATGGAAATCCTGCGGCTTGACGGCGACATCGACGAGTTGATCGTGCGCCGCGCCACCAGCCGCGAGATCCGCAATGTCGCCGTCGCCAAGGGATTTCGGCCGCTGGCTGAGGATGGCTTGCGGCGCGTCATCGAGGGCGCCACCTCGCTCGAAGAGGTTGCCCGGGTCGTTGACCTGACGGAGCGCATGTAATGCCCCCCCACGCTCGTCCCACAGGGATTTCCTCCGGTCACAAACCCGGCTCGCTGCCCCCC
>DDXB01000019.1:0-2627 GCA_002347405.1 Rhodocyclaceae bacterium UBA2271 | reverse complement strand
CCTTGGGGCGGCCCGGCGGAGGCATAGCCATGTCTCTGTATTCATACAAGGCCATGGATGCCGGCGGCCGGCTGGTTTTCGGTCGCATGGATGCAATCAATCCGGTCGATCTCGAAATGCGCCTGAAGCGCATGGAGCTGGATTTCATCAATGGCGGTCCGATCAAGCAGCGCGGCTGGGGTGGCATGAAAATCAACCGCCGCGAATTGATCACCTTCTGCTTCCACCTCGAACAGCTTTCACGCGCCGGCGTACCGATCATCGAAAGCCTCACCGATTTGCGCGACAGCCTGGAGAATCCCCGTTTTCGCGAAGTCCTCGCCGGCCTCATCGAGAGTGTCGAAGGCGGCAAGACGCTTTCCCAAGCCATGGACGAACATCCGCAGGTTTTTGACGGGGTATTCATCAGCCTCGTCAAAGCTGGCGAGGAATCAGGCAACCTCACCGAAGTGCTGCACAACCTTGGTGAAACCCTCAAATGGCAGGACGAGCTGGCCGCGCAGACCAAAAAGCTCGTCATGTATCCGGCCTTCATGGGCACGGTGGTGATTCTGGTCACCCTGTTCATGATGCTCTACCTCGTTCCCAAGATGGTCGGCTTCATCAAGAACATGGGGCAGGAACTGCCGCTGCACACCCAGATACTGATCGCTACGTCGAATTTTTTCGTGAATTACTGGTACATCGCCATCGGCCTGCCCATCGGCATCGCCGGCATCATCGCAACTGCGGTGAAGACCAATCCGCGCGCCCGCTACCGCTTCGATGCCGCCAAGCTGTCATTCCCGTGGCTCGGTGAGATCCTCACCAAGATCATTCTGTCGCGCTTCGCCGGCGTGTTCGCCATGATGTATGCGTCGGGAATTTCAATTCTCGACTCGATCCGCGCTACCCAGGGCATAGTCGGCAACGTCGTCATCCAGGAAGGCCTGCAGCGCGTCGAAGAAATGATCAGCGATGGCCAGAACGTCACAGTCGCCTTCCAGAACGCCGGCCTGTTCCCGCCACTGGTGATCCGCATGCTCAAGGTCGGGGAAAATACCGGCTCGCTCGACACCGCGCTCACCAATGTCAGCTATTTCTATAACCGCGATGTGCGTGAATCGATCGGTCGCGTACAGGCGATGATCGAACCGGCCATGACCATCGTGGTTGGTGTCATCCTCGGCTGGGTCATGCTCTCGGTGCTCGGCCCGATTTACGACACCATCACCAAACTCAAGTTCTGATGATTATCTGGCCCCCCACGCTCGCCCCACAGGGATTTCCTCCGGTCACAAACCCGGCTCGCCGCCGCCCACAGGGGGGCCTCAGTTGGCAAATAAGCCTCCTTGGGGCGGCCCGGCGGAGGCATGGCTGATGCCCGACCGTCACGTTCTCTTCCTCGATGCCAGTCACCTGACCGCTTTCCTGGTCAAGGGCGAGGTGTTGCTGGTCGGGGGAACTTTCTCTGCCGACGCCGCCGGCATCGAGGCCTTTGGCGACTACATCGCGCTGCATCGCGACAACGTGTTCATGCTGCTGGCCGATGTCGCGGAGGAGGGGTTCCATCTCGAAAACATCCCGCGCAGTTCCGGCCGGGATCGCACCGCACTGATCAAGCGCAAGCTGGCACAGTATTTTTACGGCACGCAACTGTCGATGGCCATTTCGCAAGGGCGGTTGAAGGAAGGGCGCCGCGACGAGCGCCTGCTGCTGATGGGACTGACCCGTCCACAACTATTCGAGCCCTGGCTCGCCATCCTTGATGCCGCCAAAGTCGCACTGGCTGGTGTGTATTCGCTGCCGCAGACGCTCGCTTATTTTCTGCCGAAGGCGGTGCCGCCGCGTTTACTGATCGTCACCCTGACGCGCGGTGGCCTGCGTCAGACTTTCTTTGTCAATGGCCAGCTCCATTTTTCACGGCTGACCTCACTCACGACCAGCACACCAGAGGCATCGGCCAGCGCCACCCTGCTGGAAGCCGCCAAGATGCATCAATACCTGGTCGGCCAGCGCCTCATCGAACGCGGCCAGCCCTTACCAACGCGCGTACTGGTGCACCCCGGCCAAATCGCCACCATGCGCGAGCACTGCCACGACGCGGCCGAATTGAAATTCGAATTCGTTGACTTGTTGGCTGAAGCCAAACGCGCCGGTTTGCGGACACCGCTGGACGATTCGCACGCGGAAATGTTGTTTTGCCATTTGCTGGTTAGAAAAACTCCTGCCGGCCAGTTTTTGGCCGCCGCCGAGCGGCGGTTTTATCGTCTCTGGCAGCTACGACTTTTCCTCAATAGTGCCAGCGGCCTGGTACTGGCCGGAGCCCTGCTGTTCGCGGGCAAGCAGGGGCTGGACATACTGCAGGCGCATAACGCCATTGACCGTATCGAACAACAGACACGGCTCGACCAACAGCGCTACGACTCGACTTTGCTCGCGCTGCCGAAGATTCCGCTCACGACCGAAAACCTGCTGGCACTGGTCAATCGCTATGAGGGGGTGGTGCAGCGCTCGCCCGGCCCCGCCCCCTTGTTGATCCAGCTCAGCCAGTCACTCGACGCGTTTCCGGATATTTCCATCGAGCGCATCGAATGGAGCATCGTCGAGCAACTGCCCGCCGCACTGAAAACGGTGGCGAGCGCTAC
>DDXB01000008.1 GCA_002347405.1 Rhodocyclaceae bacterium UBA2271 | reverse complement strand
AGCCCCCCCAGCCCCCCTTCCCGAAAAGGGGGGGTGACGGGTGTTCAGCCACTGCGTGGCTTCCATGTCAATGACTCGCTGCCTCCTTGGGGCGGCCCGGCGCAGGCAGCATGATCGCCATCCGTCCCGTACCCCAACGCGCGCGGCTGATGCTCGAACAAGCGGGCATCCATCCGCTGCTGGCGCGCCTCTACGCAGCCCGCGGCGTATCGGGTACCGATGAACTCGACACTTCGCTAGCCAGCCTGTTGCCACCGGAGCAGATGAAAGGCATCGACACCGCCGCAACCTTGCTGGCCGATGCCATCGCCGCGCAGCAGAAAATCCTCATCGTCGCCGACTATGACTGCGACGGTGCCACGGCCTGCGCCGTCGGCCTGCGCGCATTGCGTGCGCTGGGTGGAATTGTCGACTACCTCGTACCCAACCGCTTCGAGACCGGCTATGGCCTCTCGCCCGAAGTCGTGCAACTCGCGGCAGCCATGCAGCCCGATCTGCTCATCACCGTCGACAACGGCATCGCCAGCGTGGCGGGGGTCGCCGCCGCCAAACAACTCGGCATGACGGTGATCGTCACCGACCACCATCTGCCCGGCGACGAACTGCCGGCGGCCGATGCCATCGTCAACCCCAACCAGCCCGGCTGCCGCTTCCCCAGCAAAAGCATTGCCGGCGTCGGCGTGATGTTCTACGTCATGCTGGCGCTGCGAGCAGAACTCAGAAAGCGCGGCGCATTTGCCGACCACGCCGCACCCAACCTCGCCGCCCTGCTCGACCTCGTCGCGCTCGGCACCGTCGCCGACGTCGTGGCGCTCGACCGCAACAACCGCATCCTCGTCACGCAGGGTCTGGCGCGCATCCGCCAACGCAAGCTGCAAACGGGCATCGCCGCCCTGCTGCAGGTGGCCGGACGCGAAGCGGCGCGCGCCAGCACATTCGACCTCGGCTTCGCCATCGGCCCACGCCTGAATGCCGCCGGTCGACTGGCCGACATGAGCCTCGGCATCGAATGTCTCGTCACCGACGACCTGGGGCGCGCCCTGAATATTGCGCAGGAACTCGATGCCATCAACCATCAACGTCGTGCCATCGAAGCCGACATGCAGGCCGCGGCAGCCATTCAGCTCGAAGACCTCGATGCCGGACAGCGCGCCAGCCTCACACTGTTCGATCCCGACTGGCATCAGGGCGTCATCGGCATCCTCGCCGGCCGCGTCAAGGAAAAACTGCACCGCCCCACCGTCGTGTTCGCCCGTGCCGGCGACGAACTGCGTGGTTCCGGGCGATCCATTGCCGGGCTGCATCTGCGCGATGCGCTTGATCTCGTCGCCAAGCGCCACCCCGGTCTCATCATGCGCTTCGGCGGTCACGCCGCCGCCGCCGGCCTGGCGATCCGCGAAGAAGGCCTGGGCGAGTTCACGGCGGCCTTCGAGGAAATATCCCGCGCCCTGCTCACCCCGGCCACGCTCACCCGCACCCACGAAACCGACGGCCCCCTCGAAGCCGGTTACTACAGCCTGACACCGGCCCGCCTATTGCAGGATGCCGTCTGGGGCCAGGGCTTTCCGGCTCCGCTTTTCGCCGACCAGTTCGAGGTCGTGCAACAGCGGCTGCTGAAAGACAAGCACCTCAAGCTCACGCTGAAAAAAGGCAACGTGCGTCTCGATGCCATCCGTTTCAACCATCCCGACAGCGCCCCCGACCGCATCCATGCGGCATTCCGGCTCGACATCAACGAGTGGCAGGGCGAAGCGAAAGTGCAACTGGTGCTGGAGCACTTCGAGCCTGCGTAACTTTCATGATCGGGGGCAAGCTCCCCCGATCATGAAAACGCCCGCCCCCCTTTGCCCCCCTCGCGGGGGGGGGCTTAACAGCTCGCTGCGCTCGCGTATCACGGGGTGCTTCGATCGGATGCCTGTGCGGGTTGCGCCTGGCGGCGCGTGCCGCGTTTGCTTGGCAGCCCTCTCCCTCAATCCCTCTCCCGCAAGCGGGAGAGGGAAGCTATCTGCCTCCTCTCTCCCGCTGGGAGAGAGGTCGGGAGAGAGGGATTGGCCCGGCGCAAACGCTGCGTATTTCAGGCTAATCCGCAGCGGCTGTGCGGCGCCGGCAGCGGGAAAAAGATCGGCGGCAGACATACGACGATTCTCCGGTGTGCGGAGCACTGTAGGCGGCCAGCCGACCGCCGGCTTGACGGCCAATGCGTGATGCCAATTGTTGCTTGACAGCGGCCTCTTCACCCATAAGAATTGATACATAGCATTGCACGCCGTTCAGCATTACGAACGTGTGGCATCGACCGATGCGGTCATGGCAAACGACATCCCAAGGAGAACACCTGATGACCACCAGACTTTACGACGAAACGGCACCGCGCAAGCTTGCGCATTTCATCAATGGCAAGCTGCATGCCGGCGACGGCCAGCGTTGGGGCGATATTTTCAATCCGGCGACTGGTGAAATAGTGTCTCAGGTTCCATTGGGCAGCAGCGCCGACGTCGACGCTGCACTCCAGGCAGCAACGGCGGCATTGCCCGGCTGGGCCGACACCACCCCATTGCGCCGCGCCCGCATCATGTTCAAGTTCAAGGAGCTGCTGGAAAAGAATGCCGACGAGATCGCCGCCATGATCACCCACGAGCATGGCAAGGTGCTGTCCGATGCCAAGGGCGAATTGACACGCGGCATCGAGGTCGTCGAGTTCGCCTGCGGCATTCCGCAGCTGCTCAAGGGCGAATATTCCGATCAGGTCGGCGGCGGCGTCGATAGCTGGTCGATCCGCCAGCCGGTCGGCGTCTGCGCCGGCATCACGCCGTTCAACTTCCCGGTCATGGTGCCGATGTGGATGTTCCCGATGGCACTGGCCTGCGGCAACACCTTCATTCTCAAGCCCTCCGAGCGCGACCCCTCGCCCAGCCTGATGCTGGCCGAATTGCTGCGCGAGGCCGGCCTGCCGGATGGCGTGTTCAACGTCGTGCATGGCGACAAGACGGTGGTCGATGCGCTGCTGACCGACCCGCGCGTTTCGGCTGTCAGCTTCGTCGGCTCGACCCCGATCGCGCAGTACATCTACGCCACGGGCACCGCACACGGCAAACGCGTGCAGGCGCTGGGCGGCGCAAAGAACCACATGGTGGTGATGCCTGACGCCGATCTCGACCTGACGGTCGATTCATTGATGGGTGCCGCCTACGGCTCGGCCGGCGAGCGCTGCATGGCGATCTCGGTGGCCGTGGCCGTTGGCGACATCGCCGACGAACTGGTCAAGCGCATGGCGGAAAAAACGCGCAATCTCAATATCGGCCCGGGTACCGATCCCAATGCCGACATGGGGCCGCTGGTCACCCGCACCCACTACGACAAGGTCAGGGCTTACGTCGACCAGGGCGTCAAGGAAGGTGCCAAGCTGGTCGTCGACGGCCGCGACTTCAAGGTGGCGGGCCATGAGGGCGGCTTCTTCCTCGGCGGCTGCCTGTTCGACAATGTCAAGGCGTCGATGCGCATCTACCAGGAGGAAATCTTCGGCCCGGTGCTTTCGGTGGTGCGCGTGCCCGATCTCGGCACCGCCATCAACCTCATCAACGCCCATGAGTTCGGCAACGGCGTTGCGGTATTCACCGGCAGCGGCAACACGGCGCGCGAGTTCTCGCGGCGGATTTCCGTCGGCATGGTCGGCATCAACGTGCCGATCCCGGTGCCCATGGCCTTCCACAGCTTTGGCGGCTGGAAGCACTCCCTGTTCGGTGATCATTCCGTCCACGGCCCCGAGGGCGTGCGCTTCTACACGCGCCTGAAGACCATGACCGCGCGCTGGCCGCAACAGGGGGAACTTTCCGCCAACCCGTTCATCATGCCGACGCACTGACCCGACAGCGCCCCGGCGGCGCTTCAGCGAGACTCGCTCAGGCGCCGAGCACTTCCGGATTGAGCAGGTTGGGCGGACGCTGCCCGGTCAGGGCAGCGATCAGATTGTCGGCGGCGAGCATGGCCATGCGCATGCGCGTCGCCCGCGAAGACGAGCCGATATGCGGCGTCAGCACGACGTTATCGAGTGCAAGGAAGCGCTTGTCCAGTGCGGGTTCGTTCTCGAACACGTCAAGACCGGCTCCGGCGATGCGCTGCTGTTGCAAGGTCTCGATCAGGGCGGCGTCGTCGACAATGCCACCCCGCGCGACGTTGATCAGGTGCGCGGTCGGCTTCATCAAGGCCAATTCTGCCGCGGCAATGGCATGGTGCGTTGCCGGCGAATAGGGCAACATCAGCACCAGAAAGTCAGCCTGCCTGAGCAGGTCATCTTTCTCCACCCATTTGGCGTTACAGGCGCATTCGTCAGCTGCCGACAAGCGTGAGCGGTTGTGATAAATCACCGGCATATCGAAACCGGCGGCACGGCGCGCCACGGCCTGGCCGATACGGCCCATGCCGAGAATGCCCAACGTGGCGTGATGCACATCATTGCCGAGCCAGTCGTCGTGAAATTTCCAGCCGGCCCACTGACCGGCACGTACCCATTTGTCGGCGGCAACCACATGGCGCGCCGATGACAACAGCAGCGCCCAGGCGATGTCGGCGGTGGTGTCGTCGAGCACACCGGGTGTGTTGGTGGCCATGACGCCGGCCCGACTGAGCGCGGCCAGATCAAGGTTGTTATAGCCAACCGCAACGTTGCAGACCGCCTTGAGGCCAGGCGCACACGCCAGCACCGCCGCATCGATGCGATCGGAGATCAGGGTCAGGGCACCCCGCTTGTCAGCCAGGCGCGCCGCCAACTCGGCTGGCGGCAATGCCGCATCGACGTCGTGACAATCAACCTCGAAATGCGCACCGAGATGCTCGATCACTTCCGGGAAGACTGCCCGACTGACCAGTACCTTGTCTTTCATGCTGATACCTTTCAATCGTCCTGGTTGCGCAGGCTCTCGATGAATTCGTAGGCGGCCATCCCCACACCGATCAGTATCACCACGCCCAGCGCAATATTCTTGAGCTTCAGCGCTGGCGGCAGCAGAAACCCCACCAGCAACACCAAGCCGATCAGGCCGGCAAACGATTTGAAGTTCATCGCATCCTCACTTTCCACGCATTCATTGTTATGCGACCAATCCGACCAGCCAGCGTGCCGTTCTCAGCAAGCGGGCATCGTCGCCGACCCGACCCACCAGTTGCACGCCCACCGGCAGGCCGTTGCCGGCCTGCAGCAGCGGCAGGCTGATGGCCGGCATGCCGCAATAGCTCCACAGCGTGCAAAACATCGGGCTGCCCGTGGAGTCGAGCCCGTGTGGCGCGGCGCCCGGAACCGCCGGGGTCAGGATGGCATCGTAACGATCAAAGACCTCGTCAAGCGCCTCGGTCACCAGCGGCATGCGCGCCAAGGCCTCCAGGTAATCCACCGCCTTGATGTTGCGCCCGCGCTCGATCTGCTCGCGCAGCGAAGTGGACATCTTCTCACCGCCGCGCGCATAGTCGGCCGCGTAGTTGGAGGCGATCTCCGCCTCCATGATGGTTATATGCCAGTCGAGGGCCTGGTTGGCCGAATCAGGCATCACGAACTCGCCGACCTGTTCACCAAGATGCTCGACCAGTTCGCCGAAGCCGTCCTGCACGTCGGCGTCAGCCCGGGCCCACAACGGCGTCTTGATAAACGCCAGCTTGGGGGGCAACGGTGGCTGTTCATCACAGACCCGCTGCAGGGGCATGCCGGCGCGCGGCACCATGCCCGGCTCATCGGCATCGTAAACACACAACACCTCACCCAGCAAGGCCAGGTCCTCCACGCTGCGCGCAAAGCCACCCGGCTGATCCAGATGCGCCGATTGACACAGGATGCCCTGGCGCGAGATCAGGCCACGGCTGGGTTTGAAGCCGAACACGCCGCAATAGGCGGCGGGCCGGATCAATGAACCATTGGTCTGGGTACCCAATGCCAGCGGCACCATGCCGTCCGCCACCGCCGCCGCGGAACCGCTCGACGAGCCGCCGGGCGTGTGCTCCGGATTGTGCGGGTTGCGTGTCTTGCCCGGTGCATAGGTCGCCAGTTCGGTGGTCACCGTCTTGCCCATGATGACCGCCCCGGCGGCACGCAGCAGATCGACCACCTTGGCGTCATGCCACGGCGTGCGTCCGGCATGGAGCGGCGTGCCGTCCTCGGTCGGCATGTCACCGGTGTCGATGATGTCCTTGATGCCGACCGGAACACCGTGCAGCAACCCCAGCGGCTTGCCGGCTGCACGCCATTCATCCGCTCTGCGCGCCTGCCCGATGGCATGTTCAGGGTCGAAGAAAGCCCAGGCCTGCACCTCGGGTTCGCGGGCCTGGATGTGCTCGATGCAGGCCCGCACCAGGTCTTCGGAAGAAAACAGGCCGTCCCGGATGCCTTGTGCCGCCTGTCGTGCGCCCAGCCAGTTGAGTTTATCCATGGCGTTCTCTTGTCTCTGTGTATCAGTTGCTATAGAGCAGATCAGGCAACCAATAGACCAGTTGCGGGAAGATATAAATTGCGGCCATCGCCACGAACACCATGCTCAGGAATGGCAGGCAGCCCTTGAAGATGGTCACCAGCTGGACGTGTTTCGGTGCCACGCCTTTCAGGTAGAAGGCCGACATCGCCATTGGTGGAGTGAGGAACGAGGTCTGCAGGTTGAGGGCAATCAGGATGCCGAAGAACATCGGGTCGACGTTGAAGTGCGCCAGGAGCGGCAGGAAGATCGGCACGAAGATGATGATGATCTCGCTCCACTCCAGCGGCCAGCCGAGGATGAAGATGATCAGCTGGGTGAGCAGCAGGAAGGTGATCGTGTTCAGGTCCAGGCTCAGCACGAAATCCTTGATCAGCCCTTCGCCACCGAGGTAGGAAAACACCGACGAGAAGGTCCAGGAGCCGACAAACAGCCAGCACACCATGGCCGTGGTGCGCGCCGTCAGGAACACCGCCTCCTTGAGGCGTCCCCAGGTCAGGGCGCGATAGGCCGCCGCCAGCAGCGTGCCACCCAGCGCACCGATAGCAGCCGCTTCGCTTGGCGTGGCCAGGCCGAACAAAATGGCGCCCAGTACCGACATGATCAGCACCGCCAGCGGCATGAAGGCCTTGGCCAGCAACACGAAAACCTGAGCCCAGGAGACGTCCTTGTACGCCTCGGGCGGCAGCTTTGGCGCCAGGGATGGATTGATCACCACCCGCGTCACCACATAGATCATGTACAGACCGGCCAGCAACATGCCGGGAATCAGCGCCGCCGCGTAGAGCTTGACCACCGAAACCGCCGAGGTCGCCCCATACACAATCAGCATGATCGAGGGCGGGATGAGGATGCCCAGGGTGCCGCCGGCGGCGATCACGCCGGTCGAGAGCTTCTGGTCGTAACCGGCCTTGAGCATGGCCGGCAGGGCGAGCAGCCCCATCAGCGTCACCACGGCGCCGACAATACCGGTGGCGGTGGCAAACAGCGCGCAGGTGATCAGCGCGGCAATCGCCATGGCGCCCGGAACGGCACGAAATGCCAGTTGCAGGCTAAGGAACAGGCGATCCAGGATATTCGCGCGTTCGACGATGTACCCCATGAAGAGGAACAGGGGTATCGACACCAGCACGTCGTTGTTCATGACGCTGAAGGTGTTCTGCGTCAGCAGGTAGAACACCCGGCTGTCGAAGAAGGCCTGGTCGGGCTGGAAGTAGGCGTAATAACCGAAGCCGACGCCCATCGCCATCAGCGTGAAGGCGATCGGAAAGCCGAGCAGGATGACGAAGACGAACGAACCCAGCATCAGCAGGGCAATTTGCGGGTCCGTCATTTGCTCTCTCCCGGCAGCGCCGCGTCGTGATCCATGCTTTTCTCATTCTCAAGCTGGTGCAATATCGCCGTTTCCATTTCCTCGACATCATGCAGCCGCGCCGGCCATTCGCCGGTGCGGATGCAGACGATGCAGCGCAGCATCTCGGCGATCCCCTGCAGGAACAACAAGGCACCCGCCGCCGGGATGATCAGTTTGAGTTGCCAGATCGGCACGCCGATCGGGCTGTTGACGCTCACCTCGCCGATGCGCATCGAATCCATGGCGTAGCTCCAGCCTGAGTACATCAGGGCAATGACGCCGGGAAAAAAGAAGAAGATGTAGAGTACAAACTCCAGCCTGCCCTGAACCCGGGGCGGCATCAGCCGGAAGAAAATGTCGCCGCGCACATGCGCGTTGCGCGACAGGGCGTAGGCGCCAGACATCAGGAAGAGTGCGCCATAGAGGATGTAGCTCATGTCGAAGGCCCAACTGGTGGGATCGTTCAATACGTAGCGAACGAAGACCTCATATGAGGTGCCCAGCGTCAGGATGACGATGCACCAGGCAAAAGCATGTCCGACCGATTTCGACAACTGGTCGATGCCATGCAGCAGCGATTGAATGGACATATGGATCCGCCCCATGAAACGCGGCGGGGAGTACCGAAGCACTTCCCGCCGTGGTTTTACACAATTACATCAAGTGAAGGCGTCCGTTCAGAAGCCGAGCTTGCCGTGGATATGCTCGTAAGCCAGCTTGTAGTTGGCTTCGTTGAAGAAGTGATAGTAGCCGACCCGCTTGGCCCACGCCTTCTGCGATTCCCACACCTTCTTGAAGAAGGGATCCTCGGCTTCAAGCTTCGCGACGATCTTGTCCCAGGCCTTGATCTGCACGTCGAAGACGTCTTGCGGCGTGCGCAGGATGTTCACCTTATCCTTGGTCTTGAGTTCCTGCAGATCCTTGGAGTAGTTGTCCATCGCCAGCGCGAAGTTTGAAGTGGATGCCGCCTCGGCCGAGTACTTCAACAGCGCCTGTAGATCCTTCGGCAACGCATCGTATTTCTTCTTGTTGAAGATGATTTCGAAGAATTCCATCGCCTGGTGATAGCTGCCCATCATGTAGTTCTTGGCCACGTCCTGGGCGCCGAAACGCCGGTCGGAAGTCGGGTTGTTGAACTCGAAGGCATCGATCACGCCGCGTTCCATCGCCGGCACGATCTCGCCGCCCGGCAACTGGGTCACCCTGGCACCAAGTTCCTGCATCAGGTCGGCAGCCAGGCCCACGGTGCGGTACTTGAGCCCTTTCAGTTCGGCGGCAGACTTGATCGGCTTCTTGAACCAGCCCAGCGGCTGGGTCGGCATCGGCATGGCGAAGAAGCCGACCACGTCAAGTCCGAGTTTCTTCATCAATTCTTCGTAGAAAGGCTGGCCTTCCTTGTGAATCCAGGCCAGGTTCTGGGCGGCGTCGCAGCCGGTGATCGGGCCGGACCCGAACAGCGAGGCCACCTTGCTCTTGCCGTACCAGTAGACCGCAACCGAGTGGGCGCCATCGATCACGCCCTTGGAGGTCGCTTCCATCACTTCGAAGGGCTTCACCACCGCCCCGCCAATCAGATAGTCGATGCGCAGGCGGCCACCGGCCATTTCATTGACGCGCTTGACGTATTCCTCGGCCATCTCGTTGAAGACGTCCTTGGCACCCCAAGCCCCTTGCATCTTGAACACTATCGGAGATTGCGCCACCGAAATCATCGGAAAACCGACAATTGCCGCACCCGCGGTGCCGCCGACTGCCGCCTTGAGGAACTTGCGGCGTGCCGCGCCCTCTTCCTTGACAACGGGTTGATTAGCTTGCTTTTCTAGTTCCATGTTTCTCTCCTCATGGTTTGTGGGTAAAGCGGGATTATCGATCTGTACAGGATAGCGAACCACATCCTGATAGACGAATCTGCATACTGGCATTACAGATCATTGGTATTTCAACTCCTGTCGGACATCATACCCAAGCGACGCGACATCAGCTCGGCAAGTTCATGCACCGTCCTGACAGCCAGGCCGCCATCGCGCGACGCATTGGCGGTCTTCATCATGCTGAGGGCCACGGCGGCCACGGCCTGTCGCCCGCTGGCATCGAATACCGGCGCCCCATGGCAACACATGCCTTCGCGGGTTTCCTCATCATCAACGGCATAGCCATGGGCGCGCACAGTCGCCAGATCGGCCAGCAGCGCCTTGAGGCTGGTGCGGCTCCTGCTCGTCAGGCGCTCCAGTTTCTTGCCCCTGTATAACTGACGCACCCGCTCATCGGTCATCGTGCTCAGCAACGCCTTGCCCGATGCGGTGCAGTGCGCCGGCAGGCGCATGCCGATGCGATAGGTCAGGGAAAACGGCTGGCTGCCGTTGCGGCAGGCCACGTACACCACGTCCGTGCCGTCGAGCACCGCCAGCACCGCCGACTCCCCCGGCATCGCATGCAGGGAGTCCCATGCCCGGGCAAATTCCTGGGTCAGGTCGGTGCGTGACAGATAAGCGTGCGCCAGATCGACCAGATGCGTACCCAGGTGATAGGTACCGTCTTCAAAGCGGGTCAGCAAGCCGGCCTGCGTCAGGCTGGTGCACAAGCTCAAGACGCTGCTCTTGGGTAATTTGAGCCCATGACTGAGTTCCGCAAGCGAATAGGGATTGCGAGATGCGGCCACCACATCCAGCAAACGCACACCCTTCAATACCGAAGGAACTACCGCCTTGGGCAAATCTCTCTCCTCGACTCTTTTATTTTTTATTGTCCGAACACTGCGCAAGATGCCACGCCCCGGATCGGACTTTGATTATATTTAATACAACGGTGCCTATGATCACACAAAATTCAGGCAAAGGCATAGCGTACATATATATGAATCACCAACCTAGGGTAATTGTGCATATGGCGTCCGCCGATTTTCAGAGCGACAAGAAAATCAATGGTCCCAGAAAAAGCAGTTGACCACCGAGGACACGGAGATCACGGAGCGAAAACAAGTCGTTCCGGAAGCAATCGACCTCATCCGTCGGGTGCGCCCGCATCTTGTCCGTTTGCGCCTTTTCTCCGTGTCCTCCGTGATTTCCGTGGTGTGAACTGCGGTTTTATGGATGATTGCGAAACGGACTGCCTATCCTGATCCTGGCCGGACACAGGGGTAGATTTCGCTGCGCTAGCGTGAACGAAGAAACCGCCCGGAGGCGGTTTGTTCGACGGCAGAATGTTGGCTTCTACCAAGGTGTTTGGTAGGCGCGATTGGACTCGAACCAACGACCCCCACCATGTCAAGGTGGTGCTCTAACCAGCTGAGCTACGCGCCTGCAAATTGAAGCGGCGCATTCTACCCGAAACTTGCGCCGCGTCCACGCCGGGCTTCAGTTATTGTTCTCGTCTGCCGAACACCTACTTTTGCAATGCCGCCCTGACCTGTTCGAGCGTCGAAGGATCGTCCAGCGTGGTCAGGTCGCCCGGATCGCGGCCTTCGGCGAGCGCCTGGATCGAACGGCGCAGCATTTTGCCGGAGCGGGTTTTGGGCAGACCGGTGACGAAATGCACATGCTTGGGTCGACCGATGGCTCCAAGCAGACCATCGACGGTTTTCTTGACCGCGGCTTCCAGGGCGGCGCGCAGTTCGGGCGTGGCGGTCTGCGCCGGGTCCTTGACGACGGCGAAGGCCATCGGTTCCTGGCCTTTCAATTGGTCGCTGACGCCCACCACGGCGACCTCGGCGATTGCCGGGTGCGCCTGAATGGCTTCTTCTATTTCGCGCGTGCCGAGACGATGACCGGCCACGTTGATGACATCGTCGGTACGCCCGAGGATGTAGTGGTAACCCTCCTCGTCATGGATGCCCCAGTCGAAGGAAGAATAGACCAGCGGATCCTTGAACAGGCTGAAATAGGTGCTGACGAAACGCTCGTCCTGCCCCCACACGGTCGACAGGCAACCCGGCGGCAGGGGCGGCACGACGCCGACAATGCCCTTCTCGTTGGGCGCGCACTCGGTGCCGTCCTCGCGGAAGATTTTGAGGTTGAAACCATAGACCGGAAAGGCCGGCGTACCGAACTTGATCCTGGTGTCCTCGACGCCGCGCACGGTGGACAGCATCGGCCAGCCGGTTTCGGTTTGCCAGTAGTTGTCGATCACCGGCAGGTTGAGGGCATTCGCGATCCACTCATGGGTCGGCTGGTCGAGCGGCTCGCCGGCGAGGAACAGGTGTTTGAGCGAGGAGAGATCGTATTTCTTGAGGAAGGCCGGATCCTGTTTCTTGAGCACGCGCACGGCGGTTGGCGCCGAGAACATCACGTTGACCTGGTACTTTTCGACGATGCTCCACCAGATGCCGGCATCGGGCCGCAGCGGTGTGCCTTCATACATGATGGTGGCCATGCCGGCGATCAGCGGGCCGTAGACGATGTAGCTGTGGCCCACCACCCAGCCGATGTCGGAGGTGGAGAACATCGTCTCGCCGGCAAAGCCGGTGAAGATGTGCTGCATCGAAGACGCCAATGCCACACAGTAGCCACCGGTGTCGCGCTGGACGCCCTTGGGCTTGCCGGTGGTGCCTGAAGTGTAGAGGATGTAGGACGGCTCGGAGGATTCCAGCCACTCGCAAGGAACCTCGGCGTTCATGTGCTGCGCGCGCAGGGTGGCGTAATCGACATCGCGTCCCGCGACCTTGTTGAAAGCCGGGTCGATGCCACGGTCGATCATCAGCACTTTCTCGGGCTTGGCCTTGGCGAGATTGATCGCCTCGTCCAATAAGTGTTTATACGGCACGGCTTTGCCGCCGCGCATGCCGGCATCGGCGGAAACCACCAGTTTTGGCTGGGCGTCGTCGATGCGGGTGGCCAGCGAACCGGAGGCAAAGCCGCCGAACACCACCGAATGAATCGCGCCAATGCGCGCACAGGCCAGCATGGCGAAGGCGGCTTCGGCGATCATCGGCATGTAGATCAGCACGCGGTCGCCTTTTGCCACGCCGAGCGACTGCATGATCGCGGCCATGCGCATCACCTCGGCCTTGAGTTCGGCGAAGCTGTAGATCTTTTCTTCGTTCGTTTCTGTCGAGATATAGATCAGCGCGCGGTCATTCGGCCGCGTCGCGGCGTGACGGTCGACGGCGTTATGACACAGGTTGGTGCGGCCGCCGGAATACCACTTGACGAAGGGGGGACGCGAATAGTCGCAGATGCTCGCAGGCATGGTCTGCCAATCGACGAGCTGCGCCTGCTCCGCCCAGAACGCATCGGGCTGCTCAATCGAACGGCGGTAGAAATCGCGGTATTTCGTCATGCTCATTTTCCTTTCAAGAAACTCGCCGGGTCATCCCAAGAGTGTCTTGGCACCTTGAGGGGAGAACCGGGCGCAGCGAGGTTTGCGGGGTGGGCTTGATTACGGCTGGATACGAACGACAACGCGCCCCTTGACGCGCGCCTGCAGAAAATCCTCGAACACGCCCGGCAACTCGCGGAGCGCGATCTCGCGTGCTTGCGCGATCACATGGTCGGGCTTGAGGTCGCTGTCGAGACGACGCCAGACCGCGGCGCGCACCGGCATCCGGCAATTGACCGAATCGATGCCGAGCAGCGAGACGCCGCGCAGGATGAAAGGGGCCACCGTGGTCTTGTATTCCATGCTCGCCGCGAGGCCGATGCTCGCCAGCGTCCCGTCGATCTGCATGGTGCTGGTCATCCACGACAGCACATCGCCGCCCAGGTTGTCGACCGCCCCGGCCCACTGCGCCTTGTCGAGCGCCTTGATCTTGCCCAGATCGAGACTGGAGCGCAACACCACAGCGCTGGCGCCCAACTGCTTGAGGTAGTCGCTTGCGTCTGCCTTGCCGGTCAGCGCATGCACCTGATAACCGCGCTTGGCGAGAATCTCGACCGCGATGCTGCCCACACCGCCGGTTGCGCCGGAGACCACCACCGGACCATTCTCGGGCTTGAGTCCATCATGCTCCATGCGCACAACTGCCAGACCGGCCGTGAAGCCTGCCGTGCCGATCGCCATGGCATCGCGCAGGCTCAGGCCGGGTGGCAGCTTGATGGTCCAGGCGGCCGGCACGCGTGCGGTTTCAGCAAAGCCCCCGTGATGCGCGACGCCGATGTCGTAACTGGTCGCCAGCACCTGGTCGCCGGGCGCAAACGCCGGATCGGCGCTCTTGACCACCGTGCCGGCCAGATCAACACCGCCCACACAGGGAAAGCGCCGGATGATGCGGCCTGCGCCTGTGGCGGCGAGGGCATCCTTGTAGTTCACTCCCGAATAGGCGACCGCAATCGTCACTTCGCCAGGATCGAGCTGATCTTCCGACATATCGACGAAACCAGCGGAAATCTTGCCTTCGGCCTGCTGAATCAGGTAAGCATTGAAAGTCATCAGTGTCTCCTCGCGAAATACCCTCTAATTTCAGTTGATTATAACCAAGGGAATTACACCGACCTTACATCTGAATGCCCGGATTCAATTTTGTGATTGAGAATCATTCTTATTCTGATAATATGCGGGCATCTCAGCCCTTACTCACCTACCCGCCAATCGGAGCATTCAATGAAACTCACTGCAACTGTCCTGGTGCTGGCCGCCCTGATCAGCCCCACTCTCCACGCCGCAGACAAGGAGCTCAACCTTTATTCGGCCCGCCACTATCAGACCGACGAAGCGCTTTACGCCAACTTCACCAAGCAGACCGGCATCAAGATCAATCGCATCGAGGCGAAAGAAGACGAACTGCTGGAGCGCATCAGGAACGAGGGCATCCACAGTCCGGCCGATGTGTTCATCACTGTCGACGCCGCTCGCCTCGCCAAGGCTGACGAACTGGGTTTGTTCGCGCCGGTCAAATCGAAAGTGCTCGAAACGCGCATCCCGGCCCATCTGCGCACCAACGAGTGGTTCGCCTTTTCGACACGGGCCCGCACACTGATCTACAACAAGAGCACCGTGAAGCCGGAAGACCTGCGTAACTACGAGGATCTGGCCGGTCCGAAATTCAAGGACCAGGTGTGCAGCCGCTCGGGCTCGCATCCGTACAATCTTTCACTGCTTTCCTCGCTGATCGCTCACCTTGGCGAACAGAAAGCCGAAGCCTGGGCCAAGGGCGTATTCGCCAACTTCGCCCGGCCGGCAAAGGGCGGCGATACCGACCAGATCAAGGCCGTGGCGGCCGGCGAATGCGGCGTGGCGATTTCCAACACCTACTACCTGGTACGCCTGATGCGTTCGAACAAACCGGAAGATCGCGCCATCGTGGAAAAGGTCGGCGTCATCTGGCCGAACCAAGCTTCACAGGGCGTGCACATCAACATCTCCGGTGGCGGCATGTTGAAGAACGCGCCGAACAAGGAAGCCGCCGTGAAATTCCTTGAGTATCTCGCCTCGGACGAAGCGCAGATCTATTTCGCCGACGGCAACAACGAGTCGCCGGTCGTGCCGACGGTGAAAACCAACAACGAGGCGCTCAATGCGCTGGGCAAGTACAAGGCCGATACGTTGCCGATCGGCACACTGGCGAAAAACGCCGCCCTCGCGCAGAAGATTTACGACCGGGTGGGCTGGAGATAAGTTGAATTAAGAACCTCAGGTCACACCACGGAGGACACGGAGAGCACGGAGGAAGGGCAAGATGAAAAAAGTGCTGGATCACCCGTCGAATAACACGCATATATTCTGTAACGCTTGTTTTTTCTCCGTGACCTCCGTGACCTCCGTGTCCTCCGTGGTGAGACGCTTTTCTTGTGGTCAATAGTCGGCGCTGGCGAGACGGCTTCAGCAAGCCGTCTTCGCGTCGCGCCCGGCGGCGATCTGGCGTGCCAGCAGAAACACCGGTACAAGCCCGACGGCGACAATCGCCAGCGCCGCCGTGGAGGCTTCCGCCAGCCGCTCGTCCGATGCGAGCGTGAAGGTCT
>DDXB01000027.1:65291-71392 GCA_002347405.1 Rhodocyclaceae bacterium UBA2271 | reverse complement strand
CCATGCGCTGCGCTCACTCAAACCTTATTGGAAACCAGTGGGCATTGTATAACCAAGGTAACGTTCATGCAGGGTTTGCGCGAACTGGAACACGGTCATGGCGTAGAAACTGCTGCGGTTGTAGCGGGTGATGACATAGAAATTCTGATAACCGAGCCAGTATTCCGTTGGTGCGGCGGGGGTGACCAGATCGATTAGTGCGGCGGGGGCATCGGGTGCGGTCGCGGGAACTTCAAGCCCGAAGCCGGCCATCTCCGCCGGGCGGCGCCTGGGCAGGATGCCTTCGTCCAGCAGGGTCTGATGCGTCGTCCCTGGTAACGCGGCGGATCCGGCTGACGCCGTCCCTGGTAACGCGGCGGATCCGGCTGACGCCGTCCCGCCAGCGCCGACTTTGTTGCCCTCCCGCGCTCGCAAACCCGGCTTGCTGCCCCCCATGAAATCACCCGCAGCGGTGACGGGGGATCTGACGTCGGCTTGGGACGGCCCGGCGCCGAGGTTTACCCGCACGGCAATCGGCCCGCCTTCCACCCAGCCGTGTTCCTTCAGGAAGTTGGCGGCACTGCCGATGGCATCGGCCGGGCTGCCGACCAGATCGATGTGGCCATTCCTGTCGAAGTCGACGGCGTAGGCGCGGATGCTGGATGGCAGGAACTGCGGCAGCCCGATGGCACCGGCGAAGGAGCCGCGATAGCTGTCGGGCGCGCGGCCTTCATCCTGTGCCAGCAGCAACAAGGCTTCGAGTTCGCGGCGAAACAGGTCGGCGCGTGGTGGATAGTCGAAGGCCAGTGTGGTCAGCGCGGCAAAGCTGTCGAAACGCCCGAGATGCCTGCCGTAAAAAGTTTCGATGCCGATGATGGCGACGATGATTTCTGCCGGCACACCCGAGAGCACCTTCGCCTTGGCCAGCGTGGCCTGGTGCTTGCGCCAGAAGTCGAGTCCGGCGGCGATGCGGCGCGGTTCGATGAAGCGCTGGCGATAGTTCTGCCATGAGCGGATGCCCGGATCGGCGGGCGGCGCGATGGCTTTCAACACCGAGGCGAGCGGTCGGGTTTTCTCGAACAGCGCGGTGAGGCGTTCCGCATCCAGTCCGTGGCGCGCCTGCATGGCAGCAATGAAGGCCTGGACGTCCTCCCGCTGGGCGTAGCCGGAGTTTGCAGAAGCTTGCGCAATGGTGACGAAAATCAGACAGGCAATCATTGTGAAATACAACAGTGTTTGCACCGGGCCAATCCCTCTCTCCCGACCTCTCTCCCGACCTCTCTCCCGGAGGGAGAGAGGAGGCAGATAGCTTCCCTCTCCCGCTTGCGGGAGAGGGATTGAGGGAGAGGGCTGCCAAGCAAACACGGCACGCGGCGAAGCCGCAAGCCGTACCACTGCAACAACGGGAGCACCCCGTAATAGACGAGCGCAGTGAGCAAACAGGAATCCCCCGCGAGGGGGGCAAAGGGGGGCGGGCGTATTCATGGCTTGAACGCCGCAACACGGCGGCGTAATTCATCGAGGGTCGGTGGCGAGGGGACATCGTAACGCAAGCCGGCATACAGTGCAGCAATCGCCTGCATGTCTGCTGCGCTGTCAGGCAATGCCACAGCGACGCGCCGGGCATACTCCTGTGGACCTTCCCAGTTGTGCCGGGCGAGGCCGCGGCGTGCCAGCCGGCGCGACAGCTTGCGCCATTGCCGTTGCGCCGGGTCGAGGCGCGGCCGGCGGTGGAGCATCCAGCCGGCCAGTGCCAGCAGCATGAGGCCGCAGAGCACGGCGAGCGTTGCCGTCATGCTGCGCCAGTCCGGAGTGGACATGCCCAGCTTTTTGAGAAAGTCGCGCTGACGTTCCGGGTTGTAGCCGAGCACCCACTGGTTCCAGGTATCGCTGATCGCCCACCAGCGAAAGCGCGCTGCACGCAGCCAGTCGAGGCCGGCGCCTGACAGCCAGGGCAGCGGTTCGCCGGCCGGCACGGCGGCGGCGAGGTTCTGCTCGATGCGCGCCGGCGCGCTGACGGCCGTGGGATCGACGCGCAGCCAGCCTTGTTGTTCCAGCCAGACTTCGGCCCAGGCGTGGGCATCGGACTGGCGAATCACCCAGGTGTCATCAACGGGATTGCGTTCGCCGCCCTGATAGCCGGTGACGACGCGTGCCGGCACGCCGGCGGCACGCATCAGCACGACGAAAGAGGCCGAAAAATGCTCGCAGAAACCGCGCTTATGGTCGAACAGGAACTCGTCGGCGACGTGCAGGCCCATCAAGGGCGGCTGCAGGGTGTAGATGAATCGCTGGGCGCGCATGAAATCTATGGCGCGTTGCAAGCGCTGCCGTTCGCTGCCACCTTCGGCTTGCCAGCGGGCGCCGAGGGCCAGCGTGCGCGGGTTGTCCGTAGCCGGCAGGGCCAGTGCCTCGGCAAGTACCTTGCGGTGTTCGGGTGGCTGGAGCACGGTCGGTTGCGAGTGCAGTTCGTAGCGGATGCGCTCGCGGACCGGCTTTTTCGCGCGCAGTTGAAAGTCAGAGGTTCCCACTGCTGCAGTGGGCAAGGCGGTGGGGAATTCAAGCGCGAACAGCCAGGGTTTGTTGTGCGGCTCCAGGGTGACGGCATAAGCGTAGGCCGGGCTCTCGCTGCGCGGCTGATAAAACAGGCCCGGACCAAACGACTGGATGCCCGGCTGCCAGGTGCGCCCTTCCAGGCGCGCCAGAACCGGACCGCGCCAGTACAACTCTTGTCTGGGTGGCACCGGGCCGTCGAATTTGGCACGGAAGGCGATGGCGTCGGACTGGATCAGGTTGTTGATCGCGCCGGGCGACATGTTGTCCGAAAGCCCGGTCAGGCCGCTGTGGGCATCGCTGGGCAAGCCCCACAACGGTCCGGAGATGCGGGGAAACAGGACGAACAGGACCAGCATGAAGGGCAGGGCCTGCACCAGCATCAGCCCGGCGAGGCGAAGCAGGCTGGTCGTCCGCGCTTGGGCATCGGTCAGGCTGGCCAGCGCGGCGGTGGCGATGACCAGCGTGCCAATCATGGTCAGCGCCACCGGAATCGACTGGTTCTCGAAAAACTGCGTGAGCGTCAGGAAATAGGCGAGCAGCACGATGGCCAGCCCGTCGCGCGGTGCGCGTGCTTCAAGCTGCTTCAGCGCAAGAAAGATCAGCAGCAGCGCCACCCCGGCGCGTTGGCCGAACAGCGTGCGGTACTCGATCAATACCCCCGCCGTGCCGGCAAGGCTGACAAAAATCAACACCCAGCGCGTCGGCAGCGGCTGGCGCCACCAGGCCAGCGCGGCGCGCCAGACGAAGGCCGCCCCCGCGACGGCAGCCAGCCACAACGGCACCTGCGGCACCAGCGGCGCATAAGCCGCCAGCCCCGTCGCCAGCAGCCACCAGGTCTGGGCCTGGGTGAGTGGATGGGTGGGTGCTTTAACCACTAGAACAACCCAGAACAAAAAACTCAGTAGCCGCCACACCCAAGAAGCCTTTCCGCCGGGCCGCCCCAAGGAAAGGCGGCACGCGGCGCCAGCCGCAATCCGCTCCTACGGACGAACGGGGGCTCCCCGTAACAAACGAGCGCAGCAAGCAACAGTCACCCCTCCCGCGAGGGAGGGGCTGGGGGAGGGCGGGCCTAACCACCGTAGAGGGCCAGCGCTCTGAGGCAGGCATGGGTGTGATCCGGGCCATGCGCCCGGGGAATTTCCTGTCCCGGCAGACGCAGGCCCCAGGATAACCCGGCGGCTTCGGTGTCGAGCACCCAGCGCGTCAGTACCGACAGGCGCGTTTCGACATCCATGCGTGGCGGCAGCATGTCCCAGTCGAGCCAGAGTGCCTGCGCCGCCGTGCCGGCGAACTGCTTGGTTTGCAAGGGCGCCTGCGGTCCCTGGCGCGCCACGGCTTTCCAGGCGACATGATGGGGCGGGTCGCTCGGCTGATGACGCTTGAGGCCGGCAAAATCCTCATCGCCGCTGTCGCCGGGCAGCAGTCCGCCCTCGATGCCGCTGAAAGTCGGCGCTGGCGGGACGGCGCTGGCCGGTTGCGGATAGACCAGACAGGCAAGGGCGGGCGCGGCATAGCTCCAGGCGCGGATCAAACCCAGCGGCCAGACCGTTTCGATGGTGACGCGCGGCATGGCGAGCCAGCCGCGCTGCGGCGCGGGCTGCGGCAGCAACACGCGCGCACTGCCGCCCGGTGGCACGGTCACCGGCATGGCCGCCTGCCCGGGCAGGAACAGCCGCAACAGATGGCGCGGCCGGGCATCCGGGTTGTGCAGAATGATCGGGAAACGCGCGGTGTCGCCGGCGAACACCGGCAGGGTGGCGCCAACGGTGATGGAGAGGCCGGCGAGGTTGCGGAAGCTGTGCAGGATGGTGGCGACCCCCAAACCCGCCAGCAGGAAGACGAGGCCGTAACCGAGGCTCAGTGTGTAATTGATCGCGCCGATCAGCATGACGATCAGCGACACGCCATACAGCAGGCCGGCGCGGCTCGGCAACACATAGACGCGCCGCTGGGAGAGGACGACGGGCACCGCCTCGGGCGGCCGCACGCGCAGCGCCCAGGTGGCGAAACGGTTGGCTAGATTGCTTCGCAGGGCCGACAGCATGGCCCATTATGCCCGCTGCGGCGCCGGCGGGAGTTGGCTTTATCGCGCCCAGTGGACGCGCAGCAGGTTTTCTCCCTCGTTGTAATGGAATTCGAGGTTCCCCTGATAGGCGCGGTGCAAAGCTTCACCCAGGTCGCGCGCCAGATGGATGTCCGTGGTGGTGACCAGTACGCCATCCGGCGTACTCGCGACCGCCATGATGCGGGCGAATGGATGGCCTGCCTTGGCCTTGTTTTCGTGGTGATGGAGCAGGTTCATTATCTCGCCCCGGTGCGCGGTAAAAAAGTCGCCTCCCACTTCGACGAAGCCGGCCGGGAAGTTGTCGCGGATGCGCTGGCAGGCTGCGCAAACGACCTGTTGCGCGGCGGCTGGCCGGGCACCCCATTGCCAGCGACCGGCGCGATAGACGGCCCCGCATTCCGGGCAGACCGTTGGCTCTGCCAGCTTGCGTTGGAGCTTATAGGTGTCATGCACGCGTTCCTGGTGCAACTGGTTGCGGCGAACGGGACGAAATCCGACACCGGCTGATCGTGAATTCATGGTTTCATCTCCCTTGGCGGACACTCAAACAACTGTAGACCTTTCTGATTTGAAATCCATCGCACTTTTCTTCGCCCTGGTAGTTGCGTTGCTGGCGCTGCCCATGTTGCTGCCTTCAGACCCCGGCAACCGCTCGGATGCGCCGACCGACGGCTTGCCCTGGCAGATCGATCTCCTGCCCGAGGGTGGTTCGCGCGTGTTTGGCCTGACGCTGGGCCGCAGCACGCTGGCTGAGGCGCGCCAACGGCTGGGCTCCGATGTCCAGGTTGCCCTGATCGTGGCGGCGGGCGAGAGTGGCTCGCTCGAGGCCTATTACGAGAGCATTCACACCGGCGCGGTGAAGGGCAAGATGATCCTGACACTGGCAACCACGCTCGAACAGCGCGAGCAGATGCTTGCCCGGGCACGCAAGGTCGAATACATGCCAAGCGCGGCGCGACGGGTCGAACTGGGCGCCGACGATCTGCGCCAGGCGGACTTGGCGCCCATTCTGGCGATTGCCTTCATTCCCGCAGCGAATCTTGACGAGCAGGTGGTGTTGCAGCGCTTTGGCACGCCGGGCGAACGCCTCCGCAGCAGCCAGCACAAGGAACATTTTCTCTACCCCGACAAGGGGCTCGACCTGCAACTCGATGCCAAGGGCAAGGAAGTACTGCAATATGTCGCGCCACGCGACTTCTCCCGTCTGCGCGCGCCGTTGCCCATCTCAACAACCACAGACCGAGAGCGGGTTTCTGTGTCAGATTAAGTCGCCTCGCCTGCAGTCTTGTCGCCGGGCCGTCCCAAGGCGAGGCGGCACGCGGCGCCAGCCGCANNNNGCGCAGCGAGCAACAGTCACCCCTCGCGTGAGGGAAGAGGGAGAAAGCCGGCACCACCGCCCCACGCTCCAGTAGCATCGCCGCCGGGCCGCCCCAAGGTGAGGCGGCACGCGGCGCCAGCCGCAATCCGCCCCAAGGTGAGGCGGCACGCGGCGCCAGCCGCA
>DDXB01000027.1:1685-65279 GCA_002347405.1 Rhodocyclaceae bacterium UBA2271 | reverse complement strand
GCGCAGCGAGCAACAGTCACCCCTCCCGTGAGGGAGGGGCCGGGGGAGGTCGGGCCTTAACTCTGCTTTCGATCTGCCTCGTAGGCCGATACGCTGATGCCGGCCTGAGTCAAAAATTCCCGCAGGTGCTTGATGTCCTGCCGGTTGAAGACGCTGCCCTGATGCGGGTGGTGCAGGAAGTATTCATGGTGGTTCAACAGCACGCGAAAGCGTGCGCCATGGACCGGTTCAACTGTCGCGCCGAGGTGATTCAACAGCGACTCGATTTCCCGCCAGTGGATATTGGCGCTGACAGGTTCCTGAAACAGACTGCGCAACAGATGCAGATGTTTATGGCTCATGATCGTGCCTCCGTAGGGCCGCCCCAAGGGGGCACGCGTTCCCCGGTGGGGGCAGCGAGTCCATGTTGCAAGCGTGGGGGGCCATTATTTTCTCCTGGCGGAGGTGGTGAGATTCGAACTCACGAACGCCTTGCGACGTTGCCGGTTTTCAAGACCGGTGCATTCAACCGCTCTGCCACACCTCCAAATTCCGTACTGCGTATCACCCTTGCCGGTTTTAGCGCAGGCTGACCTGCAGGTCAGCCTGCGCTAGCGCGCCCCGCTTGCGCGGAGCTGGCGCCAAGACCGGTGCATTCAACCGCTCTGCCACACTGCCGCAATGCTGACGAACGCGAAATGCGGCGCGATTATATCCCGCCCAGTGGGGGTAAACCGTGACGCCTGCGGGCCTCATCGCAGGCGTCGTCGCCATAGCCGATGGCGGAAAGTGGCGCAAATTCGCTGCAGGCGCTGGGTCGCTGTGGGTAAATGGTGCAATTCACCGTTACGCCGATGATGCCCTCAAGCGCAAGGCAACGCCCTGGTACTTCGGGATGTTCCCGCATGCAGGCGGCGGTGGCGGTATAGGGCTCGGTCAGCGCGACCGGTACCCAGCCGCCGGCCACATTATCGAGTTCGACGCGGGGCAGGGTGATGCGATAGGTGGCGCAACAGGCGCCACAGGAACAGCAAACGGATACAGAAGTCATGGTTTGCATGACCGAATTAACTGAAGTTCATGATTAAAGACGCCGTACCCCATGCTGGGCATTTCATACCCCTACGGGGGCACGCCGTCCCGCCAGCGCCGACTTTCTTGGGGGCGTCTGCTCATGGGCAAAAAAGCATGTGTGGCGACGGTTATCGACAATATGCAACGATTTCCTGAGGAATGCGTGCCAAAGGAATTATTTTGTCTACTCCGCCCAGCGCGATGGCGGCTCTGGGCATGCCGAACACTACACAGGATTTTTCATCCTGGGCAATCGTTTGCGCTCCGGCATCGTGTATCTCTTTTAGCCCCACCGCGCCGTCATTGCCCATGCCGGTCATGATGATGCCCAGCACACGCGGGCCGGCAGCCTGGGCCACTGAGCTGAACAGGACGTCGACGGAAGGCTTCTGGTGGTTGACCAGCGGGCCGTCAGCGACCGCGACGTAATACCGGCTAGCGTCAAGATGCAGCGTCATATGGCTGCCGCCGGGGGCAATCAAGGCCTGACCGGGCAATACTTCGTCGCCGTTCTTCGCTTCGCGCACCTTGATGGCGCAGACGTTGTCGAGGCGTTCGGCGAACATTGCGGTAAATCGTTTGGGCATGTGTTGCACGATGACGATCCCGAGTTTGATGACCGGCAAGCTCGATAATACGTTTTCAAGTGCCGCCCCGCCGCCCGTGGAGGCGCCAATGGCTACGATCCTGGTGGCATTGCCCACCTCGCGCAGATCAGTCCGTGTGGGCTGCGCCATAAGGAGGAGTCATTGAAGAATGGAGTAATTCATGCCTGGCATCATAACCCACGACTTCCACACGCCAAGAGCCTGCCAGAAGCTTCGCAATAAAAGACAGCCACCCGCGGGTGGCTGCTGCTAACACGCAATGGGTTAAGGTCTGGCTATCCGCAACTGCCGACCGCTCCGCAGGCGGTGCAAAAGTCGCAGCCATCCTTCTTGATGACGGTCATGTTGCCGCATTCGGTGCATAGCGAGCCTTGGGTGATCTTGAGCTGGCCTTTTTCGCGCGGGGTTTCGAGGATGCCCATCTCACGGGTTGGATAGCCGTTTTCGTCCAGCAGGCCAAGCATGGCGTAGCGGTGCATGATCAGTCGGGCGATGTAGGCGACCGTCGATGGCCAGTTCTGCTGGCGGCGCGTACCCGGTACGAAGGCCATGAAATCGCCAAGCGGCTCGGAGTAGTTGAGCAGCTTGCGCAGCTTCATGCCGATCCAGGCCGGGTCCATCACGCGCATGTCGAGCGACAGCAGCTTGGTCAGGCCGTCGAGGGCCCGCGGATAGTTGCCGGACAACCAACACGAATAGGGACGGGTGACACCGTCCGGCAGGGTGATTTCCTTGAGGCCGAGCACGAAGTCCTCGCGCGAGGCGGGGTTGACGATATCCACCGTCCACGACAGCGTGCCGTCGGTGCCGGTCTTCGGCTCGTCACGGCTGAACATGCAATCGAGTACCGGCGTGGCGTTGTCGGAGTCGAGCGCACCGAGTTGCTCGCAGCGATAGCGAATCACCTGTGCCATCGCCGCGATGGCGCCCGGCATCAGCTTGTGTTCGCCATGCGGCGGCATCGGCATCTCGAAGGCTTCTTCGCCAACGGTGGCGGCCAGTACGTCGAGCTTCAGCTTCAGCCAGGCGGGGTCGTTGGCACGCATGTCCATCGACAGCGTCTTGGCGACGGCGCCGAGACCGCGCGGCTGTTCGGTGCCATTCACCCAGACTTCAAAGGGGACGGCCTGACGCTTGTCATTCTCGATCTGGCCGACGAACAGGGCGAATTCGCCATGCGGGGTTTCGATCATGTAGGTCCAGGCGGCGTTGCCATCGGTCAGGCGCGGCCGGCCGGGCCAGCGCAGGGACGACAACACCGGCGCGGGCAAGGAACCGATCGACAGGCGGCGGTTGGCGCAGTCGATGGTAACGTCCTGCGGCTGCTTCTGCGGCTGGGTCTGTGACGCGGGGGTGGATGGGGTGGTCGACAGCACACTGCCGAGCACCTTGTTCGGCCGATAAGTGGCGAGGCCTTTCAGGCCGGCTTTCCAGGCCGTCAGGTAGAGGTCCTCGAACTCGGCATAGGGGTAGTCTTCGGGCACATTGACCGTCTTGGAGATGGCGGTGTCGATGAAGGGGGCAACGGCCGCCACCATGTCCTTATGCGCCTGGGCGGAAATTTCCAGGGCGGTGACGAAGTAGTCCGGCAGTTTGCTGACATCGCCGCCCTGGTGCTTATACAGCCGCCAGGCGTAGTCCTCCACCGCGTATTCCTTGAAAGTGCCGTCGGACATGCGCTTCTTACGCGTGTAGGTCCAGGAGAAGGGCGGTTCGATGCCGTTCGAGGCATTGTCGGCGAAGGCCAGGGAAATCGTGCCGGTGGGCGCGATCGACAGCAGGTGCGAGTTGCGGATGCCGTGCTTGCGGATCTGGTCCTTGATGTTCTGCGGCAGGCGTGAGGCGAAGTTGCCGCCGGAAAAATACAGGTCGGCGTTGAACAGCGGGAAGGCGCCGCGCTCCTTGGCGAGTTCGACCGAGGCCAGATAAGCACGGTCGCGCATGTATTCGGAGATCTTGGCGGCGGTCTTGCGCGCATCGTCGGTGTCATAGCGCAGGCCGAGCATGATCAGGGCGTCGCCGAGTCCGGTGAAGCCAAGGCCGACGCGGCGCTTGGCGGCCGCCTCCGCCTGCTGCTGGGGCAAGGGCCAGTGGGTGGCGTCGAGCACGTTGTCGAGCATGCGCACCGAAATGTCGATCACCCGGCCGAAGCCGGCGAAATCAAAATCGGCGGTCTCCTCGAAGGCGTGATTGACGAACTTGGTCAAATTGATCGAGCCCAGGCAGCAGCAGCCATAGGGGGGCAGCGGTTGTTCGGCGCAGGGATTGGTCGCCTCGATGGTCTCGCAATAATTGAGGTTGTTGTCCTTGTTCATGCGATCGATGAACAGGATGCCCGGTTCGGCATGATCGTAGGTCGAGCGCATGATCTGGTCCCACAGCTCGCAGGCGGGGATCTTGCGATAAACCCAGAGCCCGTCGTCGCGCTGGTAGGCACCCTTGTTCTTGACATCGGCGCAGGGCTCGGCGCGATGCACCAGTTCGATGTCGTCGCGGCCTTCTACTGCAGCCATGAAGGCATCGGTGACGCCAACGGAAATGTTGAAGTTGGACAGGTCGCCTTTGTCCTTGGCGTGGATGAAGCCTTCGATGTCCGGATGGTCGCAACGCAGCACGCCCATCTGCGCGCCACGGCGCGAACCGGCGGATTCGACCGTTTCGCAGGAGCGGTCGAACACGCGCATGTAGGAGACGGGGCCGGAGGCGCGCGACTGCGTGCCTTTGACATGGGCGCCGCTGGGCCGAATGCTGGAAAAATCGTAGCCGACGCCGCCGCCGCGGCGCATGGTTTCGGCGGATTGCGCGAGGGCGGTATAGATGCCGGGGCGATCATCGACGATTTCGGAGATCGAATCTCCCACGGGTTGGACAAAACAGTTGATCAGTGTGGCGCACAGGTTGGTGCCGGCGGCCGAGTTGATGCGGCCGGCCGGGACGAAGCCGTTTTCCTGGGCATCGAGGAAATGCGGTTCCCACCAGGCCTGCTTCTCTTCGGTTTCGACAGCGGCCAGGGCGCGGGCGACGCGGCCACGCACATCGTGTACGTCGCGCTCGTTGCCCTTGGCGTATTTTTCGAGCAGCACCTCGCCCGAAATCTCTTGTGGCAGGGGCAGACCCAGTTGCCCCGTGTATTCATCTTGAAAGTCTTGCTCGGTGTCGACGGTGGTGTGATCCATGGTCATGTTTGGGCCCGCTAGTTGAGTTGTTTATTGGAGACGCGACAGCATCGAAGGATAGCCACACCGCCGGACAGTGTGAAGTAAAAAATTTTACTCACAGTTAAAACAACAAGTTATGAAAATATCTAGTAGCTGAGCTAATTTATACCACTACATGTAGTAGGTTTCGCATCCCAAAAAGGGCGCGAAAAATCAGTCTGTTGAGACGTTTTGGCGGGTTAATGTCCCCCGTTTTGATTGCTGCATCGCAATAAAACTACCGATTTTGGGGGGTTGACATGCTGTCAATCGGTGTTCCTTCCCCGCCCCATGCGGGATAAGAAAAGTATTGTCTATAACCAAAGAAAAAATACTACTCAGCGCGGGTAAGGTGGCGCTCAGCCGAGTGCGAAAAACCGGCTGATCAATTCGCTCTCAAGTCAGCTGTTAAAGTCGAACAAGACTTTTGCGGGAAACAGCAACGCCGGCACTGCCGCCGCGCAATGCGCGGTGGAAAATCGATTTCGCATGCACTTTCCTGCGGCAGAGGGTGTTTGCTGACAGCACATCCTCCCGGTGTCGGGAAGTGCAAAACAGCCGGCAAACAGCCTTAACGGGGAATCATTGGCGTGACGTCAGAAGCGTGTTTCTTGTTCTGCTTTGCGGCCTTTTTTTCCTTGGCCGTCTTGGCGGGTTGCTTCTTTGTTTCCTTGTTGGGTTTCTGTTCCTTGCCCATGGCAATACTCCTGTCAAGCACCGACGATAGCGCGGTGTCCCTCAGTATAAGCGGATGCAGGCGGCGTGACTGACTGTTGAAGTGGTCATGGCCGCCAGTGGCTCGGGTCAGGCCGCCGGTGTAAAGAAGCGCTGACGCATCTCCTCCAGTCCCAGCAAACGGAGCAACTCGTCAAGGCGTGCCGCGCGATGCCTGCCGGACTGGCTGGTGCGGCGGGCGATGATCAGTTCGTTCTTCAGCGAGTGTTCCCAGCCGACCAGTTCGGTGACATTGACTTGGTAACCATGCGCTTCAAGCTGCAGGCAGCGCAGCACGTTGGTCACCTGGCTGCCGAATTCCCGGGTGTGCAGCGGGTGGCGCCAGAGCTCTGCCAGCGGGTTGGCCAGCGCCTTGCCCTTGTTTTTTCTCAGCTTGGCGGCCAGTTCGGCCTGGCAGCAAGGGGCCAGCACGATGAATTCGGCCTGGCGGCCCAGGGCAAAGCGAATCGCATCGTCAGTAGCCGTGTCGCAGGCATGCAAGGCCGTGACGATGTCGATTCTTGCGGGTAGTTCGGGTGCCGTCAGTGCGTTCGCCACGGTGGTGTCGAGGAACGACATGCCGGTGAATGCCAGTCTGTTGGCCAGTGCCCGGGATCTTTCGACCAGTTCGTGCCTGGTTTCGATGCCGAAAATGTGCGACCCACCGCCCGATTCCTTGAAAAACAGATCGTAGAGGATGAAACCGAGATAGGACTTGCCGGCACCGACGTCCACCAGTTGAAGGTCGGGAGAAGCCTGTTGCCGTTCCAGCAGCAAAGGCTCGATGAAACGGTAGAGGTGATAGACCTGCTTCAGTTTGCGCCGGCTGTCCTGATTCATCCGGCCGTCGCGGGTCAGGATATGCAGTTCCTTGAGCAGTTCCTGCGATTGGCCGGGCCTGATGCCGTGTTTTTCTTCCATTTTGGTTCCTGTTGCGAATGTGTCTATTGTTATAGCAGTTGAAGGCTGGAAAAGCCGAGAATGGTTGCGCATCGTTATGTTGATGAGTATCCTATGCTGCATCGCAGCATCACCGCAAGCTCACGAGGTATTGCGGCAAACCCATGAACTACGAACAGCATTATCTGACTTCACTCTTCGAACCCAAATCCATCGCCATCATTGGCGCTTCCGAGACGGCAGGTTCGATTGGCAGCACCATGGTGCGCAACGTCATTGATGACGGCTTTCCGGGGCGGCTGTTCCTCGTCAATCCGCGCCACGCGAAAGTGTTTGGCCAGCGCGCCTACGATTCCGTCGAGGATATCCCCCAGCGGCTCGACCTGGCGGTGATTTGCACCAAGGCCGAAACCGTTCCGGCCATCATAGATGCCTGCGGTCGTGCCGGCACCCGCAATGCGATCATCATTTCAGGTGGTTTTGCCGAAATGGGACCGCGTGGCGCCAGCCTGGCCCGCTCGATGCTGGAGAGCGCGCGCCGCCACAACGTGAGACTGCTGGGTCCCAACTGCCTGGGTTTGATCCGTCCCGGCAGTTGTGTGAATGTCACCTATGCCCACAGCAGCGCGAACCCCGGTACGGTCGGCCTGATCTCACAGTCCGGCGCGCTGTGTACGGCGATTCTCGACTGGGCACTGCCCAATAACGTCGGGTTTTCCAATGTTGTGTCGCTGGGGGCCGAGAGCGATGTCGATTTTGGCGAAGTGCTCGATTACATGGTCGCCGACCCGCGCACCGAAAACATCTTTCTGTATATCGAGGGGATCAAGAACGCGCGGCGCTTCATGAGCGCGTTGCGCGCCGCTGCGCGTTGCAAGCCGGTGCTGCTGATCAAGGGCGGCCGCAATCCGGCTGGTAAACAGGCCGCGCTATCGCATAGCGGCGCCTTGCTCGGGTCCGATGACGTTTTCGACGCGGCCTTGCGGCGCGCCGGCGTGGTGCGCCTCGGTAATGTCGGCCAGATGTTCGCCGCCGCCCAGGCGCTGTTCGCGCATTTCCGTCCGCGCGGCAATCGCCTGATGATCGTTACCAATGGCGGTGGTCTTGGTGTGATGGCGGCCGATCATGCTGCCGACATCGGCATTGCGCTGGCTGAAATATCTGCGGCGACGCTCAATAAGTTGAATGAAACCCTGCCGCCGACTTGGTCGAAAGCCAATCCGATCGACCTGGTCGGCGATGCCGACCCGGCGCGCTATGCAACCGCGATCACTGCCTGCCTCGAAGATGACGGCGTCGATGGCGTGCTGGCGATCCTCGCGCCGCAAGCGCAGGCCGATCCGACGCAAACTGCGCGGGTTGTCATTGAAGTGGCGAAAAAGACCGACAAGCCCTTGGTGACCTGCTGGATGGGAGAAGATCAGGTACGTGAGGCACGTCTGCTGTTCCAGGGTGCCGGAATTCCCACCTTCCGGACGACGGATCCTGCGGTCGAACTGTTCTCGCACATCTCCAACTACTATCGCAACCAGCAATTGCTGATGCAGGCGCCGGCGTCGATTTCCGACCACACCCCGCCGCGTCTGGAATCGGCACGGTTGGTGATCGAATCCGCCCTCGCCGAAGGCCGCAAGACGCTCAATGAAATGGAATCGAAAGCCCTGCTGGCGGCTTTTCGCATCCCGATTGCGCAGACGGTGGTGGCGCGCTCGCCTTCCGAAGCGATGGTGCTGGCCGAGGAGATGGGTCTGCCGGTGGTGATGAAGATCGACTCGCCACAAATCACCCATAAACTGGATTCGGGTGGTGTGCGCCTCAATCTCAATGCATTGGCCGCCGTGCGCGACGCCTACAATCAGATCATCGATGAAGTGAAAAAGAATCGCCCCGATGCCGTCATTCATGGCATCGCCATCGAGCCGATGATCCAGAAGGCCCATGGTCGCGAATTGATGGTCGGCATGACCAAGGACCCGATTTTCGGTCCGACCGTCATTTTCGGCCCCGGTGGGGCAGGCATCGAGGCTTGCGGCAAGGACCGCGCCGTTGCCCTGCCGCCACTCAACCGTTTTCTGGTTGCCGACATGCTGGCGTCCACCCGTACCTCGGCACGGCTCGGCGAATTCCGCAACATGCCACCGGTCAGCATGGAGGCGCTGGAAGCCGTGTTGCTGCGCGTTTCCGAGATGGTCTGCGAACTGCCCTGGATTCAGGAACTGGACATCAATCCGCTGATCGTCGACGAGAATGGTGCGGTCGCCGTCGATGCCCGCGTTGTCATCGACAATCTGTCACTGACCGCCGGGCGCTACGATCACATGGTGATCCACCCCTATCCGTCGCACCTGGTTACGGAATACCAGACCAAGGATGGCCGCAATGTGGTGATTCGTCCCATCAGTCCCGAAGATGGCGACCTGGAGCAGGAATTCGTCAAGAACCTGTCGGCCGAGACCAAGTATTTCCGTTTCATGAACACCCTGCGCGAACTGTCGCAGGCCCAGTTGGTGCGTCTGACCCAGATCGACTACGACCGCGAAATGGCTTTCGTCGCCTTGACCGAGGTGGATGGACATCAGATTGAAGTCGGCGTGGCGCGTTATGCCATGAACCCCGATGGCGAATCCTGTGAATTTGCCGTGGTCGTCGCCGATGACTGGCAGGGCAAGGGACTGGCGCGCCGGTTGATGGGTGTGATCATCGATACCGCCCGCTCGCGTGGCATCAGGTTCATGAACGGTGACTTCCTCGCCGAAAACCGCCGCATGATCAAATTTGTTTCCGGCCTCGGCTTCGTGCTTTCGCCGCATCCCGAGGACCCCGGCCTGAAACGCGGCGTCCTGGTGCTTAATTGAGTTGAGCCATCCCCCCGTCCCCCTTCCTCGGGAAGGGGGTGACTGTAGTTCGCTACGCTCCAATATTGCGGGCGACTCCGTGGCGACAGCCGAGCGGCTTGCGCCCTGGGCGCGTGCCGTCACGGCTTGGGACGGCCCGGCGCCGTGACTGTGGCGAGCGGTCCAGTTACAAAAGTCGGCGCTGGCGGTACGGCGTTGGCGGGGACGTCAGGGTATCTGGAACCGCAGCGTTGTCCCTGGTGCGGCGTTGATCCGCTCTATGTCGCCTATCACGATGATGAGTGGGGGGTGCCCTGCCATGACGAACGCACACTGTTCGAGTTCCTCGTCCTCGAAGGCGCACAGGCGGGGCTGTCATGGATCACCATCCTGAGGAAACGCGAGAACTACCGGCGCGCCTTCGATGGTTTCGACGTACGGAAGATTGCCCGCTATGGTGATGCGGATCTGGCGCGCCTGCTTGGCGATGCCGGCATCGTCAGAAACCGCCTGAAAATATCCGCCGCGATCTGCAATGCCCGCGCCACGCTGGCGCTTTACGACGCTGGTTCAAGCCTCGATGCGCTGTTCTGGCAATTTGTCGATCGCCAGCCGATCATCAACCGCTGGCGGCGCCTCGATGCAGTGCCCGTCCATACGCCCGTTGCCGTCGCCCTGGCCAGGGAACTCAAGCAGCGCGGCTTCCGCTTCGTCGGTCCGACGGTGATCTATTCGCACATGCAGGCGACGGGCATGGTCAATGACCATCTCGTCTCCTGCCCGCGCCATGCTGTTTTAGGTGGTTGACCGCGGCTAAGCAGAGCGTGCCGCAATGTGCGTGCGCAGCCAGGCGGCAAATTCGGCTTCATCGATTTCACTGGCGGCGAGGCCCAGGATGGTGACGACACACTCGGCATCACCTACAACCAGATCGAATCCGTTGAGCGCCAGAAACAGTTCGGTCGCAATTAACGCAGCCCGCTTGTTGCCATCGACGAAGGGATGGTTGCGGACGATGCCGAACCCATAGGCTGCAGCGAGCGCTGCAATATCAGGCTCACCATAGGCAGCCAGGTTTTCAGCTCGCGCCAGCGCGGAATCGAGCAAACCTGCATCGCGGGTACCCGCTACTCCGCCATGCTCGGCCAATTGCGCGCTATGGGCGGCAACTATCACATTCCGCTGAATCCATACCCAGCGACTCACTTTGCCAACTCGCGTAACGCGGCACGGCGCTTCTTCATGATTCGTTGCGCCTCGGACATTTGCTGCTCAAATACAGGATCGTTTGGCGTGACCACATAACCCTCGGGCGTTTCGGTCAGAAAAAGCGACTCGCCTTTTCCCAACTTCAGATTGGCGAGAACCTCCTTGGGCAGGATGACGCCGATCGAATTGCCGATCTGGGTGAGTTTGAGAACGTGCATGGCGGGCTCCGGTGATAGTTATAACAGACGTTATACTAGGCCGAAGCCGTGGTCATTTCAAGGGCTCAATTCAAGCTTTGTCGAAGCTCAGTTGTCCTTTGCTGAATCCCACCTTGATCCGGTCTTTGGCGCTTAGCTTGCCTTCGAGGATCAGCCGGGACAACGGATTTTCGATGCGTTCCTGAATCGCCCGCTTCAGTGGGCGGGCGCCGAACACCGGGTCGAAGCCGGCCTCCGCGATGCTGGCCAAAGCGGCGTCTGACACTTCCATCGACATTTCCAGCCGCGCCAGACGCTTCTCCAGGTACTGCAACTGGATCTTGGCAATGCCGGCGATATGCTTCTCATCGAGGGCGTGGAAGACGACGATCTCGTCGATGCGGTTCACGAATTCGGGCCGGAAATGTGTCTTCACTTCGCCCATCACGGCGAGCTTGATGATCTGGTAATCGTCGCCCGACATCTGCTGGATCATCTGGCTGCCGAGGTTGGAGGTCATGACGATCACGGTGTTCTTGAAGTCGACGGTGCGCCCCTGACCATCGGTCATGCGGCCGTCGTCGAGTACTTGCAGCAGCACGTTGAAGACATCCGGATGCGCCTTCTCGACCTCGTCGAAGAGGATCACGCTGTAGGGTTTGCGCCGCACCAGTTCGGTCAGATAACCGCCTTCTTCGTAACCGACATAGCCCGGCGGAGCACCGATCAGGCGCGCCACCGAATGCTTCTCCATGAATTCGCTCATGTCGATGCGGATCAGGTGATCCTCGCTGTCGAAGAGGAACTCGGCCAGCGTCTTGCACAGCTCGGTCTTGCCGACGCCGGTCGGGCCGAGGAACAGGAATGAACCATATGGCCGGCTTTCTTCGGACAGGCCGGCGCGTGAACGACGGATGGCGTCGGCCACCAGCCGCACCGCCTCGTCCTGACCGACGACGCGCCGGTGCAGTTTTTCTTCCATGCCGAGCAGCTTCTCGCGCTCGCCCTGCATCATCTTGCTGACGGGAATGCCGGTCGCGCGCGAGACGACCTCGGCAATCTCCTCCGCGCCCACCTGCGTGCGCAACAGCCGGTTTGGCGCCGTCTCGCCAGCGCCGACTTTCTGCTGTGCTGCGTCCGCGGCCTTCAATTGCGCCTCAAGCTGCGGCAACTTGCCGTACTGCAACTCGGCCAGCTTGTCGAATTGGCCTTTGCGCTGCAGGTCGGCGATCTCGCCGCGCAGTTTCTCGATCTCTTCCTTGACGTGCTGGGTGCCCTGTACCTGCGCCTTTTCGGCTTTCCAGATTTCTTCGAGGTCTGAGTATTCCTTGGACAGTTTGGCGATCTCGCTCTCGATCAGTTCGAAACGCTTCTTCGAGGCCTCGTCCTTTTCCTTGCGCACGGCCTCGCGCTCGATCTTCAACTGGATGATGCGGCGGTCGAGCTTGTCCATCGACTCGGGCTTCGAGTCGATTTCCATCTTGATGCGGGCGGCCGCTTCGTCGATCAGGTCGATGGCTTTGTCGGGCAGGAAGCGATCGGTGATGTAGCGGTGGCTCAACTCGGCGGCCGCGACGATGGCCGGGTCGGTGATATCCACCCCGTGGTGGATCTCGTATTTCTCCTGCAGGCCGCGCAGGATGGCGATGGTCGCCTCGACGGACGGCTCATCGACCATGACCTTCTGGAAGCGGCGCTCCAGCGCGGCATCCTTCTCGATGTACTTGCGGTATTCGTCGAGCGTGGTGGCGCCGATGCAATGCATCTCGCCGCGCGCCAGCGCCGGCTTGAGCATGTTGCCGGCATCGATCGCGCCTTCCGCCTTGCCGGCGCCTACCATCGTATGCAGTTCGTCGATGAAGACGATGATGCGGCCTTCGTCCATCGCCACTTCCTTCAGCACGGCCTTGAGGCGCTCCTCGAACTCGCCGCGATATTTCGCGCCAGCCAGCAGTGAGGCCATGTCGAGTACCAGGACGCGTTTTCCTTTCAAGGATTCCGGCACCTCGCCATTGACGATGCGCTGTGCCAGACCTTCGACGATGGCGGTCTTGCCGACGCCCGGCTCGCCGATCAGCACCGGGTTGTTCTTGGTACGGCGCTGCAGGATCTGGATGGCGCGGCGAATCTCGTCGTCGCGACCAATCACCGGATCGAGCTTGCCCTGCTGGGCGCGCTCGGTGAGGTCAAGGCAGTATTTCTTCAGCGCCTCGCGGCTGCCTTCGGCTTCCTGGCTGCCGACGTTCTGGCCGCCACGCACAGCCTTGACCGCGTCCTCCAGCGCTTTGCGATTGCAGCCATGCTCCTTGAACAGGCGACCGGTTTCACCTTTGTCGTCACACAAGGCGAGCAGGAACATTTCCGAGGCGATGAACTGGTCGCCGGCTTTCTGCGCCTCCTTGTCGGTGAGGTTGAGCAGGTTGGAGAGGTCGCGACCGATGGAAACCTCGCCGCCGTGGCCCGACACCTGCGGCAGGCGGTCGATGGCCGCATCCAGTGCCCGCCGCAGCGGTGCCACATTGACGCCGGCCTTCGCCAGCAGCGATGTGGTGCCGCCATCCTCCTGGTTGAGCAGGGCCAGCAGCAAATGCTGCGGTTCGATGATCTGGTTGTCGTGACCGACGGCAAGGCTTTGAGCATCGCTCACAGCCTGCTGGAATTTGGTGGTGAATTTGTCGAAGCGCATGACGAAGTCCTCAATGCTTAATAACGTTACTGCCAACGTTGGGACTGGATGGTCGATTTCAACTCTAGCTGTCAATCACAGCAAAACAAGCGCAAACCCGTCATTCCGTCTAAAGCCTGGAATTCAGTGAGCCAAAGGCAGGGACGCTGGCTTGCGCCGGTGTGACGAATCCGGAAATGTTGGTGTATCAGGCTGGCTGCCAACGTGTTGTCCGGGGGATAATGGGCGCCATATATATAAGGGGGTAGGGATGGCAACGAGAGCAATTCATCCAACGCTGGCGGCCCTGCGTGGCAAGGTGAGTGGCAAGGTCGTCAGCGCGCGCACGGCAGTGGAACTGATCCGCGACGGGGATACGGTTGCGACGGGCGGTTTTGTCGGCATCGGCTTTCCCGAACAGATTGCGGTCACGCTGGAAGAGCTGTTTCTCGAAACCCGCGACCTGCCACCGCAGCCCAGCGGTCACCCGCGCAACCTCACCCTTGTGTATGCCGCCGGGCAGGGTGACGGCAAGGACCGCGGACTCAACCATCTGGGCTATGAAGGTTTGATCAAGCGCGTCATTGGTGGCCACTGGGGTCTGGTGCCGCGCGTCCAGGCGCTGGCGGTGGAAAACCTCATCGAAGGCTGGAATCTGCCGCAGGGCGTCATCACCCACCTGTTCCGCGACATTGCCGCCGGCAAGCCCGGCACCCTGACCCACGTCGGCCTGGGTACTTTTGTTGACCCACGCTTCGGCGGCGGCAAGCTCAATCCGCGCACCATCGAAGACCTGGTGCGGCTGATGGAGATCGACGGCAAGGAATGGCTCTTCTACAAGGCCTTTCCCATCCATGTCGGCATCATCCGCGGCACCACGGCCGATCCGGATGGCAATATCAGCATGGAGAAGGAGGCGCTGACCCTCGAAGCCCTGGCCATCGCCATGGCGGCGCACAATTCCGGCGGTATCGTCATCGCCCAGGTCGAACGGGTCGCCGCCAGTGGTTCGTTGCCGCCACGGCAGGTGAAGATTCCCGGCATTCTGGTGGATTGCGTAGTGGTGGCCGAGAAGCCCGAATACCACATGCAGACTTTCATCGAACAGTACAGTCCGGCCTTCTCCGGCGAAATCAAGGTGCCGCTCTCGGCCATTGCGCCCATCCCGCTGGACGAGCGCAAGATCATCGCCCGCCGCGCGGCGCTGGAACTGTCGCCGCACGCCGTCGTGAACCTGGGCATCGGCATCCCCGAAGGTGTCGCGTCCGTGGCCACCGAGGAGGGTGTGCTCGACCAGATGACCATGACGGCCGAACCCGGCGTGATTGGCGGCATTCCGGCCGGCGGGCTCAACTTCGGCGCCGCCACCAACACCGAGGCCATCATCGACCAGCCCAGTCAGTTCGATTTTTACGACGGTGGCGGCCTGGATATCGCCTTTCTCGGCCTGGCGCAGGCCGACCGCGCCGGCAACCTCAATGTCATCAAGTTCGGCAAGCGCATGGCCGGTGCCGGAGGCTTCATCAACATTTCACAAAACGCCCACAAAGTGGCGTTCCTCGGCACGTTCACCGCCGGTGGCCTCGAGGTCGCCATCGAAGATGGCCGGTTGCGCATCCTGCAGGAAGGACACACGCAAAAATTTGTCGAGGAGGTCGAAATTCGTGCCTTCAGCGGCAGCGAAGCGCTCAAGCGCGAGCAGCCGGCGCTGTATATCACCGAACGCTGCGTCTTCCGCCTCGGGCCGGAAGGCCTGGAGCTGACCGAAATTGCCCCCGGCATCGACCTGGAACGCGACATCCTGGCGCATATGGGATTCCGTCCGATCATGCACGCGCCACCGGTACTCATGGATGCCCGCATTTTCGCCAGCGGCCTGATGGGTCTGCAAGACACGCTGATGGCTCATTAAGATAGGCAAGTCGCTGAATTTTGTTGAATTCTTGATTCCAGTCAGGTCATTGTCAGCCGCGCGTGCTACATTGAACCTATCTGTAAGTCAACAATAAGGAGGGAATCATGGCCGGGAAAAGCGAAAATTTCAGCGACCTCAATCGCAGGAACATGGAAGCCGCCATGCGGCTGGCGCAGATGTCCATCGAGAACTCACAACGCGTGATGGCGCTGCAAAATGAGTTGGCGCGCGAACTGTTCCAGCAGGGCGTAGACAATGCGCGTGCCCTGACCAGCGCCAAGGATCCACAGCAGGTCATGCAATTGCGTACCCAGTTCGCACAGGAAACCGCCCAGCAGATGATGGTGGCGGCGCAAAAAGTGACAGAAATCGGCAATGATGCCCGCGCGGAATTTACCCGTATGCTCACCGAGCAACTGGCGTCCGGCAATCAGGAAATGGTCGATGCCTTTCAGGGCTTTTTCAAGTCCATGCCCGGGCAGAACACCAACATCATGGAAGTCATGCAGCAATCCATGGCCACGGCCAACAACGCTTTCGAGCAGATCGCGCAGGCGTCGGCCGCTGCCTTCGGTGGCATGACCAGCCCGGCACCAAAAGGCACTGCCAAGAAGAAGTAAGACTCTTCCCCCGCCCCCGCCCATGTGAGGGGGCGACTGTTCCTCGCTGCGCTTGCTTGTTACGGGGTAATTTTGTTCCTGTCGGGAGCGGGTTGCGGCTTCGCCGCGTGCCGCACTACCTTGGGGCGGTCCGGCGGCAGGACTGTACGATTATTCCTTTACCGTTAGGCCTTCATAAAGGTCGCTGCGTCAATCCGGTTGCCAACGCTTTGCGGCGTGTTCGTCTGTCGTGCGCGCATCGACCCAGCGGCCCCCCTCCGGAGTCTCTTCCTTTTTCCAGAACGGCGCCTGGGTCTTCAGATAATCCATGATGAATTCGCAGGCGGCGAAGGCGTCACCGCGATGCGCGGAAGCAACCCCGACGAAGACGATGCGTTCGCCCGGCAGCAAGCGGCCGACGCGATGGATGACGCGTACCCCGCGCAATTCCCAGCGCTTCCGTGCCGCTGCGACGATGTCGGCGAGCGCTGCTTCAGTCATGCCGGGATAGTGTTCGAGTGTCATGGCCGTCACGGCAGGCTGCGCCGCCACACTGGCACCGACTTGCTGATCTGCCAGTCGGTCGGCGCGCACCAGGCCGACGAAGCTGGCGACCGCACCCGCCAGCGGATCTTCCATGGTTAGCGCGCTGATTTCGGCACCGGTGTCGAAGTCGGCTTCCTGGACACTGATGGTCATCGGTTTCTCAGCCTCCCGTCACTGGCGGGAAAAAGGCAATCTCGTCGCCATCGGCAATGGCGGCATCCATGCCGAGCATTTTCTGGTTGACGGCAACGCGCAGGTTCTTGGTGGAACGGAGCATCGCATGCTGCTCGTCAAGTCTTGCCAGATGCTCGCGCAAGGCGCCTACAGTGCTAGTGTCAGCGGGCATGGCGATGCTTTCCCGGCCGGTACCGATGGCCTCCCGGAGACCGGCGAAATAGAGAATGTTCAGTGTCATGACAAAGTGGCAAAAGACAGGAAACGCACGGTATCGCCGGCCAGAAATGACTTTCTCGGAGGATTGTCGATCAGGCCATCGGCCCAGACACAGGAAGTCAGCACGCCGGAGCCCTGGTTGGGATGCAGCTCGGCGCGGCCATCCGCGGTGATGCGTGCGCGCAGAAATTCGCGCCGGATATCCGGTCGCAACCAGTCCGATGCCGACACCAGCTGGCGTTCCATCGGCTGACAGCGCTGCGCTCCCATGCACCTGAGAATATAGGGCCGCACCAGCATCATGAAAGTGACGAAGCCGGAGACCGGATTGCCCGGCAGGCCGATGAATGCCGTACTTTGCGCCGTCTTGCCAGCGCCGACTTTTCCAAACGCCAGCGGCTTGCCCGGCTTGATGCCGATCTTCCACAGCGCCAGTTCGCCTTCGGCCTCGACTGCAGCCTTGACGTGATCTTCCTCGCCGACCGAAACACCGCCGGTCGACAGGATCAGGTCATGGCCCTGCGCGGCTGCTTGCAAAGCCCGGCGCGTTTCAGCCAGATTGTCGGGAATCCGGCCGATATCAGTGACCACGCAACCCAGGCCTTCCAGTAGCGCATGCAGCGTCGGGCTGTTGGAGTTGTAGATGGCGCCCGGGGGCAGCGGTTGCCCCGGCTCGGCCAGTTCATCACCGGTGGACAGCAGGGCGACGCGCATGCGCCGCCGCACCGGCAACTGCGCCAGACCGACCGAGGCTGCCACGCCCAACTCGGCCGCACCAAGCCGTGCGCCGGCCGGCAGGACTTCGGCGCCCGGTGCGATGTCCTCCCCGGCGCGCCGGATGTGCTGACCCGGTTTCGGCACCTGATTGATGCTGACCCGGCCCTGGTCGTCGACGCTGCAATGTTCCTGGATCACCACGGCATCGGCACCCGCTGGTATTGGGGCGCCGGTGAATATGCGCGCTGCCGTGCCCGGCAGCAGGGCATGGCCGATGCTGCCGGCGGCAATGCGCTGTTCAACCGGCAGACTGACGCCAGTGGTTGCGACATCGGCGCAGCGCAAGGCGTAGCCGTCCATTGCGCTGTTGTCGAGTGGCGGTACGGCGATGGTCGAGGTTTGCGCCTGCGCGAGAATGCGCCCGCGGGCTTCGATCAGGCCGACCGTCTCGATTTCCTCGACTGGCACGGCAGCCCCCAGCAGTTGGTCCAGCGCTTGTTCGTACGTCAGCATGGCAGTTCCAGATACTTGAGAATGAATGAGGTGATGGCATCCAGATCGTTGAGATCGAAAACCGGTAGTGGGCAATCGAGTGCCGAGTCGGTCGCCACCGCAATAACGCTCGAATTGTCCGGCCAGATCGGCGGCTTGCCGTGGGCCGGACGATGTACTTCCAGCTTGGGGATGGCGGTCTGCTTGAATCCTTCAACCAGCACCAGATCGCAGGGCGACAGCACGGCCAGTTGTTCCTGCAGCGACGGCTCGGGCTGTCCTTGCAGTTCGTGCATCAGCACCCAGCGCGTATCGCAGGTCAGCAGCACTTCGCCGGCTCCGGCAGCGCGGTGGCGGTAGGAATCCTTGCCCGGATGGTCGACATCGAAATTGTGATGGGTGTGCTTGATCAACGAAACCGACAGCCCGCGTGCCTTGAAACGCGGAATCAATTGTTCGATCAGGGTGGTTTTTCCCGCACCGGAATAGCCGGCAAAACCGAAAGTCTTCAAGATGCACTTACTCCAAGGACCGGTGCGAAACCTCCGCCGGGGGTACGCAGGTTGGCTGTCTGGCCTTGCCAGAGGCGGGCGGAAACGAGTTGGACCGCGCCACTGTAGACGAAGTTGCGCAGATCGACCTTGAGCTCGGTCATTTTTCCGCCAACTTCGATCTTGCGCAGCGAGGGCGGCGCCAGCGCCTGTGCTACGTAGGTACCCTGCAGCACCTCGTCGAAAACGCGCTTGGTGATCTTGTCGCCGCGATAGGCGGCTTTCGAGGCGTACCCCGTCGCGGGCTTGAAGAACAGTTGTTTGCGTCTGGCCCAGAAATCTTCGGCACGTTGCGGCGTGACCAGTTCGGTCCGCGGTATGGCGGACAACAACAGCGCCCGTGTTTCGCTGGCGATCCCCCAGCTTTCGAGCAGGTCGGCGTCGGTCAGTACACAGAGGTTGCGCTTGTCGGCATACAGGGCATGGGCGAACGGGTGCGGGGTGACGACAACCGCGCCGCGCATGATGGCTTCGCGCAGCACGGCGTGGACATTCTCGGTGAGGTCGAAATCGGTCAGCCGGTTGTATACCAGGTCGATGCGCGTCTCCTCGTGCCACAGCCCACCGTGGCAGAGCATCAGGTCGCGCGGGTCGCAGATCAGCGCCTGCAGGCCGTGACGCTCGAACAGGCGGCGGAATAGTTCGAATTCCGGTTGCAGATACTGGCCGGCCGGATCGTCGTCGACGATGGCGATGGTGGAGAGGGGCGCATCACCGCGTTCCAGCCGCCACTCGTTGCGGAACATCTCGATGAACATTTCCGCCGGATCGCGGCGGGCCAGTTCGCCCGGCAGCACGATCTTGCCGGCCTCGGCGGCCGGGCAACAGCTGCGCTGGGCGTGGGCGAGGATGGCGTTGAGCAGCCCGCCGCCGGCATTGGTGTTGATCTCGATGAGTTGCGGGCCATCGGCGCTCATGTGAAAGTCGTAGCCGAAAAACACGCTTTGCGCCCGGGGTTCCGGAAAGGCGCTGCGCGCAATCCCGATGTGCTGGCGATAGGCCGGCAGCGCCGTTACCTGTTCGATGGCGGCGATAACTTCAGCCATGCGGGCGAGGTCGCGCGCACCGACAAACACGGTCACGTCCGAAAACATGTGCGGCCGCGGGGCGATCACGGTGTCCCAGAAGTCGGGTGCCTCGTGTTCGAGCGCGGTGCGCAGGGCATCCCGATCCAGCGACTGGCAGACGCAGCCACTATTCAAGCTTTCGGCCAGGTTTCGGCAATTGGTCATCAAACAAGCTCTGCCTCAAAAAAAGCCTCGACATCGGCCAGTTCGCGGCTGCGCCGCATCGGCGGCAAGGACTGCCAGATGCGCCGGCCATAGGATTTGCCAATCAGCCGCGGGTCGCACACCATCAGCACGCCACGGTCGACTTCGTCGCGGATCAGGCGTCCGGCACCCTGTTTCATGCTGATGACGGCACGCGGCAACTGTACCTCGAAAAACGCATTGCGGCCCTGCTGTTTCAGGCTGTCGATGCGCGCCGCCAGCACCGGATCGTCCGGCGGGGCGAACGGCAGCTTGTCGATCACCACCAGCGACAGCGCCGCGCCGCGCACATCGACGCCTTCCCAGAAACTCTGGCTGGCCACCAGCACGGCATTGCCGAGTTGGCGAAAGCGGTCGAGCAGTTCTGATTTCGAACATTCGCCTTGCAGCAGCAGCGGCATCTCGGCGCCGGCTGCGGCAATCCGGGTGGCCAGCAACTCATGGATGCGGCGCATGGCGCGCAGCGAGGTGCACAGCACGAAGGCGCCGCCGCGTGCTGCGCTCGACGCGCGAATGACCGGCCAGGCGGCCTCGACCACCGCCTCAGAGTAATCGGGATGGTTGGGTTCGGGCAAGCCCTGCGGACAGTAGAGCAGGGCATTCGCCGGGTAGTCGAAGGGGCTGTCCCAGCGGCCCGTCGTCGCCTCGCTCAAGCCCAGCGCCTGCTGGTAATGGCTGAAGTCGCTGCCGACCGCGAGCGTCGCCGAGGTGAAGATCCAGGCGCGCGGATGGCCTTCCAGTTGGCGGCGGAAAATGTTGGCCACCGACAACGGGGTGCGATTCAGGGTCACCGCATAGCTGCCGACCTCGACCCAGCGCACGTATATTTCTTCCTCATCGTCACCATGAAAGTCGCGTAGCGACTCACTACGCCCTCCTCCCCCCTCGCGGGGGAGGGGTTGGGGGAGAGGGGGATTCGCCGTACCCGCTACGGGGTATTTCATTTCACCAGCGCCGACTTTCTGGTTCTGCCAATGCCGCAATTGATAAATGGTTTCGCCACAGCGCCGCAGGCAGTTGGCGAGGCCTTCGGAGCGTCCCGCCTGGCTTTCGATGTGTTTGTTCAACTCGTCCAGCGTGCCCTGCAATTCCGCCAGCGCCGCCACCGCCGCTGTGTGCGTTTGCCACTGGGCGAACGACAGGCGCAAGCCTTCGTGCTTGAAGGCCAGGCGCAGATCCCTGGTGGCTTTTTCCAGCGCGCGCGCGGCGTCCTGCAGGGGCGGGTAGTCCTTGGCGGCGGCGATGCCCTCGAGCTTGGTGTCATGCGCCAGGTCGAGCAACTGGCCGGTGCCGATGGCCTCGCCGAAGAACAGGCCGGCGACCTCTGGCAGCTGGTGGGCCTCGTCGAAAATGACGGTGTTGCAGGACGGCAGCAGTTCGCCCATGCCGTCGTCCTTGAGCATGACATCGGCGAAGAACAAATGGTGGTTCACCACCACCACATCGGCGGCCAGCGCCTCGCGGCGGGCGGCTACCACAAAGCATTCCTTGACGTAGGCGCATTCCTGGCCGAGGCAGTTGTCGCGCGTCGAGGTGGCCAGCGGCCAGGCACCGGAATCGTCGGGGACGTCGCGGCACTCGGCCTTGTCGCCGCTCGCCGTCGCCTTGGCGAAGCGGGCGATGGCATTCAGGTGGATGACTTCGGCGCGTGAATTGAGTCGTCCGCCGGCCAGCGCCCGTTCGAGGTGATACGGGCAGACGTAATTGGAGCGACCCTTCAGCAGCGCCACTGTCGCCGGCATGCCGAGCGCGTCGCGCACGGTCGGCAGGTCGCGGTTGAAGAGCTGGTCTTGCAAGGTTTTGGTACCGGTCGAGATGATTACTTTGCCACCGGCCAGCAGTGCGGGCGCCAGATAGGCAAAGGTCTTGCCCGTACCGGTCCCCGCTTCGGCAATCAGCACACTATTGGATTCGATGGCCGCGAACACCTGACGTGCCATGGCCACCTGCTGATCGCGCAGGCGATAACCGGAGATGGCTCGCGCAAGCGGTCCATCGGCGGCAAAGAGACGTTCGAGATCGGGTTTGGCAGGCATGGCGGGCGCGGCATGGTAGCACGCGCACTACCCCTGCCTTATTCATGAAACCTCAGTTGAACCACGGCGACTCGGCGCGAAGAAAAGTGATGTGTGAAATTAATTGCTTCGCCCGTGGGTAATCAGCCTCCACCAAGACGGATGACTTCCCGCCCTGTTCGCCGTGTCGCCGTGGTGAGCTGCTTTTTCCAGGCTTAGACTTCCAGGTGTTGGTAGAGCACGGTCGACAAGTACCGTTCGCCAAACGACGGAATGATGACGACGATCAGTTTGCCGGCGCTCTCCGGGCGCCTGGCGACTTCGAGCGCGGCCCATACTGCCGCGCCGGAAGAGATGCCCACCAGCAGGCCTTCTTCGGTCGCCATGCGCCGCGCGATGGTCAGTGCGTCGTCGTTCTTCACGCGGATGGTTTCGTCGTAGATCTTGGTGTTGAGGATGGCCGGCACGAAACCGGCGCCGATGCCCTGGATCGGGTGCGGGCCGCGCTGGCCGCCGGACAGCACCGGGCTGGCATCGGGTTCGACGGCGATGATCTTGACCTGCTTCCTGGCCTTCAGCACTTCGCCGACGCCGGTGACCGTGCCGCCGGTGCCCACGCCGGAGATGAAGATATCGACCTGACCATCGGTGTCGCGCCAGATTTCCTCGGCGGTGGTCTTGCGGTGCACATCCGGGTTCGCCGGGTTTTCGAACTGCTGCGGAATGAAGTAGCGCGCGTCGGCTGCTGCCATTTCCTCGGCTTTCCTGATCGCGCCGGGCATGCCCTCCGGCCCGGGGGTGAGGATCAGTTCCGCGCCGTAGGCCTTGAGCAGCAGTTTGCGCTCGCGACTCATGGTTTCGGGCATGACGAAAGCGGCCTGGTAGCCGCGCGCCGCGCAGACCATCGCCAGGCCGATGCCGGTGTTGCCCGAGGTCGGTTCGAGAATGATGGTGTCGGGCTTGATCTTGCCGGCCTTCTCGGCGGCATCGATCATCGCCATGGCGATGCGATCCTTGACGCTGCCCGCCGGGTTGAAGAATTCGAGCTTCAGCGCGATCGTCGCACTGTTGTCGGCGTTCATGCGGTTGAGACGAACCAGCGGCGTGTTGCCGATCAGTTCGATGATATCGTTCGCGATTTGCATGGCGGGTCTCCTGCCGTTTATGATTGATCTATATAATGAATTCAATCGCGCAATTTATCAACCATGTCAGCAAAATACGCAGAGGACAACAATGAAAATCGAAACCCTGGCAGTCCATGGCGGCTATAGCCCCGATCCCACCACCAAAGCCGTGGCGGTGCCGATTTATCAGACCACCTCCTACGCATTCGACGATACCCAGCACGGTGCCGACCTGTTCGACCTCAAGGTGACCGGCAACATCTACACGCGCATCATGAATCCGACTACCGACGTGCTGGAAAAGCGCCTGGCGGCCATGGAAGGCGGCGTCGGGGCGCTGGGCCTGGCCTCCGGCATGGCGGCGACCACCTACGCGATTCAGACAATCTCGGAGGCTGGTGACAACATTGTTTCGGTTGGTACGCTCTACGGCGGCACCTACAACCTGTTCGCCCACACCCTGCCGCAATACGGCATCGAGGTGCGTTTTGCCGATTATGACAATCCCGCCAGCTTCAAGCCGCTCATTGATGCGCGCACCAAGGCGATTTTCTGCGAATCGGTCGGCAATCCGCTTGGCAATGTAGTCGACATCGCTGCGCTGGCCGACATCGCCCATGCTGCCGGCATCCCGCTGATCGTCGACAACACGGTGCCGACGCCCTATCTCTGCCGCCCCTTCGAGCATGGCGCCGACATCGTCGTGCATGCGCTGACCAAGTATCTCGGCGGCCATGGCACCAGCATCGGCGGTGCCATCGTCGATTCCGGCAAATTCCCCTGGGCGGAACACAAGGAACGCTTCAAGCGCCTCAATACGCCCGACGTCTCCTACCATGGTGTCGTCTATACCGAAGCGCTCGGCCCCGCCGCCTACATCGGCCGGGCACGCGTCGTGCCGCTGCGTAACATGGGCGCGGCGATTTCGCCCTTCAACAGTTTCCTGATCCTGCAAGGCATCGAGACGCTGGCGGTGCGCATGGACCGCATCTGCGAGAACACACTGGCGGTGGCGCAATATCTCAAGACCCACCCGAAGGTCGGCTGGGTCAACTACGCCGGGCTGCCCGACCATCGCGAACATGCCCTGGCGAAAAAGTACATGGGTGGTCGCGCCTCGGGCATCCTCTCCTTCGGCGTCAAGGGCGCGGGCGGCGCAGGTGGCGGCATGGCGGCGGGCGGGCGTTTCCAGGATGCACTGAAGCTGATCACGCGCCTGGTGAATATCGGCGACGCCAAGAGCCTTGCCTGTCATCCGGCCTCGACTACCCACCGGCAACTGTCCCCGGCCGAACTGGCCAAGGCCGGCGTTTCTGAAGACATGGTGCGGCTGGCGATCGGCCTCGAACACATCGACGACATCAAAGCTGACCTGGAGCAGGCGCTAGCGGCCGTATGAAGAAGCTGTCCCTGGACAAAATCCTGCAAACGCAGGGCTTCGGCACGCGCCGCGAGTGTCGCAACCTGATTCTTCACGGCGCGGTAAGCATTGCTGACGAGGTAGTGACGGATTATCAAATGACGCCGGATACCGCCGACCTCGATTTCACGGTCGATGGCGCATCCTGGCACTACCGCGAGCACGTCTATATTGCCCTCAACAAGCCCGCCGGCGTCGAATGCTCGCGCCGGCCGGCGGTTCATCGCGGCGTCTTGAGTCTGCTGCCGGATCAATTCACCCTGCGTGACGTGCAGCCGGTCGGCCGGCTTGACCATGACACCACCGGCCTGCTGCTGCTTTCCGATGACGGCAGCTTCATCCACGCCCAGTCGTCACCCAAGCGCCATGTGACGAAAACCTATGTCGCGACCACGCAGGACCCGGTCACGCCAGAACTCGTGGCGCAACTGCAGGCTGGCGTGAAACTGGCCGACGAACCCGCGCCGCTGGCGGCACGGGCACGCCAACTGGATAGCCACCAAGTCGAAATCATCCTCGACCAGGGCAAATACCATCAGGTCCGGCGCATGCTCGCCGCCGCGGGCCACCATTGCGTGGCGCTGCAACGCACGGCCATCGGCGGATTGACGCTGGAGGGCCTGGGACTGGTGGAGGGGGCGTGGTGTTATCTCGATGATGCGAAGACAGGCTTGCTGTCGCCAGAGTAAAAGTCGGCCCTGGCGGTACGGCGTTTTCACATGACAGAACACGCTTCCTTCCTCGAACCCTCACCCTGGGTCGCCCGCTTCGCCACGTTGATCCCGGCGGGGAGCATGGTGCTCGACCTCGCTTGCGGCAGCGGGAGGCATGCCCGCCTGCTGGCCGGCATGGGGCTGCAGGTCGAGGCGGTGGATCGCGATGCGGAAGCGCTCGCCGCACTGGCCGGGATCGATGGCCTCCAGACGCGCTGCGCCGATCTTGAAGGCGGCCCTTGGCCCTACTACGGACGCGGATTCGATGCCATCGTGGTGAGTAATTATCTGCATCGCCCGCTGCTGCCCAACCTGTTCGGCTGCCTCAACGAAGGCGGCCTGCTGATCTATGAAACCTTCATGGTCGGCAACGAACGCTTCGGCAAGCCGAGCAATCCGGCCTATCTGTTGCGTTCGGGCGAACTGCTCGACTTGGTGAGGAACCGCCTGCGGGTGCTGGCCTTCGAGCAGGGCGAGGTCGCTGAACCGCGACCGGCGGTTATCCAGCATATCGTCGCGCGGCGCGGCAGCGTTCTGCGGATTCCCTAGCCGGCGAGGATTTGCGCGGCGATATTTTCAATTGCCGCCGGGCTGAGGTCGTCGGCGACCAGCGTGGCGGCGTCGCCGAAGTCGCGATAATTCCTTTCCTGCGAACGCTGGTAGAGCGGATCGTAATGCTGTTCGAGCAGTTCCTCGACGAGGGTGCGAAATTCCCCCGCCTCGACCAGGGCCGTCCAGCGGGCCAGGGTTTCGTTGCTTTGCAGGCCGCGCAGGTGGCCGAGTTGTTCGATCAGCCAGGCCGGCCGGGCAACGAAATAATCATAGTCGCGCAACAGAAAGTCGGCTCTGGCGGGACGGCGCGCCTCGACGCGCAGGCAGGGTGCGGCCCGAATGGCGGCGATCACGGCGTCGGGCAACTGCAACACGCCGATGCGGCGGCTTTCGGCTTCGACAAAAACGGGGTGGCTGGCATCGAAGTCCGAGAGTGCCGCGAACAATTTCGACTCGAACATCTTTTGCGCCGGTTGCGCTGCATCGGGCAGACGGCCGAGCACCGAGCCCTTGTGGGCGGCGAGTTCTTCGAGGTGCAGCACCTGCGCGCCCTGGCGCGCCAGGGCTTCGAGGATGCGGCTCTTGGCGCTGCCGGTGGGACCGGAGATGACCTTGAAGGCGAAGCGCTGCGGCAATACGGCCAGCTCGGCCACCACATGGCGGCGCCAGGCCTTGTAGCCGCCATCGAGCCGGTGGGCATCCCAGCCGATCTCGCGCAGAATATGCACGAAAGCGCCGGAGCGCTTGCCGCCACGCCAGCAATAGACCAGCGGCCGCCAGCTTTTGGGTTTGTCGAGAAAGCGCTGTTCGATGTGGTCGGCAATGTTGCGGGCGACCAGCGCCGCGCCGACCTTCTTGGCCTCGAACGTCGACACCTGTTTGTAGAGCGTGCCGACGCGGACGCGCTGCTCATCCGACAACACCGGACAACTGGTGGCGCCGGGCAAATGATCCTCGGCGAACTCGCCCGGCGAACGTGCGTCGAGGATGGCGTCGAATTCCGCCAGTTGTGCTACCGTTGCCACCCCTTTTGTAAGCCGTTCAGCCATTGTCATCATCAAAAAGATCAGATTGACCGAATTGTAGTTCCGACATAACCCGCTGCGCAGGTTAGTCTTCACTGAAAGCTCCTTCAAAAATGTCCGAAAACATAAAACTCACTCGCTTTTCCCACGGCGGCGGCTGCGGCTGCAAAATTGCGCCGGCTGTCCTGTCCCGCCTGCTGGCCGAATCGCCGCTGCGAACATTGCCGGCGGACTTGCTGGTCGGCGTCGAAACCGCCGACGATGCGGCGGTGTATCGCTTCAACGACACGCAGGCGGTGGTGGCGACCACCGATTTCTTCACGCCGATCGTTGATGATCCCTTCGACTTCGGCCGCATCGCCGCGACCAATGCGTTGTCCGACGTGTATGCCATGGGCGGCACGCCGATCTTCGCGCTGGCCATTGTCGGCATGCCGCTCGACAAGCTGCCGGAAGAGGTGATCCGGCAGATTCTCGCAGGAGGCGAATCCGTCTGCGCGGCGGCGGGCATTCCCATCGCCGGCGGCCATTCCATCGATGTGCTGGAACCGATCTATGGCCTGGTCGGCATCGGCATCGTGCATCCGGCGCATCTGAAGAAAAATGCCGGAGCCAAAGCCGGTGACGTGCTGATTCTCGGCAAGCCGCTCGGCATCGGCATTCTGTCGGGAGCCCTGAAAAAGGGGCTGCTTTCCGACGCGGGCTATGCCGAGATGTTGCGCTGGACGACGAAGCTGAATACGGTCGGCCCGCAGATCGCCAAAATGTCCGGTGTGCACGCGGTGACGGATGTCACCGGCTTTGGTCTGGCCGGGCATCTGCTCGAAATCTGTCGTGGTTCGCATCTGGCGGCGCAGGTGGAATTCAATTGCCTGCCCCTCATCGAAGAAGCGGTCATGCACGTGCGCGCCGGCATTTCCACCGGGGCGTCGAGCCGCAACTGGTCAAGCTACGGCCCGTCGGTGCAACTCGCGCCGGCACTCGAAGAATGGCAGCAGAAGATGATGACCGATCCACAGACCAGCGGCGGACTGCTGGTGGCCTGTGCGCCGGAAAGTGTCGCCGAAGTGCTGGCGGCTTTCCATGCCGATGGCTTTGCCCCGGCGGCGGTGATTGGCGCACTGCAGGCCGGCGAACCGCTGCTCAGCGTGGGTTAACGTGCGGTCGCCCAGGGGCCCCATTGGTGAGCAGGGGTTTGAGGCCGGTCCAGACGTGATCGAGAATCTTTGGCTGCGCGGCGGCGGTCGGGTGCAGCCGGTCGGCCTGATAGGCGGCATCGTCCAGTGCGATGGGTTCGAGCAGGAAGGGTAGCAATGCGGTTTTTTCCTGCTTGGCCACCGTCCCGAACAGCGCGGCAAAGTCGCGTGTGTAGCCTGGCCCATAGTTGGGCGGCAGGCGCATGCCCACCAGCAGGATGCGCGCGCCAGTCGCCTTGGCCATGCGCACCATCTGCGTCAAATTGGCGCGCGATTCGGCCAGCGGCAGGCCACGCAAACCGTCATTGGCGCCCAGGGCTAGAATGACGACTGCCGGCTGGTGGCGTTCCAGCACGGCGGGCAGACGGGTGCGGCCACCCGCCGTGGTTTCGCCGCTGATGCTGGCATTGATGACACTGTAGGGCAGTTTTTCCCGCTGCAGACGTTCTGCCAGCAAGGCCGGCCAGCTTTGATTCACGGCAATGCCATAGCCGGCGGACAGGCTGTCGCCGAACACCAGTACGGTGTCGGCAGCGAAAACGCTGCGCAGGCCAAGCAACAACAGAAACAAGAGGGTGGATAATCGCGTCATGACTGAAATGGTATTGCAGGTAGAAGGGCTGGGCAAGGACGTCATCAGTGGCACCAACGCCACCGGCGGCGACCGCATATTGACGATTCTGCACGAGATCGATTTCAACGTGCAGGCGGGTGAGGCGGTTGCCATCGTCGGCGCATCGGGTTCCGGCAAGTCTACCCTGCTTGGCTTATTGGCCGGACTCGACCTGCCGACCCGCGGGCGGGTGCAACTGGCCGGCCACGACCTGGCCACGCTGGACGAGGACGGGCGCGCCGCGTTGCGCGGCCGCGAACTGGGTTTTGTCTTCCAGTCGTTTCACTTGCTCGCGGCGCTGACGGCGCTCGAAAACGTCATGCTGCCGCTGGAACTGCTGGGCAGCCAGTTTGAGCCCGACCCCAGAACCGTCGCCGAGGCCATGCTGGCGCGCGTCGGACTGGCTGATCGTCTCGGCCATTATCCCAAACACCTGTCCGGCGGCGAGCAACAGCGCGTGGCGCTGGCGCGGGCCTTTGCGGTCAGTCCGCGCCTGCTGCTGGCCGACGAACCGACCGGCAACCTCGATGCCGCCACCGGCCAGCAGGTGATCGACCTGATGTTCGAAATGAATGCCGAGCAGGGCACGACGCTGATTCTCGTGACCCACGATGAATTGCTGGCACGCCGTTGCGGGCGGGCCATCCGTCTTGCGGCGGGGCGGCTGGTCTAAGCGGAATTGTTCAGCAGCCCGTAGGCGTTCGCTTTGCGGGCAGCGGCAGCATGCTCGCGGCGGCGGCCACGACTACCTGCGGCATCAAGTGCGACCAAGCGGGATTCGGTTTCCTTATCCGGCCGCCCCGGTCGGATTGCCGCCTGCAGCTTGTCCGCCCACATCCGCACCCAACTTACGGCTCTGCCCAAACTTGAGTCAATGGGTAGGGAATTTGTCGGAAAACTTTACACATATTTTCATGCCCTTACGCGCACAAAAATATAATCAATCGAATCAGTTATATAAATAAACGGCATGATTATTGCATTAAGTCTTGTAACAATCAGTTTTAAAAAAAGTAATGCGATTTTTGTACCGGAACTTTAACTTTCGCTGACTACACGTTTGGGTGGGGTTGTTTTCTCTGCAATCCCGGCGAAACCTCATTGATCCAATCCATAACGAATAATCATTTAGGAGTGAATCAAATGACTACACACAAACACTTGTCGGTCCTCTCATTGGCAGTAATCGGAATGCTTTGCAGTGCCTTACCGGCATGGGCGGTGCCAATAACTCTGGGTACGGCGCAGAGCTTCGCGGTACTGGGTGCCTCGACGGTAACCAACACCGGCGCTACCACCCTGTGGGGAGATCTCGGTCTCTATCCTGGCACTTCGTACACTGGTTCTGTGAGCGTCACCCAGACAGGCACGGTGTATTTGACTGATGGTGTTGCGCAGCAGGCTCAGGTTGACGCCCTCACTGCATACACCACTCTTTCCGGCCTGTCGTCCACTGGTGACCTGAGTGGGGTGGATCTGGGCTTCTACAACAGTTCAAACCCGCTGGCCCCGGGCGTCTATACGTTTTCCTCCTCGGCTCAATTGACAGACGATCTCTATCTGGATGCCCAAAACAATCTCGCTGCACTCTGGGTGTTTCAGATCGGGACCACACTCACCACCGCAAGCGCCTCGACTGTCAACGTGATCAATGGCGTTCTCAGCGGTGCGGATTACGGCGTGTATTGGCAGGTCGGCAGCTCCGCGACGCTGGGTACCAGCACGGTTTTTGCAGGCAATATTCTTGCGTTTGAGTCCATTACCCTGAATACCACCGCAAGCATTCTTTGCGGCAGGGCCATCGCGCTAACTGCTGCGGTGACCATGGATACCAACACCATCTCCAACGATTGCACCGCCACACCTGACAGTATCGACAGCGGGCGCAGCGACTACGGCAGCGTTGGCTTCAGCGGTGACGGTATCAGCGACAACGGTGGTGGGACCGTACCCGAGCCGACCACGCTGGCGTTGCTGGGACTCGGACTCTTGGGACTCGGAATGCGTCGCCGTCGGCACGCTTGAGTTAAACAGGGAGCCACGACAAGGCCCTGCTTCAAAATAGGGGGCCGAGTCAAACTTAGGGTCGCAGACGAGAATCCACGCGCAAACCGACAAAAGTACACGGATTCAGGTTTGCGCTATGTTGTTCGCGATCCTGCCGATGCCATCAAGATCAGGAAAAAACGGCAGGATCTGATTTTCCCCTACGAAAATTTTGGTGCGTTCGTATGGCTCGACGCGAGAACCGTGCGTAGCGCTACGCCGTTCCTGATCACCCCCTCGATGGTGGTCGGATAGATTCCTGTCACATGGTCGCCGGCGGGCCAGACATTGGCGCAGCCCGTAGTCATTTGACATTCCAGGAAGCCTTGCGACTGGGCGCACCGCGGTTGCGCGTCAAGCGCGACGCCGGCCCGGGGCTGTGGGAGAATCATGCGGCCGGACAGTACGGCTGTCCTTTTGAACTACTGACAGGAGTCATCATGAGCGGACCCGTTGATCCCCATCTCTACCTTCAGCAAATCGCCGTGCGCATGAAGGATTTGACCGACCGCAAGGAAATGGAAACCGTGCTGGACGAGCTCGAATATCTGTATGACATCATCGATCCGGCAATGCAGGACGGCGCCGAAGCTTTGATGAGCCAGTTGCGCAAGAAGCTGGGCACCGCCGCTTGAACGAACTGTGCTGTTATGCCTTGCGGAGGATCAACCCCTTCCTCGGCGTGACGCAGGTGGTCGATACCGCCGCCGCACGTGCGCTGTCTGTCGATGGCGTGAATTGGGAGTTCCAGCTACAAGCCGTTCTGCCGGTGGGCTGGGGCAGCCTGAATCGCGGCCGGGTGGCCATCAGCTATTGCCGTTATGCCGTCTGGTCAGCGGCGGATGGCCTGACCTCCTCTCCGTTGCCGCCGCAGTTTGTGCGCAGCGAGGCCGACGCGGCAGTTGCCGGCTTGATCGAGGCGGTTGTCGCTGCCATGCCACGGCTGCCATTTGCCCTGGCGGATCGCGTCGAAGGCTGGCTTATCGACGTGCAGAACCGCAAGCCGCTGGCACTGCTGGGCAGCCGCCTGGTGAATGCGCCGTTGCCCGAGCGCAGCCGGCGGCGCTGGTTCGCTGCGCTGAGCGATGCGCCGGGCGAGATGTCAACCGACTTCGCCAGCCTGGAGACGGTGGTCGGCAAGCTGGCCCTGGCCGAGGTCGTCTGGATCAAGCGTGCGGACGATGGCTCGGGCCACGCCATCGATAGTCATGGCCGGCCGCTGGCGCAAGGTTTCGACGCGACTGATTTTCCGGAACTGCTGCTTGAACTGCCACCGGGCCGCACGGATGAAGAGATCGCCCGGCTCGAAAACTATCGGGCGTGGCTCGCGCCACGATTGCTGATGTTGCCGCTGCTACCGGCAACACGAGCCCGGCTGGAAGTTGCTGCTGCGCGCCAGCCGACCGCAGTGGCCCATTTCTTCCGGCTCTATCCCGCGGTGGCCGATCCGGCGTTGCTCAATGCCTTGCGGGTGCAGGCGCAACTGATCGCATGTGCTTGAGGGGGTGGTGACCAATTGACGTGAAATACGCAGTTTGACGCCAGGTGATCCCATGAGCGTAGCGAGCAAACTTCGACCCCCGCCCCGGGGCGGGGGCTGGGGGTGGGGGGGGCATGGGAAGGGGCTGACTTTCATTATGCGGGGTGATGTTTCACGCATCATGAAAGTTAGCCGATGATGGCGCGTGCCGCCGCGACGCCGCTGCGTATCGCGCCTTCGAGCGTGGCCGGGTAGTCTCCGGCCACATAATCGCCGGCAAGCCAGACATTGGCGCAGGCCGTGGCGGTGGGCGGACGTTGCAGTCCGGGTGTGCAGGCGAAGGTGGCGCGTTTCTCTTCGATCACCCAGCTGTTTAGCGGCGCCGGCAGACCGGGCAGCAGACGGGCGATTTCGCCGTGGATGGCGGCTGCCAGCGTGGTGTGGTCGAGTGCCTGGTGCGGGCCGTCGCCGCTGATGACGGCTGCAATGAGGCCATGCTGGCCGCACAGCGCACCACGGTCGAACAGCCATTGGGCGTGGCCGGCGGTGCTGCCGACCATCGCGAACGGCAGGCGCACCGTTGTCGGGTAGGCGAGATAGACGGTGAAGATGGGCTGCCAGGTGAGACTTGCGACCTGCTCGATGAGCGAGGCCAGTCTTGCGTGGGGAGCCAGCAGCTTGGGGAGATGGTAGGGCGCGACCGCCAGAATCAGGTGGTCGTAGAGGCCATGTGTTTCCTGGCCTGACGCCGTCCAGGTGTCACCGTCTTTTTCAATTGCCGTGATGCGCGTCGAGCGCAGCACCCGGCCGCCGTGCGCTGCGATGTAGCGTGCCGCGGGTTCCGGGAACAACTGCGAAAAATCAGTGGCCGGCAGCAGCAGATCGGAGGCGGCGCGCTCGGCGGCAAGGCTGTCGCGCAGCACGTTGAGAAACACCTGTGCCGAGGCGCTGGCGACGGGGGTGTTGAGCGCGGCGAGGCAGAGCGGTTCCCACAACAGGCGGCGCACGCGCCGCGGCTGATTGGCGATGAGCTGTTTGGCGCTGATGTCGCGCGGCAGGTGGAAGCGGCATTTCTTGAGTGCGCGCATGAAACGGATGACCGCGAACTTTTCGCTGAACGAGAGACCTTGTGCAGACAGCAGCGCCCAGGCCAAATGCAGCGGGGCAGGCAGGCGCGGCGCAGAAATCTTTACCTGACCAGGAAATTCGAGGTGCAGGTTTTCGCGTTTGAGCTTGCTTGACGCCGTCCCGCCGGCGCCGACTTTTTCCATCAGCCGCAGCGTTTCGCGATAGGCGCCGACGAGAATGTGCGCGCCGTTGTCGACGGTCAGGCCGCCCATTTCATCTTTAAGTTCAACCGCGCGGGCGCGTCCGCCGAGGGTGCGCGAGGCTTCGAAGACATCGACCTTGCTTCCGGCGGCGGCCAGTTCGACGGCCGCGGCGAGTCCGGCGTAGCCGGCGCCCACCACCGCCACCCGCGCGGCTACACGCTCATTTACGTCGCCAGCCATGTCTTGACTGCCAGCCACAGCTTGCGTGCGGGCGGCAGGGAGGTGCGACGGTCGAGCACCAGAAAACCGTCGCGTTCGATTTCGTCGAGCAGCGTCTGGTAGATGGCGGCCATCATCAGCCCGGCGCGTTGTGTCTTGCGGTCGGCGGCGGGCAGTTGGGCGAGGGCGCGCGCGTAATGTTCGCGTGCCCGCTCGGCCTGGAACTGCATCAGCGCCTGGAATTCCGGGGTGTGGCGGCCGTGCAGGATGTCCGGCACGCTGACGCCGAAGCGTGCCAGTTCATCCTGCGGCAGATAGATGCGGTCGCGGCGGGCATCTTCGCCGACATCGCGGATGATGTTGGTGAGTTGAAAGGCCAGTCCGAGGGTGTGGGCATATTTCAGGGTGTGGCGGTCGCTGTAGCCGAAGATTTCGGCAGAGAGCAGGCCGACCACGCCGGCGACGCGGTGGCAATACAGTTGCAGGGCCTTGAAGTCGGCATAGCGTGTCTGTTCGAGATCCATCTGCATGCCGTCGATGATCTCGCCGAGTTGTTCCACCGGCAGGTCGAAATGCTCGCGTGCGCTGGCCAGCGCCTGGATAACCGGGTGGCTGGGCTGGCTGGTCGCGTCAGCGCCCAGGGTGGCCAGTTCGGCACGCCACCAGTCGAGTTTGACGCGGGCGATGGCGGGTTCGCGGCATTCATCGACGACATCGTCGACTTCGCGACAGAACGCGTAAAGCGCCGTGATCGCCTGGCGACGCTTGGGTTCGAGGAAGCGGAAGCTGACGGTGAAACTCGAGCCGCTGGCCCGGGCTTTCTCGGTGCAGTAATCGTCAGGGGTCATGGGCGGAGTGCGCCGATCAGAATGCGCGGCCAGTCGAAGGCGCCCAGCACGGGTCGGCGGTTGAATACGTCGTAGTCGGCCGCTTCGATCTTGTCGAGGAGCGCCAAGCCGCCCGCCACGATGGTGCGGATTTCAAGCCCGATGCGGCCGGGCAGGTCATGGCCGAGGCGCGCACCGGACTTCATCAACGCACGGGCACGGTCGACCTGGAAGCACAACAGGGCGCGAAAGTCGGTGCTGGCCGATTGGTTAAATGAGCGGCGCAAAATGCCCTCTTCACTGACGTTGAAGCGCGCCATGTCGTCCTGCGGCAGATAGATGCGCGGCACCGGCTTACCCGCATCGATGCCGACATCCTGCCAGTGGTTGATGAGTTGCAGCGCCGAACAGATCGCGTCCGAGCGGCGCAGATTGTCGGGGGTCGCGGCGCCGAACAGGTGGAGCAGCAGGCGACCGACCGGATCGGCGGAGCGGCGGCAATAGTCCATCAGTTCATCGAAGCTGGCATAGCGGGTTTTCACCACGTCCTGGGCAAAGGCATCGAGCAGATCGCGGAATAGTGCGAGAGGCAGCTGATGTTTCTCGATATGCGGGCGGAGGCGCTGAAAAACAGGGTGATTGGTCGCAGCATGTTGTTCAATGCGCTCAAGTTCGTTTCTGTAGCTGTCCAGCAGGCGCAGACGTTCCGTGGCCGGCAAATCGCCTTCATCGGCGAAATCGTCCGCGGTGCGGGCAAAAACATAGATCGCGCCGACCGCCGGGCGCAGCGTCGCCGGCAGCAAGATCGAAGCAACGGGGAAATTCTCATAGTGATCGACAGCCATCGGGCGCCAGTATAGGTGTTAGTTTGATGAATTCGGCGGTAAAATCGCGTGCTGCGCGAGGGTGGCGGAATTGGTAGACGCACTGGATTTAGGTTCCAGCGGGGAAACCTGTGCGGGTTCGAGTCCCGCCCTTCGCACCAACTGACACCACCTTACTTAATTCACTCAGGCTTCTCTCAAGGATTCTTCATGGAAACGACCCAGGACACCACCACTCCACAGACCACACCCGAGGCAGCCAAGCCCAATCCCCTGGAGCGGCGCATCGATATGGCCGTGGCGATGACCGAGATCGAACAGGAGGTCGAACAGCAACTCAAGAAGATTGCCAAGACCACCAAGATGGCAGGCTTTCGTCCCGGCAAGGTGCCGATGAAGATGGTTGCACAGATGTATGGCGGCCAGGCTCGCTCCGAAGCACTCGGCGCTGCCATCGAAAAGGCATTTGGCGCAGCAGTGCGCGAACAGAATCTACGCGTTGCCGGTCAGCCACGCATTGAGCCCAAGGAGGCTGCGGACAAAGGCCAGATGGCCTTTACCGCAATTTTCGAAGTTTTTCCGGAATTCAAGATTGCCGATGTCGCAAGCAGCAAGATCGAAAAGCCCGTGCTGAAGATCGGTGATGCCGAGGTCGACAAGACCATCGAGGTATTGCGCAAGCAGCGCACGACCTACGCCGCCGCCGCACGTGCGTCTGAAAAAGGCGACCGCTTGGTGATCGATTTCACTGGCCGCCGCGACGGCGAGATCTTCGATGGCGGTTCGGCGACCGATTATGCTGTCGCTGTGGGTGGCGGCGCAATGATCCCGGATTTCGATACTGCCATGGAAGGGGTGACGGCGGGCCAGGAGAAGGTCTTTGACGCCACGTTCCCCGCGGATTACCACGCCGTTGATCTGGCAGGCAGCACCGTGCAATTCACCATTCTGGTGAAGTCGGTCGAGGCCCCGCAACTGCCGGCTGTCGATGCCGAGTTTGCGCGTGCGCTGGGCATCGCCGACGGTGACACCGACAAGATGCGTGCCGAAGTCCGCGCCAATCTCGAACGCGAAGTGGCCAAGCGCTTGCGTGCTCGCGTCAAGGAGCAGGCCATGAATGCCCTGCTCGAAACCAACCCGATCGATGTGCCGACGGCGATGGTCGACGTCGAAGCGCAGCAGATGGCCGACAACGCCCGGCGTGACCTCGAAAGCCGAGGCGCGCAGATGAAGAACATTCCCGTCAACGCCAGCTGGTTTACCGAACAGGCCGCCAAGCGCGTGCGTCTTGGGCTGATTGTCGCCGAACTGGTCGCGGAGAAGGATCTGCACGTCCAGCCCGCCGATGTACGGGCGGTGGTTGATGATTTTGCCGCCACCTTCGAGGATCCCAAGGAAGTGGTGCGCTGGTATTACAGCCAGCCCCAGCGTCTGGCCGAGGCCGAGGCGCTCGCGATGGAAAACAATGTGGTCGACTGGGTGCTGGCCAATGCCCAGGTTAGCGACAAGGTAGTCGCCTTTGACGAGTTGATGGGTAATGCGGCATGATGAGAGGGAACTTCCCCCACATGCAAACAACCATGACAAATTTAGTCGCACAGATGTCTGAACTGCAGGCCATGACCGAACCGCAAGCGCTGGGCATGGTGCCGATGGTGATCGAGACTAGCGGCCGTGGCGAGCGCGCTTACGATATCTACTCGCGTCTGCTGAAAGAGCGGGTGATCTTTCTGGTCGGACCCGTGAATGACGTGACTGCCAATCTGATCGTCGCGCAGTTATTGTTCCTTGAATCGGAAAATCCGGACAAGGAGGTGTATCTCTACATCAACTCGCCGGGTGGCGCGGTGACGGCGGGGATGGCGATTTACGACACCATGCAGTTCATCAAGCCGGATGTGTCGACGCTCTGCATCGGTCAGGCAGCCTCGATGGGCGCCTTTTTGCTGGCGGCGGGCGCGCCGGGCAAGCGCTATTGCCTGCCGAATTCGCGCGTGATGATTCATCAGCCGATGGGCGGTTTTCAGGGGCAGGCATCGGACATCGAAATCCACGCCAAGGAAATTCTTTACCTCAAGCAGCGCTTGAACGAAATGCTGGCCAAGCACACCGGCCAGCCGATCGAGCGCATCGAGCGCGACACCGATCGCGACAACTTTTTGTCGGCGGAGGCAGCGGTCGAATATGGCCTGACCGACAAGGTGCTGACCAGCCGCGGCGACGTGGCTTAATTCAGAGGGAATGCGCGATGGCGGATAAAAAAGGCGGTCCGGAAAAACTGCTCTACTGCTCCTTCTGCGGCAAGAGCCAGCACGAGGTCAAGAAACTGATTGCCGGCCCGTCGGTGTTCATCTGCGATGAATGCATCGACCTGTGCAACGACATCATCAGTGACGAGGCGATTCCCGATGGGGCTGGCAAGCCGGCGGCACGCGATCTGCCGATTCCGGGTGAAATCCGCGATCAGCTCGATCAGTATGTGATTGGTCAGGGGCAGGCGAAGAAGATCCTCGCCGTCGCCGTGTACAACCACTACAAGCGCTTGCGCAGCGTGGCCAAGGGGAAGGATGAGGTCGAACTCTCCAAGAGCAACATCCTCCTGATCGGCCCGACTGGTTGCGGCAAGACCTTGCTGGCGCAGACGCTGGCGCGCATGCTCAATGTTCCGTTTGTCATTGCCGATGCGACGACGCTGACCGAGGCCGGCTACGTGGGCGAGGATGTCGAAAACATCATCGCCAAGCTGCTGCAGAAGTGCGATTACGAAGCGGCAAAGGCGGAGCAGGGCATCATCTATATTGACGAGATCGACAAGATTTCACGGCGCAGCGAAAACCGTTCGATTACCCGCGATGTATCCGGCGAGGGCGTGCAGCAGGCGCTGCTCAAGTTGATCGAGGGCACGATTGCTGCCGTGCCGCCACAAGGCGGGCGCAAACACCCGAATCAGGATTTCGTTCAAGTCGATACCGCCAACATCCTGTTCATTTGCGGTGGTGCCTTCGACGGCATGGACAAGATCATCCAGAGTCGCTCGGAAAAATCCGGTATCGGCTTTGGTGCCCAGGTCAAAAGCAAAGAAAACGTCAGCGTCAGCGAGACCCTGGCGCATGTCGAGCCTGACGATCTCGTCAAATATGGTTTGATTCCCGAACTGATCGGCCGTTTGCCCGTGGTGGCGAATCTGACCGAGCTTGACGAGGCAGCGTTGATGCAGATTCTGGTCGAACCGAAGAACGCGCTGATCAAGCAATATCACAAACTATTTGCTATGGAAGGTGTCGAACTGGAAGTGCGTCCCTCGGCATTGCAGGCGATTGCCAAGAAGGCCGTCAAGCGCAAGACCGGTGCACGCGGTTTGCGCTCGATCATGGAAAACGTGCTGCTCGACACCATGTTCGAGTTGCCGAGTCTGACGAACGTGACTAAAGTGGTGATTGACGAGAACATGATCGAATCGGGCAGTCAGCCATTGCTGATCTACGCTGATCAGCCCAAGGTCTCCGGCTCCAATTGAGCTTGATCTGATCAAGTCTGTGTTTCGCCCGCCGCTGCCTGGCAGCGGCTTGAATCCCTTGCTGCTGCCCCCATGTGCAGTTCACGGCTAATCAAGAGAGGAAGCGTCCATGTCTGGCGAACTCGAAATTTCTAAAGAAAACAATCTGCTACCACTGCTCCCCTTGCGGGATGTTGTGGTGTTCCCGCATATGGTCATTCCGTTGTTTGTCGGCCGTCCCAAGTCGATCAAGGCGCTCGAATCAGCCATGGATGCAGGCAAGAGCATCCTGCTGGTTGCACAAAAATCGGCGGCCAAGGATGACCCCGATCCTGCCGATCTGTATGAGATTGGCTGCGTGGCCAACATTTTGCAAATGCTCAAGTTGCCCGACGGTACCGTCAAGGTTCTCGTTGAGGGCGCGCACCGTGCGCACATTGATCGGATCGAGGATCGCGATGCGATGTTTGTTGCCGAAGTGACTCCGGTGGCGCTGAACGAGCGCGGTAGTCATGAAATTGAGGCAATGCGACGTACCATCCTGGCGCAGTTCGACCAGTATGTAAAACTGAACAAGAAAATTCCCCCGGAAATCCTCACCTCGCTGGCCGGGATCGAGGAGGCGGGACGCCTGGCAGACACCATAGCCGCGCACTTGCCGATGAAGCTCGAACTCAAGCAGGAAATCCTCGAAATGCTCGGCGTGGATGAGCGCCTCGACAAGTTGTTGGGGCAGCTGGAAACCGAACTCGACATCCTCCAGGTCGAGAAACGTATCCGTGGCCGCGTCAAGCGGCAAATGGAAAAGAGCCAGCGCGAGTACTACCTCAACGAGCAGGTGAAAGCCATCCAGAAGGAACTCGGCGAAGGCGAGGAGGGTGCCGACATCGAGGAAATGGAGAAAAAGATCAAGGCGGCCGGCATGAGCAAGGAAGCCCTGACCAAAGCCAACTCCGAGATGAAAAAACTCAAGCTGATGTCGCCGATGTCAGCCGAAGCCACTGTGGTGCGCAATTACATCGACACGCTGATCGCGCTGCCGTGGAAGAAGAAATCACGCATTTCCAAGGATCTGGCCGCGGCCGAGAAAATCCTTGACCGGGACCACTACGGTCTGGAAAAGGTCAAGGAGCGCATTGTCGAATATCTTGCCGTGCAGCAGCGCGTCGACAAGATCAAGGCGCCGATCCTGTGTCTCGTCGGCCCTCCGGGCGTCGGCAAGACATCGCTGGGCCAGTCGATTGCCAAGGCAACCAACCGTCAATTCGTACGCATGGCGCTCGGCGGCATGCGCGACGAGGCCGAGATTCGCGGCCATCGCCGCACCTATATTGGTTCAATGCCGGGCAAGATCCTGCAGAACATGAGCAAGGTCGGCGTCAAAAACCCGCTGTTCCTGCTCGATGAAGTTGACAAGATTGGCATGGATTTTCGTGGTGACCCGTCGTCGGCCTTGCTCGAAGTGCTCGATCCGGAGCAGAACCATACCTTCCAGGATCACTATATCGAGGTGGATTTCGACCTCTCGGATGTGATGTTCGTCGCCACCGCCAACTCGCTGAACATCCCCTCGGCCTTGCTTGACCGTCTTGAAGTGATTCGCCTGGCTGGATATACCGAGGACGAGAAAGTCAATATCGCCCAGCGTTATCTGCTACCGAAGCAGTTGAAAAACAATGGCGTCAAGCGCGATGAACTTTCGGTGACCGAGGATGCCATCCGCGACATCGTGCGTTATTACACTCGTGAAGCCGGTGTGCGTGCGCTCGAGCGCGAGATTTCCAAGATCTGCCGCAAGGTCGTCAAGGCACTGGTGATGCGCAAGCGCAAGAGCAAGATCATCGTCAATGCCAAGAACCTCGATAAGTATCTGGGTGTGCAACGCTTCACGTTTGGCATGGCGGAAAAGGAAAATCAGGTCGGCCAGGTGACCGGACTGGCGTGGACCGAGGTGGGTGGTGAATTGCTGACAATCGAATCCGTCGCTGTGCCGGGCAAGGGCAAGACCATGACTACCGGCAAACTCGGCGAAGTGATGCAGGAATCGATTCAGGCCGCCCTTACCGTGGTGCGTCGTCGTGCCAAGCAACTCGGCATTGCCGATGATTTCTATCAGAAGAACGATCTGCACGTCCACCTGCCCGAGGGTGCTACGCCGAAGGATGGCCCGTCTGCGGGCATTGCGATCTGCACTGCCATCGTATCTGTGCTGACAGGAATCCCGGTGCGTGCCGACATCGCCATGACCGGTGAAATCACGCTGCGTGGCGAGGTGTTGCCGATTGGCGGGCTCAAGGAGAAATTGCTTGCGGCCGTCAGAGGCGGGATTCGCCTTGCGCTGATTCCAGAGGAAAACGTCAAGGATCTCGCCGAAATCTCGGACGCCATCAAGAATCGCATCGAAATATTGCCGGTCAAGTGGATCGACAAGGTGCTTGAGCTTGCGTTGGAGCGCATGCCCGAGCCGCTGCCCGATGCGCCGGTTCCGGTCGCCGATACGCAACCTGCGACGCAGCTGCCAGCTAGCGAGGACAAGCCACATTCTTCCGGTCTGCTCAAGCACTGAAGACGAATGCTTTGGTAGAATCCGCAACCTTGCGGCTATGCCTTGCCGTGCCGGTTTGTGAGGGTGCTTAGCTCAGTTGGTAGAGCGTCGCCCTTACAAGGCGAATGTCGGCGGTTCGAACCCGTCAGCACCCACCAAAAACCTCATGGACCGGCCCGTGGATAAATCATCAAAAGGCGAACTGCGGTTCGCCTTTTTCACTTCGAAAGCCAGGTCATGTTCGAGTTCGTTCGCAACAGCAAGCGATTCATCAAGATAGTTCTAGCTATCATCATTTTGCCGTTTGCACTGTGGGGGGTTGACTCCTATGTGCGGACCAGCGGCTCGGGTGATATTGCAACAGTGGGCGGTACGCCCATTGTCATGACCGAATTCCAGCAGGCGCTGCGTGAGCAGCAGGAGCGGTTGCGGCCGATGCTGGGCAATGCCAATCCTGAGATGCTCGACAGCCTGGAAATCCGCCGTGCTGTGCTCGACACGCTGATCAACCAGCGACTACTGGTGTTGAATGCGTCGAAATCGAAGTTGAGTATCAGCGATACCCAACTGGTGGAGTTCATTGGCGCGGTGCCGCAGTTGCAGGAGAACGGCAAATTTTCCAAGGAACGCTACGCCGAATTGGTGGCATCGCAACACATGAGCAAAGAGATGTTCGAGGCGCGCTTGCGCCAGGACCTGCTCATGCAACAGGGGCTGGCTGCGGTTACCGAGGCAGCTCTGACCGGCCATGCCACTACCGACCGCTGGCTGGGCACCCAGCTTGAAGAGCGCGAGATTGCCGAGGCGATTCTGCGTCCCGAACAGTATGCCGGTCAGGTGAAATTGGCGACTGATGCCATCAAGAATTATTTCGATGCCAACCGGAAGGAGTTTGAAACGCCGGAGCAGGTCAGGGTCGAATTCGTCGTACTGAGTCAGGAACAGTTTGCGAACCAGGCTACCGTGACCGAAGATGAGCTCAGAAAGGCCTATGCAGTGCAGGCGGAGCGTAACAAGCAGCCGGAAACGCGTCGTGCCAGTCACATCCTGATCACAACCAGCGGAGCGGATGCCAAGGCCGCACAGGCCAAGGCCGAGGAGTTGCTGGCGCAATTGAAGAAGAGCCCGGGTGACTTCGCAAAGCTCGCCAGCCAGCATTCGCAGGATCCCGGCTCTGCCGCCAGGGGAGGGGATCTCGACTGGTTTAGCCGCGGCATGATGGTCAAGCCATTTGAAGATGCCGTGTTTGACCTCAAGGAGAACCAGATCTCCGATCTGGTGCGCTCCGATTTCGGCTTTCACATCATCAAGCTTACCGGCGTGCGCGCCGAGCGGGTGCAGTCCTTTGAGGAAGCCCGGAGCGCTATCGCTGCTGAACTCAAACGCCAGATGGCAGCAAGAAAGTACACAGAAGCAGCCGAGAGTTTCATAAACATGGTGTATGAACAGTCGGACAGTCTCAAGCCGGTTATCGAGAAATTCAAGCTCGATCCGCAGCAGAGCGACTGGTTTACCCGGACCGGCGCCGCCATGCCGCCCTTCACCAGTGCCAAACTGATGGCAGCCGTGTTCTCTGACGATGTGCTGAAAAACAAGCGCAATTCCGAAGCGATCGAAGTGGGCCCCAATACCCTGGTTTCAGCGCGTATCATCGAGCACCGGCCGGCGGCACTGCCGTCGCTTGAGTCACTGCAGCCGACCATCGAGAAAGTCCTCGTGCGTCAGGAGGCTGGCTTGCTGGCTGCCAAGGATGGCGCCGACAAGCTGTCCCGCCTGCAGAAGGGCGAGAATATCTCCCTGTCTTGGAGCGCGGCGCGTAGTGTCGCGCGGGCAAATGCGCCGCAGATGTCGCCAGCAGCGATACGCGCGGTGTTCCGTGCTGATGTTGCCAAGCTGCCGGCCTATGCCGGTGCGGAGATTCCGGGAGGCGCGTATGCGATTTACCGCATCGGAGCAGTAAAGAAATATGCAGCGTCAGGCGTTGGGGGCGAAGCTCCGGCGGTGCGCACCTTGCGCCAAAACTATGAACAGACCTTGGCCGAGCAGGAATTGATGGCGTGGATCGACGTGCTGAGGGCGCGTCATGAAGTGACCATCAACAAGACGCTGCTTGAGGCCAGATAGGGACCGCCCATCCCATCCTCCCCTCGCGGGGAGGTGACTGTTGCTCGCTGCGCTCGTTAATTACGGGTGACTCCGAAATTGTGATGGAGCGGATTGCGCCTGGCGGCGCGTGTCGAGTTTGCTTGGGGCGGCCCGGCGCAAAGCTGTATTTTCACGTTAAACCCTCCACAGAGCAGCCTTGCCGCCGGGCCGCCCCAAGGCAAGGTGGCACGCGCCGCCAGGCGCAACCCGTACCGCTGCCAAAAAATGCACCCCGTAATACGCGAGCGAAAGCGAGCCGTTAAGCCCCCCCCGAGAGGGGGGCGAAGGGGGGCGGGCGTTTAACCCGGCAACGGGTCGGCGTTGCCGAGGGCCGTGGTGTTGAGGCCGCCGTCGACGTACATGATCTCGGCGGTAATGCCGCTGGCCAGGTCGGAGAGCAGGAAGGCGGCGGCGTTGCCGACTTCTTCGATGGTGACGTTGCGGCGCAGCGGCGCGTGGTGCGCGTTATAGGCCAGCAACTTGCCGAAGTTGCCGATGCCCGAGGCCGCCAGCGTCTTGATCGGGCCGGCCGAGATGGCGTTGGCCCGAATGCCCTGCGGGCCAAGACAGAAGGCGAGATAGCGGGTTGCCGCCTCGAGACTGGCCTTGGCCAGACCCATGGTGTTGTAGTTGGGCAGGGTGCGCTCGGCGCCCAGATAGGTCAGGGCCAGCAGTGCGGGGTTCTTGCCCTTGAGCAGCAAAGGGCGCGCCGCTTTGGCCAGCGCCGGATAACTGTAGGAAGAAATGTCGTGGGCAATGCGGAATCTTTCGCGCGTTATCCCTTCGAGAAAGTCACCTTCGATCGCTTCACCCGGAGCAAAGGCAATGGAATGCACCAAACCTTCAAGGCCATCCCAGTGATTCGCCAGGCCGGTAAACACCGCGTCAATCTGGGCGTCATCACTGACATCCAGAGGGAAAGTCAGTTTGCTATCGAATTCCTGGGCGAATTTGGTGATGCGATCAAGAAAACGCTCGTTCTGATAGGTAAATGCAAGCTGCGCGCCTTCGCGATGACAGGCCTTGGCAATGCCATACGCGATGGATCGACTGGACAAGAGGCCGGTGAGAAGAATCCGTTTGCCGGCAAGAAAACCCATAATAAATCCTTCCTTTATCCTTCCGATTCGAGGTGCTGATTATAGCTGCGATTCAATTACACTTGCCGCCATGCGCCATTTATCGATTTTGCTACTTACCATGTTGCTCATGGCATGCGGCACAGCCTGGAACGATCCATATCCGGCAGCCGAGCGTGGGCGCAATGTGCTTTATTCGGCATTCACTGATCGACCCAAGCACCTTGATCCGGTGCAATCCTACAGTTCAGACGAAATCACCTTTACGGCGCAGATATACGAACCACCCTTGCAGTATCACTACCTGCGCCGCCCCTATGAGCTGATACCGGCCACTGCGGCGGCCGTTCCGCAGCCGCGTTACCTTGATGCGGCCGGAAAAACCTTGCCGCAAACGGCCGCGGCGGCGCGCATCGCATACACCGATTATGTGATCGAGATCAAGCCGGGGATTCGTTTTCAGCCGCATCCGGCGTTTGCCCGCAATGCTGCCGGACACCCTGTTTATCATGATCTGCAGCCGGCTGAACTGGCGCAAAAGCATGTCCTGGCGGACTTTACGCAGCGTGATTCGCGCGAACTGACGGCCGCTGATTATGTTTATGGAATCAAGCGACTGGCGCATCCGCGCTTGCATTCCCCGATCCTGGGGCTGATGAGCGAATACATTGTTGGTCTCGGCGATCTGGCGCAACACTTGCAAAAGTCGGCGCTGGCGGGACGGCGTGATAGCGCCGACGACTGGCTGGACCTGCGCAATGAGATTCTGGCCGGCGTCGAGGTTCTTGATCGCTACAGCTATCGCATTCGCATCAAGGGCAAGTATCCGCAATTTCTCTACTGGCTGAGCATGCCATTCTTTGCCCCGATGCCATGGGAAGCGGACAAGTTTCACAGCCAGCCAGGCATGGCGGAAAAAAATCTGACACTCGACTGGTATCCCGTCGGTACCGGCCCCTACATGCTGACCGAAAACAATCCGAATGCCCGCATGGTGCTGGAAAGAAACCCGAACTTCCGGGGTGAAACCTATCCCTGCGACGGCGAGGAAGAGGATCGGCAGGATGGCCTGCTTGAAGATTGCGGCAAGCCTTTGCCCTTTATCGACAAGGTCGTCTTTACGCGCGAGAAGGAGCAGATTCCCTACTGGAACAAGTTTTTGCAGGGCTATTACGATGCATCGGGAATTTCGTCTGACTCATTCGATCAGGCCGTACAAATCGGTTCAGGTGGGGACGTATCCCTGACAGCCGACATGCGGGCGCAGGGTATTCGCCTGACGACATCGGTGGCAACGACAAGTTTTTACATGGGCTACAACATGCTCGACCCGTTGGTTGGCGGAAATACCGAACAGGCACGCAAGCTGCGCCAGGCGATTTCAATTGCCATCGATCAGGAAGAGTTCATTTCGATTTTTCAGAACGGTCGCGGGATCGCCGCGCAAGGTCCGATTCCCCCCGGCATTTTTGGCTATCGAACAGGTCGGGAGGGTGTCAATCCAGTGATGTACGACTGGACGCCGGAAGGGCCGCGCCGCAAATCTGTTGCGCAGGCGCGTCAATTGCTCGCCGCAGCGGGGTGGCCGGCCGGTCGGCATGCGCTGACCGGTGAGCCGCTGGTCATTCATCTTGATACCACCGCCACCGGTGTCGGTGCCAAGACACGCATCGACTGGTTGAACAAACAGTTCCAGAAGATCGATGTCCAACTGGTCGTGCGCAGTACCGACTACAACCGTTTCCAGGAGAAGGTGCGCAAGGGTGCGGTGCAGTTGTTCTATCTGGGCTGGAATGCCGATTACCCCGACCCTGAGAACTTCCTGTTTCTGCTGTATGGACCGCAAGGCAAGGTCAAGCACAACGGGGAGAATGCTGCCAACTATGCCAGTGCGGAATTTGATCGGTTATTCGAGCAGATGCGTGCAATGGAGAATGGCCCTCGCCGGCAGGCGTTGATCAATCGCATGATGGTGATCCTGCAGGAAGATACACCGTGGGTCTGGGGCTTCCATCCCAAGGACTACAGCCTGCACCATGTCTGGTTGATGAATCGCAAACCCAGCAAGGTGGGCAACAACACCCTGAAGTATCAGCGCGTCGATGCAAGCATGCGGCAGACCCTGCGCGATCGCTGGAACCGCCCGATCGTCTGGCCACTTGGTTTGTTGGTGGTCGTGCTGGTATTGGCGGCACTACCGGCTATCCTGAGCCACCGTCGCCGCGAAACTGCCACGGCGCGGTGATGGTTCAGCTGGGGCGTGCTGCTCTCATCAGGTAGTTGACGCTGGTGTCGTTACCGAGTCGGTAAGTCTGGGTGAACGGGTTGTAAGTCATGCCGATGACTTCGTTGACGTCGAGGCCGGCTTGCCGGGCAGAGCGGGCGAGTTCAGCCGGACGCAGGAACTTGGCGTAATCGTGCGTTCCCTTGGGCAACAGGTTGAGTATGTATTCGGCACCAATCACCGCAAACAGATAAGCCTTGGGGTTGCGGTTGATGGTGGAGAAGAAGACCTGACCACCGGGTTTCACCAGGGCGGCGCAGGCTGCAATGGTGCTGGCGGGGTCAGGCACGTGTTCGAGCATTTCGAGGCAGGTGACGGTGTCGAAACTGGCGGGGGCTTCTGCGGCGAGTGTTTCAGCGGCGACGAGCCGATAATCGACATTGCGGCCGCTTTCCAGCATATGGAGGCGGGCAACACCGAGCGCCTTTTCTGACAGGTCAATGCCGGTCACGCTGGCACCGCAGCCCGCCATGCCTTCGGTCAGCAGACCGCCACCGCAACCAACATCCAATACTCGCTTGCCGGCCAGTCCAACGCAACGATCAATCCAGCCCAGGCGCAGGGGGTTGATGTCGTGCAAGGGCTTGAACTCGGAAGTCGGGTCCCACCAGCGATGCGCCAGATCACTGAATTTGGCGACTTCCTGCGGATCGACGTTGGTGTTTGTGTTCATTATTGCCATTCCAGAAAGTGAAAAGCCCTGCAGTGCAGGGCTTTCTTAAAAAGCCTTCACAGGCTTATAAAATCATGTGAAGGCTTTTCAGCGAGGCTGAGGTTACGGCTTGCTTATTTCGTGCCGATCACTTCGATTTCGACGCGACGATCAGGCTGCAGGCACTCGATCAGCTGCTTGGACTTGACGACGCTCTTGCCGCACTTGTCGCCGGTAACGGGCTGCTTCTCGCCCTTGCCTTCTGCATAAACGCGGTTGGCTTCGACGCCTTTGCCGACGAGGTAATCCTTGACCGCGGCAGCGCGACGCTCGGAGAGTTTTTGGTTGTAAGCGTCCGAACCAATGCGGTCGGCGTGGCCGACGGCGATGATGACTTCCAGCTTGATACCCTTGATGTCATCGGCCAGCTTGTCCAGCTTGCTCTTGCCTTCGGCGCGCAGCACAGCCTTGTCGAAGTCGAAGAGGGCGTCGGCAGCCAGGGTTACTTTCTGGGCGGCTGGCTTAGGTGCAGCAGCGGGAGCCGGAGCCGGAGCAGCCGGCGCAGCGGCAATCGGGGCATCTTTCTTGACCAGATCGGGATCGCACTCGGCGATGGCCATGGCGGGGGTCCAGTAACCGGTACGCCAGCACAGGCCGGTGCCGCTCTTGGCGACATTGCCGCGCGCGTCGATGACGTAACCGACGTTGCCCTTCGTGTCGACGCCCGGGGTCTGAGCCAGGGCAGCTACACTGATAAAAGCCAGCGAGGCGGCCAACAGGATGCTCTTGGAGACGGTTTTGATCATGTTTGTCTTCCTTTTCTTAGTATGAAATGCGGGAGGGGAAAATGAATTATGGTTTGGTAGAAGTTTATGGTCGATTCAAAGGAATACAAGATGAATAGGTTAAGACTCCACCTTGGCGCCCTTCATGCGCCCATAAGCTAATTCTGATTTAGGAGTGTATTTTGCCACATCTTTGTATTCAAGAGCAATACTTGGATGTCGAGATCAACTGGAATTCTGTCGTCTATTCGCAACATTCCGGCAACCCAGACATGACTGACCTGCTCCCTTCCCACTGTATAGACTAGATGAGAGGCTGGGCAATAACAAGGCTGTAAATCCCATTCGTCAAGGCGCACCGCAAGAAGGTCGGCCGCCTTGCCGGATTCAAGGGAACCGATTTGTTCAGCCAGCCCCAGTGCCCGTGCTCCTTCCAGGGTGGCCATTCTGAGTGCCTGGTGGGCTGGCAGGCTGGCGGCATCCTGACTCGTCACTTTGGCTAGCAAGGCTGCCTGGCGCATCTCCTGGAATACGTCGAGCCGGTTGTTGCTGGCGGCACCATCGCTGCCTAGCCCGACGCCTACGCCATGCTGGAGCAATGCGCCAACCGGGGCAATCCCGCTGGCCAGTTTCATGTTCGAGGTCGGGCAATGCGCGACATGGCAACCGTGGGTGGCCAGCAGGCCGATCTCGTTTGTATCGAGATGAACGGCATGCACGGCGATAAGCCCCGGTCCGAGCAGTCCGAGGCGGCGTAGCCGTTCCAGTGGTCGCACGCCATGCGCTTTCAGGCTGTCCGCAATCTCTTCCTGTGTTTCATGGAGATGGATGTGTACCGGGAGGTCAAGCTGATCGGCGAGGAGGGCGACCCGTTCAAAGCTGCTGTCGGCAACGGTATAGGGGGCATGCGGCGCCAGGCAGAAGGAAAGCAGCGGTTCGTCAAGCAGCGCTTCCCGTATCGCCAAACCCTTCACGAGATAATCTTCGGCGCCGCTCCCGTAAGCGCTGGGAAACTCGAATACGGTGATGCCCAGGGCGGCACGCATGCCGGCGGCCAGAGCGGCTTCGGCAGCGGCCTGCGGGAAAAAATACATGTCGTTGAAGCAGGTGACGCCGCCCCTCAGCATTTCCCAGCAGGCCAGTTGGGTGCCATCACGCACGAAGTCGGCTGAAACATTGCGGCTTTCGGCCGGCCAGATGCGCTCCTGCAGCCAGCGCATCAGGGGCATGTCGTCGGCGTAGCCACGCAACAGGCTCATGGCGGCGTGGGTGTGCAGATTGACCAACCCCGGCATCAATACGTGCTCGGTCAGCCGGAAATGTCGCTTGCCGACATAGCGCGTCACCGCCTCGGCTGTGGGCAGAAGGTCAAGGATGCGGTCCCCCTGAATGATCAGGCTGTGGTTCTCGAGAACCACATCAGCCGGCTCTATGGGAATGATCCAGCGCGCGTCAACGACTTGATCGACTTGTTTTATTGTGGCGGTTGAAAGATCGGTGGTGGAGGCCATTGGGTTTCAAAAAAGTGGCTTACTGGCTGCACGTTAGCGCAAAAGAACACTTGACGGGCGGGTACGGTCCGGCAGCTTAGGCATGTTAAGATCGCGGGTTTCTGATTGAGCCCTTTTCGCGGGGGCGGCTACCTACATGACCCCATCCTTCGCCAAAGAAACCCTGCCGATCAGCCTTGAGGAGGAGATGCGCCATTCCTACCTCGATTACGCCATGAGCGTGATTGTCGGGCGGGCGTTGCCAGATGCCCGCGATGGCCTGAAGCCGGTGCATCGCCGCGTGTTGTTCGCCATGCACGAACTGAACAACGACTGGAACAGGGCTTACAAGAAGTCGGCCCGGATCGTCGGTGACGTCATCGGTAAGTATCACCCGCATGGCGATACGGCGGTCTATGACACGATCGTGCGCATGGCGCAGCACTTTTCACTGCGCTACATGCTGGTCGATGGCCAGGGTAACTTCGGCTCGGTGGATGGCGACAATGCGGCGGCGATGCGTTACACCGAGATACGCATGGCCCGCATCGGCCACGAACTGCTGGCTGACATCGAGAAGGAAACCGTCGATTTCGGCCCGAACTATGACGGCGCGGAGAAAGAGCCGCTGGTCATGCCGGCGCGCATCCCGAATCTGCTGATCAACGGCAGCGCCGGCATCGCCGTCGGCATGGCGACCAATATCCCGCCGCACAACCTGAATGAGGTGATCGACGGCTGCCTGGCGCAGCTCGACGACCCGGCGATCGACATCGAGGAACTCATCAAGATCATCCCGGCGCCGGATTTTCCGACCGCCGGCCTGATCTATGGCGTTTCCGGCGTGCGCGACGGCTATCTGACCGGCCGCGGCCGGGTCATCATGCGCGCCCGCACCCACTTTGAAGACCTGACGCGCAGCGGCAGGCAGGCCATCATCGTTGACGAGCTGCCCTACCAGGTCAACAAGAAGACCCTGCAGGAAAAGATTGCCGAGCTGGTCAACGAGAAGAAAATCGAAGGCATTGCCCATATCCAGGACGAGTCGGACAAGTCCGGCATGCGCCTGGTGATCGAGTTGAAAAAGGGCGAAGTACCCGAGGTGGTGCTCAACAACCTCTACAAGCAGACGCAGTTGCAGGACACTTTCGGCATGAACATGGTGGCGCTGGTCGATGGCCGCCCGCAATTGCTCAACCTCAAGCAACTGCTCGAATGTTTCCTCTCGCATCGCCGCGAAGTGGTGACACGGCGTACGGCCTTCGAATTGCGCAAGGCGCGCGATCGCGGCCACATCCTCGAAGGTCTGGCGGTGGCGTTGTCCAACGTCGACGAAATCATTGCGCTGATCAAGGCGGCGCCGACGCCGGCCGATGCCAAGCGCGAACTGATGGCGCGCACCTGGCGCTCGGAGCTGGTCGAGGAAATGCTGTTGCGTGCCGCTGCCGAGGCATCGCGTCCGGAAGGTCTGGCGCCTGAATTCGGCCTGTCCCGGCGCGGCTATCTGCTGTCCGACATACAGGCGCAGGCGATTCTCGAACTGCGCTTGCAGCGCCTGACCGGGCTTGAACAGGGCAAGATCGTCGCCGAGTACAGGGAGGTCATGGAACAGATCGCCGATCTGCTCGACATCCTGGCGCGTCCCGAGCGGATTACCCAGATCATCGTCGACGAGCTCACCGCCATCAAGGCGCAGTTCGGCGACCCGCGACGTTCCGAGATCATCCTCCAAACGGCGGACATCAATCTCGAAGACCTGATCGCGCGCGAAGACATGGTGGTGACGCTTTCGCATACGGGTTACATCAAGCGCCAGCGCCTTGAGGACTATCGCACGCAGCGGCACGGCGGGCGTGGCAAGAAGGCGGCCGACATCAAGGACGACGATTTTGTCGATCAGTTGTTCATCGCCAACACGCACGATTACATCCTGTGCTTTTCGAATCGCGGCCGGGTGTATTGGCTCAAGGTCTATGAGGTTCCGGAGGGCACGCGCACCAGTCGTGGCAAGCCGATCGTCAATCTCTTCCCGCTGGAGGAGGGGGAGAAAATAACCGCCGTCCTGCCAACGCCGACTTTTGACGAAAGCCACTATGTCTTCATGACGACCGCGATGGGCACGGTCAAGAAGACGCCGCTGTCCGATTTTTCCAACCCGCGCAAGGCCGGCATCATCGCCGTGAACCTCGACGAGGGCGATTACCTGATCGGCGTTGCGATCACCGACGGCAGCTTCGACGTGATGCTGTTCTCCGATGCCGGCAAGGCGGTGCGTTTTGCCGAAAGCGACGTGCGACCGATGGGGCGTACCGCCCGCGGCGTGCGTGGCATGATGATGGAAGACGGCCAGGCCGTGATCTGCATGCTGGTCGCCCAGGATGAAAGCCTGAACGTGCTGACCGCGACGGAAAACGGCTTTGGCAAACGCACGCCGATCACCGATTACACGAAACATGGCCGCGGCACCAAGGGCATGATTGCGATCAGCACTTCCGATCGCAACGGTGCGGTGGTCGGCGCGGTGCTGGTGCGGGAAACCGATGAGGTGATGCTGATCTCCACCGGCGGCGTGCTGATACGCAGCAAGGTCGAGCAGGTCCGCGAAACCGGGCGCTCGGCACAGGGGGTTCGCTTGATCAATCTGGATGACGGCACCAAGCTGGCCGGCATTGAACTGGTGATCGAAACAGACGAAGTAGTCACCGAAACGGACGAAGAAGAATAGTAATGGCCCCCCACGCTCGTCCCACAGGGATTCCCTTCGGCCACAAACCTGGCTCGCTGCCCCCCACCGGGCGGCGGATGCCTTCTTGGGGCGTCCCGGCGAAGGCATCGCGATGACCCGCCCCTTCAATTTCAGCGCTGGCCCGGCTGCTCTTCCGGAGGAGGTGCTGCGGCAGGCTGCGGAGGAAATGCTCGACTGGCATGGCGCGGGCATGTCGGTGATGGAGATGAGCCATCGCGGCAAGGAGTTCACGAGCATCGCCGCCCAGGCCGAGGCGGATTTGCGCGAGTTGCTGGCGGTGCCGGACAATTACAAAATTCTCTTCATGCAGGGCGGGGCGATTGCCCAAAACGCGCTCATTCCGCTGAACCTGCTGGGCGATAAAAAAACTGCCGACTATGTGATTACCGGCACTTGGTCGGCGAAGTCATTCAAGGAAGCGAAGAAATATTGCGCGCCCCATCTGGCCGCCGGCTCCCTGACCGGTCCCTACCTCGCCGTCCCCGAATTTACGACTGAGTCGGCTGACGCCGTCTCAGGGGCGCCGACTTTTCAATTGTCGGCCGATCCGGCCTATCTCTTTGTCTGCACCAACGAGACCATCGACGGTGTCGAGTTCAATGAGTTGCCGGACCTGGCCGCGCTGGGCCGACCCGCTCTGCCGCTGGTCGCCGACATGTCGTCCCACATCTTGTCGCGCCCCATCGATGTCTCGCGTTATGGCCTGATCTTCGGCGGTGCGCAGAAGAACATCGGCCCGGCCGGCCTGACGTTGGTCATCGTGCGCGACGACCTGCTCGACCGGGCATTGCCGTTTTGCCCGTCGGCCTTCGAGTTCAAGACCGTGGCGGCGAATGGTTCGATGTACAACACGCCGCCGACCTACGGCATCTACATCGCCGGACTGGTCTTCCAATGGTTGAAGCGGCAAGGCGGGCTGGCGGCCATCGAGCAGCGCAACATCGCCAAGGCCGAACTGCTCTACGGCTATCTCGATTCCGGCGATTTCTACACGACCCGCGTCGCAAAGCCCTTCCGTTCGCGCATGAACGTGCCCTTTTTTCTCCGGGAGGAGTCACTCAACGAGGTTTTCCTCGCCGGGGCCAAGGATGCCGGGCTGCTGCAACTGAAGGGTCACAAATCGGTGGGCGGCATGCGCGCCTCGATCTACAACGCCATGCCGCTGGCGGGAGTGCAGGCTCTGGTTGGCTTTATGAAGGAGTTCGAGCGCAAACATGGCTAGCAGTGAAGACGAGTTGGGCAAACTGCGCGATGGCATTGATCACATCGACAACGAGGTGTTGCGGCTGCTGTCGGAACGGGCGCGGCTGGCGCAGCGCGTCGGCACGATCAAGCACGGCAACATCTATCGCCCCGAACGCGAGGCGCAGGTACTCAAGCGCATTGCCGAGACCAATCCTGGCCCCTTGCCGGAAGCGGCGGTCCGCACGATCTTCCGCGAGGTCATGTCCGCCTGCCTGGCGCTTGAGCAGCCCTTGCGGATTGCCTATTTCGGCCCGGCCGGCACCTTCACCGAATCTGCCGCGAAAAAACATTTTGGTTCGGCGCCGACCTTCACGCCTTTCCTGACCATTGACGACGTCTTCCGGGCCGTCGAATCCGGTCAGGCCGACTATGGCGTCGTGCCGGTAGAAAACTCGACCGAGGGCTCTGTCGGCCGCACGCTGGACCTGATGCTGACCTCGCCCCTGATGATCTGTGGCGAGGTCAATCTGCGCATTCACCAGAACCTGATGACACGCGCCACATCGCTCGACAGTGTGAAACGGCTTTACTCGCACGCCCAGTCGCTGGCGCAATGTCACGAATGGCTGAATCGCAATCTGGCGCGGGTTGACGGCGTACCGATTGCCCGCGTGCCGGTCGCCAGCAACGCCGAGGCGGCGCGCATGGCGGCACAGGACCCTGAATCCTGCGCGATTGCCGGTGAAGCGGCGGCGCGTCTGTATGAATTGAACGTCCTTGCCGCCAACATCGAGGACGACCCCAACAACACCACGCGTTTCATCGCCCTGGCCGGTCATGATGCCGGTCCATCCGGCAATGGGCAGGACAAGACCTCGTTTGTCTGTTCCGCCCAGAACAAGCCGGGCGCGGTGCATGACCTGCTGACACCGCTCAAGCGCCATGAGGTGTCCATGAGCCGCTTCGAGTCGCGTCCGGCGCGTGGTTTCGGCAACAGTCGCTGGGAGTATGTGTTCTTCATCGACATCGAAGGGCACCGGCAGGATGCCAAGCTTGCCGCTGCCCTGGAAGACCTGCGCGGCTGTGTCGGCTTCCTCAAGGAACTTGGTTCTTACCCGCGCGCCAGCAATTAACTCCATTCAAAATCCGAGGTCGGCATGAGTATCAGCACACAAGCCCTGTCGTATGTAAAAAGCATTTCACCGTATGTGCCGGGCAAACCGATCAGCGAACTGGCCCGCGAGATGGGGCTGCCGGTGGAGGGCATCGTCAAGCTCGCCTCCAACGAAAACCCGCTGGGCATGAGCCCCAGGGCGCGTGCCGCGGTGATTGCCGCACTGGACGGACTGGAACGCTACCCGGATCAGTTTGAATTGATCCGCGCCCTGGCCGAACAGATGGGGGTCGGGCAGGATCAAGTTGTCCTCGGCAATGGCTCGAACGATGTGCTTGACCTGGCAGCGCGGGTGTTTCTGGCACCGGGACGCTCGGCGGTGTTTTCGCAACACGCCTTCGCCGTTTATCCTCTTGCGACGCTCTCTACGGGTGCCGAATGTGTCGTTGCCCCGGCCAAACACTTCGGCCATGACCTGCAGGCGCTGCGTGCCGCCATCCGGCCGGATACGCGCCTGATCTGGATTGCCAACCCGAACAATCCGACCGGGAATTTCCTGCCCTACCCGGAGGTGCGCGCCTTCCTTGAGGCGGTGCCAAAGGATGTGGTTGTGGTGCTTGACGAGGCTTATAACGATTACCTGCCGCCGGCCGAACGTGTCGACAGCGTCGCCTGGCTGAAGGATTTTTCCAACCTGATCATCACCCGCACTTTCTCGAAAATCTATGGTCTGGCCGGCCTGCGCGTCGGCTTCGCCGTCGCCTCGGCAGAACTCGCCGACCTGATGAACCGCGTGCGCCAACCCTTCAACCTCAACAATCTGGCGCTGGTGGCGGCCCGCGCAGCGCTTGACGATCATCTGTTCGTCGCCGAGTCCTACCAGATCAACCGGCGCGGCATGGAGCAGATCGTCGCCGGCCTGAAGCGGCTTGGCCTCGAGCACATTCCTTCGCATGGCAACTTTGTCACCTTTGCCGTCAGCGCTGGCGCGGTAGTGAACCAAAAACTGTTGCAGCAGGGGGTCATCGTCCGTCCCATTGGCGGTTATGGCCTGCCGAACCACCTGCGGGTGACCATCGGTCTCGAAACCGAGAACGCCCGTTTTCTCACAGCGCTGGAAAAATCTCTGTGATGAAACGCGCCGGGCCGCCCCAAGTGTTTCATCGCCCCCTGGGGGGGAACGCTGCGCAGCAGCGTTTGCGGGGGGAGCGTAAATGGTGAGCAAGGCCGCCAGCAAAGTCGTCATTTGCGGCGTCGGCCTGATCGGCGGCTCGTTTGCCTTGGCTGTAAAGTCGGCGCTGGCGGGACGGCGTTGCCCGCGCATTGTCGGCATGGGCCGCACCCGCGCGCCACTGGAGCAGGCGCTGCAACTTGGCGTGATCGATGCCATCGCCGACGACTGGGCGAGCGCACTCGAGGGTGCCGACCTCGTCCTGCTCGGCATGCCGGTCGGCCAGATGGCACCGGTCATGCAAGCCATGGCGCCGCATCTCGAACCGCACACCGTGGTGAGTGATGGCGGCAGTACCAAGTCGGATGTGGTCGCGGCTGCGCGTGAAGCTTTCGGCAACAAGATCGGCCAGTTCGTGCCCGGTCATCCCATCGCCGGCGCGGAACAGAGCGGGGTCGCGGCGGCCCGTGCCGAACTTTATCTCGACAAGCGCGTGGTGCTGACGCCGCTGCCGGAGAATGCACCGGAAGCCGTGCAGGCGGTGCGCACCGTCTGGGAAATCTGTGGTGCAAAGGTATCGGAACTCGCCCCCGCGGAACATGATCGCGTATTCGCCGCTGTGAGCCACCTGCCGCACCTGCTGGCCTTTGCGCTGGTGCATGACCTGGCGACGCGCGACAATGCCGACCAGTTGTTTGGCTTTGCTGCCAGCGGTTTTCGCGATTTCACCCGCATTGCCAGCAGCCATCCTGAAATGTGGCGGGACATCTGCCTGGCCAATCGCAATGCCCTGCTCAAGGAACTCGATGCCTACATGATGGAGTTGATGAAGGCGCGCGTGTTGCTGGCCAGCGAGGACAGTGCCGGACTCGAAGAAATGTTTGACGTGGCGCGTACACGGCGTGATGCCTGGCTGGTCGCCATGGAAAACGCCGGATGATGGAGCACTTCGATCTGCCTGCCTTGATGCGGGCTTCCGGCACGATTCGATTGCCTGGCTCGAAGAGCATTTCCAACCGGATGTTGCTGCTGGCGGCACTGGCCACGGGTGAAACCGAAATCCGTGACCTGCTCGATTCCGACGATACGCGCGTGATGCTGGCGGCGCTGCAGAAAGTCGGCGTTGGCGTGACGGCCCCAGTTGCCACATCTGCTAGTAATGCTTATCGCATTATCGGTTGCGCTGGTGTCTTTCCCGGCAAAGATGCCGACCTTTTCATGGGCAATGCCGGTACGGCGATCCGGCCGCTGACGGCGGCGCTTGCGCTGTCCGGCGGTCATTACCGTGTCAGCGGTGTGCCGCGCATGCACGAGCGACCGATCGGCGATCTCGTCGCTGGCTTGCTGCAGATCGGTTGTGATGTGCGCTATCTGGCAACCGCGGGTTATCCCCCGCTGGAAATCTTTCCGGCCGACGTGAAACTCGATGCGCCGATCCGCGTTCGCGGCGATGTGTCGTCACAGTTTCTTACTGCCTTGCTGATGGCCTTGCCCATCACCGGGAAAACGGCGGTCATCGAAATGACGACCGAACTGATTTCCAAACCCTACATCGAGATCACGCTCAACCTGATGGCGCGCTTTGGCGTGACGGTCGAGCGTACTGACTGGCGGCGCTTCACGATTGCCGGCGGACAGTCGTATCGCAGCCCGGGTGTCGTGCATGTCGAGGGCGATGCTTCGGGGGCTTCTTATTTTCTGGCAGCCGGAGCAATAGGCGGTGGGCCGGTGCGCGTCGAAGGCGTTGGCCGGCAGAGCATCCAGGGCGATGTGCGGTTTGCCGACGCACTGGAAACGATGGGCGCGCAGATTACCTGGGGCGACAACTTCATCGAGGCGCGCGCCCCCGAAAAGGGAAAACTCAAGGCCTTCGACCTCGACCTGAATCACATTCCCGACGCGGCGATGACACTGGCGGTGGCGGCACTGTTTGCCGATGGACCGTGCCGCCTGCGCAATATTGCGTCATGGCGCGTCAAGGAAACCGACCGCATCGTGGCCATGGCGACCGAGTTGCGCAAGCTGGGTGCGACGGTGGAGGAGGGTGTGGACAACCTCGCCGTCCTGCCAGCGCCGACTTTGCTGAAGAACGTGGCGATCGACACCTACGACGACCACCGCGTGGCGATGTGCTTTGCGCTGGTGGCTTTGGGTGGTGTGCCGGTACGGATCAACGATCCGGGCTGTGTTGCCAAGACCTTTCCACATTATTTCGATGCCTTCGGAGAAATCGCCGCGCCGGTCATCGCCATCGATGGTCCTTCCGCTTCCGGCAAGGGGACTGTGGCGCAGCGGGTCGCCGCGGCACTGGGTTTCCAATTTCTTGACAGCGGCGCGCTCTATCGCCTGACTGCGCTCGCTGCTCTGCGTGCGGGCGTGGCACTGGAAGATGAAATGGCCGTGGCGGATGTCGCGGCCCAATTGCCGGCCAGCTTTTCCGGTGAACAGGTCTTTCTGGCCGGCGACGACGTGACGGCGGCCATCCGGGCGGAAGAAATCGGTGTCGGCGCCTCGAAAGTCGCGGCCATGCCGGCAGTGCGCACGGCACTGTTTGCCCGCCAACGCGCCTATCGGCGCTTCCCCGGTCTGGTTGCGGATGGACGTGACATGGGCTCGGTGATCTTTCCCGAGGCGCCAGTCAAGGTGTTTTTGACGGCTTCGGCCGAGGCGCGTGCAAAAAGACGGTATAAGCAGTTGATCGACAAGGGAATGCCTGCTAATATGCACGCCCTTTTGCAGGACCTGCAGGAACGTGATGCGCGCGATGCCGCGCGCAGCGTTGCACCCCTCAGGCAATGTGATGACGCCGTGCTGGTGGACACTACACCGCTCGGCATCGAGGAAGCAGTGGCCGCCGTGCTGGAGATTGCCCAGCAGAAGCTGCTGAGGAAGTAAAAACGTTGGTGAAGTGAGCTGTCATGCACTTTCGCATGGCTTTGTGTAACTAGCCCGCCAGTCCGATCGGCGGTAATTTGGAAAAAACTATGTCCGCTACTGCTGTTGCCGTGAATCCCGAAGAATCCTTTGCCGCTCTGTTTGAGGAGAGCCTCTCGCGCCAGGAAATGCGCGCCGGTGAAGTCATCACGGCTGAAGTTGTCCGCATCGACCAGAATTTCGTGGTTGTCAATGCGGGTCTGAAATCCGAGTCTTTCATCGCGCTCGACGAATTCAAGAATGATCGCGGCGAAGTCGAAGCCACCCCGGGTGATTTTGTTCTGGTTGCCATCGAGATGCTTGAAGATGGCTATGGTGAAACGCGGCTCTCGCGCGACAAAGCCAAGCGCATCGCGGCCTGGAACGATCTCGACAAGGCCATGACCGACGAGATCCTCGTCAAGGGTGTGATCACCGGCAAGGTGAAGGGCGGCCTGACCGTCATGACCAATGGCATCCGTGCATTCCTGCCCGGTTCGCTGGTAGATACGCGTCCGATCAAGGACACGACGCCTTTTGAAGGCAAAGAATTCGAATTCAAGGTCATCAAGCTGGATCGCAAGCGCAACAACGTGGTGGTATCGCGCCGCGCCGTGCTTGAAGCCAACATGGGCGAAGAGCGCCAGAAGCTGCTGGAAAACCTGCAGGAAGGCACCGTCGTCAAGGGTATCGTCAAGAACATCACCGAATACGGCGCCTTCGTCGATCTCGGTGGCATCGACGGCCTGCTGCACATTACCGATCTGGCCTGGCGCCGCGTGCGGCATCCTTCCGAAGTGCTGAATGTCGGTGACGAAGTCACCGCCAAGGTGCTCAAGTTCGACCAGGAAAAAAATCGTGTCAGCCTCGGCATGAAGCAGCTGGGCGACGATCCGTGGATGGGCATCGCCCGCCGCTATCCGTCCGGCACGCGCCTGTTCGGCAAGGTGACCAACCTGACCGACTATGGCTCTTTCGTCGAGATCGAACAGGGTATCGAAGGTCTGGTACACGTCTCCGAGATGGACTGGACCAACAAGAACATCCATCCGTCGAAAGTCGTCCAGCTGGGCGATGAAGTCGAAGTGATGATCCTCGAGATCGACGAAGATCGCCGCCGCATCAGCCTGGGCATGAAGCAGTGCCAGCCGAATCCGTGGGACGATTTTGCCGCCAATCACAAGAAGGGCGACAAGGTACGCGGCGCCATCAAGTCGATTACCGACTTCGGCATCTTCATTGGACTGCCCGGCGGCATCGATGGTCTGGTGCACCTGTCGGACCTCTCCTGGTCGGCCACTGGCGAGGAAGCCAAACAGAATTACAAGAAGGGCGACGAAGTCGAGGCAGTCGTGTTATCCATTGATGTCGAGAAAGAGCGCATCTCGCTTGGCGTCAAGCAACTCGATGGCGATCCCTTCACCAGCTTCATCGCGACCCATGACAAGAACAGCCTGATCGATGGTACCGTCAAGAGCGTCGATCAGCGTGGTGCCGTGATCGATCTGGGTGGCGATATCGAAGGTTATCTGCGTGTTTCCGAGTTCTCGCGTGACCGTATCGAAGATCTCAGCCAGCATCTGAAGGTGGGCGAAGCCGTCGAGACGATGATCATCAACGTCGACCGCAAGTCGCGTTCGATCAACCTTTCGATCAAGGCCAAGGATCAGGCTGAGCAAAGCGAAGCGATGCAGAAACTGGCAACCGATACCGCTGCAGCCGCGACAGGCACCACCAATCTGGGTGCCTTGTTGAAGGCCAAGATGAATCAGCAGTAATCAAGCAGTAATCAGAAACGATGACTGTGGCCCCCTTTCCCCCCAGCCCTACTTCACAAGCAAGGGGGGCCGGGGGTGTTCAGCCGCGTTGCGGTTTCCGGTTTGATGGTTTGCTGCCCCATTGTGGCGGCCCGGCGGAGGCAGTATGACCAAATCCGAGTTGATCGCTCGTCTGGCGGAACGTTTTCCGCAACTGGTGGCGAAGGATGCCGATTTGTCCGTGAAAATGATTCTTGATGCGATGACCGAGGCCTTGGTCAAAAGTGATCGCATCGAAATTCGCGGCTTCGGCAGTTTCTCGCTAAATTATCGGCCACCCCGTACCGGCCGCAATCCCAAGTCGGGCGACAAGGTTCAGGTGCCGGCCAAATACGTGCCGCATTTCAAGGCCGGCAAGGAGCTGCGTGAGCGGGTCGACCAGTTCGTCAAGTAGCCGGCACTTCCCATGAGCGCACTGATCTGGCTCCTGCGGGGCATTTTCTTCGTCATTTTGCTGGGACTGGCCATCAAGAACAGTGGCGACGTTGAGTTGCGCTTCTTTTTCGATGCAAGCTGGCAGACCCCATTGTCCCTGGCGCTGCTGGGCGCACTGGCGATCGGGATCGTACTGGGCTTGCTGGCGCTGTTGCCGCAACTGATTCGCCAGCGACGCAGCATCGGCGCACTTCGGCGTCAATTGTCAGCAAGTAAGCAGTCCCCGGCGCCAAGTAATCTCGACTCGCCGGTAACGGGCATTTAAGCGTGGAAATCGAACTTTGGTGGTTTCTCGCGTTGCCGGTATTTTTCGTGCTGGGCTGGCTCGCTGCCCGCATTGACATCAACCAGCTGTTGCGCGAATCGCGCGCCTTGCCCCGTTCGTATTTCACCGGGCTGAATTTTCTGCTCAACGAGCAACCCGACAAGGCCATCGAGGCCTTTCTCGAAGCGGCCAAAATCGACCCTGAAACCATCGAGTTGCACTTTGCGCTGGGTAGCCTGTTCCGGCGCCGGGGTGAAACCGATCGTGCTATCCGGGTGCATAAACACCTGATCGATCGCGATGCCTCGCAGAGTAAATTGACCGAGGAACAGCGCCTGCATGCCCTGTCCGAACTGGGGCAGGACTATCTCAAGGCGGGTTTGCTGGATCGTGCCGAAGAAATCTTCGTCAAACTGCGCGGTACCTTGCGTGACGAGGAAGCTTTGCGCAACCTGCTGGAAATCTATCAGCAGGAAAAGGAATGGAGCAAGGCCATCGCCATTGCCGAACAAATGCCGGGTCATGCCGAGCACTTGTGGCAGAAGGAAATCGCCGAATTCAATTGCGAGCTGGCGAATTCGGATCTGCTCAATGGTCGGATCGACATGGCGCGTCAGCGCCTGGACGCCGCGCTGGCGGCCAACCGCAAGTGCGTGCGGGCAACCTTGATGCTCGGCGAACTGGAAATGAAAGTCGGCGCTGGCGGGTCGGCGTCAGCCGGCGCGCCGCGTAATGTGGAGACGGCGTTGGCAATCTGGCAGCGTATCGAGCAGCAAAACCCGGTCTTTCTCGCGCTGGCTGCCGAAAAAATGGTGGGCGCTTATCGTGAACTCGGGCGCGTGGCTGCCGGTACTGAGCTCTTGCGCGGCTATCTTGAACGCCACCCATCCCTTGATCTGCTCGATGCGGTATTCCAGGCCGAACTGGTCGCCAGCGGCCCTGAAGTGGCTTATGTGCTGGTGCGTGATGAATTGCGTCGCAACCCGACGCTGCTGGGATTGGACAAGCTGCTGGAAGCGCAGGTCCTGCTGGCGCCGCCGGAAAAGCGTGCCGATCTTGAACTGGTGAAAAACCTGATTCACAACCATACGCGCCGTGTGGCGCGTTATCGTTGTGACGATTGCGGCTTCAAGGCACGTCAGTTTCACTGGCGCTGTCCCGCCTGCGGTGGCTGGGAAACCTTTCCGCCGAAGCGTACCGAAGAATTCGATTTAAACCCCTAGTTCATCAGCAATGAAGCTTCCTGATACCCGGCAGGCCCGCATTCTTATTGTCGGCGATGTCATGCTCGACCGCTATTGGTTCGGAGCGGTTTCGCGTATTTCACCTGAGGCGCCGGTTCCCGTGGTCAAGGTCGAGAAGCGCGAGGATCGTCCAGGTGGCGCGGCGAACGTGGCCCGCAACATTGCGGCGCTTGGCGCCAGGGCGGTACTGCTTTCTGTGGTTGGCAAGGATGAGGCAGGTCAGTCTCTGGCCCGGCTATTGGCGGATTCTTCCATTGATGCCAGTCTGCATGAAGACGCCCAGCTGAATACCACCGTCAAACTACGGGTGCTGGGAAGACAGCAGCAACTGCTCCGCATCGATTTCGAGAATGCCCCGACACATGAGGTACTGCAGTCCAAGCTGGCAGAATTCCGGCAGCGTCTGACGGACTGCGACCTGGTCATTCTGTCCGACTACGGCAAGGGTGGGCTGACGCATATTGCCGAGATGATCCGCTTGGCCCGTGAACATGGCAAACCCGTACTCGTCGATCCCAAGGGCGACGATTACGCACGCTACGCCGGGGCCAGCATCATCACGCCGAATCGTGCCGAATTGCGCGAGGTCGTGGGCAGCTGGAAGACTGAAGTCGACCTGACTGCCCGCGTCGACAAGTTGCGCGCCGAACTGGGCCTGAACGCGCTACTGCTGACCCGTTCGGAAGAAGGCATGAGTTTGTTCTCCGCTGCGGGGGTCGTTCACGAACCGGCACAGGCGCGCGAGGTTTATGATGTCAGTGGCGCCGGTGATACTGTCATCGCCACACTGGCCGTCATGCTGGCGAGCGGCCAGTCCATGGCCGACGGAATGCGCTGGGCCAACCGGGCAGCGAGTGTGGTGGTCGGCAAACTGGGCACGGCGACCTGTTCGTTGGCAGAGCTCGAAGAATAAACAGAGAGGAAGAACACAGAGAATGGGCTCGTACTATATCGTTACCGGCGCCTGCGGGTTTATCGGCGCCAACATCGTCAAGGCACTCAACGAGCGCGGCATCAACAATGTCATTGCCGTCGATAA
>DDXB01000027.1:0-1564 GCA_002347405.1 Rhodocyclaceae bacterium UBA2271 | reverse complement strand
GAGAACAATTACCGTTACTCCCTCGCCCTGCTGGATTTCTGCCTTGACCACGAAGTACCCTATCTGTACGCCTCCAGCGCCTCGGTCTATGGCGGGGGCCGCATCTTCCAGGAATCGCGCGAACACGAGGGGCCGCTCAATGTCTATGGCTACTCGAAGTTTCTCTTCGACCAGATCGTGCGCCGCCGCATCGGCCCTAATGCCAACTGCACCGATTCGCAGGTAGTCGGCTTCCGCTATTTCAATGTCTATGGCCCGCGCGAACAGCACAAGGGGCGCATGGCCTCGGTCGCCTTTCATCATTTCAATCAGTATCAGGCCACCGGCAAGGTCAAGCTTTTCGAAGGTTGCGATGGTTATGCCAATGGCGCGCAGAGCCGCGATTTCGTCTATATCGATGACGTGGTCAAGGTGAACCTGTTCTTCCTTGATCATCCGAGGAAATCCGGCATCTTCAACCTCGGCACCGGCAGGGCGCAGCCCTTCAATGACATCGCCACGTCTACAGTGAATGCCTGTCGGGCGCTGGAAGGCAAGAGCCGGCTGTCATTGCAGGAAATGATCGATCAGGGCATCATCGAGTATGTCGATTTCCCCGATGCTTTGCGCGGCAAATATCAGAGTTTCACCCAGGCGGACATTGCTGCATTGCGGGCGGCCGGTTATGCCGATGAACTTGCCACGGTAGAGCAGGGCGTGACGAACTATGTGGAGTACTTGTCGCGATGAACAACAATACGCTCGATGACTTCGTTGGCAACACCCCGCTGGTGCGCTTGCAGCGCTTGCCGGGTGACGACAACAAGCGGCGCAACAACCTGATTTTCGCCAAGCTCGAAGGCAACAATCCGGCCGGCTCGGTCAAGGATCGACCGGCCCTGTCAATGATCCGGCGCGCCGAAGAACGCGGTGAGATCAAGCCGGGCGATACCCTGATCGAAGCTACGTCGGGCAATACCGGCATTGCCTTGGCGATGGTAGCGGCCATGCGCGGCTACAAGATGGTGCTGGTGATGCCGGAAAACCAGAGCGTCGAGCGGCGCCAGAGCATGAAGGCCTATGGTGCAGAATTGGTGCTGACGCCCAAGGAAGCCAGCATGGAAGGTGCGCGCGACCTCGCTGACCGCATGGCGGCGGAAGGCAAGGGTGTCGTGCTCGACCAGTTTGCCAATCCGGACAACCCGCGCGCCCACTACGAGGGCACCGGACCGGAAATCTGGCGCGATACGGATGGTCGGGTCACGCATTTCATCTCCAGCATGGGCACCACCGGCACGATCATGGGTTGCTCGCGTTACTTCAAGGAAATCAATCCGGCGATCCAGATCGTCGGTTGCCAGCCCGAGCAAGGCGCGCAGATTCCCGGCATTCGTAAATGGGCACCGGAGTACCTGCCGAAAATATGCGACTTCTCGCGCGTCGACCGGCTGGAATCGGTTGGCCAGAAGGATGCCGAAGAGATGACACGGCGCCTGGCGACGGAAGAGGGCATCTTTGCCGGCATCTCCTCCGGCGGCGCGCTGGCCGTGGCTTTGCGGATTGCCGCCGAGGTCGAGAATGCCGT
>DDXB01000037.1 GCA_002347405.1 Rhodocyclaceae bacterium UBA2271 | reverse complement strand
CGTATCGGGTCGACGGTGACTTCCAGCACGCGGTGGTATTCGGTGATGAAATGCCGTTCCGCATGTGCGGCCATGAGCGCGGCCAGGCTTTCGTTCTGCGCCAACAGGCGTCCGGCCTCCGGCGTGGCGGCCTGCAGTTTGGCTGCCCAGTCTTCGAGTGCCAGCGCGGCAGCGCCGTCGGTGCGTTGTGCCGTGGCTTTGATCAGGGCGATGCCGACCAGCAAGGCGACGCTGATATCTGCTGGCTCCTGCCGGCGGGCCAGATCGTGGCGCCAGGTGAGGAAACGATCCGCCCAGGCGATGACGGTGTAGCCATGCCGGCCCAGCGTCGTGACGTTGAAGTGACCCTGCCAGCGGTCGTTGCCGAGCGGCACCATGGCGACTTCTTCCCAGGCTGGCGTGCCGGCCGGCCGATGCAGCAACAGGCAGCGCAACTGGTCATGGCCGTCGGTAAAGACATCCGCCTCGACAATGACTTCCTCGCCTTCGGTGCGTTTGATGGGAAAACATCCGCCATCGACTTCGGGGCGGACCCGTTCGATCATGGCGCGGGAACGGCTGGTGCGGGAAAGCGCGTCTGTCATTTTGGCGTTCCTCCGTTTCCTGCAGCCGGTTTCAGATACATCACGCTCAAGGGTGGCAGGGTGAGCGAAAGGGAATGATAATGTCCTTGCGCCGCCACCGGTGAGGCTTCAACGCCGCCCAGATTGCCGCTGCCGCTGCCGCCGTACAGGCTGGCGTCGCTATTGAGAATCTCCTGCCAGTAACCACCGTGCGGTACGCCGACGATGTAGTTCTGGCGTGCCACCGGCGTGAAGTTGCAGGCTACCAGCACGCTGTCTCCGGGGCGGCGACCGTGGCGCAGGAAGGTGATCACGCTTTCTTCCCAGTCGTGGAAATCCACCCAGCTGAAGCCGTCGCCGGAAAAATCCTTCTCGTAAAGCGCGGGTTCATTGCGGTAGCAGCGGTTCAGGTCACTCATCCAGCGTTGCAGGCCGGCATGCAGTGGGTATTGCAGGACATGCCATTCGAGGCTTTCGTCGTGTTGCCATTCGCGGCGCTGGCCGAACTCCCCGCCCATGAACAGGATCTTCTTGCCGGGATGTGCCCACATGTGACCGTAGAGCAAGCGCAGGTTGGCGAACTGCTGCCATTCGTCGCCCGGCATCTTGCCGATCAGTGAACCCTTGCCGTGCACCACCTCGTCGTGCGACAGCGGCAGGACGAAGTTTTCAGTGAAGGCATACCAGATGCTGAAGGTGAGCTTGTCGTGGTTGAACTTGCGGAACACCGGATCCTGCTGGTAGTACTTCAAGGTGTCATGCATCCAGCCCATGTTCCATTTCATGCCGAAGCCCAGTCCTCCAGCATAGGTCGGGCGCGAGACCATCGGCCAGGCAGTCGATTCCTCGGCGATCGTCAGCGTGTCGGGGTGGTCGCGATAGACCGCCTCGTTGAGCGTGCGCAGGAAGTGCATGGCGGCCAGGTTTTCACGGCCGCCATGTTCATTGGGAATCCATTCGCCTTCCTTGCGACCGTAGTCGAGGTAGAGCATCGAGGCGACAGCGTCTACGCGCAGCCCGTCGATGTGGTACTTGTCGAGCCAGAACAGGGCGCTGGAGATCAGGAAAGAGCGCACTTCGTTGCGGCCATAGTTGAAGATGGCGCTTTTCCACTCGGGATGGAATCCCTGGCGTGGATCGGCATGCTCGAACAGATGGGTGCCGTCAAAGTATGCCAGGCCGTGCTCGTCGTTGGGGAAGTGCGATGGCACCCAGTCGAGAATCACGCCGATGCCGGCCTGATGCAGATGGTCGATCAGGGCCATGAAGTCCTGCGGCGTGCCCTGGCGCGAGGTCGGGGCAAAGTACCCCGTGGTCTGGTAACCCCAGGAGCCGAAAAAAGGGTGTTCAGTTACCGGCAGCAATTCGACGTGCGTAAAGCCCAGCTCGCGAACATGGTCTGCCAACAGCGGGGCGATTTCCCGGTAGCTGAGGGAACGATTACCCTCTTCGGGCACCCGGCGCCATGAACCCAGATGCACCTCATAGATCGACATCGGGGCATCGAGTGCGTTGGCCGCCTTGCGCCGTGACATCCACTCTGCGTCGTTCCACGTGTATGACAGATCCCAGACCCGCGAACCGGTGCGTGGTGGCAGTTCGCTGAACAAGCCGTAGGGATCGGCCTTGTCGACCTGGTGGTTTTGGTCGCGCGAGGTGATGTGATATTTGTAGCATTCGCCGCTGCCGATCTCCGGCACGAAGCCTTCCCAGACGCCGGATCCATCCGAACGCACTTTCAATGGATGGGAGGCCTTGTTCCAGCCATTGAAATCGCCGATCACGGATACGGCCGCGGCATTCGGTGCCCAGACGGCGAAGTGAACACCGTGCTGACCGTCGCGGTGGGTGAGGTGGGCGCCGAGTTTTTCGGCAAGCCGGGCATGGGTGCCTTCCTTGAAGAGGAAGATATCGTGTTCGCTAAGCGTGCTGGAGATGACGTGCTGGCCGTCTGTCTGCTGCGTGGCGGTCTTGATCATTCGGGCCTCCGTAACGGGTTAATCGTGCTTGTTGACGAGTGTGTTTCCTGTGTCGGCAAGTTTCACGGGCAGGGGTGGCGCATGACCATCTTTGCCCTGACCGGCATAAAGGGTGAGGTGCGGTAGCGGTATCTCGATGCCGGCAGCATCGAAGGCGGCCTTCAGACGCTTGAGATATTCGCGGCGCACATTCCATTGTTCGATCGGTGTCACTTTGAAACGGCAGCGCAGGATCACTGCCGAATCGGCCCACTTCTCGACGCCGACTATTTCGATGTCCGCAATGATTTTTACGCCAAAGACCGGATCAGCGCGCAACTCATCGCCAACACGGCGCATGACTGCCAGGGCCTGTTCGACGTTTTCGCGGTAGGCCACACCCACATCCACCACCGCAAAGGCGAAGCCGCGCGTCATGTTGGTGACCGTGGTAATGCTGCCGTTGGGGACAAAATGGACGTTGCCTTCGTAATCGCGCATCCGCACGTAGCGCAAGGTGATTTCCTCGACCACGCCGGCCTTGCCGCCAGCCTGGATCACGTCGCCCTGGCGCATCTGGTTTTCGAGCAGGATGAAAAAGCCGGTGAAGAAATCCTTGATCAGGCTCTGCGCACCGAAGCCGACTGCTACGCCGACAACACCGGCGGCACCCAGCAGCGGCGCCACGGAAATGCCTACTTCGCCGAGGATCAGGAGGCCGATGAGGAGGGAAATGACGACCGATGCGGTATAGCGGAACACCCGGCCCAGCGTGGTGATCCGCTTGATCTCTTCGGCGTCTTCCACGTTACGTGAAACGTAAATGCGAAAGCTGACGATCAGTTTATGGGCGAAAGCAAGACCAACCCATCCGAGAACAACAATCAGGACGATCCGCAGTCCTGATGCCATAGCCGGCGTAAGTTGTTGAAGAAAGGCGTAAAACTGATCGAATATGGACATGTCCACCTTAGTCTCTATATTGAAGTCATGAACCAATAATGCACTTGACTATCTGTTATATTTGGGCAAAACATTATTGCATAAATATAATACACTGGCAAGCCAGCAGAGGGTCAAAGCAATGACAAGTGAAAGTAAGTATGGCAGTGAAATCGTGCTGCGCAAGGCGGCAAGCGGCGCACGATTGAGACAGGAATTGTCGGACGAGGCGTTCAGCAAGTTGCTGCGACTGGTGCGTACGGTACAAACCGGCATGCAGAGCATTGACGGCAGCTTCGGCCTGAGCGGTTCGCAGTTGTGGGCCTTGTGGCAAATTTCAGCAGAGCCGGGATTGCGCGTCACCGCATTGGCCAAGGCATTGCACATCCAGCCCTCGACCGCCAGCAACCTCCTCGACAAACTCGAAACACGCGAACTGGTGCGCCGTGAGCGGCGGGATAGCGATTCGCGTGTGGTGCGCCTGTTCCTCACCAACCAGGGCACCGATCTGGTCGGCAAGCTTCCCGGCCCGATGCGGGGGCGCCTCCGTCAGGCCTTGCAGCGGGTTCCCGCGACCACGCTGCA
>DDXB01000012.1:27058-61333 GCA_002347405.1 Rhodocyclaceae bacterium UBA2271 | reverse complement strand
TGCGGGCAATTGCCCGCAGCGTGCAGCCCTGCTCAAGACTCAACTGGATCATCGTGCGTTCTTCACAGCTCAAGTGTTTGTAGTTCGTTCCCATCGCAACACATTACCTCCCGGCAAGTGTTGCACTTCATATTTGAGGCCGACCAACCTAAAAACCTCAGTTCGCACCACGGAGATCACGGAGGACACGGAGAAACGGCGCAAGCATACAAAATTCAGGCACACCCAACGGGCGACATGCTCTTATTACGTAACGCCTGGTTTTTCTCCGTGATCACCGTGTCCTCCGTGGTGAACTGCTTTTTCAGGATCAAGCCGCCACTGCCAATGGCAGTCGCATGTCGATCTCGTCGCACGGCACGAATTCGGTTTCGCCGGCGCGGCGTTCAACCAGGCCGAGTTCGCGCAGGCGGGCCATGTCGGTGTGTACCTTGGAGTAGTTGCGTGCCGCAACTTTCGCCAGGGCACAGATGCTGCTAGGCCCCGTGCGGCGCAGTGTGTCGATCAGGTCGCTGCGTGCCGGTGTCTGTTCGGAAAACAGCATGCGCGCGGACTCGAAGGAGAGGTGGTAGTCAGGTGCCGCGCGGCCGCTGGGCGTGTTGCAGCACTGGCCAGACGCCGAGCAGGGAAACGCGGCTGGTCTGACGATGCGCGAGAATCGGGACAAATGCCCTCCTTGCGTTGATGCCCTTCGCTAAGCACCAAAGCCGGCTAGCCGGGCACGAATGCCTCAACCCGATTGCGTCCGGCATTCTTGGCGGCATACAGCGCTGCATCGGCGTGCTGTAACAGGCCGGGAACCGTATCACCTGGTGCGAACTGCGCAACGCCGAAGCTTGCGCTTACCCCCTCAGGAATTGCCGGAAAGGTCATTTGCAGCGTGTCATGGCGTAGGCGCTCGGCTGTGATGCTTGCAGCCGCAAGATCGGTCATGGGCATGATGACGATGAATTCCTCTCCGCCGCTGCGCGCTACCAGATCGGTTTCACGCCGGTGCTCACGCAGCAGTTGCGCGAACTTGCATAACACCACGTCACCCGTGTCGTGACCATGACGGTCATTCACTTGCTTGAAATGGTCGAGGTCCGCCATGATGATCGAGAAGACTTCATCGTATCGCTGTGCCCGCTGGTATTCATTCTGCAGGAACTCGTCCAGGCGCCGTCGATTGGCCAGCCCGGTGAGCGGGTCGGTGAAACTCAACTCGCGCAGGCGGTCTTCGCTGGCACGCAGCCGGCGCGCATTGCGGGCCAGTTCGCGTTGCGTTTCGGTCAGTTGCTCGTTGAGTTGCACTACCTGCGCATTCAATTGCTCCATTTCGGCAACGTCGTACTCGCCGATCACGATCAGGTCCTCGCCGTCACGCAAGACAGTGCCGATCAATGAGCGGCAGACCAGGCTTTCATCGCCGACATTCAGCACGCCACTATGAATTGTTTGGCCTGCTGTCGGCAGGGTTGCCACCAGCAGGCTGAAGCGCGGCAGCACGAAAAAATCCGTCACATCATTGGCCAGGGGGGCGGTGCGCAGGGCCAGCAGGCGGCGGAATCCTGCATTGGCCTGCAGCAGTTGTCCGTCTTCGCGCACCCGGGCTATTGCCACGGCATTGAGGTGCTGGAAACACGCGAATAGTCGGGTGTAAGCCAGAACTGGCTGTTCAACCGCCGCGCTCACCGTGTGGCCACCTGTTCGAGCGCATGCAGCGCGTCTGCTGCCCAGCCATCGGCCTTGAGCGATCGCCAGACCTGATTGCCCATCAGGGTCGCCAGGCCACCCACCCAGATTTGCGGGCAGCGGCTGCCAAGTTCGGCGCGCAGTTGCTCCATGGCGCCACGCGCCACCGCCAGATGGCCGGGCAGCGACAGCGACAGAACCAGTAGGTCAGGACTGCTCGCATCGACCTGACGCAGCAGGTCGGCAGTGGGCACATCCGCCCCGAGGTAAAGCGAGTCCCAGCCCGCGGTTTCAAATGCATCCGCAAGCATGCGCAGCCCCAGGTTGTGCTGGTTCGCTGCGACACAGGCTAACAGGGCTTTCTGGCCAGTCGGTGCGGCGAAATCAGCCTGCAGGTAGGCGCGCGCGAGTACGCTCTGGCTGATCGCGGTGGCCAGGTGTTCCTGGGCAACGGTGATGCGGTTTTCCTGCCACAGGCGGCCGATTGCATACATGGCCGGCTGGACCATGCGGACGGAGGCTTCGCTCAGCGTATTGCCTTCCTGCATCGAATGGCTGATCAAGCCCAGCGCGCGGCTCTGGTTGCCACTGACTGCCGCTTCACGATAGTGCGGAGCGTCCGGCAGTTCGGCTACGCGGGCGTGCAGGTAAGGGATCGGCAAATCGTTACGTGCCAGAGCAGCGTTTGCGGCAGAAATCACTGCGCTTACCTGCGCGGATTCGGCAGCTGGCAAATGCGCGCAGAGGAATTCATCCAACAAAGTGAGAGACTCGACCAGGTGGCTGCTCGGCACGCTGCGGTTGTCCAGGACGCTCTTGAGCCAGATGGCGTAGTCGACAAACACTGCAGAACTGTCTGCCAGTAGTGCGCCACTCAGGTAGTCCAGGTGATGTTGAATATCCTCGCGGCAGGCCTTGCGGCCGCGCCCGCCAAAACGTTCAGCCAGTCCGGGATGGTGTGCGTACAGCGACTGTTCCACTGCGCTGACGGCCATCTCCCGCCATGGCGCCAGATCGATATTCATGACGCGAACACCTCGAGACGCAGCATCTGCGTGCGTCCCGGCTCGAGTTTGAGTCCTTTGGGTATGCCGGCGTGGGAAGCGTGATAGGCATGGCTGTGATGCCAGGCGCTGAAACTCGCTTCGTCCTGCCACCAGGTGAGGAGCCAGAACTCCTTGGGGTCACCGCTGGGATTGGCGACTTCCATGCGGATGAAGCCGGGAACAGTATCGACCTGATGAGGGCGTTGCCGGAATGCTGCACGTACCGCCTCATCGAGATCATTGGCTACGGCGAAACGGCTGACCGACAGGAACATGAAAAGCCCCTTCAGCCGGCGCGCAAGCGCGCCACCAGCGCCGCCGTAAATTCCTTGGTGCTGGCCTGGCCACCGAGGTCGCCGGTGCGCACGTGGTCGACGTTGAGAGTGAGGTCGATGTCGCGGCGCAGGCGCGTGGCCTTGTCGCCCAGGCCGACATGGTCGAGCAGCATGGCCGCGGCCAGCATCAGGGCGATGGGGTTGGCGATGCCCTGGCCGGCGATGTCCGGCGCCGAGCCATGCACGGCCTCGAAGATTGCCGCATCTTCGCCGATGTTGGCGCCCGGCGCCATGCCCAGCCCGCCGACCAGTCCGGCGATTTCGTCGGAGAGGATGTCGCCGAACAGGTTGGTGGTCACCAGCACGTCGAACTGCCACGGGTTCATCACCAGCTTCATGGCGCAGGCGTCGACGATGATTTCTTCCATGATGACCTTGCCCTGATACTCGGCGGCATGGATCTCGCGCGCGGTTTCGAGGAAGATGCCGGTCAGCGCCTTCATGATGTTGGCCTTGTGTACCACCGTCACCTTTTTGCGGCCATGCTTTACGGCATAGTCGAAGGCGAAGCGGCAGATGCGCCGGCAGCCCTGGCGGGTGTTGACGCCGGTGGACATCCCAATCGCATGGGGGTCGCCGTCGATCGGGATGAAGTGCTCGTAGCCCATGTAGAGGCCTTCGTTGTTCTCGCGCACCAGCACCAGGTCGATGTTGTCGTAGCGGCCGCCGGGCACGATGGTCTTGCCCGGCCGCAGGTTGGCGTAGAGCTTGAATTCCTCGCGCAGGCGCACGTTGGAAGAGCGGTAGCCGCCGCCGATCGGGGTTTCCAGCGGGCCTTTCAGGGCCAGCCGGTTGGAACGAATGCTCTCGATGCAGGCTGGTGGCAGGGGGTCGCCACAGGTGGTGACGCCATCCAGACCGGCGGTCTGCCGGTCCCAGTCGAATTGGACGTCGAGGGCATCGAGCGCTGCAAGGGTGGCCGCGGTGATTTCCGGGCCAATGCCATCGCCGGGAATCAGCGTGGCGCGAATACGGGTACCGGCAGTCACGGGATGCTCCTCCATTCGTGGATTATCGTTTGCCGATTCTACCGGGTCGGCACGCGCGAATTCCCCCGCCCTGACGGGCGCGGTATGCGTCAAAGCCGCAGCGCGCCCTTGGTCCAGGTGAACACACGCACCGGCGGAATGTTTATCCACTCCCATTGTTGCTGCGGGGTGCCCAGGTGAGGCGTGGCATAGCGTACGACGTGGTCGCGCACCTGGTAGGCGACAAACCGTCCCCCTGGCGCAAGTGCCGCCGCGATGGCTGCCGCGCTGCGTTCCGCTACAGCGGCGGGCATGGTGGAAAAGGGGATGCCGGAAACGATGGCATCCGGGGCCGGCAGGCGATAGGCGGTCAGTGTCTGGATGATCTGTTCGGCGCTGCCCAGATGCGCGGTTAATCGCGCATCGCGAATGCTGCGGATCAAATGCGCCTGAAATGCCGGTTCGAGTTCGATTGCCAGGAGCCGCGCTGCGGGGTGCATGGCAGCCAGCAGGGCACGCGTGGTGCCTCCGGTTCCGGGGCCGAGTTCAACCACGACGCGCGCCTCGGCCACGCGGGTGGCATTTACCAGACGCTGTTCCAGCCAGACGCTGCTCGGGATGACCGAGCCGACCTGGTCGGGATGGCGCAAAAATCCGTGCAGGAAATCAATTTTTTCAGCGAGCTTGTTGGCCAGGGACGCCCCGCTGGCCACGGGTTCCCCCGCTTCCGGTTGCCGTAGCGGCATCACCCGATTTTTATTCTGCACTTCCTCCCGCTGATGCATCGCGCGTCTCCTTTCGGTTTATTGAATAGTAAACCACGGCATCCCGCAGGTATGTTTTCGACAACCGGGATGCGCCCATCGCATGCATATTATCCATCCCTTCAGCCAGTTCGCCATGCTCAACGAGCGTGCCGTAGCGCGGGGATGTTGCCGCAAGCTCAACGCAGGTGATATCGATTTTCGGATGGCCGCCTGCGGTCGGGTTGGGTCGGCTGCGGAATCCGCAGCCCTATTGCAAGCACTCAGGCCGGCAATTTCCCGCGGATCAATGGACATGTCCGCCGCTTGCCGGTGCTGCGCAAGGGACAGCGCCTGCCCCTTGCTCCGTCAGGTTTGGGCAGGCAGAGGCGGCTAGTGGCTGCTGCCAAAGGATGGGTCGAGCGTACCCCGTGGCATCGGCAGGCCGGCGATGCGGCTGGCCTGGGCAATCGGGCCGCGGGGGAACAATTCAAACAGGCGGCGGCGATCAACGTGGCCGAACAGTTTTTGCTCCAGTTCGCGCAGCAATTCCCTGGCGCTTGCGGTGTTGCCCGCGGCGCGGAAGTGGTGGCGCAAATGGAAAATCACCAGCCAGTGATCATCTTCGAGAACCAGACCCTCGGTTTCGGCCAGCCGCGCGGCGACGAGCGGAGACCAATGTTCAAGGCCGAACATGTTGCCGTCAGGGTCGACTTCAGCCAGACGCTGATTGTTCAGGTATTTATTGATGTCGAGCATGACAGTCTCCTTGATTGGGTGTGTGCTTTCTTGTTAGCACAAAAACCCGAGTAATCAAGTCGACAAAGGCCGGATTGATCAACGACTCAAGTCATTCCTCACCGGGACCACGCCGGCGCGAATCATCCTTGCCGTCTTGTTTCGAACGTTGTCGATCGTCGCGCTCAGAGCGTGGCCCGCTGCCGCGTGCCGGTGCAGATTGGTTGTCGCGTTCGACGCGCGGTTCGCTTCTGCGGTCGTTCCGCACTTCGTTGTCTTCGGGTGCGGGCCGACGGCTGTCGCGCTCATATCCAGAGCCCTGGGTGCGCTGATGGGGTGGCTGGTAAGCCGGGCCGGGTTCGCTACGTTGCACGGCCGGGCCGGGTTCGTGGCGACGCATGTTGAGGCCAGGCGGATCGCTGCGCTGCTGGGGACCTGGACCCGACTGATCGTGACGTTGGTAGGGCGAAGCACTGGGCGCGGGTTCGACGCGCTGAATGATCTGGCCTTGGGGGTGGACATGAACGGGCGGGCGCACGCTTGGCGGGGCGGGGCGGTACTCCTGCCGGATGCGCGAATCCTGCTCCCAGCGGCCGCCATGTTGCCGCCAGTGGTCGCCCTGGCGTTCCCATTTGTGCGGTACCCAGTAATGGCCCGGACGCGGGGCATCCCAGCGGCCCGGTACCCAGATGTAACGCACCCCGCCCCAGTTCCAGTAACCGGAAATCCAGACATAGCCAACGCGCGGCGGGGAACCGTAATACTCGTATTGCGGTGGCGGCGGCGCCACGCGCACGATGGGTTGGTCATAATAGGGATCATGCACCGGATAAGTCGTGCAGGCGCCCAGTAATACCGAGGCGGCGGCCAGTGTCGTCAGTAGCAGTGTGCTCTTCATGGTGCGGTCCTTTTTCGCGGGGAAACGTTGTCAGCTTACATAACGTTTCCCCGGATCGACCGTTATACGACCGACCAGGACACTTACAAACTATTGCAAGTACCGGTCAGTGACTGCTGCCGAATGACGGGTCGAGCGTTCCGGGCGGCAGCGGCAGCCCGGCGATGCGGCTGGCCTGGGCGATCGGGCCATGGGGGAACAGCTCGTACAGGCGGCGGCGATCGACGTGGCCGAACAGCTTGTACTCCAGTTCATGCAGCAACTCCCCGGCGTTCGCCGTGTTGCCCACGGCGCGGAAATGGTGGCGCAAATGGAAAATCACCAGCCAGTGGTCGTCTTCCAGAACCACGCCCTCCGCTTCGGCCAGTCGCGCGGCCACAAGCGGGGACCAATGTTCAAGGCCGAACAGGTTGCCGTCGGGGTCGACTTCCGCCAGCCGCTGGTTGTTCACGTATTTGTTGATGTCGAGCATGGCCGTCTCCTCTGCTGGTTTGTAATCCATTGATAGCAGAGATAGCCGAGTAATCAAGTCAACTTTACTTCAGCGGATCACCTCGATCGAATGCGCTCTTCGGCCAATGGTTTCACCGATGATCGTCGCTGCCGGGTAGCCGGTGGCGTGCAATTGCTCCAGTGCCTGTTGCGCTTTTGCCGGTGCGATACCAAAGCAGAGGCCGCCGGAGGTTTGCGGATCCAGCAGCAGCATCTTGAGGCTGTAATCGAGGTTGGCCGCAAAGCGGGTTTTCTTTTCGACATACGCCAGGTTGCGGAACATGGCGCCGGGCAGGCAGCCCTGCTCGGCGAGGGCATGGGCGCCGCCGAGTAGTGGCACCCGGGATGCCTGGATGCGCAGCGTTACCGCGCTGGCGTCGGCCATCTGCATGGCGTGGCCCAGCAGACCGAAGCCGGTGATGTCGGTGCCCGCCTTGACGTCAAAAGCCTGCATCACCGCCGCACCGTTTTTGTTGAGTTGTTGCATCGTCGCCAGGGCTGCCCGGTAATCGCACCCAGTGGCGAGTCCGACGCGCGCGCCGGCGACCAGGGTGCCGCTGCCCAGCGGCTTGGTCAGGATGAGCGCCAGGCCGGGACGCAGCCCGGCATTGGTGATGATGCGATCCGGATGGACCACGCCGGTGACTGACAGGCCGTATTTTGGCGGCCAGTCGTCGATGGTATGGCCGCCGACCATGACCCCGCCGGACTCGATGACCTTTTCCTGGCCGCCGGCGAGTATCTCACCCAACACGGCTAGCGGGATTTGTGTCGCGGGAAAACAGACGATATTCATCGCAGTGAGCACTCGCCCACCCATGGCATAGACGTCGCTGAGGGCATTGGCGGCGGCGATGCGACCAAACTCGCGTGGATCGGAACAGACCGGCGGGAAAAAATCGAGCGTCTGGATCAGCGCGGTTTCCGCGTCGACGCGGTAGACGCCGGCGTCGTCGTGGGTGGCAATGCCCACCAGTAAGTCGGGATGAGCCGACAAAGCGAGGTGCTTCAGCACCTCGGCCAGGCTGCCGGGTGCCAGCTTGGCGGAACAGCCGCCATATTCGACCGTGGAGAGCAGATCGAAGGGCGCTGCAGGGGTCACCCCGGTCACGGCGCGATGATCTTTCCGGCGCGAGTCAGCACTTCGAGGATGTCGAGCATGTTCGAAATAGTGCCGACATGAATCGCCGACCCTTTTTCGTAGTAGTCGGCGCAGGTGCCGCAGATCAGCAGTTTCACGCCCATTTGCTCAATTTCGGCGAGCGCTTCGACATGGGGCGATCCGTCAACTGCCAGCAAAATGCCGCTGCTGTAAAGGATCAGGTGGGTTGGCAGGGGAGAGAGTTCCTTGATGGTGGCGAGCAGCCCCTTTACGAGCCGGGCGCCCAGTTCGGGCGAACCGCGGCCGATGGTGTCGCCAGCCAGCGAAACCACATAGGTGCCGGCGCCCGGCACGCAGTAGGCTGCGGCGTCGGGAGCGGCCAGCGGTTCCTCGTTCTTGACGAAGCTGAGCGTGAAGAGCGGACCGTCTTGCACAACTGTCGGCGGCATGCCGTTGTCCGCGAGAAAGCGCTCGACGTTCCGGCAGGAAGTTTCGTTATCGATCAGCACGCTGAGCGTCGTCCCCGGGGCGCTCGCCGTGAGCGCCTGCTTCGTCATGATCAGTGGCTTCGGACAGATCTGTCCCCGTGCATCAATGCTTGTATTGCTCATGAGATTCCTTTCTTAACGTGAAAATACAAGGTAGCGTTAGCGCCGGGCCGCCCCAAGCAAACGCGGCACGCGGCACGCGGCGCAAGCCACAATCCGCGCCACGGCAAACAAAAACGCGCATCGTAACAAATGAGCGCAGCGAGCTACAGTCACCTTCCCCGCGAGGGGAAGGCTGGGAGGGGGCGGGCCATTTATCCGCTATTGCGCAGCCCGGCTGCGACGCCGTTGATGGTGAGGTGAATGCCGCTTTGCACGCGTTCGTCGTCGCTCCAGGGCGGGCCGGAACGGTGGCGGCGCAGCAATTCGATTTGCAGGTGGTTGAGTGGATCGAGGTAGGGGTAGCGGTTGCGCATCGACCGTTGCAGCAGCGGGTTGCCTTCAAGCAGTTCGGTCTGCCCGGTGATGGCCAAAAGCGCTTCGATGGTGGCGCGCCATTCCGCTTTGAGGCGCGGAAAGATCGCTGCGCGCAACTTTTCGTTTTGCACCAGCCCGGCATAACGCTCGGCCAGCGCAATGTCGGTCTTGGCCAGCACCATGTCCATGTTCGACATCAGGGTGCGGAAGAACCCCCAGTCGCTGTGCATGCGTTGCAAGAGCACAAGACCCACCGGGCCCTGCTCTGCCATGAAAGCCTGATAGGCGGAACCGAAGCCATACCAGCCGGGCAGCATCAGGCGACATTGCGACCACGAGAACACCCAGGGAATGGCGCGCAGGTCTTCGATGGCGGTGGTCTTCTTGCGTGAGGGCGGGCGGCTGCCGATGTTGAGACGGGCAATTTCGCTGATGACGGTCGATTCCCAGAAGTAGCGCTCGAATTCCGGCGTGTCATACACGAGGTCGCGATAGGCGCGGAAGGAATGCTCGGCCAGCTCGGCCATGGCGGCGAGGCAATCGGGTTGCGGGTCATCATGGGCGTGCGGCAGCAAAGTGGCTTCCAGCGTGGCGGCCACCAGCACTTCGAGGTTGCGCCGGCCGAGTTCGGGATTGGCGTATTTCGAGGCGATGACTTCGCCCTGCTCGGTAATGCGAATGGCACCCTGCACGGCACCGGCGGGCTGCGCGAGAATGGCCTGATAGCTGGGACCGCCGCCGCGCCCGACGGTGCCGCCGCGGCCATGAAACAGGCGCAGGTGAAAATTGTTCCGTTTAAAAACCTCCACCAGTTCGACTTCGGCGCGATACAGCGACCAGTTCGACATCAGGAATCCGCCATCCTTGTTGCTGTCGGAATAGCCGAGCATGACTTCCTGCAGGTCGCCACGGCTGGCCAGCAAATGGCGATACACCGGCAGGCTGAACAGTTGCTGCATGATTGCGCCGCTACTCCTGAGGTCGCCGATGGTTTCGAACAACGGCACGATATTGACGTCGAGTTCCCCTTCGCGCGGCCGCAGCAGGCCGGCCTCCTTGAGCAGCAGCGCCACTTCGAGGATGTCCGAAACGCTTTTGTTCATCGAGATGATGACGTTCTGGATGGCCGCCTTGCCGAACCGGCCATGCATGTCATGCACGGCATGGAAGATATCGAGTTCGGCGGTGGTTTCGTCTGAATAGGTGCAATACGGCGAGGCGAGCAGGCGGGGCGTGACGAGTTCAGCCAGCAGCAGTTCAATCCGCTCCGCCTCGCCGGATTGTGCATAGTCCGTGCCGGGTCGGGCCGTCTCGAAAAGCTCGTGCACGGTGCGCTCATGCACCTCGGAGTTCTGCCGCAGGTCGAGCGTGGCCAGATGGAAGCCGAACAGTTCGACGGCTCGACGCAGGCGGCGCAGTCGGCCGCGGGCCAGCAGCGCTGTGCCATTGCGCTTCAATGAATTGTCGAGAATGTCGAGGTCGGCGGCGAAGGCGGCACTGTCGGCGTAGGGCGGCGCGTCGGCTACGGCATGGCGCAGGGCTTCCATGTGGTCGAGTTCGCGCGCCGTGGCGGCCAGCCGCGCATAGATGCCGGCGATGGCGCGGCGATAGGGTTCGTCGTCGCGGTGTGGATTGCGATCGGGCGAACGTGCCGCCAGGTCGCGCATCTCGGGCGAGATGCGCACCAGCAATTCGGAAGCGGACAACTCGCTGCCCAGCCGGTGGGTCTGGTCGAGGTAAAAAGTGAAGGCCTTGCGGCTTTGTGCGGTCAGCGCGCTCTTGAGGATGTCGGCGGTGACGAACGGGTTGCCGTCGCGGTCGCCGCCAATCCAGGAGCCCGGACACAGAATGGCCGGCAGGGTGGCCTCCGGTGTGGTCAGGCTGGCAACGGCGTCTTCAATGCTGTTGTGCAGGCGCGGCAATTCGCGCAGGAACGTGGTGTCGTAGTAGGAGAGGGCGTTCTTCACCTCGTCCATCACCGAGAGTTTCAGTGTGCGCAACATGCGCGTCTGCCAGAGGGTCAGCACGGCGCGGCGCAGCGACTCATCATTGATGGCGAGTTCGTCAGGGGTCAGGGGGCTGCGGTCGCGTGCGTCGAGCAGGCGGGCGATCTGCCATTGCCGGTCGAGGATGCTCTTTCTTTGCACCTCGGTGGGGTGCGCGGTCAGGACCGGACTGATTTTGGCGCGCTGGAAGAAGTCGGCGATGGCCTGTCGATCGATCCCCAGTTCGTCGACGCGCGCCACCGCATGGGCGAAGCTGCCCGGCCGCGGTTGCGCGCCGGCCAGCGCATGCGCGCGGGCGCGGCGGATGTGGTGCTGGTCCTCGGCAATGTTGGCGAGATGCGAAAAATAGCTGAAGGCCCGTACCACCAGATTGGTCTGTTCGCGCGACAGATTGTTCAGCAGGTTGGAAAGTTCGTCGCGTGCCGCCATGTCGTCGTCGCGATGGAAACGGATCGACAGCAGGCGGATGCGTTCGACGATGTCAAAAATGGCTTTCCCTTCCTGGTCGCGAATCACATCGCCGAGCAGGCGCCCGAGCAAGCGAATGTCATCGAAGAGCGGAAGATCCTTGTCGGTGGCAAGCTTGTCCCGGATGTTAGAATCCGCATCGACTTGATGCGCGGCTGGTCGCGCGTTATCCCCTGCCGCTGTTGCAGCGGCAGTTACGGCCTTCTTCTTCATGCTTGCCTCACATTTCGGTTGATTGCCCAGTGACCCACATGACCCCACATCCCGAGCGTATCGTTATCGCCACCCGCGAATCGCGCCTGGCCCTCTGGCAGGCGGAACATGTGCGTGGACTTTTGCAAGGATTATACCCAGCGTGCCAGGTCGAACTGCTGGGCATGACTACGCGCGGTGACCAGATTCTCGACCGCCCGCTGGCGAAGGTCGGCGGCAAGGGTTTGTTCGTCAAGGAACTGGAAACGGCACTGCTCGAACGCAGCGCCGACATCGCCGTGCACTCGATGAAGGACGTGCCGATGCAATTGGCGCCGGAGTTCGCGCTGGTGGCGATCGGGCCGCGCGAAGTGCCGCTCGATGCGTTTGTCTCGAATAAGTATGCCTGCCTCGAAGACCTGCCGCCGGGCGCGGTGGTCGGTACCTCCAGCCTGCGCCGTGAGGCGCAACTGCACGCCAATTTCCCCTATCTGGCCGTGACCAGCCTGCGCGGCAATCTGGATACGCGGCTGCGCAAGCTGGATGAAGGTCAGTACGATGCCATCATTCTGGCAGCGGCCGGCCTGAGCCGCCTTGGCCTCGGCGAGCGCATCCGCTCAGTGTTGTCCGCCGAGGCTTCGCTGCCTGCCGCCGGCCAGGGAGCACTGGGCATCGAGGCATTGGCCGACCGGCCCGAAGTCGCTGCCTGGATGCAGCCCTTGAACGATGCCGCGACGGCGGCCTGCGTGCGTGCCGAACGCGCCGTTTCGCGGGCGCTGGCCGGCAGCTGCGAAGTGCCACTGGGCGCCTACGCGGAATTTGCCGCCGGCCAGTTGCGCTTGCGCGGGTTGGTGGCCACGCCCGATGGCACCCGCATCGCGCGCGCCGAGCACGCCGGGCCGGCCGCCGATCCCGAAGCGCTGGGCCTGGCACTGGTCGCCGATTTGCGCGCACAGGGCGCGAGCGAAATTCTCGCGGCCCTGCCGTGAACTCCTCAGCGTTTGTGCCGGGCCAATCCCTCTCTCCCGACCTCTCTCCCAAGGGGCGAGAGGAGGCAGATAGCTTCCCCCTCCCGCAAGCGGGAGAGGGATTGAGGGAGCGGGCTGCCAAGCAAGCGCGGCACGCGCCGGAGGCGCAATCCACGCCCGGCGCAGCCACGGAGACACCCGTAATATCGAGCGCAGCGAGCACGCAAGAACCCCCGGGGAGGGGGGCGAAGGAGGGCGGGCAAGAAAAGTCGGCGCTGGCTGAACGGCATATCGTTGTCACGCGCCCGGCTGGGCAGGCGACGCATCTGGCCGAGGCGCTGATCGAACTCGCTGCGCATCCGGTGCTGTTTCCGGTGTTGGCCATTGAGGAAATTGAGAATACGGCGCCGTTGCAGGATGCGGCGATTCGCCTCGACCAGTATGACTGGGCGGTATTCGTCAGTCCGAATGCCGTCGACCGCGCACTGGCGGTGGTGCTGGCCCATCGGCGCTGGCCGGCGAGCGTGCGGGTGGCGACGGTTGGTCACAGCAGTGAGCAGGCACTGGCCCGGCATGGCATTGGCGACGTGGTCGCGCCGCAGGAGCGTTTTGATTCCGAGGCCTTGCTCGCGTTGCCGCCATTTGCGGACATGAGCGGCCAGCAGGTGATCATTTTCCGCGGTGATGGTGGTCGCGACCTGTTCGGTGATGTGTTGAAAGCACGCGGTGCGGCAGTCGATTACGTGACGTGCTATCGGCGGGCCAAACCGGCGCTCGATCCGGCACCATTGCTCAGGTTATGGAGCGACGGTCATCTGGATGCGCTGACCGTCACCAGCAGCGAGGGTTTGCGCAACTTGTACGAGATGGTCGGGAAGCTGGGTCAAAGCTGGCTCAAGAAGACACCGACCTTTGTGCCACACGCACGCATTGCCGAACAGGCACGCGCACTCGGCCTCACGCAGGTGGTCCTGACCGGGCCGGCCGATGCCGGCTTGCTGGCCGGACTGACCGAATATTTTTCACGAGGGCATTGATAACCATGGCCGATTCCGAAAAAAATACCGTTGAAACCGCTGTTCTGCTGTCGCAAAAAGCGTCACAGCCGTCGGTGCCACCTGAGTCGCCAGAACAACCGGAGCAGCCGCAACCCGATGAGACGAGTGCGCGTGCCACTGGTAGCCCGCGTCAGTCGGGTGCCAAGCTGGCCATCGGGCTGGCCGTGCTGGCCTTGCTGGCGTCGTCAGGGTTGGGCTGGCTGGCCTGGCAGGTTAACGCGCGTCTCGATGGGACGCGACAGGAACTGTCACGCCGCCTGGCCGACAGCGATGCGGCCCAACGCGAGGCGCAGGCGGGTACCAAACAGGACCGCGCGGCACTCGATGCCTTGCAGGCCAAGGTCGGTGCGCTGGATGCGCGTGCCGCGGAAATGCAGAGCCAGCAACTGGCGCTCGAAACCATGTACCAGGAACTGTCGCGGGTGCGCGAGGACCGGCTACTCTCCGAAATCGAACAGGACGTGGCGATTGCCGCGCAACAGTTGCAACTGGCCGGCAATGTCGAGGCGGCATTGATCGCGCTGCAGGGCGCCGAGGCGCGCCTGGCGAAAAGCGCCCAGGCGCAATTCCTGCCGCTCAGAAAATTGCTCAACCGCGACATCGAGCGCTTGAAAGCCTTGCCGGGTGCCGATGTGCCGGGCATCGCCATGAAGCTCAACGAAATCCTGGAAGCCGTGCCGACTCTGCCGCTCGCCTATGAACAGCGGCCCGCACCGACCGAACCCGAAAAACCACCAAAACCAGGCAGTGCAGCGGAATCCGCCAAGTCACCGGCAGCACCGGCGCCGCCCGCAACCTCTGGCGAAGTTGCGCCAGCCGCTGAACCGGCCAAGGCATTCGATTGGCAAGCGCTGGGGCAGGCCTGGCTGGCCGACTTGTGGCACGAAGTGCGCCAGCTGGTGCGCATCGAACGTATCGATCGTCCGGATCCCGGTCTGCTGTCACCGCGCGAAAGCCTGTTCCTGCGCGAAAACCTGCGGCTGCGGCTGTTGTCGGCGCGGCTGGGTTTGCTGGCGCGTGACAGCAGCAGTTTCCAGAGCGACATCAAGCAGGCGGACGAATGGCTGGAGCGTTATTTCGACAACCGCGCACCCGCCGTCGCAGCTGCGCAGGCCACCCTGAAGAGCCTCGCCAAACAGGATGTGATGCACAAGCCGATCGAGCTCAACGAAACCCTTTCGGCGCTGCGCAATTTCAAACTCAGTCGTGACCGCGGCGATCGCGGTACCAGCCGGTAAGCCATCATGCGCGCCCTGTTCTGGTTGCTGACCCTCGCCGCGCTGGCTATTGGCCTGGCGCTGCTCGGCCGGATTTCGGACGGCTACGTGCTCTGGGTGATCCCGCCCTGGCGTATTGAACTTTCGCTCAACCTGTTCGTGCTGGCGCAGATCCTGGCGCTGGCGGTGGCTTATCTGCTGTTGCGGGTAATCAACAAGACATTGAATCTGCCGCGCGTCGTCGGCGAATACCGCGCCCGGCGGGCACGCCTGCGCGACGAGCGGGCCGCTACCGAAGCCCTGCGCCTGCTCTGGGAGGGTCGTTACGGCCACGCCCTGAAGAGCGCCGGGAAAGTCGGCGTGACCGAAGGAAATCCCCGTGGGACTGGCGGTACGGCGTCGAGCGCGGTTCTGGCAGCGCTGGTCGGCCTGAAGGCGGCCCACGCCCTGCACGATCCCGAGCGCATCGCCGAATGGCTGGTGCGCGCCCGCGCCACTGCGCCGGACCAAAGTGCCTGGCGGACCGCGCGGTTGATGATCGAGGCCGACCTGGCACTTGAAACGCGGTCCTTCGATTTCGCCCAGACGGCACTGGACGAGTTGACGCCCAAGGAACGCCGGCAGATTTCCGCTCTGCGCCTCGACCTGCGCCTGGCCCAGGGGCGCAGCGACTGGGCCGAGATGCTGCGCATCACCCGCCTGCTCGAAAAGCACAAGGTGCTGACTGTCGCCCAGGCCTTGCCGCTGCGTTTGCGTGCGCACCGTGGCATGCTCGACGGTTTGCAGGACGAGCCGGCACAACTGGTGCGTTACTGGGAGGGTGTGCCGGCGGCAGAGCGGCTCGACCTGCCGCTGGCGCAGCGTGCTGCGCGGGCGCTCAACAGCGCCGGCGCCTGTGCCGAAAGTGCCCGCCTGATCGAGGATTTTCTCGATGACCAATGGGAGTCGGCGCTGCTGGAGGACTATGTCAATTGCGCTGGCGGCGACGTGCTGGGGCGCATCGCGCATTGCGAGAAGTGGCTGCATGAGCACGCCAATGATGCTGCGTTGCTGCTGGCGTTGGGCCGCTTATGCGCACGCCAGCAACTCTGGGGCAAGGCGCAAAGCTATCTCGAGGCTTCGCTGGCTGTCGCGGCAAACTTTGCCGTGCATATCGAACTGGCACACTTGTGCGACCAGCTCGAGCGGCCCGATGAGGCTAATCGGCACTATCGTGCCGCTGCGGAATGTATGACCACAGGCCAGGCCCACCCCTCCCATCCTCCCCTCGCGGGGGTAAACGCCCACCCCCTCCCGACCTCCCCCTCGCGGGGGAGGTGACTGTTGTTCGCTGCGCTCATTTGTAACGGGGAGCGCACGTTCATGCTTGGGAGCGGATTGCGGCTGGCGCCGCGTGCCGTCTCGCCTTGGGGCGGCCCGGCGGCGAGACTGCCTGGAAGGGTTGCAGGTTTGAGAGTCGGCGCTGGCGGGACGGCGTTAATACCACCCCCGCCGCAGCGTATGCGCCGGGCCGCCCCGGCGGCGAGACTGCTTGGGTAGGGTTGCAGATTTGAAAGTCGGCGCTGGCGGAACGGCGTTAAATCCACATCTGTCGCAGCGTTTGCGCTGGGCCGCCCCAAGCAAACGCGGCGCGCGGCGCCAGCCGCAACCCGCTCCCGGGCTGGAACAACACTCCCCGTAATATTCGAGCGCAGCGACAACAAGCGACGCAGTCGCGCCGTTGCGGCGAAGGCTAATGCCGGCTTTGCCGGCGTTAAGCCGCGTAGCGGCGGCCGTAGGCAAAAACAACCGTCACCTCCCCCGCGAGGGGGGCGAAGGGGGGCGGGCGTTTTTTTACACCCAGGTGCGTGGTGGCAGGAAGTCGGTGTAGAGCCGGTCTTCGGCGCTGTCGGGTTCCGGGTGCCAGTCGTAGCGCCATTTCACAACCGGCGGCAGCGACATGAGGATTGCTTCGGTACGGCCGCCGGATTGCAGGCCGAAGAGTGTGCCGCGATCCCATACCAGATTGAATTCGACATAGCGGCCGCGCCGGTAGGCCTGGAAGTCGCGCTCGCGTTCGCCGTAGGGGATGCCGCGACGGCGCGCGCAGATGGGCAGGTAGGCCGCGGTGAAGTGATCGCCGACGCTTTGCGTCAGATCGAAACACCGGTCAAATGACCATGGCGTGGAAGTGTCGCCGCCCGGGCCACCCTCATTGAGATCGTCGAAAAAAATGCCGCCGATGCCGCGCGGTTCGTTGCGGTGCTTGAGAAAGAAATATTCATCGCACCATTGCTTGTAGCGGGCGTGCGTGTCGGCACCGAAAGGCGCCAGGGCGTTTTTGCAGGTCTGGTGGAAATGCACTGCATCCTCGATGACGCCGTAATAGGGAGTGAGGTCCATGCCGCCACCGAACCACCAGACCGGTGCTTCCCCTTCGCGGGTGGCGACGAAGCAGCGTACGTTCAGGTGGGTGGTCGGGCAGTATGGGTTCAGTGGATGCATCACCAGGGAAACGCCCAGCGCTTCCCAGCGCCGGCCGGCCAGTTCGGGCCGGTGTGCGGTGGCGCTGGCCGGCAGGGCGTCGCCGGTAACGTGCGAAAAATTCACGCCGCCACGTTCGAAAAAGTTGCCGCCTTCAATCAATCTTGAAATGCCGCCGCCACCTTGGGGGCGCGCCCACTCATCACGACGAAAAGACGTGCCGTCGAAGGTTTCCAGTTCCGCAACGATGCGTTCCTGCAGTTCGGTGAAGTAGGCGCGAATGGTAGTGGTGTCCATGGTCGGTCCTCGGTTAAGTTAGGCTTGCGGGACGCTGGTGCGATACGACCTCCCATTCTGCCACCGGTCTTGGCCCCAGGTGAAACAGGGAGTGAGCTGCCGGTCTTGCCACGGCTGCCAGGCCGCGTCGCGGACTTGCAGTTTTGCCTTGAGGTGCTCCCGCTCGTACTCAAGTTGTCCTTGCGTGGCCACGATGGGTGCGGCGGGGTCGCAGCAAACAATCTTTGACTGGTCGAAGCGATCAGCCCGCTGCGTGGCTTCGGCATGAATGGCCTGCAGATAGGCCGCGCTGGCGGCCATGGCCGCTGGCGCATTGCAACAGCGTGTCAGCTGGGGGTGTGCGTGTAACCGCGCGTCTTGCCGCCCAGCACGGCTTGGGCCAGCCGGGCTTCACGCCAGAGCGCAACGAGGCCGCGCGCGTCAAGATACCTGGGATGCAGGGTCCATAGGCGCATCGTCCCGCCAGATCGTCAGCGCTTGATGGCGCGGTGCCCGATGTCGCGGCGGAACTGCATGCCATCAAAGCGGATGTCGTCGGCAATTTCGTAGGCGCGCTTCTGTGCCGAGCGCACGGTGTCGCCGAGGGTGGTGACGCACAGCACGCGGCCGCCGGCGGTGACGACTTCATCCTTGCTATTGAGTGTGGTGCCGGCGTGAAAGACATGGCTGTCATCATCTGATTTGCCGAGACCGTGAATGACATCGCCCTGGCGCGGGGTGTCGGGGTAGTTGTGCGCGGCCAGCACGACGCCAAGCGCGACGCGACGATCCCAGTCGGCCTCGGCCTTATCCAGGTGGCCGTCGATGGCTGCATCGATGAGCGCCACGAGGTCGCTCTTCAGTCGCAGCATGATCGGCTGCGTTTCCGGGTCGCCCATGCGGCAGTTGAATTCGAGCACCTTCAGACTGCCGTCCGGCTTGATCATCAGGCCGGCGTAAAGGAAGCCGGTGAACAGGATGCCGTCTTTCCCCATGCCATGGATGGTCGGCATGATCACCTCGCGCATGACGCGGGCGTGAATCTCGGGCGTCACGACCGGCGCCGGTGAGTACGCGCCCATGCCGCCGGTATTGGGACCCTCATCATTGTCCTTGAGCCGTTTGTGGTCCTGGCTGGTGGCAAGCGCCAGCGCATGATGGCCGTCGGCCATGACGATGAAGCTGGCCTCTTCGCCGTCCAGAAACTCTTCGACGACGACTCGGCTGCCGGCATCGCCCAGCTTGTTGCCGGCGAGCATGTCGTCAATGGCACGATGCGCGGTAACCAGATCCATGGCAACCACCACGCCCTTGCCGGCGGCCAGGCCATCGGCCTTGATGACGATCGGCGCGCCTTCGGCATCAAGATAGGCGTGTGCTTCGGCCGCGTCGGTGAAGGTGCGGAACTTTGCCGTGGCAATGCCGTGGCGGTGCATGAACTGCTTGGCGAAATCCTTCGAACTTTCCAGTTGCGCGGCAGCTTGCGTGGGGCCGAAGATGCGCAGGCCGGCAAGGTGAAAGGCGTCGACCACGCCAGCGGCGAGCGGCGCCTCCGGCCCGACCACCGTGGCGTGGATGCCGTTGTCGCGCGCGAAGGCGATGAGTTCCGGGATGGCCGTGATGGGCAGGTTTTCCAGGCCGTCCTCGCGTGCCGTGCCGGCATTGCCGGGAGCGACAAAGACCTTCTGGACCTTCTCCGACTGCGCCAGCCGCCAGGCCAGGGCATGTTCGCGGCCCCCGGAGCCGATGACCAATAACTTCATGAAAAATACCTCACCACGGCGAACACGGCGACACGGCGAATTGGCTGAATGAAAAGTCGCCGCATGTACCGTTTTGCCGTGGTTGTTGCATCAATGTCTGAAATGACGGAAGCCGGTGAAGGCCATGGCGATGTTGTGCTCGTCGGCGGCAGCGATCACTTCGGCGTCGCGCACCGAGCCGCCCGGCTGGATCACCGCCGTGGCGCCGGCCTGGGCCAGCACGTCGAGGCCGTCGCGGAACGGGAAGAAGGCATCCGAGGCGACCACCGAGCCCTTGACCGTCATCTTGTTGTTCTCGGCCTTGAGCGCGGCGATGCGCGCCGAGTCGACGCGGCTCATCTGGCCGGCGCCGACGCCGACCGTCATGCCGTCGCGGCAATAGACGATGGCGTTGGACTTGACGTATTTGGCGACGCGCCAGGCGAACAGCATGTCGCGCATCTCCTGTTCGGTCGGCATGCGCTTGGTGACGATCTTGACATCGCTCTGGACGATGCGCCCTTCGTCGGCGGTCTGCACCAGCAGGCCACCGCCGACGCGCTTGAAGTCGAAGGCGCCGGTATTGCTGCCCATGGGGACCACCAGCACGCGCAGGTTCTGCTTGGCACCGAAGACCTGGCGCGCCTCGGTGGTGATTTCAGGTGCGATGATGACTTCGGCGAACTGGCTGGAAACCGCTTCGGCAGTGGCTTTGTCGATCGCACAGTTGAAGGCGATGATGCCGCCAAAGGCCGAGGTCGGGTCGGTCGAGAAGGCGCGCCGGTAGGCTTCCTCGGCGGTGGCGGCGAGCGCCACGCCGCAGGGGTTGGCGTGCTTGACGATGACGCAGGTTGCCGCCGCGTCAGCCGTACCGAAGGCCTTGACCGCTTCCCAGGCCGCATCGGCATCGCCGATGTTGTTGTAGGAAAGCTCCTTGCCCTGCAATTGCTGGTAGCTGGCGATGCTGCCCGGCACGGTAACGGGTTCGCGATAGAACGCGGCCTGCTGGTGCGGATTCTCACCATAGCGCATGGTATCGGCCTTGTCGAAGGCCAGTTGCAAACGCGCGGGGAAGGTGGTTGGCTTATTGTCGGCGTCGAGGCTGGTGAGCCAGTTGGCGATGGCGCCATCGTAGCGCGCGGTGTGCACAAAGGCTTTCTTGGCCAGCGCAAAGCGCGTGGCGTAGGAGATTTTTCCCTGGTTCGCCTTCAGCTCATCGACGATGCTGGCGTAGTCGGCCGGCTCGGTCACGACGGCGCAGCCGCCCTGCTCGTTACCGTGGTTTTTCGCCGCAGCACGCACCATGGTCGGGCCGCCGATGTCGATGTTCTCGATGGCGTCGGTCAGCGTGCAATCCTTTTTCGCAATCGCCTGCTGGAAGGGATAGAGGTTCACCACGACCAGGTCGATGGCGGGGATGCCGTGCTTTTCCATGGTCGCGGCATGTTCGGCGTTGCCGCGGATGCCGAGGATGCCGCCATGCACCTTGGGATGCAGGGTCTTGACGCGACCGTCGAGCATTTCCGGGAAGCCGGTGTAGTCGGAAACGTCGGTGACATCGAGGCCGGCATCGCGCAACAGCTTGGCGGTGCCGCCAGTTGACAGCAGCTTGATGCCGAGCGCGGCGAGTTCGCGCGCGAAGTCGACGGCGCCGTGTTTGTCGGAAACGCTGATAAGAGCCTGGGTTACGTTCATGTCTTCACCTGTTCAGGAGGGGTTGTCCAAGTTGTATTGGGCGAGTTTGCGCCGCAGGGTACTGCGACTGATGCCGAGCATTTCGGCGGCGACAGTCTGGTTGCCCTTGGCCTGCTTCATGACGACCTCAAGCATGGGCGGTTCGACGCTGGCGATCACCATGTCGTAGATGGCGTGCGGCGATTCGCCATCCAGGTCGCGGAAATAACGGTTGAGATTGCGGCGAATGCAATCGGCTAGTTCATTGCTCATGCGGCATCCATATACGTTAGCTGGTCATTGGCGGCGCCAAGAAAGAATTCATCCGCGGCATCCAGTTGTGCAGCGACGGTGTCCAGCTGGTTCATTGCATGGCGGAAGTGTGCCGCGCCAGCGATGCCCTTGGTGTACCAACTGATGTGCTTGCGGGCGATCCTGACCCCGGTGTCCTCGCCATAGAAGTCATACAGGTCGGCGAGATGGGCGCGCAGGATGGTGTGGATCTCGACGAAAGTCGGCGCTGGCAGGACGGCGCCGGTGGCGAGGAAATGCTCGATCTCGCGGAACAGCCAGGGGCGGCCCTGTGCCGCGCGGCCGATCATGACGCCATCGGCGCAGGTGTAGTCGAGGACTTCCCGGGCTTTCTGCGGGCAGGTGATGTCGCCATTGGCGATGACCGGAATCTTCACTTGCGACTTCACCAGCGCAATGGTGTCGTATTCGGCCGCGCCCTGATACTGGTCGGCGCGGGTGCGGCCGTGGATGGCGATGGCGCGCACGCCACAATCTTCGGCAATGCGCGCGATGTTCGGCGCGTTCTTGTTGGCGTTGTTCCAGCCGGTGCGGAACTTCAGGGTCACCGGGGTTGCCGGCACGGCAGCCACCACGGCAGCGAGAATCCGCGCCACCAGCGGTTCGTTCTGCATCAGTGCCGAACCGGCCATGACATTACAGATCTTCTTGGCCGGGCAACCCATGTTGATGTCGACGATCTGCGCGCCGCGCTCGACGTTGTAGCGTGCGGCCTGTGCCAGCAGTGCCGGGTCGGCGCCGGCGATCTGCACGACGATCGGATCGACCTCGCCGGTATGGTCGGCGCGGCGCTTGGTCTTGGCGCTGCCGTAGAGCAGCGAATTGGAGGTGACCATTTCAGAAACTGCCAGGCCGGCGCCGAGCTTTTTGCACAACTGGCGAAACGGTCGATCCGTCACCCCGGCCATCGGTGCGACGAACAAATTATTGCGCAGCGTGAAGCCGAGATAGTCCATTGCGGTTAGGGAAGAGTGGCCGGACGGGGGAGGGCGGGAATTTTACTACTGTCGCCTGAAAATGTGCAGCGCGGGACTGCAGTGCTCAAATACCGGCAGCAGTCGCCCGGTCGAAGACGACAACCTGGTTGCGGCCCTCCGCCTTGGCGCGATAGAGCGCGTGATCGGCCCGTTGCGTGAGTTCATCAGCCAACTTGCCATGCTCCGGGTAGACGGCAATGCCGATGGAGAGTGTCGAGCGAATGGCGAACTCGCCGAACGGCACGGCCATGGCGGCATACGTTGAGCGCAGGTGCTCGGCGCGCGCCCTGGCGACATCGAGCGGCATGTTCGGCAACAGCAGGGTGAATTCCTCGCCACCATAGCGGCAGGGTACGTCTTCGGCGCGGCTATTCGAAGACAATAACTTGCCGATCTCTTTCAGCACTTCGTCGCCACCGATGTGGCCGTAGGTGTCATTGATCTTTTTGAAATGGTCGATATCGATCATCAGCAGACTGAGCGGACGCCCCTCGCGCTTGCAGCGGGCCAGTTCACGCTCCAGCGTGCTGTCGAGATAGCGGCGGTTGTAGAGCCCGGTCAGCGAATCGCGATTGGCCTGCTCGCTGAGTTGCCGGTGCAATTGGTCGACTTCTGCCAGTTGCTGGCGTAAGGCCTCGTTGGCCTTGATCAGTGCCATTTCACCGATTTTCAGTTGCTGGCGCGCTTCGCGCAGCAGTTTGTAGCGGACATAGCCGGTGTTGGCGATCAGCAGCACGTAAATCAATACTGATGCGATGCTGATCAATACGGTGGGTCCGACGGTCTCGGCCGGCGGCAGGGCAACCCCGGTGAATAGAGCCGTCACCAGTGCTCCCATCAAGAATGCGCCGCTGCCCAGCAGACTGCCGTGCCAGCCACGGGTGACAGTATTGCTGAGCGTGGTGCCGATGTACATGGCAAAAACAATCCATATTGGAAAACCGAGCAAGGCAACCCAAACGCCCATCAGCAAGGCATCCAGCACCAGGTTGTTGAACTCTGCTTGCAGCGGCTTGGCTGAGCGGCGCGCCCACCAGAACAGGAGATGCGGATAGATCAAAAACTGCAGGGGCAGCAAAGCCCAGACGACCTCGCTATGGTTCCCTGCCTGCATTTGCAATGCGAAGCCGACAAATCCTGATGCGAAATAAACCGTGCGCATGCGGTGATGGAAGCGCACGATCCAATGCGTTTCCCCAGCCTGGTTCACTGCGCCGTCCATTACCAGGCGCGCGCGCCGAACATCATGCGGCGGGCGACGAAGGAGCGTAGCGGCGGCAGCAGGTCGAGCGCCAACAGAGCCGCACCGCGGGCATGGGCGAGCGGCGGGATGTCGTTGGAAAAGAGGCGGGTCAGGCCGTCGGTGAAGCGGATCGTTGCATGGCGATCGAGGCGGCGGCAGGCGGCGTAATTGGCCAGTGTCGCGGCGTTGCCCGGATCGCCGGCAGCCGCTGGATCAGCGAGCGCATGAGCGAGGTCGCGGATGTCGCGCAGGGCCAGGTTGAAGCCTTGGCCCGCGACCGGGTGCAGGGTCTGGGCGGCGTTGCCGATCCAGACCTGGCGGTCGGCAACGACCTGCGCGCGGTAGCGCAGGCCGAGCGAGTAGCTCACCCGCGGGCCGACCGTGGCAAACGTGAGGCGCGAGCCAAACTGGTTTTGCAGCCGCGCCATGAACCCGGCAGCGTCGAGCGCGGCAAATTGTGTGGCATCGGCGGTGCTGCAGGTAAAGACGACGGCATATCGATTACCTTCGTCTTTGCCATAAGGCAACAGCGCCAGCGGCCCGTCCGGCGTAAAGCGCTCCCAGGCGGTGTGGTGGTGCGGTTCGCGCGTGGTGGCCGTACACAGCACGGCGCGCTGAGCGTAGTCGCGGACGATGGCGGCGTCATCGGCGACGGCGCCCTCGGCCCAGGCGGTGAGCGCGTAGTGCGCCGTCTCGCCGGCGCCGACTTTGTGTTTTTCGTGAAAGGGGATGCCTGCCGTGGTGACCGCTTGGTCCAGCGCGGCCGCCAGGTCGCCGGCGTTGAGCACGTAGCCCAGCGCCGGTACGCCTTCATCGTGCGCCGTCAACTTGGTGCGGCCCAGTCGCCCACGCTGCGAGATGTGGATGGCGGCGATAGGAGTGGCCGGGGTGTCGTGCCAGACGCCGAGGCTTTCCAGTATCTGGCGCGTGCCGTAGGAGAGCGCCAGAATTCGTTTGTCTTGAGTCACCGCGCCGCGCGCGCGGGCGTCGAATATTTCGCTGGCGATGCCCTGTTGGTGCAGCGCCAGGGCCAAGGCCATTCCCGCAGGTCCGCCACCGACGATGGCAACCTTGCGGTTGCCATCGTCGGTGTTGCCGATTTCCCGACCCCCATCTCCCCGTCTCCCTTCCCGGGGAAGGGGGCGGCTGTTCAGGCTCGCTGCGCTCGCATCAGGCATGCATGGCATCGCGCATCAATGCCTCGATGTCGGCGATGGTCTTCGGCGCGGCGGCGGTGATGATTTCGCAGCTGCTTTGGGTCACCAGCGCATCGTCCTCGATGCGCACACCGATGTTCCAGAAAGCCTCGGGCACATCGGCGGCGGGGCGGATGTAGCAACCCGGTTCGACCGTCAGCATCATGCCGGGCGCCAGCACGCGCCACTCATGGTCACCCGGGCCGGAACGGTAGGTGCCGGCGTCGTGCACGTCCATGCCCAGCCAGTGACCGGTGCGGTGCATGAAGAAACGCTTGTAGGCTTCGCTTTCGATCACGCCGTCAAGGCTGCCCTCGAGCAGCTTCAGGTCGAGCATGCCCTGGGCGAGCACTTGCACTGCGGCGGTGTGCGGATCGAGAAAGGTCGCGCCGGGGCGGATGGCGGCAATGGCGGCTGCTTGCGCGACCAGCACCAGCTGATAAACATCGGCCTGCGGGCCGGAAAACCGGCCGCCCACGGGAAACGTGCGCGTGATGTCGCTGGCATAGCCGTCGACTTCGCAGCCGGCATCGATCAACAGTAATTCACCCGCCCGCAAGGGCTGGTTGTTTTCCACATAATGCAGGATGCAGGCATTGGCGCCGCCGGCGACAATCGGCGAATACGCCGGGTACTGGCTGCCGTGGCGCCGGAACTCATGCAGGAACTCGGCTTCGACTTCGTATTCGAATTTTCCGGCTGTGGTAAACCGCATGGCGCGCCGATGCGCGGTGCAGGCGATGGTGGCGGCCTTTTGCATCAGGGTGATTTCATATTCGTCCTTGACGAGGCGCATCTCGTCAAGCCGGGTGCGCACGTCATGAATGACGGACGGGGCGCTCTTGCCGGCGCGCGTCTGGGCGCGTACGGCGTTCAGTGCGGCGGCAATCCGCGCATCCCAGCCGGCGTCCTGGCCAAGCGAGAACCAGAGTGCGGGTTGGTCGGCCAGCAGTTCCGCCAGCTTGCTGTCGAATTCCTTGATGGAAAATGCCGCGTCGCAGCCGAAGGTTTCGCGCGCCGCGTCCGGCCCATAGCGGAAACCATCCCAGATTTCCTTGTCGACATCCTTGTCGCGGCAGAACAGGATCGATTGTGGCTGGTTGCCGGCAACCAGCACCAAAACGGCCTCGGGTTCGGGGAAGCCGGTCAGGTAATGAAAATAGCTGTCGGCGCGATAGGGGAAACTGGTGTCGCGGTTGCGCAAATGCTCCGGCGCGGTGGGGATGACCGCCACACCGGCTTGCATGTGCTCGAGCAATGAAAGTCGGCGCTGGGCAAATGGTGAAATGAGCGGCGTGATGTTCATGGATTTGATCCTAGCATGCGTGCTGCAACTCGGCATTGAGGGCGGCGAGCCGTTCGGGGGTGCCGACATCGACCCAGCGGCCGCGGTGATGTTCGCCGCTGATCTGTCCGGCGGCGATGGCAGTGTGCAGCAGGGGCGCGAGTTTGGCCGCTTGCCCGCGTTGAATGCCAGTGAAGAGCGCCGGACGATAGATGCCGATGCCGCTGAATGTGTAACTTGCCGCATCGCCAACGCCGACTTTCTCATTTACTAGAGAGAAGTCGCCGGCTGGATGCTGGGGCGGATTGTCGACCAGCACCAGGTGCGCGAGTTGATCGGCAGCAAGCGCGACCGGCGCGCGGCCGACATCCCAATCGCAGAAAATGTCGCCATTGATGACCAGGAACGGCACATTGTCATTGCCCGGATCGAGCCGAGGCAAGGCGTTGGCGATGCCGCCGGCCGTTTCGAGGGCGCCGGCCGGTTCGGCCGAATACTGGATGGCAAGCCCCCAGGCGTCGCCATCACCGAGCCGGTCTTCGATCTGGTCGCCAAGGTGCGCATGGTTGATGACGATTTCGCGAAAGCCGGCCCGCGCCAGCCGTTCGAGGTGCCAGATGATCAGCGGTTTGCCGGCGACCGGCAGCAGCGGTTTTGGCATGCGGTCGGTCAGCGGACGCATGCGCTCGCCACGTCCCGCTGCGAGAATCATTGCCTTCATTTCAGAAGGTGTAACCCACCTGCACCTGGCGATTTTCCAGCTGATCGAGCAGGCGCAGTAGCGGAAACAGCTCAGCGTAACGCGCGCAGGCCGTGCGCAGATACCTGGCCACCAGCGGCATGTCCTTGAGGTAGCCGTCCTTGCCGTCGCGATGGCACAGGCGGGCGAAGATGCCCAGCACCTTGACATGGCGTTGCACGCCCATCCATTCGTAATCGCGGAAAAATTCGCCGAAGTCGGCGCGCACCGGTAGACCGGCCTTTCTGGCCTTTTCCCAGTAGCGCGCCAGCCAGTCGAGCGAACGTTCCTCGTCCCATTCGATGTAGGCATCCTTGAGCAGCGAGACGAGGTCGTAGCTGAGCGGGCCGTAGACGGCATCCTGGAAATCAATCACGCCAGGCGCTGCGTCAGTGACCATCAGGTTGCGCGAGTGATAGTCGCGGTGTACATAGACTTGTGGCTCGGCCAGATTGACGGCAAGAATCCTCTCGAACACTGCTGCCAAAGCGTTGCGCTGTTCGTTGCCGAGATCTATCGACACATGCCTGCCGATGTACCAGTCGGGGAACAGGTTGAGTTCGCGCTCGAGCAGCATGCGGTCGTAGGCTGGCAGGGTGTCGGGGCGACTGGCGCGCTGTATGTCGATCAGCGTGTCGATGGCGGTGCGGTAGAGTGGTTCGGGGTTGGCGGCGGCGTTCAATGCGGCAAGGTAGGTCGTCGAGCCGAGGTCTGAAATCAGCAGGAATCCCTGCGCCGGATCCTGGCCCAGCACTGCCGGTACATGGGCACCGGCACTGGCGAACAACTGCTGAACGCGCAGCCACGGCCGCACGTCTTCGTGGGCCGGCGGTGCGTCCATGACAATTAGAGATTCACCATCGGCAAACGTGACGCGCAGGTAGCTGCGAAAGCTGGCGTCATTGGAGGCGGGAGCCAGGGTGAAGTGGCGTCCGGGAAACTGGCCGGCCAGCCAGTCCTGAATTTGCTTGATCCGCTCCACGCAAGGCATCCTGCTTGATTCGCTCAAATGATAGAATCACAAATTCTACCATTGGCTTGATTCGCGCCCCGGCGCGCAGCACAGACAAAAATACGGCAACGATGTTATTGGCATGGCTTCGGCGGGGGGTAAAAACAGTGGGCTGGCTGGCGTTCGCCAGCGCCAGTGTTGCCATTGCGACCAGCGGCATCGCCATGGCCAGCGAGAATCTGCCGACGTTGCGCGTTGATCCCGCCCTGCTGGGCGGTGCTCCGCTCAAGCCACCCAGGCAAGCTGTACCCCCTGCGCAGCAACCACCGGCCCAGGCTGCGACGCCGGGACCGACGGCGGAAAAGGCGGAAACAACCAAAGCCGACAGCCAGACAGGACAGAGCGAGGGTCAGGCCACCGTCGCTGACGAGACCAAACCGGTCGCCACGGGCGGCAGCCAGGTCGAGGTGAATCGGGTAACGCCCCCTCCTGCAGCCCGAGACCTGCCTGTTGCGGCTGCAGCGCGACCACAAGAGACGCCGGTAGCCTCTGCGCAAGCGGCAGATCCACCCAAGCCGGTGAGTCTGACGCCGCCTGCGACTGCTGCGACCGCTTCCGTTCTGGCGGCGACACCAGCGGCAAGAACCGCTGCCATGGGTCCGCAGAATTTGCCGTCGCTGCGCGTCGATCCGGGCTTGCTGGGGCCGGCAGCGCCTGCTCCGCAGTTGGCGGAACTTCCGCCCGAAGTGGCGGAACGTGCTCCGTTGGCACCCCTGTATTCCGCCCACGTCGCGGCAGGCGTCATTGCCGGTTTCCCGCCCCGATCAGATCCGCCGATTGACAAAAAAACCGCACCGACCCAGGTGACGGCGCGCAACATCAGCGGGATCAACGAGATCGAGGTGATTGCCGCGGGCGATGCTGAACTCAAACGCGCGGACGACACCCTGCGGGCCGAGCGCATCATTTACCGCCAGGCCGAGGATGAAGTGGAGGCAATCGGCGACGTGCGCCTGACCAATCCCGATGCCATCATCACCGGTCCCCGTTTGCGCATGCGCATGGCAGACAGCACCGGCGAATTCGAGTCCCCGGCTTACATTATCAAAAGCAAGCCGAAGGAAATTCCCGAACCGGCGTTGACCATGTCCGGATTGCCGGCCGTCGGCCCGAAAGGCAAAGTCTTCGCAACGACCGGAAAAATGCTGTCGTCTCCACCGGTGACGGCGAGCGGTTCGGCCGATCGCCTCGAGTTTCGTGGCGAGGATCTGTATCACCTCAAGAAAGCCAGTTACAGCACCTGCGCGCCGAACGAGCGCGACTGGGAACTGGTTGTCGATGAACTTGATCTCGATTACACCACGGCAACCGGTGAGGCGCGCCATGCCACGGTGCGCTTCAAGGATGTGCCGTTGCTGTATACCCCCTGGATCAGCTTCCCGCTCAACAACGAGAGAAAGAGCGGCTTGTTGACGCCAACGATTGGCTCGACCAGCAAGAGCGGCTTCGAGGTGACGGCCCCGTGGTACTGGAACATCGCGCCCAACATGGATGCGACCATTGCACCACGCCTGATGTCGCGGCGCGGCATGCAGCTCAATACCGAATTCCGCTACCTTGACTACAATTACCGAGGCCAGGCACGCGTCGAATACCTGCCTGATGACAAATTGGCCAACCGTGATCGTTATGGCTATGCTCTGATCCATAACCAGAATTTGGGACACGGTTTCTCTACCGCCATAAATCTGAACGGCGTTTCCGACGACGATTATTTCAGCGATTTGTCGACGCGCGTGGCGGCCGTATCGCAGGGCAACCTGCTGCGCCAGGGTATCTTGAGCTACGGTGGGCCCTGGTACAGCGCCGCATTGAATGTGCAAACCTATCAGACCCTGGCGGATCTGCCGTCGCCGTATCGTCGCCTGCCCCAACTGACAGGGACGGCCAATCGCTATGACCTGCCGCTTGGTATGGCATTCAAAGTGAATGCAGAATACGTCAACTTCGATCATCCGACTGAATTGCTCGGCAAGCGCACCACGCTCTACCCGCAACTTTCCCTGCCACTGGCGACAGCGGCTTTCTGGCTGACACCTAAAGTGGGTTTCCACTCGACCCACTACCAACTGAGTGGACAGGAGCGTTTGGCGGTCGGCGATTACCGGAAAAATGTCCCGAACCAGCAGGATCGCGCCGTGCCTATTTTCAGCGTCGATGGCGGCTTCGTCATGGAGCGCGATACCGACTGGTTTGGTCGATCCTTGTTGCAGACTCTGGAGCCGCGCGCCTACTATCTATATGTGCCAACGCGCGATCAGAGCAGAATACCCTTATTCGATACCGGTATTGCCAGCTTCAATCATGCCCAGATGTTCGCTGAAAATCGCTATGCTGGCGGCGACCGCATTGCCAACGCCAACCAGCTGACGCTGGCAGTGACCTCACGGCTGCTTGATCCGACGACCGGTTCCGAACTGCTGCGCGCCACCCTTGGCCAGCTTCATTACTTCACCCTTCAGGAGGATGTGACTCTGCTGCCGGGCGAGACAGCGCGCACCGGTCGCTCTGCAGATATTCTCGCTACGCTTTCCGGCCAGGTGCTGCCAAAGACCTACGCTGATTTTGGCTGGCAATACAATCCGCGCGACAAATTGACCGAGCAGCTGGCAGTGGGTGGCCGCTACCATCCGGCACCAGGCAAGATATTCAATGCGGGCTACAGATATTCACGCGATCTGCTCGGCCAGATCGACGTATCGGCCCAATGGCCGCTGGGCGGGGGGTGGAATGCCGTAGGCCGTTATAATTACTCGACCAAGGAAAGTCGCGTCATTGAAACCATTGGCGGCATCGAATACAACGCGGGCTGCTGGGTCGGCCGCTTTGTCGTCCAGCGCCTGGCCACGATTGCCGACCGACCGACGACGGCGACCTTTTTCCAGTTGGAGCTGAATGACTTTTCGCGCATCGGATCCAACCCGCTGGAACTTCTCCGGCGCAACATTCCCGGTTATGGCGTGATCAATCAGCCGACTGCCGATCCTGTATTTGCTTCCCACTAACGTTACCGATTGTCAATGAGACTGCTACCCTTATTCATGCTGTGCCTGGCCCTGCTGCCGCCGGCGGTGTCTGCGCAAACCAGCAAACCTGTTTCGCCGATTGCCATTGATCGGGTGATTGTCGTTGTCAATGACGAAGCAATTACCCAAAATGAGTTGCGTGACCGGCTGGTCAATGTCGAGCGCCAGTTGCGGCAGCGTGGCACGCCGCAGCCGCCGCGTGACGTGCTGGAGAAACAACTACTGGAGCGACTGATAGTCGATCGCCTGCAAAAGCAGTTTGCCAATGAAACGGGCCTGCGCATTCCGGATGCCGAGCTCGATGTCGCCCTGCGCCGCATTGCTGAAAACAACCGTATGTCACTTGAGAACTTTCGTGCTGCCCTGGAACGGGATGGCATTGAATGGCGGCGTTTTCGTGAAGATATTCGCGATGAAATGATCATTTCCCGTTTGCGCGAGCGCGAAGTTGAAAATCGCATCGTCGTCTCCGATGGCGAGATTGACAACTATCTTGCCCACCCGGAACAGGCCAACCAGACTGCGCTGGTTGCGCTCGGTCATATCATCGTGCGGGTACCGGAGCAGGCTGATCCCGGCAAACTGGCGCAGTTGCGCGCGCGCGCTGAAGAGGCTTTGGCACGCATCAAGGCCGGGCAGGATTTCGGTCAGGTTGCCGCCAGTTATTCCGAAGCGGCCGATGCCATGTCCGGTGGCCTGCTGGAACCACGTCCGGCTGACCGGTTGCCGACCCTGTATGCCGATGCGATTGCCAGCCTGAAGCCGGGCGAAGTCAGCGGCATTCTGCGCAGTCCGGCGGGCTTCCATATCGTCAAGCTGTTCGAGCGGCGCGGCGGCAGCATGGTCGGCAGCACCATTCGCCAGACACGCGCCCGGCATATCCTGCTCAAGGTGAATGAACTGGTGTCGTCCGAGGAGGCGCGCCATAAACTGGCCGGACTCAAGGAGCGCCTGGACAACGGTGCCGATTTCGCCGAACTGGCGCGTTTGCACTCGAATGACCTGTCGGCGGCAAAGGGTGGCGATCTGGGCTGGCTCTATCAGGGCGATACTGTCCCGGAATTCGAGCGGGCGATGGATGGCATGAAAATCAGCGAAATCAGTGTCCCCGTGCAGTCACCTTTCGGCTGGCACCTGATCCAGGTTCTCGAACGCAAGAACGCCGAGGCCGGTGATGAGCGCAAGCGCCTGGTGGCCAAGCAGGCTCTGCGCGAGCGCAAGTCCGATGAGGCTTATGAAGACTGGTTGCGGCAGTTGCGTGACCGCGCCTATGTCGAGTATCGGCTTGAAGAACGCTGATCGGTTCGCGCCAGTCCGTGCGCTAAACCCGCAACCAGCCACGCCACGGCGTGGCGCGCAGGCCGAGCCATTCCCGGTATGGGGCCGGCTGGGTGAAGGTGAGCCGGTCATTGCCGTTACTTCGGGCGAACCGGCCGGCATCGGCCCGGAAATCTGCCTCGCGCTGGCGGACTGCAATCTGCCGGCGCGCATTGTCGTGCTTGGCGACGCGGCCCTGATCGCTGCGCGGGCGCGCCTACTGGGTTTGAATCTGGAGCGCCTCGACATCCTGCATGTGCCATTGGCCGTCCCCAGCCAGCCCGGCTTCCCGGACGTGGCGAATGCACAATATGTGCTGGCGCTGCTCGATCGTGCGCTGGCGGGTTGCCGCTCCGGCGAATTTGCCGCCATGGTCACCGCGCCGGTGCACAAAGGCGTCATCAGCGACGCCGGCATACCGTTCACCGGCCATACCGAATATCTGGCGGAAAAAACCGGCACACCGCGTGTGGTGATGATGCTGGCCGGCGCCGGGTTACGCGTTGCGCTGGCGACCACGCATTTGCCGCTGAAGGATGTCGCCGCCGCCATTACGCCGGCAGAACTGGAAATGACGATTCGCATCCTGCATGCCGACCTGAGTAGCAAATTCGGTTTTGACAAGCCACGCATCCTGGTGGCCGGGCTTAATCCGCATGCCGGTGAGGGGGGGCACATGGGACGCGAGGAAATTGAGGTGATCGTCCCGCTGCTGGAGAAATTGCGCGCGGAAGGCATGAACCTGATTGGCCCACTGCCGGCCGACACCCTGTTCACCAAGAAGGTGCTGGCCGGCTCGCACGCCCAACTGGCGATGTATCACGATCAGGGTCTGGGGGTGCTGAAGTATGCGGCCTTCGACGAGGGTTACAACGTGACGCTCGGGTTGCCGATCATTCGTACATCCGTTGATCATGGCACGGCACTCGACCTGGCCGGCACCGGCAAGGCTGCGGCGACCAGCCTGTTCGCGGCAGTAACCGCTGCGATCGACATGGTGCAGCGACGCCAGTAATGGCTCCCCTGCGCCCATCCCACAGGGAGGTCCGAATTGCTGAATGAACCCCCTAGGGGCGTCCCGGCGGAAACGGAATGAGCGGACATCAACCGCGCAAGCGGTTTGGGCAGAACTTCCTTGTTTCGCCGGGCGTCATCCGCAAAATCATCGATGCGGTCGCGCCGCGCGCGGGCGATACCGTGGTCGAGATCGGGCCGGGACTGGGCGCACTTACCGAACCCTTGCTTGAGCGCCTTGACCATCTGCATGTCGTCGAAATCGACCGCGATCTGATCGAGCGCCTGCGCCAGCGCTTTTCTGCCACACGGCTTACCATCCATGCCGGTGATGCGCTGGAATTCGACTTCGGTGCTCTCGCCGCCGCTGGGCCGCCCCAAGGCGGCGAAAGCCCCCCTGTGGGGGGCAGCGAACGCAGTGCGCGTGGGGGGGCATCGTTCGCCGCTGGGCCGTCCCAAGGCGGCGAAAGCCCCCCTGTCACCGCTTCGGGTGATTTCATGGGGGGCAGCAAACATGATGAGCGTGGGGGGGCCTTACTAGCTGCAGGATCACTCAAAATTGTCGGCAACCTGCCCTACAATATTTCCAGCCCCTTGTTGTTCCATCTGGCCGAATACGCTGCGGTCGTCAGTGAAATGCACTTCATGCTGCAAAAGGAAGTGGTCGATCGCATGGTGGCAGCCCCGGGAGGCGGTGACTATGGCCGGCTGTCGGTAATGCTGCAATACCGCTATGACATGGAACGATTGTTCATCGTGCCGCCGGGTTCGTTCAACCCGGCACCGAAAGTCGATTCGGCAGTGGTGCGCATGATCCCGTTAAAAGTCGGCGTTGGTGGGACGGCGCTGGATGATGTTTTGTTTGCGCGCCTGGTGAAGGCAGCCTTTTCCCAGCGGCGCAAGATGTTGCGAAACACGCTGAAGGAATTTGGCGGCGAGGCCTTGCTGGAAGCGCAGGGTTTTGCGCCGACGGCGCGCGCCGAAACGCTTGCGGTTGCTGACTTTGTGCGTCTGGCAAATGTGCTGACTGCGCAGATGCAAACAAAATAACCCCCGGGGGAGGCGATTCCCCAGGGATTATTTCGTGATGCCTGGCGTTACTAGCGCAGCGTTTGCGCCGGGCCAGTCC
>DDXB01000012.1:15958-27038 GCA_002347405.1 Rhodocyclaceae bacterium UBA2271 | reverse complement strand
GAGGGAATGAGGGAGAGGGTTGCCAGGCAAACGCGGCACGCGGCGCCAGCCACCAGGCCGCAGGCCGCAGGACAGTCGAAGACTGGTCTCGCGAAGCGAGATGCGGCTTTATCGCACACAACCCGCACTGGCGCTGGAAAGAGCGCCCCGTGAAAGACCAGCGCCAGCGACAACAAGCGACGTCGTCGCGCAGTTGCGGCGCAGGCTAATGCCGGCAACGCCGGCGTTAAGCCGCGTAGCGGCGGCCGGAGGCAACAACCAAAGACCACCCGCGCGGGGCGGCGCAGGGGGGCGGGCGGCTTTCATGATCGAGGGCGCAGCCTGCGCATCATGAAAGTTAGTCCGCCTGTTTGCGCAGGAAAGCCGGGATATCGTACTTGTCCATGCCGGTATCGGACATGGCTTGCGCGCGATTGTCGCCCCTGCTGCGATTGCTGACGAACATGCCTTCCAGGTCGAGGCTGCCAGTGGTGCCCGCGGTGGCAGCCGACATGCCGGTGCCGAGCGGCAGGTTGTCGGTCCCGGTACGCAGGCCGATTCCCTCGGTGACATAGGCTTTCAATTCCGGTTTGCGCCGCGCCAGTGCGGCAGAGCCGAGGCCCGTTGCGACGACCGTTACGCGCAACTGGTCTTCCATCGCATCGTCGAACACCGCGCCGCAAATCACGGTGGCGTCAGGCGCGGTGTAATTGCGGATGGTGGCCATCACTTCCTTGTATTCCTTGAGGCCGAGCGAGCCGCTGGCGGTGATATTGACCAGCACGCCGCGTGCGCCGGACAGCTCGATGCCTTCCAGCAGCGGGCTGGCAACGGCGGACTCGGCGGCGAGGCGGGCGCGATCGACGCCGGCCGCGGCGGCCGAACCCATCATGGCCTTGCCCATCTCGCCCATCACGGTGCGCACGTCTTCAAAGTCCACATTCACCAGACCCGGCACGTTGATGATTTCGGCGATGCCACCAACGGCATTCTTCAGCACGTTGTCGGCCGACTTGAAAGCGTCGAGCATGCTGACTTCCTCGCCGAGCACTTCCATCAGTTTTTCGTTGAGGACGACGATCAGCGAATCGACATGCAGCCCGAGTTCGGCCAGTCCTTCTTCGGCGAGCTTGTTGCGCCGCCCTTCGAACTCGAACGGCTTGGTGACGACGGCCACCGTCAGGATGCCCAGCTCGCGAGCCACTTCGGCGATGATCGGCGCGGCGCCGGTGCCGGTGCCCCCGCCCATGCCCGCGGTAATGAAGGCCATGTGCGCGCCGGCGAGTGCCGCGGCGATCTTCTCGCGTTCGTTCTGCGCATGCTCGCGGGCACGCTCCGGCTTGCCGCCCGCGCCCAGGCCGGGGCCGAGTTGCAGCTTGGTGCCGGCCGAGGAATTCTTGAGCGCCTGGGCATCGGTGTTGCAGCAGATGAATTCCACGCCGCCAACGTTTTCCCGGATCATGTGTTCGACGGCATTGCCGCCGGCGCCGCCGACTCCGATTACCTTGATGATGGTGGCGTTGGGGTCCCTATCGATTATTTCAAACATATCGCCTCTCCTTGTTGCAAAAAATTAATCGGACAAATTCAATTCATGGCCCCGGTTTGCGGGGGATGAACAAGGGGAGGTCTCCCCTTGTTCGTATTCATGATCTGTAACGTGAAAGCCATGATTTTTACGTTACAGATTCCGTGCAAACCAGGCGCGCATGCGCGTCACGGCCTGTCCCATCGTCATCGGGCCCTGGTCCTTGAGCCCGCGCTGTTTCTGTGCCACACCTTCCATCAGCAAGCCCATCGCCGACGCGTAACGGGGGTTTTTCACGAAGTCGCGCAGGTTGCCTGAGTAATGCGGCATGCCGACCTTGACCGTGTTGTGGAAAATCTCTTCGCCAAGCTGGGTCATGCCCGGCATCTGTGCTGTGCCGCCGGTCAGCACGATGCCGGCGCGCAACAGGCGCGCATAGCCGCTTCTGACCAGTTCGTCCTGCACCTTTTGAAATATCTCCTCGACGCGTGGCTGGATGAAGCCCGCCAGCGTCTGGCGCGACAGGCTGGAGGCCGGCCGTTCGCCGACACCCGGCACTTCGAGCATCTCTTCCGGATCGGCCAGCTGCTGCAGGGCAACCCCGTAGCGCAGCTTGATTTCTTCGGCATCCTGGGTCGAGGTGCGCAGTGCAATGCCGATGTCGGCAGTGATCTGGTCGCCGGCGATGGAGATGACGGCGGTATGGCGGATGGCGCCCTGGCTGAAGACGGCGATGTCGGTGGTGCCGCCGCCGATGTCGACCAGGCAGACCCCCACGTCCTTTTCGTCGTCGGTCAGCACGGCATTGCCCGAAGCGAGCGGTTGCAGCACCAGATCGACCACCTCCAGACCGCAGCGGCGTACGCACTTGACGATGTTCTGCACGGCGGTGACGGCGCCGGTGACCAGATGCACCTTAACCTCGAGCCGCTTGGCATCCATGCCGATCGGCTCTTTCACGCCGTCCTGGCCATCGACGATGAATTCCTGCACCAGGGTGTGGAGAATCTGGTCGTCGGCCGAAATCGGCGTGGCATTGGCGGCCTCGATGGCGCGCGCGACATCGAATTGCGTGACCTCCTTGTCGCGCACCACGGCCATGCCGTTGGAATCCTTGCTCTTGATGTGGCCGCCGGCGATGCCGGTATAGACTTCCCGGACCTTGCAGCCGGCCATCATTTCCACCTCGGCGATGGCTTTCGAGATGCTGCTCACGGTTGCCTCGATATTGACCACCACGCCTTTTTTCAAGCCGCGCGTGTCCTGGGTGCCCTGCGTGCCGATGCCGAGAATGGCGAGTTGCCCTTCCTGGTTCAGTTCGGCGACGATGGCGACAATCTTCGAGGTGCCGATGTCGAGGCCGACGATCAGGTCGCGATTCTTTTCCTTGCTCATGACTTCTGCCCCGTGGCTTCAGGTCGTGCCGGCCGGGTACGTTCCAGGCCATTCAAGACAAACCCATTTGGATAGCGCATGTCGGCCACGCGCATGGCGCCGACCCGCTGGCGCAGATCAATGTAATGAGCGGCGAAACGATCAAGCTTTTCGCTGAGCGGGTGACGGGGTTGGTCGCGCCCCAGTTCGATGGCCACGCCGTCATCCAGTTTGAGCTGCCAGGCGTGGCGCGGTGACAGCGTGATGGTGTCGATGCGCCGGCCGATAACGGCAAGCACGTTGCTGAATTCGACATAGCGCTCGAGCAACTCACGTGCGCTACCCTCGGGGCCGCCCAGTTGCGGCAATTCCGCAGCGCCGGCGGGGAGTTCGGCGACGAAAATCTCGGCCTGCCGGTTGACCAGGCCAGAATCGCCATTCAAATGCCGCCAGCGCGCCACGGGTTCGTGCTCCTCCAGCGTCAGCTTCAGGCCATCCGGCCATTGGCGGCTCACGGCGGCCTTGCGCACCCAGGGTAATTTTTCGAAGGCAGCCCGCGCCGCCTCGAGGTCTACGGTGAAAAAATTGCCGACCATGATGCCGCGCGCCGCATGCTCCAGTTGCTGCGCCGTCACATGATGGGGTGAAGTGGTCAGTACCAGTTCGCGCAGGGGGAATACCGGCAGCCGTTGCAGGGCCGTCAGCGTCGCCCAGGCTAGTCCGGTCACTGCCAGCACGATCAGCACGTCGGCGAGCAGATGCATGAGTGCCGGCTGGTGCCATAGCCCGGCGGGTGCGCCGGTTTGCGTGCGGGTATTGGTCCGCTGCCTAGCCATTGCGTGCCTCGGCAAGAATCTGCAGCACCAGATTGTCAAATGAAATTCCGGCGGCACGGGCAGCCATCGGCACCAGAGAATGGCCGGTCATACCGGGTGCGGTATTCATCTCCAGCAGGCTGTAGCTGCCGTCGGCGGCGAGGATCAGGTCGGCGCGTCCCCAGCCGCGGCAATCCAGGGCGTCGAATGCCGCCAGTACCGTTTTGCCGATGGCGGTCTCGACTTCGGCAGACAGGCCGGCCGGACAGTGGTATTGCACGACATCGGTGAAATATTTGTTCTGGTAATCGTAGCGACCTTCCGGTGCCTCGATGCGTACCAGAGGCAACACCGTGCGCCTCAGCACGGCAGCAGTCAATTCGATGCCGGCAACGAATTCCTCGGCCATCACCTCTTCCTGGCGGCCATCGGGCAGGGTTTGTGCTTGTGCGAAAGCAGCAGAAAACTCATCCGGCCGCGCCACCTTGGTGACGCCAATCGACGAACCTTCACGCACCGGCTTGACGATCAACGGCAGGCCATATTCGGCGATTACGGCGGTGCCCTCGGTGGCCGATTGCACGTGCCGCGAACGTGGCGTCGGTACCCCCGCCGCCTGCCAGACCCATTTGGTGCGAATCTTGTCCATGGACAGCGCCGAAGCCAGCACGCCGCTGCCGGTGTAGGGAATCTGCATCAGCTCGAGTGCGCCCTGTACCGTGCCATCTTCGCCGGCACCGCCATGCAGGATGCAGAACACGCGGTCGACGCCCATCCCGGCCAGTTGCCAGAGCGACTGTTCGGCCGGATCGAAGGCAAAGGCAGCGACGCCGGAATTTTTCAGCGCCGCCAGCACGGCCGCGCCGGAAATCAGCGAAATTTCGCGCTCGGCGGAAGAACCGCCCATCAATACTGCTACTTTGCCAAAGCTTGTTGCCATCAAGTTCTTGCTCCGAGGATGCGCACTTCGCACACCAGTGCCACGCCAAACTTTTCCCGCACCGCGACCTGAATCTGGCCGATTAAGCTTTCTATCGCGGCTGCCGTCGCTTTGCCGTCCGGATTAACGATGAAATTCGCATGCTTTTCGGACACCCGTGCGCCGCCTGCCTCGAGCCCCTTCAGGCCGGCCGCTTCGATGAGGCGCGCGGCATGGTCGCCCGGCGGATTGCGGAACACCGAGCCGGCGTTAGGCAATTGCAGGGGCTGGCTGGCACTGCGCTTTTCGAGCAGTTCCTTGATGCGCGCCCGCGCCGTGGCGCCATCGCCCGCCGGGAAGCGCAGCCAGGCGGCGACGAAGATTTCGTCGGTGGATTCCTTGAGACCGGCGCGGCGATAGCCGATGGCAAAATCCTGCGGCGTGCGCACGATCAGTTCGCCGTGCCGGTTCAGCATCTGTACGCGCTCGACGAAAGACCAGGTCTCGCCACCATGGCACCCGGCATTCAGCGCCAGCGCGCCGCCGAGCGTGCCCGGAATGCCGGCGAGAAATTCCGCGCCGGAACGGTCATGTTGAGCGGCAAAGCGTGCCAGCTTGGGTGAGGGCACGCCGGCCTCGGCGTAGATCGTGCCGTCGGCTTCGAGTAGCAACTTGTCGAGCGCGCCATGGGTGAAAATGGCCGTGCCGTCGAAGCCGCCGTCGCGGATCAGCAGGTTGGAGCCCAGGCCGACCATCAGCACGGGTTCATCGTGGCGCAGCGTGCCCATGAACGTAGCCAGATCGGTCAGATCCTGCGGGAAGCAGGCCTTGGCGACCGACCCGCCGGCGCGCCAGGTCACATGTTTCGCCATGGGTTCGTCGCTGCGGATTTCCATTAGCGTGAATTACCTTCAGAGTGCCCCGTATCAATCGAGCAGGGCGAGCAAACTTCACCCCCCGTCCCGGGGCGGGGGCCGGGGGTGGGGGGCGTCTTTTGGCTCGGCGCCAGCGAAGCTGGCACCGCGCCGATCGAGCCGGCGCCGAGGGTGATGACGACATCGCCATCTTGCGCGGCGGCCAGAATCGCCTGTGGCATGGCGGCGATGTCCTCGACAAACACGGGCTCGACCTTGCCGGTGACGCGCAGCGCGCGTGCCAGCGCACGTCCGTCGGCGGCGACGATGGGCGTTTCCCCGGCGGCATACACCTCGGCCAGCAGCACGGCATCCGCGGCGGACAACACCTTGACGAAGTCCTCGAAGCAGTCGCGCGTGCGCGTGTAACGGTGCGGTTGGAAGGCCAGCACGATGCGCCGGCCGGGAAAGGCGCCACGCGCCGCGGCCAGCGTCGCCGCCATTTCGGTCGGATGGTGGCCGTAATCATCGACGAGCGTGAAATGACCGCCGCCGGGAAGGGCAATTTCGCCATAACGCTGGAAGCGCCGGTCGACCCCGTGGAATTCCGCCAGCGCTTTCTGGATCGCCGTATCGCCAGCGCCGACTTCCGTGGCCACGGCAATCGCGGCCAGTGCGTTTCTCACGTTATGTTCGCCCGGTAGGTTCAAGGTGACGGCAAAGCGCGATTCCGTGCCGTTGGTACGCACACAGTCGAAATGCATGCGGCCGCTGCCGTCGGCAGCGGCACGGACGTTTTCAGCGCGGATGTTGGCTGTCGCCGTGAAGCCATAAGTGACCACCTGCTTGGCGATGGATGGCAGGATTTCGCGCACGTGCGGATCGTCGATGCACACCACGGCGACGCCGTAGAACGGCAGGCGATGAATGAAGTCGACAAAGGCCTGCTTGAGGCGGTCGAAGCTCTGGCCATAGGTATCCATATGGTCGGCGTCGATGTTGGTCACCACCGCGATCACCGGGGAAAGAAAGAGGAACGATGCGTCCGACTCGTCGGCCTCGGCGACCAGATAATCGCCCTGGCCGAGACGTGCGTTCGCGCCCGCCGAATTCAGCCGGCCGCCGATGACGAAGGTCGGATCGAAACCGCCTTCGGCGAGGCAACTGGCGACCAGGCTGGTGGTCGTCGTCTTGCCGTGGGTGCCGGCAATCGCGATGCCCTGCTTGATACGCATCAGTTCGGCCAGCATCTGGGCGCGCGGCACGACCGGCACATGGCGCTCGCGCGCGGCGACGACTTCCGGGTTGTCTTCTTTCACCGCGGTCGACACCACCACCGCGTCGGCATTTTGCACATTGCCGGCGGCGTGGCCGATGGTGACGCGCACGCCCTTTTCGATCAGGCGACGCGTCGTCGCCGAAGTCGCGAGGTCGGAACCGCTCACCGTGTAGCCCTGATTGGCCAGCACCTCGGCGATACCGCTCATGCCGGCGCCGCCGACGCCGACGAAATGGATGCGTTTGACTTTGTGTTTCATGTTCCAGGGCCCCCTTGGTCGCCAACTTGAAATACAACAGCGTTTGCACCGGGCCGCCCCAAGCAAACGCGGCACGCGCCGCCAGGCGCAACCCGCACCTCAGCTCCCACGCAGTACCCCGTAATACACGAGCGCAGCGAGCAACAGTCACCCCTCCCGCGAGGGAGGGGCGGGGGGAGGGCGGGCCAACTCATTTGCTGATCTCCCGGCAAGCTTGGGCCACGGCCGCGGTTGCCTCCGGCAGCGCCAGTGCGCGCGCCTTGTCGGCCATTTCGAGCAATTGGGCGCGCGTCAGATTGCGGATCAGCGACAGGCGTTCCGCCGTCAATTCCTTTTGCGGCAGCAGCATGGCCGCACCGGCATGAACCAGCAGGCGTGCATTCGCGGTCTGGTGATCATCCACGGCATGCGGGAACGGCACGAGGATGCTGGCCACGCCGGCGGCGGCGAGTTCGGCGATGGTCAACGCGCCGGCGCGGCAGATCACCAGATCGGCCCAGGCATAGGCGCCCGCCATGTCTTCGATGAAGGCCGTCGTGTGCGCCTCGACGCCGGCTGCGGCGTAGGCCGCGGCGAGCGCCTCGATATGCTTTTCGCCCGCCTGGTGAACGACCGCCGGTCGCTCATCCGGCGGCAGCAGGGCCAGCGCCGGCGGCAGGGTTTCGTTGAGGACCTGCGCGCCGAGGCTGCCGCCCAGCACCAGCAGATTCAGTTTCCCGCTGCGTTCGCCATAGCGCAAAGTCGGCGCTGGCAGGACGGCGACCGCATGCCGCACCGGATTGCCAACCCACTGGCCTTTCTTGAATACGTCAGGGAAACCGGTCAGTACGCGATCCGCGACGCCAGCCAAAACCCGGTTGGCCAGGCCGGCGATGGAATTCTGCTCGTGCAGCACCAGAGGAATGCCGCGCAACACGGCCATCATGCCGCCGGGGAAGCTGATGAAGCCGCCCATGCCGAGCACGACATCCGGCCGGATGCGGGAGAACTGCCGCCACGCCTGCACAAAGCCGGAGAGCAGGCTGAGCGGCAACAGCAGTTTGCGCAACAGGCCCTTGCCGCGCAGCGCGCCGAAACGCACCCAGGCCATCGCGTAGCCACGCTCGGGTACCAGCCGCGCTTCCATGCCGCCCGGATTGCCCATCCAGACCACTTTCCAGCCGTGGCGGTGCAATTCGTCGGCGACGGCGAGCCCGGGCATGATGTGCCCGCCCGTGCCGCCGGCCATGATGACGATGGTCTTCATGCCGCCGCCGGGCCGCCCCAAGGCGGCATTCGCCCCCCCGTCACCGCTTCGGGTGATTTCATGGGGGGCAGCGAGGTGATTTTGTGACCGCAGGAAATCCCTGTGGGACGAGCGTGGGGGGGCATCCATGCCGCCGCCGGGCCGCCCCAAGGCGGCATGCGCCCCCCCGTCACCGCTTCGGGTGATTTCATGGGGGGCAGCGAGCTGATTTTTCGAGCGTGGGGGGCCATGTTCACGCCGGAAGACCTCTCATTAACCGTCTGTTCTCGTAGTCGACTCTCAACAACACTGCAATCGCCAGGCAGTTGGCGACGATTCCGGAGCCGCCGAAGCTCATCAATGGCAAGGTGAGGCCTTTGGTCGGCAGCAGGCCCATGTTCACGCCCATGTTGATGAATGCCTGCCAGCCGATCCACAGGCCGATGCCCTGTGCCGTCAGGCCGGCGAAGACACGCTCCAGCAGCAGCGCCTGGCGACCGACGGCGAAGCAGCGTTGCACCAGCAGGGCGAACAGGCCAATCACGGCGACGACGCCGACGAAGCCGAGTTCCTCGGCGGTCACGGCCAGCAGAAAGTCGGTATGCGCTTCGGGCAAGTAGAACAGTTTCTCGACGCTGGCGCCCAGGCCCACCCCGAACCACTCGCCGCGGCCGAAGGCGATCAGCGAATGCGAAAGCTGGTAACCCTTGCTGAGCGCATGCTGCCACGGGTCCATGTAACTGATGATGCGTTCCCAGCGGTAAGGCGAGGAGTAGATCAGGAAGGCGAACGTCAGCATCATGGCGCCGATCAGGAAGGAGAACAGTCGCCCGTTCATGCCGCCGAGAAACAGGATGCCCATGGCGATGACGACGATGACGACAAGAGCGCCAAAATCGGGCTCGCGCAACAGCAGGCCCCCGACCAGGGCCATCACCAGCGCGATCGGCACGAAGCCGCGGCGGAAACTGCCCATGTCAGTCAGTTTGCGTGCCGTGTAATCGGCGGCATAGAGCACGACGAACAGCTTCATGAATTCGGATGGCTGCAGGGTGAGCGGGCCGATTCCGATCCAGCGCTGGGCGCCATTCACCATGCGGCCGACGCCAGGAACCAGCACCGCGACCAGCAGGATCACGCCGGCGAGAAAAGCCCACGGCGCCAGTTGCTGCCAGAAGCGCAAGGGAATCTGGAAGGCGACCAAGCCGGCCAGCAGTCCGACCAGCAGATAGACGGCATGACGAATCAGGAAATAAGTCGATTGGTGACCGGTGAAGGCGCTGCCTTCGGCCGTGGCGATGGAGGCGGAGTAGACCATGACCAACCCGGTCAGCAACAGGGCCAGCGCCGGCCAGATCAGCAGTGGATCGAGTTCGTCGGGGGTGCGCGTGACAGTGTCGAAGCGCCGCGGCAGATGGACCGAAGTCATTGACTACCTCCCTGGACGAGAGCCTGCACTGCCGCCTTGAATACGGTGGCGCGATGCTCGTAATTGTGGAACATGTCGAAACTGGCGCAGGCCGGCGAGAGGAGCACGGCGTCGCCCGCCCTGGCGCGTCCGGCAGCGGCGCGAACGGCCTCGTCCATGCTGGCGGCGTCGAGCAGCGGGACGCCGCAACCGGCGAGGGCGGCATGAATCAGCGGTGCATCGCGACCGATCAGCACCACGCCGCGCGCATGACGTGCGACAGCATCTTTCAGAGGAGAGAAATCCTGACCCTTGCCTTCTCCACCGAGAATCACCACCGACTTGCAGCCCAGCCCGGAGAGTGCGGCGACGGTGGCGCCGACGTTGGTGCCCTTCGAGTCGTCGTAATAAGTAACGCCGCCAATTTCGGCGATTTTCTCGACACGGTGCGACAGACCGCGAAAGGCGCGCAGCGCCGGCAGCAGCGTTACCGCATCGATGCCAATGGCGGCACACAGCGCCAGCGCGGCCAGGGCATTGGCGGCATTGTGCAAGCCGGTCAGGCCGGCCGCTTGCAGTTCGCTCACTGGCAACAGAAAACGGTCGCCCTGTACCAGCCATGGTTCACCGCGATTTTCACGCAGGCCGAAATCGTCGACAGTTCCCGGTGCATCGAGGCCGAAGCTGATAAGTCGCCGCCCGGGCAGGGCCATGCTTTTCACGCGCGCATCCTGGCGATTGAGCACCTGCACGCCGGCACGGTCTGCGCTGGCCTGAAAGATGCGCGCCTTGGCGCTGGCGTAGTCATTCAGGTCGATGTAGCGGTCGAGATGATCGTCGGAGATGTTGAGTACGGTGGCCGCGGCGGCATTCAGGGTGTTCACCGTCTCGAGCTGGAAACTCGACAGCTCAAGCACCCAGGCCTGCGGCAAGGCGTTGCGATCCTGATAATCCATCAGGGCGGTGAGCGCGGCCGGGGAGATGTTGCCCGCCACACCGACCGTGCGACCGCTCGCCGCGATGAGGTGGCCGGTCAACGCCGTGGTGGTGGTCTTGCCGTTGGTGCCGGTGATTGCGACTATCGGCACATTCTGTTTGAGCGCGCTTAGTCCCTGCGCGAACAGTTCGATTTCGCCGACGACCGGAATGCCCTGCGCGCGGGCATGAATCACCACCAGCAGGCCGGGCGACAGTCCCGGCGAGATGGCGAGCAGGTCGATGCCGTCGAGCAGACGCTTGTCAAACTCACCACTGCAAAAGTCGGCGCTGGTGGTACGGCGCAATTGTTCCAGGTACGGCGGCGCGGCGCGCGTGTCGGCAACTCGCACGGTAGCGCCGTTGCGCGCGCACCATTGCGCCATCGCCAGCCCCGATTCGCCGAGGCCGAGCACCAGAACGTGTTTTCCGGATAGATTCATGCCGCCGCCGGGCCGCCCCAAG
>DDXB01000012.1:0-15847 GCA_002347405.1 Rhodocyclaceae bacterium UBA2271 | reverse complement strand
GGCGGCATGCGCCCCCCCGTGGGGGACAGCGAGCTGATTTTGCGAGCGTGGGGGGGCATCCATGCCGCCGCCGGGCCGCCCCAAGGCGGCATGCGCCCCCCTGTCACCGCTTCGGGTGATTTCATGGGGGGCAGCGAGCTGATTTTGTGACCGCAGGAAATCCCTGTGGGACGAGCGTGGGGGGCCATGTTCATTAGCGAATCTTTAATGTCGAAAGTCCGAACAGCACCAGCAGAATCGTAATGATCCAGAAGCGCACCACCACCTGCGTTTCCTTCCAGCCGGACTGCTCAAAATGATGGTGCAGCGGCGCCATGCGCAAGATGCGGCGCCCCTCGCCGTAGCGCAGCTTGGTGTACTTGAACCAACTGACCTGCAACATCACCGAAAGCGTTTCGGCGACGAATACGCCGCCCATGATGAACAGCACGATTTCCTGCCGCGAAATGACCGCCACTGCACCCAGCGCCGCGCCGAGCGCCAGTGCGCCGACGTCGCCCATGAAGACTTCTGCCGGGTAGGCGTTGAACCAGAGGAAGCCGAGTCCGGCGCCGGCCAGCGCACCGCAGAACACCACCAGTTCGCCCGCGCCGGGCACGTAGGGCAGCAGCAGATATTTCGAGAAGCCGGCGTGACCGGCGACATAAGCGAAGATGCCGAGCGCCGCGCCGACCATTACCGTCGGCATGATGGCCAGGCCGTCGAGGCCGTCGGTGAGATTCACCGCATTGCTGGCACCGACGATCACCAGGTAAGTCAGGACGATGAAGCCGAAAATCCCCAGCGGATAGGAGACGCTCTTGAAGAAAGGTACGATCAGGTCGGTCTTGGTTGGCATGGCCAGCGTAAAGCCACTGCCGACCCACTGGAGGAAGAGTTCGATGGCTTTCTCGTTGCTCGGTGCCGAGATCGAAAAAGCGATGTAGATGGCTGCGACGAGGCCGATCAGCGACTGCCAGAAAAGCTTCGTGCGGGCCGACAAGCCCTTGGGGTTGCGTTCGACGACCTTGCGCCAGTCATCCACCCAGCCGACCGCGCCGAAGCCGAAGGTGACGATCATGACGATCCAGACGAAGCGGTTGGACAGATCCGCCCACAACAGGGTGGAGATGCCCAGCGACAGCAGGATCAGTGCGCCGCCCATGGTCGGCGTGCCGGCCTTGACGAGATGCGTCTGCGGGCCGTCGTCGCGTACTGCCTGGCCGATCCTTTTCGCTGTCAGCCAGCGGATCACCGCCGGTCCGAGGATGAAGGAGATCGTCAGCGCCGTCATCGTCGCCAGTACCGCGCGCAGCGTGAGGTAGCCAAAAACGTTGAAAGCGCGGACGTCCTGCGCCAGCCACAGAAAGAGTTCAAGCAGCATTCTGGCCCCCTTTCTTCTGCCCGCCGCCCTGGCATGGGGCAGACTCCGGCATGTCGTTGCTGGCGGCCACGGCTGCCGGCTGCCGCGGCGCGACTTGCCCGGCGACCGCAACCCGCTCCACTACCCGTTCCATGCGCATGAAGCGCGAACCCTTGACCAGCACGGTTGTGTCCTTGTCCATGAGGGGCTGCAGGGCGGTGACCAGAGCATCGACACTGGTGAAGTGCCGGCCGCCACCATCAAAGTTATGTACCGCCGCCACGCTTTTCTCGCCGAGGGCGAGTAGCTGATCGATGCCCTGGCTCTTGGCGTAGCCACCGATCTCGTCATGCATCTGGCCGGCCGTCTCGCCCACTTCGCCCATGTCGCCCATGACCAGAATCCGCCGGCCGGGGAGTGTTGCCAGCACGTCGATGGCGGCGCGCATCGAGTCGGGATTGGCGTTGTAACTGTCGTCGATTACCCGGGCGCCGTTATATCCGGCCTTTTGCTGCAGGCGGCCCTGGGTGCCGCCATAACCGGTAAGGCCGCGAACGACCGGTGCCAGCGGCACCCCGGCGGCGATACAGGTGGCGGCGGCGGCCAGCGCGTTGTAAGCGTTGTGCATGCCGGGCAGCGGCAGGTCGAGCGTCGCCTTGCCGCGCGGCGTTTCGAGCGTCAGGGCGCTGCCGAATCCTTGTGGACGCCAGGTGCCGCGTATATCGGCTGCCGCAGTGAACCCGAAGGTCGAGATGCGCCGGCCGAGATTGATTTCACGCCACATGTCCGCGTGCGGGTCGTCGGCGTTGATCACTGCGATGCCGTCCTCAGCCAATCCTTCGAAAATCTCGCCCTTGGCCCGTGCCACGGCGGTGACGCTGCCCAAGCCGGCAAGGTGGGCGCGCTGGGCGTTGTTTACCAGCGCGATCGTTGGCCGCGCGAGGCGCGTCAGGTAGGCGATCTCGCCAGCATGGTTCATGCCCATCTCGATCACTGCGGCGTGGTGGGTGCTGCGCAATTTCAACAGAGTAAGCGGCAGGCCGATATCGTTGTTGAGGTTGCCGGCCGTGGCCAGCACTGCATGCTGGCCGCAATGGGCGCGTACGATCGCCGCGCACATTTCCTTGACGGTGGTCTTGCCGTTGCTGCCGGTGATGCCGAGCAGGGGCAGATGAAAGCGGCTGCGCCAGTGGGCGGCCAGTTGCCCGAGCGCCAGACGCGTATCGGCGACACCGACCAGCGGCAGGCCCGGATTGGCGGCAGCCCAGGCCACGGTCACCAGCGCGCCGGCGGCACCCTGTGCCAACACGGCGCGCACGAAGTCGTGGCCGTCGAAACGCTCGCCCGGCAAGGCGACGAACAGCATGCCCGGAATGACCGCGCGCGAGTCGCTGCCGACGCTGGTGAATTCGGTGTCGTGGCCGTAGTGCGACGCATGGTATTGGCCGTTGATGATCTGTGCTGTTTCTGAAAGGGTCAGCATCGTGTTTGTTCTCCGGGTACTTCATCTGGTTGGCACGCATCCCGCCGTGTTTCTTGCCGTTCCGCCAGCGCACTTTGTGCAATCGCGCCATCCGCAAAGGGCAGACGCACGCCGGCAATCTCCTGGTAAGGCTCGTGTCCCTTGCCGGCCAGCAGGATGACGTCACCTGCCGCTGCCTGCGCGATCGCCTGGCGGATCGCGCTAGCGCGATCCGTTTCGCTCGCTGCGTTGCCCTTCATCCCGGCGCGGATGGCGGTGATGATGGTTTGCGGGTCTTCACTGCGCGGGTTGTCGCTGGTAACGATGACCCGATCGGCCAACTTCTCGGCGACGGCGCCCATCAGTGGCCGCTTGCCGGCATCGCGGTCGCCGCCGCAGCCGAAGACGCAGACCAGCTTGCCGCCGCGCGCCAGCGCGGTGCCGCGCAAGGTGGTGAGGACTTTCTCCAGCGCATCCGGCGTATGGGCGTAATCGACTACCACCAGTGGCATGGCATTGCCCCCCAGCGGCTGCATGCGCCCGGGCGGCGAAGTCAGTTGGGTCAATACGGCGGCGATGGCAGTGAGCGTTTCACCGCGGGCCAGCAGCGCACCGGTCACAGCCAGCAGGTTCGACGCATTGAAGCGACCGACCAGCGGGGCGGTGAAGCGCACACCGTCAAGCGTGAAGGCGAGGCCCGTCGCCGTCTCGGCCAATTCAGCGGGATACAGCAGGCGATCAGTCCCGCCGCCACCCTGCAGCGTATAGCCGATGGTCGGGACACGACCCTTGAGGCGGGCGGCCAGTTCGACGCCGAAGGGGTCGTCGAGGTTCAATACGGCGGCACCGAGTCCGGGCATGTCGAACAGCCTGGCCTTGGCGGCGCCATAGGCGGCCATCGTGCCGTGGTATTCGAGGTGGTCGCGCGTCAGATTGGTCAGCACGGCGACGTCGAAATGCACGCCATTGACGCGCCCCTGGTCAAGTCCGATCGACGACACTTCCATTGCGCAGGCAACGGCGTCCTGGGTGCGGAAGCGTGCCAGCGTTGCATGCACGCTCACCGCGTCGGGCGTGGTGTTCGGGCTTTCCTCCAGATGCGGCGGAAAACCGTTGCCCAGCGTGCCGATCACGCCGCACTTGCGATCAAGCGCCGTCATGGCTTGCGCGATCCACTGCGATATCGAGGTCTTGCCATTGGTGCCGGTGACACCGACGGTCCAGAGCTGCTCGGATGGCCGGCCATACACGAGGTGGGCGATTTCGCCGGCGAGTGCCGTGAGGTTGTCCACCGCAATAGTCGGCGTGACCGAAGGGACTTCCATTTGCGGGACCGGCGGGCTGCAATGCCCCGCATCGGGTACGGCGATGTTCTCTTCCCCGCGTTCATAAAGCACCGCTGCTGCCCCGCGTGCCACCGCGTCGGCGATAAAGTTGCGGCCATCGGCATGTGCGCCGGGCAGGGCGAGGAACACATCGCCCGGCTGCACGCGTCGTGAGTCGAGTACCAGCCGGCTGACTTTGACGCCGTGTTGCCGCAAGGTGTCGAGGAGCGCGGCGGCCATGCTCACATCTCCTCCCTGGCCGGCGGGATGGTGGCCATCTGCAGCAGTTTTTCGGGCGCATCGGGTGCCACGCCGAGGCTGCGCAGGGCGCTCGTCATCACGCCGGAAAACACCGGTGCAGCGACCTCGCCGCCGTAATATTTGCCGGCGGAAGGCTCGTCGATCATCACGGCGATGATCAGGCGCGGGTCGGACACGGGGGCGAAGCCGACAAACGAGGCGACATATTTGTTGGTGTAACTACCGCCTTCCAGCTTGTTGGCGGTGCCGGTCTTGCCGGCGACACGATAGCCCGGCACCTGCGCCTTGGGCGCCGTGCCGCCGGGCAGCACGGCCATTTCGAGCATGGCGCGCATTTCGCGGGCGGTCTGCTCGGAGAACACCCGGACGCCCACCGGCGGCGCCGCTTCGAGTCGCGTCAGCGACAGCGGCAGCAAATCGCCGTTGCGCGCAAATGCCTGATAGGCGCTCGCCAGCTGGATCAGTGTCACGGAAATGCCGTGCCCATACGACATGGTCGCCTGCTCGATCGGCCGCCAGCGCTTGTGGGGCCGCAGCCGCCCGGCCGCTTCGCCGGGAAAGCCCAGTTTGAGCGGCTGGCCGAAGCCGAGGTTGTCGAACATCTGCCACATCTCCTCGGCCGGCAGCGCCAGGGCCATCTTCGCCGCGCCGATGTTGGAGGACTTCTGGATCACCTGCGCGACCGACAGTATGCCATTCGGGTGGGCGTCGGAAATCGTTGCCGAACCGATGGTGAGTTTGCCGGGTGCCGTCTGGATCGGTGTGTCGATGCGCACGTTGCCCTTGTCCAGGGCCAGGGCGACGGTGAACGACTTGAAGGTCGAGCCGGGTTCGAACGTGTCGGTGAAGGCCCGGTTTCTGAGCTGTGCGCCGGAAAGGCGAGTACGGTTGTTCGGGTTGTAGGTCGGCAGATTGACGAGCGCCAGCACTTCGCCGCTCCTGGCATCAAGCACGACAACGCCGCCGGCTTTGGCCTTGTGCAGGGTGATCGCCTGTTTGAGCTGCACGTACGCCAGATACTGCAACTTGGCATCCAGGGCGAGCACGGTGTCCTTGCCTTCCTGCGGCGCGCGGATCGATTCGACGTCCTCGACAATCTGGCCGCGCCGGTCCTTGATGACGCGCCGCCCGCCGGGTTTGCCGGTCAATTGGCTGTTCATCGCCAGTTCGATGCCCTCCTGGCCAACATCGTCGACACCGGTGAAACCCAGCATGTGTGCTGCGACTTCGCCGGACGGGTAGTAGCGGCGAAACTCATTCTTGAAATGCACGCCGGGCAGTTTGAGGTTGGCAATCTGGGTGGCCACGTCCGGCGCGATCTGGCGCTTGAGATAGACGAAATCGCGCGCGCCGGCCAGCTTGCGCGTCAGCTCGCGCGGGTCGGTTTCGAGCAGGGCGGCCAGTTGCCGCACCTGGGCGGGCGCGAGTTTTGCGTCCTCGGGAATGGCCCAGACCGCCTTCACCGGGGTCGACATGGCCAGCACATCGCCATGCCGGTCGAGGATGCGGCCGCGCGTCGCCGAAATTTCGAGCACCCGTTCGTAGCGCGACTCGCCCTGGCCGATCAGGAAGTTCTTGTTGATCCCCTGCAGGTAAAACGAACGCCCCAGCAAGGCCGCGAAGCCGAGCATCAGCAGCCCCATGACGAGGTATGCCCGCCAGGCCGGCAGGCGCTCTTCGAGGAGGGGGCTGTGGGAATGCTTCATGCCTTCGCCGCGCCGCCCCAAGAAGGCATGCGCCCGCCCGGGGTGGGCAGCGAGCCAGGTTTGCGAGCGCGGGGGGCTAATGCTTTATTCATGGGCTCGCCGTTATGATCTGGTTGGTGCGCGGGGTATGCATGCCAAGGCGCCGCCGTGCGATCTCCTCGATGCGCGCGTGGGTGGCCCAGGTGCTCTGTTCAAGCTGCAGTTGTCCCCATTCGACTTCCAGCGCGCGCATGCGTTCCTGTTCGCGTTCGTATGAAGTGACGAGCTTGCGGGCGCGATGGTTGATCGATACGTCGGCGAGTGCGCTGATCAGCACGGCGGCCAGCAGGATGAGGTTCCACCTGATCATGCCGGCACCAGCTTCTCGGCCACCCGCAGCACTGCGCTGCGCGCCCGCGGATTGGCCGCCACCTCGGCGCTACCCGCCCTGACCGGTTTGCCGAGCAACCGCATGACCGGCGCGGGCAGGTCGGCGGCGCGTATCGGCACGCCTTTCGGCGGTTGCGGCGGCTGCGCCGCATCGCGCAGAAAGCGCTTGACGATGCGATCTTCAAGGGAATGAAAGCTGATCACGGCCAGTCGCCCGCCCGGCTTCAAGCGGCCGAGCGCTTGCGGCAGGGTTAGCGACAGCTCCTCAAGCTCACGATTGACGTGAATCCGTAGAGCCTGGAAGGTGCGCGTCGCCGGGTGCTGCCCTGGCTCGCGCGTCCGGACGACCGCCGCCACGAGCGTGGCAAGCTGTCCTGTGGATGAAATACGCTGCTCGCTCCGAGCAACAACAAGCGCCTTTGCAAGCGCATGAGCAAACCGTTCTTCGCCATAGTCACGTATCACCTCCTCGATTTCACGTTGATCTGCCCGCGCCAGCCAGTCCGCCGCGGTTTCTCCTTGCGTCGTATCCATGCGCATGTCGAGTGGCGCATCGAAACGAAAACTCATGCCGCGTGACGGGTCGTCCAGTTGCGGCGACGACACGCCCACGTCCAGCAAAATTCCATCGACCTGCGCGATGCGCTGTGCGGTCAGCACTTCGTCCAGTTGGCTGAACGCGGCATGCACGAGCGTGAAGCGCGAATCGGCGATGCTCGATCCGGCCGCAATCGCCGCCGGATCGCGATCCAGTGCGATCAGGCGCCCACTTGCCGCCAGTTTTCCCAGAATGGCCCGGCTGTGTCCGCCCCGCCCGAAAGTTGCATCCACATAGATGCCTTCCGGTTTCACCGCCAGCGCAGTCACGGCTTCGGTGAGCAGCACCGGTAAGTGGTCTGCTGGAGTCGTGACGCTCACGGCCAGCAATCACAGAGACATGCCCTCGAACCCCGGCGGCGGTACATCGCTCGCCAGAGCCTCGAAGGCGGTTTCATGCTGACGACGCCAACCGGCATCGCTCCATATTTCGAAATGCGAACCCATGCCGACCAGCCACACCTGCTTTTCGAAGCCGGCGTAATCGCGGAGTTCGGGGGCAATCAGAATGCGGCCGGCGCTGTCGGTCTCTTCGGCGCGGGCATTACCGACCAGTACGCGCTTGGCGGCGGCGGAACGCGGATCGAAGCTCGGTGCGGCGAGGATCTTGTCGCGAATCGGTTCCCAGGCGGACTCGGGGTAGAGCAGCAGGCAGCGATGCGGATGGGCGGTCAGCACCAGGCGACCACCGCCCGCGGCGGCCAGCACGTCACGATGCCGGGCCGGGATTGCCAGCCGGCCTTTCACATCCAGATTGAGTTGCGCCGCCCCTTGGAACATCCTGCTCCCGCCTCCTTAAGGGGTCACTGAAAGCATTCAGATAACCCACTATTTCCCACTTGCCCCCACTTTAATCCACCAATTTTGCAACGTCAAGGATAAAAATGAGATTTTTTGAGGTGAGACAATGACTTAGGCCTGACTTTGGATAAGACCCTTTATATAGTTATCCTTAAAAATCAACCCGCGCAAAGCGACTTCGAATGTGATGTGTGAGGTTTGTGGTTGAGCGAAACATGAGTGGGGTGAGTGCCACACTCCTGCAGGTTTGTCGATGGGTAGTTTTTTCTGGTTGAGGGAAGCACCCTGCAGTAGTCTCGCCGCCGGGGCCGCCCCAAGGCGAGACGACACGCGGTGCCAGCCGCAATCCGCGACCAAGCACAAACGGGAACTCACCGTAACAAACAAGCGCAGCGCGTCAACAGTCACCCCTCCCGCTCGGAGGGTCTCGGGGAGGGCAGGCGATAGTGGAAGTCCGCCGATAAGCCGGGTTCTGTCGTGGGCAGCCATTCCTCTGGGACCGTCATTACTGACGGCCTCGTCGACTATCGTCGCCGATAGTCATTAGCAGCCTACCCGGGAGCGACGCGAGCCACGTCAATGCTCCCCTATTTGGCCTTGCCCCGGATGAGGTTTGCCATGCCGTCCGTGTTACCACGTCCGCGGTGGGCTCTTACCCCGACGCTGCTTGCGCACCGTCGACCCGCCTTGCGGCGGGCCACCATTTCACCCTTGCCTGATCTGCCCCTGCTCACTCAAGAGCGAGACTTTGCCGCCTTGCGGCGTCAAAGTCGGGGCAGCCATCGGCGGTATCTTTCTGTTGCACTGTCTGTCGCCTTGGGTCTCTCGACTTGCTGCGCCCGGCTGTTAGCCGGCATCCTGCTCTATGGGGCCCGGACTTTCCTCGACACGTTGCCGTGCCGCGGCTGCCTGGCGGACTTCCGCTCGCGATTGTAGTTGCTTGCGCCCCGGTAGCGGGCGATTTCTCGGCTACTCGTCGCCGTTCTTCCTGGCGACGAAAGCCAGCACGCCGTCCCTGGGGCGAAATGAACCGATGTATTCGCCGGGTTCGTCAGGCTCTTCCTTAAACTGCTGGAAACGGCATTCCCGGGTTTCCGCGACATACCAGTTGTTGCCTTGATTGAGGATGAACGCGCCGGTTTCGACGCGGTAGAGGTCGATCCGTACTTTTTCGCCGGCCTTCTTGAGTGGATAACGCCGCTGGCAGTCGGGATAGCGCGTGACGACGAGGTCGAGTTCCCAGCCGCTGCTCCAGAAATAAGCCTTCTTGCGCTCCACGGTCAGCGAATGATTGCCGCCGTCAATCAGATAGCCCGCCGGCTCGATTTCGCAACCGGCCAGCAGAGGTGCGACCAGCAGGGGCAGCAGCAGAGAGCGAAGTTTCATCACAAATTCTCCAAGCCTAACCAGGTCTAGGACAGGCGCCAGGCAACCGATTCGCCTGCCCGCAAGGGGATCAGCACATCACCGTCAGGATAGGGCAGGGTGGCGGGTACATCCCAGGCTTCGCGGCGCAGGGTGATCATGTCGCGATTGCGCGGCAGGCCATAGAAGTCGGCGCCATGAAAACTGGCAAAGGCTTCCAGCCGGTCGAGCGCGCCGACGGCCGCGAAGACCTCGGCATACAGCTCGATGCCGGCGTGTGCGGTGTAGCAGCCGGCGCAGCCGCAGGCGGCCTCCTTCGCGCTTTTCGCGTGCGGCGCGGAATCGGTGCCGAGAAAGAATTTTGGATTGCCGGAGGTGGCGGCTTCGACCAGCGCCTGACGATGGACTTCGCGCTTCAGCACCGGCAGGCAGTAATGATGCGGGCGGATGCCGCCGGCGAAGAGTGCATTGCGATTCAGCAGCAGATGATGCGCAGTGATTGTCGCTGCGACGTTGCTGCCGCTGGCGCGCACGAAATCGGCCCCGTCCTTTGTCGTGATGTGTTCCAGCACCACCTTCAGGGCCGGCATGTCGTGCAGCAGCGGGGCGAGCACCCGCTCGATGAAGATTGCTTCACGGTCGAAAATGTCGATTGCCGGATCGGTGACCTCGCCGTGTACGAGCAGGGGTACCCCGAGCTTTTCCATGCGTGCCAGCGTGGCACGGCATTTCGCCAGATCGGTCACCCCGGCATCCGAATTGGTTGTCGCGCCGGCCGGATAGAGTTTGACGGCGTGCACGCAGCCACTTTCCCTGGCGCGGTCGATCTCTTCGGCCGGCAGATTGTCCGTCAGGTACAGGGTCATCAGCGGGTCGAAGGTCATGCCAGCCGGCAGGGCGGCGAGGATGCGCTCGCGGTAAGCGGCCGCCTGGACGACGGTGGTCACCGGCGGCTTGAGATTTGGCATGACAATGGCACGGGCAAAGCGCCGTGCCGTGTCCGGCAGCACCGCTTGCATGGCCGCGCCATCGCGCAGGTGCAGGTGCCAGTCGTCGGGGCGGGTCAATGTCAGTGTTTGCATGATGGGAAATTATAGGGCTTTCAGTTCCAGCGCCTGCTGGTAAAGCGCGTTCTTCGCCACGCCAGTGATTTCGCTGGCCAGCCTGGCGGCCTGCTTGACCGGCAATTCGGCGAGCAGGAGTATTAGTACGCGCTCGCTTTCGACATCGAGCCCCGCGCGTGGTGGTGGGGCGGAAACCAGCAGTACGAATTCGCCGCGCCGATGGTTGTCGTCCGCCGCCAGCCAGGCCGGCGCGTCGGCCAGGGGCAGGCGCACGATTTCCTCGAACAGCTTGGTCAGTTCGCGGGCGATGACGATTTCACGCTCCGCTTCGAGCAGGGCCACCAGATCGTTAACCGTTGCCTCGATGCGGTGGGGCGCCTCGTACAACACCAGCGTGGCGCTGATGCCTTTCAACCCTTCGAGCGCCGTCCGGCGAGCGCCGACTTTTGCCGGCAGGAAGCCGACGAAATGGAAGGCCGGCGCATCCAGCCCGGCGGCGGAGAGCGCGGCGATCGCGGCATTCGGGCCGGGCAGGGGGGTGACCTGGTAGCCCGCCGCCCTGACCGCTGCCGCGGCGCGACAGCCGGGGTCGGAAATTCCCGGGGTGCCGGCATCCGAGATGAGTGCCACCCGTTTGCCCTCTGCCAGCAAAGCGACCAGCTTCGCCGCCGCCGCCTGCTCGTTGTGTTCATGGACCGCCAGCAGTTTTGCGCGGATGTCGAAGTGGTCGAGCAGGCGCCGGGCATGGCGCGTGTCTTCGCAGGCGATGACGTCGGCCTGGCGCAGCGTGTCGAGGGCGCGCAGCGTGATGTCGCCGAGGTTGCCGATCGGTGTGGCGACGATGGACAATGCCGGCTTGGTTTGTTGGGTCATGTCGGGCATTATCCTGTAATGAGTGCTGAAATGAGTCCCAATGAGTGATGACACGAATACCGCCCAATCGCTGGGTGCTGCTGCCGAAACAGCCGCAGCACAATACCTTGCCGCGCGCGGTCTTACGCTGATCACGCGCAATTTTCGCGTCAAGGGCGGCGAGATTGATATTGTTTGTCGCGACGCAACGACCACCGTGTTTGTCGAGGTGCGCCGTCGCGCCAGCGCCGACTTTGGTGGTGCCGCTGCCAGCATCACGCCGACCAAACAGCGCCGGCTGATACTCGCGGCGCGGCACTGGCTGGCGCAGCATGGCGATTGTGCGTGCCGCTTCGATTGCGTGCTGTTCGACGGCGACCGCCTGGAGTGGATGAAAGATGCGTTCCGTCTGGATTAGCCTGCTGCTGTGTTTGAGTTTCGCAGCACAGGCGCAATCGATCAGGCTGCTGGTGCAAAGCTCGCCGCTGGCCGGGTTCCAGTATCACGCCGGCGCTGCGCTTTGGGAGAGTTTGCAGCTTGGCGATCGATTGGCCTTGGTGCGCGAGCCGGAAAACCCTCACGATGCGCGTGCGGTGCGCGTTGAATGGCGGGGCCAGCAACTGGGTTATCTGCCGCGCGCGGAAAATGAGGCGGTCGCCGCCGCCATGGATCGTGGTGAGCGCGTCGAAGGCCGCATCGCGGCCCTGGTCAAACACAAGAACCCCTGGCAACGCTTGCGGATCGACGTGTTTGTGGTGCTGTAGAATTGCCCGACCATGAATAATCTGTTGTCCCCCATTCCCCCCAGCCCCCCTTCCCAGGAAAGGGGGGTGACTGAAGTTCAGCCGCGTTGCGGCTTCCATGTTATTGATTCGCCACCTCCTTGGGACGTCCCGGCGGAGGCGGCATGACTCTCCAGCAACGCATTCAGCATCAATTCACCGACAGCATCGCCGTCAAGCAGGCTGCGCTGGCCGCCATGGCTGCACCCATCGAAGCGGCGGTGCGGCTGATGGCCGCAGCCCTGCGCGCCGGCGGCAAGGTGATGGCCTGCGGCAACGGCGGTTCGGCCGCCGACTCGCAGCACTTCGCCGCCGAATTGCTCAACCGCTTCGAAAAGGAGCGTCCGCCGCTGGCGGCGCTGGCGCTGACCACCGATACCTCGACGTTGACTTCGATCGCCAATGATTACGCGTATGATCAGGTGTTCGCCAAGCAGGTGGCAGGACTGGGTCGCTCCGGCGATGTCTTGTTGGCTATTTCAACCTCGGGCAACTCGCCCAACGTCATCGCCGCCATTACTGCGGCGCACGCCCGCGGCTTGCGTGTCGTGGCACTCACCGGCAAGGGTGGCGGCGCCATCGCCAGCCAGCTGGCCGATGGCGACGTTCATCTGTGCGTTCCCGCCGAGCGCACCGCCCGCATTCAGGAAGTTCACCTCGTGACGATCCATTGCCTGTGCGATGGCATTGACGCCCTCATACTCGGAGAAGCTACATGACATTATTTCTGCAAGCCCGTTCCCTGCTGCTGCTCGCTGTTTTCGTCCCGTTTCTGGCGGGTTGCTTCGGCGTTGCCGCCGTCGGCGTGGGTGCCGGCGCGCTGGTGTTTGCCGATCGCCGTCAGGCGGAAACCATCGCCACCGACGAAGGCATCAAAATTCGCGCCAGCAACCGGGTTGCCGAAAAGTACGGCAGCCGCGCCAATGTCAATGTCACGAGCTACAACCGCACCGTGCTATTGACCGGCGAAGCGCCGGATGCGGCGGCCAAGGCCGAAATCGAAACAATTGTCGCAGCCGTGCCGAACGTCAAGGCGATCAGCAACGAACTGCAGATCGGGCCGGCCACTACGCTGAGCCAGCGTGCCAATGACAGCTTCATCACCTCCAAGGTCAAGGCGCGCTTCATCGACGCCAACCAGTTCGCGGCCAACCACATCAAGGTGGTCACCGAAAACAGCATGGTCTATCTGATGGGGCTGGCGACCCAGCGCGAAGCCAATGCTGCTGTCGAGATCGCCCGCACCACCGCCGGCGTGCACAAGGTGATACGTGTTTTCGAGATCATCAGCGACGCCGAAGCACACCGCCTCGACCCGCCGCCCAGCAAGCCCGCACAATAAGAAGTGGCAACGTCTTGAACCAGACGGCGCTGCCATTCGAGGCGAAGCTCTGCGCGCCGACCGGTTTGGCCGGGCGCATTGCGATACTGCCGCGTCCACTGGTCTTTACCAATGGCTGCTTCGACATCCTGCATCGCGGCCACGTCACTTATCTGGCGCAGGCGCGCGCACTCGGCGCCAGTCTGATCGTCGCCGCCAATTCGGATGCTTCGGTGAGGCGCTTAGGTAAGGGTGCGGGCAAGGGTGACGAACGACCGGTGAATGTGCTCGACGACCGCATGGCCGTGCTGGCCGCGCTGGAATGTGTTTCGCTGGTCACCTGGTTCGACGAGGACACGCCATTGCAGCGCATTCTCGACTGCCGGCCGGACATCCTCGTCAAGGGTGGAGACTGGCCGGTGGACAGGATTGTCGGTGCCGCCGAGGTGAGTGGCTGGGGCGGACAGGTGTATTCCATCCCTTTCATCCACCAGCGCTCAACCACCGCCCTGCTGGAAAAGATCAGGCAGCTATAGCGCTGCCGCCGGCCTCTCCCCGATGGCCTCCTGCGGCAAGGGGTGGCCGGAACTACACTTTCCTCTCTATCACCTTGCGCACCAGGCCGATGTGCAGCCTCATGGTGTAGACCATGTCGCTGAAGGCGAGGGGTATGGAGAGGTGATTGACGTCGCGCTCGATGGCATCGACCCGCTTCAGCCACTCTTCACGTGTCAGCCTGCCTGGGTCGGCCTCGACTTCGGCCTCGATGAACTTGAGCTCGCCATAGCGCCGATATATGCGCGATTTGACCCGCCAGTTGTACAGGCCCGGAGCAATCCGGGTGACCGGAATCAGGACGGCGATCAGCGGGATCAGCAACACCACCAGGCGGTCGATCAGCGTGGCTGCCCAGAAAGGCAGGTAGCGCTGCAACCAGGGTTTGCCCGATTTGTAATAGCGTTCTGCCGCCGGCGCCAGCGGAAAGTCAGTGCCCGTAGCCACTGTTGCCCGGGGGAACTCGCCGGGTCGCTGAAAAATTCCCGGTCCGCTGTGCACTTCGCTCATTGCCTGCATCAACAGGTTGATCAGGGCAGGATGAGTATCCTCGCGCACCGCCAGCGTTGCTGTTGCCGCGAGCAGCCGGACATTACGTGGCGGGAAGTCGGTAGCCATGCTGATCGCGCCGCGTGGCAGCACCAGGCTCGACAGATAGGGGAAACGTCGCGTGTAAGCCTCGGTGTGGGCCAGGCTCATCAATTTGATGCCGGGCGTGTGCAACAAGGTCCAGACGACAGCCGATTGCGGCGGGCCGACCACGAAGGCGGCATCGACCTTGCGCGCAGCAAAAGCCCGTACCAGGCTGAGGTCGCCCTGCCCGATCAGTTTCGTGTTGCTGGCGTCGATCTGGTTGGCCTCCAGCAACTCCTGGGCGAGATGGCGTGCGCCACTCCCCGTGCCACCAATGGCGATGCGGCGGCCTTTGAGTTGGACAATCTGGTCAAGATCGCCGTTTTCCTGGGAGAGTTCCGCCCGATAGAAAATCCATAAGGGTTCGTTGTACAGGCTGCCCAGCGACAACAGCGTATCGCCTTCCTGCGCACTTACCGACCCGCTCTGCACAAATGCGGCATCGACAGCCAGATCGGGGTTACGCAGCCATTCGACGTTTTCCGTGGACCCTGCCGAAGGTCGTTCGACGACGCGGATGCCGAAGCGCCCCAGCACATCCTTGTAGGCCGCGCCGATACTTTGGTAAGCCCCGCCTTCGCCCCCGGTTGCCAATACCAGCGTGTCAGGCGGGGCCGGTTGGATAAAGCGCGAGGCCAGCCAGAATCCCGCAAAAACCAGCGCCAGCAAAGGCAGGCCGACGATCAGCAGATCGCGTGGTGAATAGTCGCGCAGTCGGCGCGCGATGTTTTGCTTCATCATTTCAAGTTTCCGTCAGCCTGAAGCTGCCCCTTGCCCGGTAACGTAATTCCAGGATTCATATTATGCCGAATCGTTCCTGCGGCACGGTTCATCGGTTCATTGCTGACTGATATTCACAAATGTTGTGCTTGAAATGTGGATTGTTATCAGTGTTGAGTGTAATTAGACTTCGGGTTGTGCGATGTGGCACCGCAACATCAGATGGAGAAAATCATGACACAACACGACTATATTTCAATCGAAGAAAGAGCCCACCAACTGCGCGCCGAAGAGATGCAGCGTATTCACGGAATTGTCTGTGAGCGTCTTGGCTGCGGGTGCAAGAAACTTTGCAGCATAACGCTGGTTGTGCTGATCGCCCTCAGCGAAGCGATCCGGCCTTTCTTTTCATGGAATCCGCGGGATAAGAATACCCGCCGCTCCACCGGTAACTTCCGGGCCGCATAAACGCGATCTGGCCGGGCCGCGCGCTGGCGGTGTGTAGTGTGGCGCGCGGAGGTTTTTCTGGCGAGGTCTGTGGTTAGCTGCTGTGCCTGATGTAAAAAGATCCAGCGAGTGTGGCTGAGGTCTGATCAGGCAACGCCATTATCTCCTCCTCCGGTTCCGCAACGGAACCGTTAAAGCCCCGACCAAAGGTCGGGGCTTATTTTTTGTGCGCCCGGCACGGGCGC
>DDXB01000063.1 GCA_002347405.1 Rhodocyclaceae bacterium UBA2271 | reverse complement strand
CACTTCATATTTGAGGCCGACCTGGCATTCATTGTCTCGTTTCACCTTGATTGCGTTCAGTCTCGGAAAGTGAGGATGTTAATGGCAGCAAGATGCGAAATGTCGTTCCTGCACCGACAACACTTTCAACACTGATCTTTCCCCCATGGGATTTGATGATGCCATAACTGACAGACAAGCCCAGTCCGGTTCCCTTGCCGACCTCTTTGGAAGTAAAGAAGGGATCAAATATCCGCTCCAGATTCTCCTTCGGAATACCAGAACCGGTGTCTGTGACTGTTATCTCCACCATCGGAACCGGGGTGGCAGTGGGTTCCGCGGCAACTGCGGCGAGGAGGGGGCGGCTTGTCACAACAATGCTCCCCTTGCCCTCGATGGCTTGTTCGGCATTGACAAGCAGATTCATGATGACCTGCTTGAGCAGATCTGCATCGCCCCATGCCCGAGGCAATGCCGGATCAAGATCGACCGTGATCGCGATCTGTTGCAAGGATGCAGGCCCCAGGACAAGGCGCACGGTGTCATCGATCACCTGATTGAGGTCGACAAAGTCCTTGCTGGGGATCTTCTCCCGCGCAAAGTCAAGCAATCGCCTGATAATGCCGGCACAGCGTTTGGTTTCACTGATAATCAGGTCCAAATCCTCCGCGTCTTCGCTGCCCTCCGCCGCTTTCTTGCGCATCAGTGAAGCAAAAGTCAGCACGCCGGTTAAAGGATTATTCAATTCATGCGCAATCCCGGACGCTAACACGCCGATGGAAGCGAGCTTCTCGCCCTGGGCAACCTCGGCCCGTGCCACAAGCAATTCCTTCGTTCTTTCTTCGACTCTGGATTCAAGGGTTTGCACCAATTCCAGCATCTCCAGTTTTGATTCGCTTAGTGCTGCAGTCATGTCGTTGAAAGACTTCGCGACGTAGCCAAACTCATCCTGACTGCGGACCGGAATTGCAAAATCGAGGTTTCCGGAGGCAATCCGTGATGCGCCGGTTTCCAGGTCTTTCAGGGGAACATAGATGACTCGTTTTAGCAGAAACCCGATGCCAATGGCAAATATGAGAATGAACCCGAGCGACATGCCGATGACGTAAGTGGCATGCTCCTGCTTTGACTTGTCCATTTCTTCGAGGGAATAGGCAATATCGACAACGCCAAGCACCAACTGGTCCGGGGAATGTTCGTGGCAGGACGCAGACGAACAGGAAGGCTCATTGCGTATCGCCTGCATCGTGCTCAGAAATCTGCCCCCCCCCGGCTCTTCAATGACTTTCCAGCGCCTGTCGATGGGTACATTCTGCAGGGGGGTGCCGCCTTGATGGCATTGAATGCACGGCTCTTCCTTTTGATCAACCCATTCCCCGATGTCCGATATCTTTTTCGAATGAACGATGGTGCCGTACTTGTCGATCACCCTGAGTCGCTCGATTCCTTGTTGTTTGCCTATGTCCTGAATGATTCTCCCGGCGATATCGGGCTGGTCTACAAGCATCGCATAGCGGGTACTCGCAACAATCACGTCGGAAAGTTGTGCGGTATGCCTGGCGATCTCGTCCTGCAGTTCTTCTTCGCGGTGCTCGACGAAAACGAATGTCGCCAAAAGCGCCACCACTGAAAGAATGCCGAACAGGGAAAGGCTGACTTTGACCTTGAGGTTAATTGAACGCATTTTTCAAATAGCTCCAAGGTGAATAGACATCAATCCAAAGCACAACGTGTGAACTCATCCGGGCGCAACAAATGTATCTCAAATTTGTACTTGGCTGACTGGGGAGATCCCCATGTGGCTCCGATATGTTCCCACAAATTGGATTAACTATTTGATATTTATGCTGGTTGTCATTTGCGCAAGCACTTGGCACGGTGATTGCTTATCTAAAAAGCGTAAATTGTTAAATTCGAGGGGCAAGCAAAATGAATGCAAAAGCCAGGATTCTGGTGATAGACGATGAAGAAATTGTTCGTCTTAGCTATGTCAGGGCTCTGTCGACAGAACACTGCAAGGTTGAAGTTGTTGCGGATGGAAAGGGTGCAATTCGAATGATGCGGCAACAACCCTTCGACGTTGTATTGCTTGATCTGCATATGCCTGAAATGGATGGCATGAATGTTCTCAAGTCTATCAAGGACCAGTGGCCCGAGAGCGAGGTAGTCATCATTACCGGGTATCCGGCAATTGACACCGCCAAGAAGGCAGTAGCGCTGGGTGCCTATGACTATCTCGCCAAACCAGTTGGGCCGGATGATGTCATCAAAGTCGCAAACGACGCCATGACGCATAAGAGATGGGCGTTGCGCAGCGAACAACGAACCGCGTGCACCGCCATTCAGTCACGGGCAAGAATGTAAGTTTTATTGTTGGGGCTCGATGCACCTTTGCCGATCGAGCCATTTAACCAAGGAGAAATGTCATGAGCGCACTTCGTAAAATTCTGGTCGTCGATGATGACCCCATAGTTGGCAAGAGTTTCAACCGTGTTCTTTCTCAAGACAAGGGTTACGTGGTGATCACGGCCCAGAACGCTGCCGAAGCGCTGGACAAGATGCGCGAACAGGCGTACGACCTGGTCTTCACGGATATCAAGATGCCCGGCATGGACGGCGTTGAACTGGCGGAACGAGTCAGGGCAAACCAGCCCTGGACCCCCGTGGTTATCGTGACCGGATACGGCACAACGGCGAATGAGCAAAGAGCCAAGGCCGCTGGCGTGTCGGCTTTCTTGAACAAGCCTTTGTCTCCGGAAATGATCGTGGAGAGTGCAGCTCATGCGTTGCGGCAACCCGCGCTGACCGTTGTTGAACAGCCGGAAACACAGGCTGTCGAGATCGTGCTGCCCGAACCGGTTGCAAAGAGAAGCCTGTTGAAACACATGGGCCTGTCCTTGGCGGCTCCGTTTATCGGTCTGGCCTATGCGTTGTTCTTCCCCGTGGTCGGGCTGGCCATGCTGGCCTGGATTGGTGGCAAGGCACTGGTTAGCAAGTTTCCCTCCATGGCAACAGTAGCCCGCCTCATAAGGAATGTGGCCCTGTTTATCGCCGCCCCCTTTGTCGGCCTGGTCTATGCACTCATGTTTCCCTTTGTCGGGCTGGCCATGCTGGCCTGGATTGGTGGCAAGGCGTTAATTGAAAAAACGCATGATGTAAAGTAAGGCGAACCGAGCCTCCTGGAGATCGTCATCCAGGGGCAAGCTGGACTGGATGACGAAACGGCGGATATCGTAGCGCCATGAGAGTCTGACTCTTGTTGGCTATTGCGCCGGCTCGTCATCGACTTCCTCATAACCGGTGATCATCGCCTTGAAATGCCCCCAGGGCGTATGGCTGAGGCTGGCCAGATAAGAATGGATGAAGATGAATCCGGTGAAGAAGATGAAAATCAGCACATGCACCGTATTGACCACGCGCACTCCGCCCAGGGTCTCGACCATGGATGAAAAATGCGCAACATCCCACAGCAGCACGCCGGTGAAGAACTGAAGCGGCACGACCAGCAGCATGATGATCTGGTAGCTCATGCTCTGCAGGGCGTTGAACTTGCGATAGGCGTTCATATGGTGCGGGTTGGGGTGGCCCTTGAAGATTCCGTAGCCATAGAACTGCAGCTGGCGGAAACTGGCGCGAAAATACTTGGTCGGGCTCAATTCTGGGTGGTAGACCTTGATCTTGTCCGTAAAAAGGTAGAAGCCCAGCCACAGGAAAAAGTTGGCGATGAGGACAAAGCCGATCCAGTTGTGAGCGACCACGGCGGTCCGGAATGGCACCACCTGGATCAGGTCGAGATACCTCATCTGTACACCGGTGGCAATCAGCAAGACGAAACCGAAGGCATTGGCCCAGTGCCAGATCCTGACCGGCAACGGATTGACATATAGCTTGTGCATGGCTAGCTCCTGCTTTGTTGGGATTCGTCTGCGCTCGGCCGATCATCCGGCAAGCCCTGACTGCTGGTTTGAGCGCGTTGAGCAAGCCTCGCGGCCTCGTCCTGCTCCCGAATTTTTCTGAACATCCGCTTGATCGTCATGTGCAACAGAGGCACGCCAATCGCGCCCAGCACGACCAGCAGCAGCAGGTAGTCCAGCAGTTTGATCCGCGTGCCGCCGATGGCGTAGAACCCCCGCACCGACTCGGTGGCGGTCAGGGAAGTCAATACCGCTTTCTGGACGCCATGGCGAATCGGCCTGCCATCCGGACTGGCGATGGTCAGCGTTACGCTTTGAAACGGTTCGGCGCCCGCTTGGTGACAGGTATTGCAGTCTTTGATGGCCTTGGACTTTTCGCTCAACTGATGCGCCTCTATACCAGAGCGAACCTCCAGACGACCGCGCAGGACAGTGCTCCCCTGAGCTTCGTCCTGGTTGAACTCCTTGAGCAGGCTCAACAGTGCCCGCTCATCCAGGCCGAGACTGCTTGCGTCGGCGGCCTCGGCCCGCTTCTTGAATATGGGAACGCCGGACTTTTCAGACACCTGACGGCCGGCCACATTGTCGTAGAGCCGGAGGTTAACCCGGCGTTGCGCGCCCGGAGCATGACAAACCGGACAGGAGATCGCCGCGAAGTGTCGCGCCGCATTCGGCAACCAATCCTGGTGCTGGGTAACCGCATCCTTGTGACAGGCCAGGCAGCTGTCTTTTATGCCGTCGCCGAACGATGCCGCCTTCACGTCGTGGGCCTTGTGGCAATCGGCGCAGATGGGTGCGGCCTTGCCTTTGGTAATTCTTTCCAGGCCATGCACATCGGTGGAATAGGCCTTGAAAATATCCTCGTGACACCGCGCGCAGGGAGTTTCGGCAATCGGCCCGACGATTTTCACTGAGCGCTGAACATGCGGATCATGGCAATCGAAGCATAGCGGTGCGTCCTTGCTGCCTTCCTTGACCAGCGCGGAATGAAGGCTGTCTTCATATTGCTTGTAATTCTTCTTGTGACAGTCGCGGCAAACATCCTGCTTGCTCAAGGAATTCTCGCGCCGGCTCTTGATGAGCGTTTTAATCTTGCCGTGGCTCGTCTCGTCGATATCCGAGTGGCAGTCCGTACAATCGTTGTCCTTATGCACCGACTCGAGAAAGGCGTTGGTGGAGACATGTAGTGACAGCGTCTCCTGATTCTCGAGCTTTATCTCCAAACCCTTTTTGTCGTGGCATTCCAGGCATGCCTTGGTCTCTTCGGACAGGTCGCCATCGTCGGCCTGAGCTGCCATCCCGAGAGTAAAAAGTGAGAGCGCGCCCGCCATGATTAGCCCGTTCTGGGTCAAGCGCTGAAAAGTCTTGTTCATGATCCATAAGCCTTTCATCTGATTTCCCCCATAATCACCCGCGATGCTACGGTAAACCGGCAAACACCTTCAGCGGATATGGAGAGCAAATAGAGGGCCACGGTTTTCGCTGCACAGTTTCAAGAGTCCGCCGTCGTGCCAGTGCCACGGGGATAATTTTCGGTCACGCCGACTTTCATCATCGGGCCCGGTTTTGCTCGCGTGCATCTGGAATAATAGCCAGACTCCCGACTTTCCTCCGCGCCACTTTTTCGTTCCGCCCATGGCTAACCGACTCGACGAACTCTCCGAACGTGACTTTCCCTGGTACGTGCGCCTGGTTTTCGCCTACCAGAAACGCAAATACGGGCAGGTGCTGTCCCCGATGTGGGCGTGGGGGCGGCAGCCCGCGATCATGTTCGTCTTCCTGCTGTTGATCGGCCGCTTCAACCGGCTGTCCTCGCCCGGCGGCCTGCTGCGGACGCTGCTGAGCGTGCGCATCTCGCAGCTCAACCATTGCGATTTCTGCGTGGACTTCAATGCCCACAATTTCCTCGCGGCGCATGGCGCGCACGAGAAGATCGACTGCATCGACCGCTGGCCGGAGCACCCCGAGGTCTTCAGCGCGGAAGAGCGCGCGGCGCTCGCTTACGCCGAGGCGGTGACGCTCAACGACGATGCCGGCACCGCCCGCGCGATGACCGAGCTCAAGCGCTTCTTCAGAGACGACGCGATTGTCGCCATTACGGCGTGGATCGGCGTGCAGAACCTATCGAGCAAGTTCAACGACGCGCTGGCCATCCCGATGCAGGGGTTCTGCCGCGTGCCGCCCCGTTCACCAACTGATTGAGCCCACCATGCGATTCATCCGCGAGTTTCCGTTTCCGATCCTGATCGTCATCACCGTGCTGATGCTGGGCGCGCCCTTCGTTCCCGAGCCGCACCTCGTCGAAAAGGCGCGCATGGCGATGAACGGCACGCTCACCCGCCCCATCGACATCTTCGACGTGGTCTGGCACCTGCTGCCGGCGGCGCTGCTGGTCTGGAAGACGGTGCTCTGGCGACGTGAGCGTGCGGCCGAGAAGGATCAATCCCCGACCGACACCAGCGGGTAGTCCGGTTCTCCGGCCCAAGGTAAACTGGGTTACTCCTGTTCGTGCGTTGCCAGACCAAAAAATGACCTTCTTTCCGTCGATAATGTATCGCGCATCGCAATTTCACCTTCATCCCAACTCACCGCCAAATCTTGCGGCGGCTTGTTCTGCGTTTGCCTAGCCGGATGCCCGTCTGCGCAAGAAGCGCACATGTCGAATCGGAGCCCTGAAACATGCATGGTGTCTTTGGTGAATTTGCCCTTCTGCTACTGATGTCCGCCGCCGCGGGTGCAGTGTCGTTGTGGCTGCGCCAGCCGGTGCTGATCGCCTACATCGTCATCGGCATCGTTGCCGGCCCCGCCCTGCTCGGCATCGTCACGGCTCATGACCAGATCGCCCTGCTGGCTCAGGTTGGCGTGGCGGTACTGCTGTTCGTTGTCGGTCTCAAGCTCGACTTGCAACATATTCGCCATATCGGCCCGGTCGCGCTGGCCACCGGCCTGGGGCAGCTTGCCTTCACCATCGTCATCGGCTTCCTCCTCACCCTGGCGATGGGCAAGGGCTGGGTGGAGGCGCTCTACGTCGCTGTCGCGCTGACTTTCTCCAGCACCATCATCATCGTCAAGCTGCTTTCCGACAAGCGCGAGATCGACTCCCTGCACGGCCGCATTGCCGTCGGTTTCCTGATCGTCCAGGATCTGGCCGTCGTGGTCGCGATGATGGTGATGAGCGCCCTGCGTGGCGATGGCGGCGGCGGCGAAGGGTCTCTGCTGGCCCTGGCGGGCTCGCTTTCCTTGAGAATCGGCGTCGCCGCCGTCGGCATGTATCTGCTCATGCGCTACGTGTTGCCCCGGGTGGTCGACCGCATGGCGCAATCACAGGAACTGCTGCTCATCTTCGCCATCGCCTGGGGCACGGGGCTCGCCGCGCTGGGCGAATGGGCGGGTTTCTCCAAGGAAGCGGGCGCCTTCCTCGCTGGTTTCTCGCTGGCATCGACGCATTATCGCGATGCGATCAATGCCCGACTGACCGGTATCCGCGACTTCCTGCTGCTGTTCTTCTTCATCGATCTGGGCGCCAATCTAGACTTCTCGACCCTCGGTGGCGAGGTCTGGCCGGCGGTGGTGCTGTCGCTGTTCGTGCTGATCGGCAACCCGCTGATCGTCATGGCCATCATGGGCTACATGGGCTATCGCAAGCGCACCGGGTTTCTCTGCGGCCTGACGGTGGCGCAGATCAGCGAGTTCTCGATCATCTTCGTCGCCATGGGCATTTCGCTCGGCCATATCGGCGGCGGCGCGCTGGGGCTGACCACGCTGGTCGGTCTGATCACGATCGCATTGTCGACCTACATGATCCTTTACTCGCATCAGCTCTACGAGAAACTGGGACCCTGGCTCGGCTTCTTCGAACGCAAGCGACCCCATCGGGAACTGGCCGTGGCCACGGAGCGTCACGACCTGCGCGAGGCCGACGTCATCGTCTTCGGTCTCGGGCGCTACGGCAGCCGCCTGGCACTGGGCCTGAAAGAAGCCGAACTCAAGGTGCTCGGTGTCGAATTCGATCCGGAGGTCGCGCGCGCCCTGCGGCGGCATGGCCTGCCGGTGCGCTACGGCGACGGCATCGCCAGCGAATTCCTCGAAAGCCTGCCGCTCAAGGACACGCGCTGGGTGGTCAGCACCCTGCCGGACATGGCCTCGAACCGCGATCTGCTGCGCGGCCTGCGCGAACTGCATTTCACCGGCGAGGTGGCGGTGGTCGCCCGCGAGGATTTTGACGGTGCCGCCCTGAAGAGACTGGGCGCCCCGACCATCCTGTACCCGATGCGCAACGCCGTCGACTACGCGGTCGAAGCCCTGACAGCCATCATCAGGAACAAGGAGGTGGCAAAATGAGCCCACCCCGAAAACGCCGCTACGCGTTGTTCTCTCCTCAAGGGGCCAAGAAACTCCTGGGGCGGCCCGGCGAGTTTCTTGAGAGGTATGAGCGACACATCGCCCCCCTGTCTGGAAACGCAGCGAGCGAATAAGCCCCATGGAAAATCTGGTTCAAATCATTCTCCTTCTCGGCATGGCTGTGGCGATCATGGTCGCCTTCCAGCGTTTGCATATCCCCTCCAGCCTCGGTTACCTGCTGGTCGGCCTGATACTCGGTCCCCACACCGCCGGACCGACCGTGCATGTCACGGAATTCAAGGCACTGGCCGAGTTCGGCGTGGTGTTCCTGCTGTTCACGATCGGGCTCAATTACTCGCTGCCGCAACTGCACGCGATGCGCCACCAGATTCTTGGCCTCGGCACCGCGCAAGTTGTATTGACGACAGCCGTCGTGACCGTGCTGCTGTGGCTGGCAGGCATGAATGTCGTGGTGGCTTTCGTCATCGGCGCCGTCTTCGCGCAGTCCTCGTCCACCATCATCGGCCGGCAGCTGGCCGAGCAGGGCGAGGACGCCACCCCGCATGGGCGCCTGGGCATGGCCATTTCGGTCTTCCAGGATGTCACCGCCGTACCGCTGCTGATCCTCATCCCCGTGCTGGGTGCCGCCAGCGGCATGGACGCGCTCGCCGGCGAGCTGGCTTGGGCGATGGCCAAGGCGACCCTGGCGTTTGCCCTGGTCTTCTATGCCGCGCGCTGGGCCCTGCGCCCGTTCTTCCACATGATCGCCGAACGCCGTTCCGCCGAGCTGTTCACCCTCACGGTCTTGCTGGTGGTGCTGGCGGCCGCCTGGACGACCGATACCCTGGGGCTATCGCTGGCCTTCGGCGCCTTCCTCGCGGGCATGATGCTCGGCGAGACCGAGTTCCGTCATCAGGTGGAATCCAGCATCCGGCCGTTTCGCGATGTGCTGCTGGGCCTGTTCTTCATCGGCATCGGCATGCTCATCGACCCGGGTACGCTGCCGCGCATCTGGCACTGGGCGCTGCTGGGCGCCCTGCTGCTGCTGGTCAGCAAGATCGTTGTCGTCGCCCTGATCGTGCGCCGCAGCGGCATGGACGCGCCCGGAGCCTGGCGTACCGCCCTGTTGCTGGCGGTGGGGGGCGAGTTTGGCTTCGCGCTGCTCGCCATCGCGCTCGATGCCAGCGTGATCGATGCGCAGACCGGCCAGATCGTGCTGACCGCCGTCCTGTTCTCGATGATCGCGGGCGTCCTGTTGATCCGTTACAACCGGGCGATAGCTACCCGCCTGGCCAGGCCAGCCGCCGAGATTCCCCCGCTGGCGGACCGGCTTGCCGGGCTGCCAGCACCCCAGGTGCTGGTCGGTGGCTACGGCCGGGTCGGCCATACCATCGCGGTGCTGCTGAAATCCAGGGGCGTCGATTTCGTCGCCTTCGACACCGATTCGAAGCGGGTGCGGCAGGGGCAGGTCGACGGGCATGCCGTGCTCTACGGCGACATTGCCGATCCGGACCTGCTGGCAGCGGCGCGGGCCGAGCGTGCAAGCCTGGCCATCATCACCGTCGATAGCCATGCCGTCGCGCTACGGACGGTTGCCGCGCTGCGCCAGCATTGTCCGCATGTGCCGGTGATCGCGCGTGCCCGCGATCTCGAAGCCAGTGCAGCCTTGATCAATGCCGGCGCGATTCATGCGTATCCCGAGACGATCGAATCCAGCCTGCGTCTCGGCGCGACCGCCTTGCGGATGCTGCAAATTCCGACCGTCGATATCGACCAGATGCTGCAGGACATCCGCGACTGGGACTACCAGCCCGTGATTGAACCCCCCGTGAAGGAAGATGCCAAATGACAAGTACCCAGACGATTCTTGCCGCCACCGACCTCTCCGCACCGTCGCGCCATGCCGTCGAGCGGGCCTTTTTCCTGGCCGCCCTTGCCGGTAGCGAACTTCATCTCATCCATGCGATCGAGTTGGACACTCTCGACAGCTTGCGCGAGATGCTGGGGGGCGACGTTTCGGCGGTGCGGGCGACCCTGGAAAACGATGTCCGCGCGCGCCTCGACCAATTGGCCGGCGACCAAGCCATCCGGCACGGCGTAAGCGCACGGCCGAGCATTGTGGTGGGCAACCCGCTCGCCGTGATCGCCACCGAGGCCGATGCCTTGGATGCAAATCTGATCGTCCTTGGCGCGCGCGGCGAGTCCTTCCTGCGTCACGCCCTGCTCGGGGCGACCGCGGCACGCCTGCTGCGCAAATCGGCGCAGCGGCCGGTGCTGGTAGTGAAACAGGCGCCCCATGAGGCTTATCGCTCCATACTGATTGCCGTGGATTTCTCGCCCGTGTCGCTCCAGGCGATCCGCATGGCGAGACAGCTGGCGCCGGATGCCGACCTTGTCCTGCTGCATGCCTTCGAACTGCCCTACGAGGGCAAGCTGACCTTCGCGGGCGTCGATGAGCAGGTGATCCGCCAATATGTCGCCAAGGAGGGCGAAGTTCGGCGCAAGCAGCTGCACGAGCTGGCCGCCGCCGCCGGATTGACGCCGATGGAGTATTCGGGCCGGGTCAGCCATGGCGATCCTGCGCAACAGATCGTCGCCATGGAGCAGGAGGTTGATGCCGACTTGATTGTCGTCGGCAAGCACGGCTCGCACATCGCCGAGGAATTGCTGCTCGGCAGCGTGACCAAACATGTGCTGGCGGAATCGCAATGCGATGTGCTGGTCATGTGCGACCCACGCGAGGCGCCCGAGCAATTGCCCTGACCGAGCTGGCCACTCATCCTGGGTGCTAGAGAAAAACCGAGCCCCTTTTTCTACTGCTTTTTCTATTCTGGCGGAGCGTCCCACTTGAACGCTTTGTTGGGCGGTACTATTTTCCAGGCGCGATATGAACGTAGTCTGCTGCCTGCAGTTCCGTGTGGCGCGTGAGGTTACGGCGGAGTAGATCGCGCCGAATTGCCAAAACAAACTTGCCTATGCGTTCGAGGCGCGCTTCCATTGGCACGGTGGTATTTTCAACCATGACCTCCATTGCAGAGTTCGCAGCCCGTATTACCTCGTCGCTGCAATAGAGCCAGCAACGCTTGTATTCCTCTAAAAACTGACGACGAACATCAGAATCGGCCGCGTGGCTATAGACACCCGTGAGCGTTCGAAGGAGTTCACGATATCGTTCCTCCTTTCGCAAGTATTCCTCCCACGCTCGACGACGGCGCTCATTTAGAAACCACGCGATTACCGCGCCTAGGAGCGCGAGAAGCGATAAGGCGAGCGATAAGGGGCCAGGCTCGAATTAAATTCGCGACGGTGGCGACATTGTGAAACTTTGTGAAATAAGCAATTCATGCCAAGTGGAATAGCCATAAGGCACGCCATAAGGGGCCAGGCACGGATATTCGCGAAAGGTCGGCGCTGGCGGGACGGCGAATATCAATCCGCGGTGGCGATCCAGCGCGCGAGCCGTTGCCTGATGCGATCGAGCCTGTCATTAGCGATGTTGCCAATGCTGCCAACCAGTAAGACGCCATCCAGCACGGCGAGGCGGGAAAGGCGCAGGACGCTGGGCGCCTTGAGGCCGCTGGCAGCGAAATCGCCATCCGTTGTGGCAAGCACTTCGTCGAAGCCGGCTTCAGCCTGATCGAGCTTCGACGACACCATGCACACCAGCCAGTCATCGTAGCGGGAGGCTCGTCGCAACATCAGCACCGGGCGCAGTTTGGCGCCGGATAGGTCGGTATGCGGAAAGGGCGTGAGAACGATCTGCCCGGCCTGTTTCACTGCCATTGTTCCCGCAGGTCGGCGCGGGTATAGACGACGGGGTCGTCTTCGCTGCCGCGTAGCGCCTGAGCCATCGCCAGCGCGGAGAATTCGGCATCGCTCCAGTCACCATG
>DDXB01000031.1 GCA_002347405.1 Rhodocyclaceae bacterium UBA2271 | reverse complement strand
CCAAGCCGGAACGTCACGTGCCGGAGGCGCAACCCGCGCCATAGATGACACGGAGTCGCCCGTAACCATCGAGCGCAGCGAGCAACAGTCACCCCACTTCCGCGGGAAGGGGGGGTGGGGGGGGTGGGGGGGGTGGGGGGGATGGGGGGGATGGGGGGGATGGGGGTCATCATATTTGAGTCAAGCGGGCGAGCATCTGATCGGAGGTCGACACCACCTTGGAATTCATCTCGTAGGCGCGCTGCGTCTGGATCATGTTGACCAGTTCTTCCGCCACATTGACGTTGGAGGTTTCAACCATGCCCTGGTTGAGCAGACCGGCGCCGTTGCTGCCCGGAGTGTTCGGGGTGGGCGTGCCGCTGGATGCGGTTTCGACAAACAGGTTTTCGCCGGTGCTTTGCAGGCCGCCCGGATTGACAAAGGTGGCCAGTTGCACGTTGCCCAGCTGGGTCGGTGTCGTATTGCCGGTCTGGGTCACCGAGACGATGCCATCACGACCGATGGTGATGGCAAGGGCATCGGCGGGAATGGTGATGGTCGGCGACAGCGGGTAGCCGCTCGGGGTGACGATCTGGCCGGTGCTGTCGCGCTGGAAGGCGCCGCTGCGCGTATAGGCCAGCGTGCCGTCCGGCATCTGGATCTGGAAATAGCCCGCCCCGTTGATTGCCATGTCCAGGGAATTTTCAGTGCGTTGCAGACTGCCCTGCGTATGAATGTGCTCGGTCGCGACCGTGCGCACGCCGACGCCGATCGTCAGCCCCGAGGGAATCTGCGTCTGCTGGGTCGACTGGGCGCCCGGCTGGCGCAGGTTCTGGTAGAGCAGATCCTCGAACACCGCACGCTGGCGCTTGAAGCCATTGGTGCTGACGTTGGCGAGGTTGTGCGAAATGACATCAAGATGCGTCTGCTGGGCATCGAGGCCGGTTTTGGCGGTCCAGAGGGAGCGGATCATCTATCTTTCCTTTTAGCGTTGCGCCAGCACTTGCGTGGCGGCGCGGTCGTTCATTTCGGCGTTGGTCAACAGCTTGATCTGCATCTCGAACTGGCGCGCCAGCGAGATCATCGCCACCATCTGTTCGACCGGATTGACGTTGCTGTTTTCGAGATAGCCGGCGGCCACTTTCACCCCCTCGTCCTGGGGCGCCGCATCGCCGGTATTCAATCGGAACAATCCGTCCGGGCCGCGTTTCAGGTCGGCTTCCGGCGGATTGACCAGTTTGATGCGGCCCACCGCGGTCACGGTGTTTTGCGCGCCGCCCGCGGCCGTCACCGAGATCGTGCCGTCCCGCTCAATGGTCACGCGCGAATCAGGCGGAATCGTGATCGGCCCGCCGTCGCCCTGTACCGGAATGCCGCCGCGGGTTTGCATCACGCCGTTTTCGGAAATCTCGAAGCCGCCGTTGCGCGTGTAGGCTTCGCTGCCATCCGGCAGGGCCAGCGCGATCCAGCCGCGGCCCTTCAGCGCGATGTCATAGGTGCCGCCGGTATGCATCAGCGCGCCTTCGCTGAAATCGCTGTGCGTGCTGGCATCGACGGCAAACGCCCGCGTCGGCAGGGCGGCCGGCATATTGTTGTGCGTCTGCACCTGTGCCGCGCGCAAACGGTGTTCCTCGGCACGGTAACCGTGCGTGGTGACGTTGGCAAGGTTGTGCGCCACGGCCGCCTGCCGCCCCAGCGTGGCGCTGGCGCCGGTCATCGCGGTGTAAATCAGTTTGTCCATGGTTTATTCGCCGTCCCGCCAGCGCCGACTTTTAAAGTGAAGCACATCTCAAATCCGTCATACCGGCGTAGGCCGGTATCCAGGAGGAAACCACTGGATTCCGGGTCAAGCCCGGAATAACGGGTTTCATGATTGAGGGTGGCGACAGCAGCCATGATCATTAACGGAGGTTGACCAGCGTCTGCAGAATCTGGTCCTGCGTCTTGATGGTCTGCGCATTGGCCTGGTAGGCGCGCTGCTGGGTGATCATCGCTACCAGTTCGGCCGTCAGGTCGACGTTCGATTCTTCAACTGCCGCCGACTGCAGCACGCCGAGCGATCCGCTGCCTGGCACGCCGACCAGCGGCTGGCCCGATTCCGGGGTTTCGCCCCACTGGTTGTTCCCCAGCGAGGTCAGGCCGTTCGGGTTGTTGAAGTTGGCAAGCACCACCTGTGCCAGGTCGCGCGACTGGCCGTTGCTGTAGCGACCCTGGACGGTACCATCTGAGGCAATGCTGAGGCCGGACAGGCGGCCAGAGGTATAGCCGTCCTGAGCAACGCTATTGACGCCGAAGATGTTGCCGTATTGGGTTGATCCGGTCAGGTTGAGGTTGAATGCAAGTGGCGTGACGGCACCCGTTGTCACGGCGTGGGATTGGGCGATGATGCCGCTTACCGGTGCGGTCAGAGCGCCGGTGCTGTTGAAGGTGAGGGGGGTGGGCCCCGAGGCGGCGCCGCCGTCCAGATTGCTGTAGAGGCTCCAGTTGTTGGCGCTGTCTTTCTTGAAAAACATCGACATCAAATGTGGATTGCCCAGCGAGTCAAAGACAGTGATAGAGGTCGAACTGTTATAAGTGGTCGGATCGTTCACGTCAAAAGCCGGGGCAATGACAGGCTGCCTTGAATCCAGGTTGAGGCCGATGCGGGCACCCACGCTCGAGTTCCCGGTCGGCTGCGGCTGCAGATCGGCCGTGTTGATGAAGATTTCAGCCGGGGTCGATGGCACGATGACGTTGGAGGCATTGGCCAGATAGCCGGTGAGCCGATAGCCGTTGGTGTTGACGACAAAACCGTCCTTGTCGATGTTGAACTGGCCGTTGCGCGTAAAGGTCGTGGCGCCGTTATTGGACAGGCGGAACATGCCCTGGCCGTTAATGGCCAAGTCCAGCGGGTTGCTGGTCACCGTCAGGTTGCCCTGGGTGAATTGCTGGTTGACACCGCCCACTGCGACACCGATGCCTACCTGGATGCCACCGCCGAGAGTGGATGCAAAAACGTCGCTGAACAGTGTGGACGCCGACTTGAAGCCGACCGTGCCGGAGTTGGCAATATTGTTGCCGAGGGTGTCGAGCGACTTGGCTGCCGCATTCAGTCCACTCAAACCTTGTTGAAAGCTCATCGCTGTCTCCCGTTGATTTCTGTTAGAGAATTTCTTTGATGTCCGCCAGGCCGAAGGCCCCCAGCGAACCCACATTGACCGTCATGCCTTGCGCGCCGCGGGTGATGCTGGACACCATGCCCAGCGCGAGGGCGTCTGCCGTGACTTTCTTGCCGCCCTGCTCGGCGGCGATGCTCATGCTGAAACGGCCATCCGCGACCGGCGCGCCGGCGTCGTTCTTGCCATCCCAGGCAAAACCATTCACCCCGGCCGGCAGTGCGCCGAGGTTGAGCGTCCGCTGCACCAGACCATTGGCATCCTTGATGGTGACGATGACCTCATCGGCCGAGCCGGCAAGTTCCATCGCACCGACCGCCGCGCCTTCGACCAGTTGCAGCGCCGAACCGGGCACCAGCACGCCGCGGCCGACCAGCGCGGCGGCCTGCATGGCCTGCGCGTCGGCGGTGTTGCCGAGCATTTTCTGCAAGGTGGCGTTCAGCCGTTCAATGCCATCCACCGTGCTGATCTGCGCCAGTTGCGAGGTCATCTGCGCACTGTCCATCGGCGAAGTCGGGTCCTGGTTCTTCAACTGGGCCGTCAGCAGGGTGAGGAAACGGTTCTGGATGTCAGCCGTGGCCGAGCTTTTGTTGTCACGCACGACACTCAGCGCTGAATAAATGTCGGCGGCGGGATTGCTGGTGGCGCTGGTGGCTGCGGTTGCCATGCTTGTCTCCTGTTTCCTGTTACTGGCCGATTGCCAGTGCCTTGGTCATCAAGGTCTTGGCCGTGTTCATCACTTCGGCGTTGGTCTGGTAGGCACGCGAGGCGGAAATCATGTTCACCATTTCCTCCACCACGTTCACATTTGGCATCGCCACATAACCCTGCTCGTTGGCGGCGGGATTGGCGGGGTCGTACTGCATGCGCAGCGGCGCGGCGCTATCCACCACCTGCGTGACGCGCACGCCCATGCCGCCGCCTTCTACCGGCATGGCCTGGAACACCACCTGTTTGGCGCGGTAGGGCTGACCATCGGCACCGGCCACGCTGTCGGCATTGGCGAGGTTGCTCGCCACGGCGTTGAGGCGGGCGGACTGCGCGGTCAGCGCGGAGCCGGCGATGGAGAAGATTCTGAAGTCGCTCATGATTTACTGGCCCGAGATTGCGCGGCCAAGCCCCTGGAAACGCTTGTTGATGAAAGTCATCAGCGCCTCGACCTGCATGGCGTTTTCGGCGAAGGCGGCGCGCTCGACATCCATGTTCACCGTGTTGCCGTCGACGGCGCCCTGATACTCGGTGCGATATTTCGCGGCGCCGCCGGCGGGCAGTGCATCCACGCCAGCCAGATGGCCCGCGTGGGTGCGCGCCAGGCTCGCATCCGCTCCACCCATGGCACTGGCCAGCGCCGACTTGAAATCGATGTCGCGCGCCTTGAAGTTCGGCGTGTCGGCGTTGGCGATATTCGAGGCCAGCATTTCCTGCCGCTGGCTGCGCAAGCGCAGCGCCGTCTGGGTAAAGCTCAGGTCTTGTTCAAGGCGGTCGATCATGTTTGAGCACGGCAATGATTGTTTGGGCAACACTCATATGCAGTAACCGTGCCAGCAGCCCGCAACGCACTAGCCAAGCGTCAAATCCAGTTTTCTCACGATCTGATTGCCGGCAAGCAAACGGCAAGCTGCCGAACGGGCGGCAAATTTTGCCTGATCAGCCGGCAGGCCAGGGGCCGCTCGGAGTGAACATCACCACCGTCAGGCGGGATTCTCCTCCAGATCCACGATGCGGCGATCCTGAAACAGCATTTCCTTGCAGTCGACGCAACTGAAGATGCGACGCTCATCCTCGCCATGCGTCAGGCCCCGCTCGGCAAGCCGGGCAGACCCGCAGGCATGACAGGCCAGCGCGGCCAGATTGTGGTCCGCAAGGTATTGATCCCGCGCCGGCAATGCACGCTGCTTGTTCTGGTAGCGATGATGCAGGTTCAGGATCAAGGCGCCGCCGAGGAAAAAGAAAAATGCAACGTACAGGGGCAAGGGAATTGAAGTCATGGTGGTTTTGAATGGTGTTGCCTGAATTCGATGCCGCACTTCCACTCAGGGCATCGGCCCGGATGCGGCAGTCGCCCCATCCGCGAAACAAGTTACCAGAAAGGTTGACTATTAAAGTTGACTAATATCATTTTCATGCGGAATTCCGCGACGTAAAGTCGCTGCCGAGTTCATCGCGAATTCACCCCGACCAACCTGGCTGCCTTTCCCAAGCCAATACTCCGAAAAGAGGTAACCCATGAGCGGAACCTTCACCAAAGCCATGGCCCGCAATGTTTTCTACGGCGGGTCGGTTTTCTTCTTTCTGTTATTCCTGGCCCTGACCTTCGACACCATGAAGGCACTGCCCAAGACCGACAACCGGCACAACCTCACCCCGAGTGCCGCCGCCGGCAAGCACATCTGGGAAACGCGCAACTGCATCGGCTGTCACACGCTGCTCGGCGAAGGCGCCTACTACGCACCCGAACTGGGAAATGTCTACACGCGCCGCGGCCCCGATTTCATCAAGGCCTGGATTCAGGCCATGCCGACCAATGCCCCGGGCCGCCGGCAGATGCCGCAATTCCATCTGACCGATAAGGAACTGGACGATCTGGTCGAGTTCTTCCGCTACACGGCGGGAATCAATACGCAGAAATGGCCGCCCAACATCGAAGGCTGAGCCGCACGCCCATCAATTCCTATCGAGATTACGCATAAGGGACCCACGTCATGAAATACCAATCTCAAGCGGTCGCGCTGCCCTACTTCATCGCGGCAATCGCGCTGTTTGCCGGACAGGTCATTTTCGGCCTCATCCTCGGCACGCAATACGTCATCGGCGACTTTCTGTTCCCGGAGATTCCATTCAACATCGCCCGCATGGTGCACACCAACCTGCTGATCGTCTGGCTGCTGTTCGGCTTCATGGGCGCCGCCTATTACCTCGTGCCCGAAGAAGCTGAAACCGAGCTGTACAGCCCGCTACTGGCCTGGATCCTGTTCTGGGTCTTTCTCGCCGCGGGCGTACTGACGATCCTCGGCTACCTGTTCGTCGACTACAACACGCTCGCCACCATGACCGGCAACAACCTTCTCGCCACCATGGGCCGCGAGTTTCTCGAACAGCCGTTGCTCACCAAGATCGGCATCGTGGTTGTCGCCCTGGCATTCCTGTTCAACATCAGCATGACAATGCTCAGGGGACGCAAAACGGTGATCAACATTGTCCTGCTGATCGGGTTGTGGGGATTGGCGATCTTCTTCCTGTTCGCGTTTTACAACCCGACCAACCTCGTTATGGACAAGTTCTACTGGTGGTGGGTGGTGCACCTGTGGGTCGAGGGCGTGTGGGAACTGATCATGGCCGCGCTACTGGCTTTCGTGCTGATCAAGGTCACCGGGGTTGACCGGGAAGTCATCGAAAAATGGCTGTACGTAATCATCACCCTGGCACTGGTGACCGGCATCATCGGCACCGGCCACCATTATTTCTGGATCGGCACGCCGGAATACTGGCAATGGTGGGGCTCGATCTTCTCCGCACTCGAACCGATCCCCTTCTTCGCCATGACGGTCTTCGCCTTCAACATGGTGAACCGCCGCCGTCGCGAACACCCGAACAAGGCCGCCGTGCTGTGGGCTCTGGGTACCGGCGTCATGGCCTTTCTTGGCGCCGGCGTCTGGGGCTTCCTGCACACCCTGGCGCCGGTGAACTATTACACGCACGGCACGCAGATCACCGCCGCGCATGGCCATCTGGCGTTCTACGGTGCGTATGTGCTGGTCGTGATCACGATCATCAGCTATGCGATGCCGATCCTGCGTGGCCGCGCGGCAAACAGCCCGAAAGCCCAGGTACTGGAAATGTGGAGCTTCTGGATCATGACCATCGCGATGGTGTTCATCACGCTGTTCCTCACGGCGGCCGGTATCCTGCAAATCTGGCTGCAACGCGTGTCCGAAACGCCGATGTCGTTCATGATGGCGCAGGATCAGGTTGCGTTGTTCTACTGGATGCGCGTCTGGGCCGGGGTGGCATTCTTCGCCGGACTGGTGACCTATGTGCTGAGCTTCTTCGTTAAAGGTGAAAGCAAACCGCTGAGCGCCTGACGTTGTCACCCCGCCGGCCCTGGCCGGCGGGAAAGGATTTACTGAATGAAACTCGAAAACCCGCATCCCGCCATACCGTTCTATCAGCCGGCTGGCGATGAAGTCACCGTCTTCGAACGCACCTGGCAAAACAAGCTGCCCCTGCTCATCAAGGGTCCGACGGGCTGTGGCAAGACCCGTTTTGTCACTCACATGGCGGCACGGCTGGGGCTGCCCCTGTACACAGTCGCCTGTCACGACGACCTGACCGCGGCCGACCTGGTCGGCCGCCATCTGATCGGTGACGGCCAGACCGTCTGGTGCGACGGTCCCCTGACGCGAGCCGTACGCGAAGGCGGCATCTGCTATCTGGACGAGATTGTCGAGGCGCGCAAGGACACCACCGTGGTGGTGCATCCACTGGCCGATGATCGCCGCATCCTGCCGATTGATCGCACCGGCGAGTTGCTCAAGGCGCCACCGGAATTCATGCTGGTGGTCTCCTACAACCCCGGTTACCAGAACCTGCTGAAGGGCATGAAACCCTCCACCCGGCAGCGCTTCGTCAGCCTGCGCTTCGACTTTCCGGCGCGCGAACGCGAGGAATCGATCCTGCTTGGCGAAACCGGTTGCGCACCTGACCTGGCACGCCGCCTGGTCGGCATAGCCAACGCATTGCGCACCCTGAAAGAGCACGACCTCGAAGAAGCCGCCAGCACGCGCCTGCTCGTCTATGCAGCGCTGCTGATTCGCGCCGGCATGGACCCGGTCAGCGCCTGTCGCGCCGCCATTGTCGAAAGCCTCACCGACGATCCGGAAATCGCCGAAGCGCTGATGGAAGTTGTGGCGGCGACATTCGGTCGTTGATTTACCATGACAGACAGACAGCAACCCAACCTGCTCAAGGAAAACATGCCCGGACCGCCGGTCGCGGTGCTTGCGGAAGCACTGTTCCTGGCCAACCTTATGATCATTCCGGTGCTCGGCTTCGTGCTGATGGTGGCTCTGTGGTGGAAATTTCGCCACAGCGATTCGGCCATAGTACGCAACCATCTCCAGCAGACCGTCGTCACCAGCATCAGCGGTGCCACAATCCTGATCGGGGTGAGCGTGACGATATTCCTGCTTGGCGGCATCGACAATCCGGTGTCCTGGGTGATCGGGGTGCTGTACTTCATCTGTGTCCACGCCGCCCTGATCCTGCTCGGCGTGTTCGGCCTGAATCGTGCGATTCTGGCCCGCAAGTGGCGCTATCCCCTGCTGGGTCCGCGCATTGAAGACTGAAGCCGAAAAAATGAGCGCACTGCTTGGCCCACCCCATCCGGGTCAACCGTTAGCCGGCACGGCCAGACGCAGCATCCCGATAACGGTGGCAAAGCCGCGCGTAGCTGCCCGGACCCAGGTCACGCGCTTCTTGTGGCAAATCGGTTTTTTTGTACTGTTCATCCTCGCACCGGTATTCGATCTGCTGCGCTTCGATCTGACGGTCGGCCACGCCTGGCTGCTGGGCATGGAATGGCGGCTCGGCCTGGATGATTTTCTCGCGGGACGCAGCGGCCCGTTCGAGGCGGCGGGGAATGTTTTGCTTCGCCTGTTTCTGCCCTTGCTCGGGGGCGCCGCGCTGTTCCTGTTTGTGGCCTGGAAGTGGGGACGTCTGTACTGCGGCTGGTTATGTCCGCACTTTTCGGTGGTGGAGACGATCAACCGGCTGATGATCCGTGCCTCCGGCAAACCCAGCATCTGGGAATCCGCCCGGCTCACGCCCTGGCGTCCCGATGGCGCGCGCTGGCAACCCGATGTGCGCTGGTGGGGCGTGGTCGTGCCGGCTGCGGTGCTGTTCGCCCTGCTCTGGGCTATCGTACTGCTCACCTACCTGATTCCTCCCGCACAGGTATACGGCAACCTCTTGCACGGTGAACTCACCCGCAATCAGGCACTTTTTGTCGGGGTCGGCACCGCCGTATTGTCGTTCGAATTCCTGTTCGCCCGCCACCTGTTCTGCCGCTACGCATGCGCCGTCGGACTGTTCCAGAGCCTCGCGTGGATGGGCAATCGCAATGCGATGGTGGTGGGCTTCAAACGCCAGCGCGCCGCCACCTGCGCCACCTGCCTGCCGGACCGCTCATCCGCCTGCGAGGCGGCCTGTCCGATGCGGCTGCCGCCGCGCAACATTAAACGTCACATGTTCACCTGCACCCAGTGTGGCCAGTGCATCGATGCCTGCGGGCAGACCCAGCGCAATAATCCAGACGGTTCATTGCTCGCCTGGGTCAGTGATGCGGCAGCCCGCGAGAATGAGGCGGGTTTCCGTTCCGCCGCATTGGTGCAACGGCGCAAGAAGTGACCCGGACATGGAAGAAACCATAGGCAAGCTCTGGCATGGACTGATCACACGCAATGCCGAACAGCGTTACCCCGCAGCGGCGGTCCGGCTCAGGGAGATCGAGCGCACCGCCGGCGTCTACTTCCGCGCCCTGGGCGGCGACCCCGGCCTGCGCATCGCCGCGGCGACCATCGATCCGCATCGTGGGAGGCGTGGCCTGTTCGCACGCATTGCCGGCATCGGCGACAAGCTGGCGCAGGCGCGCATGGATCAGGCGACGCTGCGACTGCCGCCGGAGATCGACTGCTTCCCGGCGCGCAGCCTGAACCGCGACCTCTACCTGTGGCTTGCTGCCCTGGCTGCCGCACATGACCGGCTGCCCGACGACACAAGTTACACGCCCGATGAAGCAGGCGATTTCCGGCGCAATCAGGCCGCAACCTGTTGCGCCCTCGCAATCTGGCCGGGCATTGGCGCTCGTTACCGCAGACTGGTCGAAGCCTATCTGCCGACCCGCATCGATCCAACCCGGCTACCCGCAGCCGAGGCCGAACGCGAACGGGCAATCCGGCACGCTTTGGCAGTACCTGGCACTGTGCTCATCCTGCCCGCAGTAAGCACTAACGCACCTGCAGCCGAGCCGGTCCGTCTCTGGCTCTCGGGCGCGCTGGGAACGAACGCCTCGGCAGTCCGCTCGACCGATATCGATCACGAGCAGACCACCCATGGCGCACCGCCATCGGAGGAGGCGGAGCGGCGCGCCTATCGCGCACAACGCGAGGACATGCCCAAGGAGAAGAACGGCCTGGCGATCATGTTCCGCGCCGAAAGTCTGCTCGCCGTAGCCGAATTTCTGCGCATCAATCGACCCACTGACGACGACCCCGACCCGAATGCCGCCGCGGCCGCGCGTGATCTTGACCACCTCTCGCTCGCCCAGGACAAGGATCCGGTCGCCTCGAAGGTCAAGTTCGACCTCGATCTGCCCTCAGCCGCCGAGGACGATATCGTGCTCGGGCCCGGCCTCCGGCTACCCGAGTGGGACTATCGCAAGCAACGCCTGCTCGAAGACCACGTTTGCCTGACCGAACTGGTGGCGCGCAACGCCGCGCCGGCGGCACTTCCTCCCAGCCTGCGCCGCACGGCACGCCGGCTGCACCAGCAGTTTGCCGCGTTGCAGCCGGGCCGCGTGTGGCTCAAGCATCGCCCCGACGGCACCGAACTCGATGTCGATGCAGTGGTGCGCGCGCAGACCGACCGCAGCGTCGGCCGCCACCCCTCCGAACAACTCTACCTGTCGCTCGAGAAGCGTGCGCGCGACCTGTCCTGTATGGTTCTGGCCGATCTGTCGCTGTCGACAGACTCCTGGATTTCGTCTGATGCCAGGGTAATCGACGTCATCCGCGACTCTTTGCTGCTGTTTGGGGAAGCGCTCGAGGCCACCGGTGACCGCTTCGCGATCTGCGGCTTCTCGTCGCTCAAGCGCAGCAATGTGCGTTTCCATCGGCTGAAAAACTTCGACGAACGCTTTGACGATAAAGTGCGCGGCAGAATCGCAGCGATCAAGTCGGGCTATTACACCCGTCTCGGGGCGGCGATCCGCCACGCCACCGCGCTGCAGGGCAGCGAAACCGCAAGTCGGCGCATCCTGCTCATCCTCTCCGACGGGAAACCGAACGATCTTGATCTCTACGAGGGCCGCTACGGCATCGAGGACACCCGCGTCGCCATCGGTGCAGCACGCCGTCAGGGGCTGGTACCGTTTTGCGTAACGATCGATCGCGAAGGCGCGGGCTATCTGCCCCATCTGTTCGGGCCTTCCGGATACGCGGTTATCCGCAAACCCGACGAACTGCCTACCCGCCTGCCCCTGCTCTACGCCCAACTGACCCGGTAGTAGTGGGCCAAAAGAGAAAAGCGACGAAAAAGCGCCAATACGCAGTCAACCCTTATGCAGTACCAAATGGTTCAATGTCGGCATGCGCCGATTGACCACCCCCCTCCGCCCCCTCTTCGCTTTCCTCGCTCTTTGCCTGGTTGCCGCGTTGACTCACGCCCAGCAGGACCCCGCCCCGGTTAAAAAAGCCATCGAAAGCTGGCTCAAGATCCAGTCCAAAGGCCTGCCCGGGCAGGTCAGTTACGAAATAGGCGGCATCGACCCGGGCAATCAGCTCGCGCCCTGCAACTCATTCGATGTCAGCCGCCCGCAGGGAGCACAGGGCTGGGGACGCATCAACGTCCTGGTGCGCTGCCTCAACGAAGCTGGCTGGCGCGTTTATGTGCCGGTCCATATCCGCGTCAAGGCCGATTATCTGATCAGTGCGCGCCCCATCGCGCAGGGGCAGGTCGTCGTCGAGGATGATCTGGCCACCCAGTTGGGCGACCTGTCCGAACTGCCGTCAAACATCCTCACCGAATTCGCCGGTGCCGTCGGCAAGGCTGCCGCCACATCAATCCCGGCCGGCCGGCCGCTGCGCTCGGACATGCTCAGGGCGATGATGGTGGTGCGCCAGGGACAAACCGTCAGGGTCATTTCACGCGGGCCCGGGTTTACGGTGACCAACGAAGGTCGGGCGCTCAACAATGCCATCGAGGGACAGGTTGCCCAGGTCCGGCTTGGCAATGGCCACGTCATCAGCGGGATCGCCAAGGCTGGCGGCACGGTGGAAGTCGGTTATTGAAACGGCTGCTGGCGTATGCGATCCGCACCAGAGTGCACCATGGCGGAAACAGGATATGTTTATAATCAACGACAGATTCAACAATCGCGCACCAGATCGCACTCAAGTTTTCAGCGGTTCTGCCGTAATTACATGCAGAATAGCTTTCTGCTTTAAATTACAAGGGCTTAGAGTAGGCTGAGGTTCGCGTCAGCGAGCACTAATCTGATCCAAGAGGTATATATCGTGAAAATCAACAGTGCCACCCCTGCCGTCAGCAGCACCCCGGATTCCGGACGCGCGCGCGGCCCTGCTGCCACTCCGCCACAGCCACGCGCGGGGACGAGCGAGCGCGTCGACATTTCCTCGCTATCTGCCCGCTTGCAGGAAGTCGGCGCTGGTGAAGCGCCGGTAAACGCCCAGCGTGTCGCCGAAATCAAGGCTGCGATCGCCGAAGGCCGTTTCCAGATCAACCCCGAGCGCATTGCCGACGGCCTGCTGTCCAGCGTACGCGAGATGCTCGGACGTCCGAACCCCGCCGCCTGATCCGGTGTGGCACTCTCCCCCATTCAAAATCCTGCCTTGCTGCTTGGCAACACGCTGAGCGAAGAGGTCCGCAAGCTCGGGGAGTTCATTCTACTTTTGCAGCGCGAGCAGGAATTGCTCGCTCGCGGCGATATCGAAGCGCTGCTGCCGCTCACCGAAAACAAAACCAGTCTGGCCAATCAGCTTGCCGCGCTCTCCCAGGCACGCGAGGGTCAGTTGGCGCGGCTCGGCCTTGCCGGTGGTCGCGTCGGCATGGAGGCCTGGCTGGCCAGCTACGGCGAAGACAACACCAGGGCATGGCAGAAACTGCTTGACCTTGCAGCCAAGGCCCGCGACCTCAATGCGACCAACGGTAAATTGATCGGCCTGCACATGCAACACAACCAGCAGGCCTTCGCCATCCTCATGGCAGCCACGAACCAGGCGATGAACTACGGTCCTGATGGCCAGCAGCAACCCGAACTGGGCGGCAGGATACTCGGCAAAGCCTGACCCTGACCGCCCAGTGGCGGATGGCTTGTTCCAGGGTTAAGGAGACGCCGATTAACTCCAGTTTTGTCATTCCGGCGAAAGCCGGAACCCAGGGAAATCAACAACCTGGACACCGGCCTACGCCGGTGTGACGGACTTGATCAGCGCGTCCTTATTCGGGCAGCGCCAATTCCTTGATCTGGTCGGGCGTACGCGCTTCCATATTGATGGCAACACGCCGGTTACGCTGGCGTCCCTCGGCGTTGGCGTTGTCGGCGATGGGCCGCTGCTCGGCGTGGCCGGTCGCTGTCAGGCTGCGCGGATTGACGCCGGTGTCGATGAACAGCCGCACCACGCTCGCGGCACGAGCGCCGGACAGTTCCCAGTTCGATGGATACAGTGGGGTATTGATCGGGGCATTGTCGGTGTGCCCCTCGACGGTGATCGGAAAATCCGTGGTGGCGAGGATCTGCCCCACCGCAGTCAGCGCCCGCACGGCCTGCTGTTGCAGGCGCGCCTCGCCCGAGTCGAACAACACGCTGGCATTGATTTCCACGGTAATGCCGAGTGCCCCTTCGGTAACCCGAACATGCCCCTGTTGTACCAGCGGAGCCAGCGCCGAGGTGATTTCCTTCGCCTTGTTACGCAATAACTCCCGGTTTTTTTCGCGGGCGGCATCTGGCTTGATATTGGGAACCTGGGGTTTTTTGATGGGAATCCCGATCGGCAAAGGCGCATTGGGACTAATCTGCACCAGCGCACCAGTGGAACTGCCCGGCACGTTGCGAAATGCCGAGGAGATGGAGTCTGACAGGATTCGATACTTGCCCTCGTTGACCGACGAGAGCGCATACATCACGACGAAGAAAGCGAACAGCAAAGTTATGAAGTCCGCATATGAGACTAGCCAGCGCTCGTGGTTTTCGTGCTCTTCTTCGCTTTTGCGCCGTCGTCCCATGCTCGACCCCTATGCTCAGACGATATAGCCCTGCATGCGGCTTTCGATGATGCGCGGATTGTGGCTACGGCCGCGCTGCGCGCTTAACCTGCGATACAGGTTAGCCTGCGTCGCAATCCACGCATCCCGCTCTCCGCTCAAGCGACATTGCGCACTCATGCGATATAGCCCTGCATGCGGCTTTCGATGATGCGCGGATTGTCACCATTGGAGATGCCGATCAGGCCGTCGATGAACATTTCGCGGATGGCGATCAGGCGGTCGATGTTGAACAGCAGTTTCTTGGCAATCGGCAGGAACATCAGGTTGGCCGCGCCGACGCCATAGATCGTGGCGACGAAGGCCACCGCGATGCCGGCGCCGAGCTTGGAGGGATCGGTGAGATTTTCCATGACATGAATCAGGCCCATCACCGCACCGAGGATACCGATGGTCGGCGAGTAACCGCCAGCGGCCTCCCAGATCTTGGCCGACAATTTCATCTGCTTCTCATAAGCGTCGATCTCGACCTCCAGCACCCCGCGCAGGCGCTCCGGTTCGACACCATCGACCAGAAGTTGCAGGCCCCGGCGCATGAAGGGGTCCTCTATCGTCAAAGTCTGTGCCTCAAGTGCCAGCAAGCCTTCCTTGCGCGCCACATGGCTCCAGCGGACGATCTGTTCGATCAGCACCTCCGGTTGTGTCGCCGGTGGCACAAACACCCACTTGATCATCTTCAGCCCGGCCAGAAATACCGGCAGCGGACTTTGCAGCATGACCGCGCCCAGCGTGCCACCAATGACGATCAGGAAGGCCGTCGGCTGGACCAGTGATCCGACGTGTCCGCCCTCCAGCACCTGACCACCAAGAATGGCGAAAATGCCGAGGGCCAGGCCGATTATGCTGATTTTGTCCATGAGCGTCAGACGGAGGCGGGTTGCGCCTGTTTGGGTTTGCGGCCGCGACGCTTCGTCGCGGTCTTGAGCGGACCTTCATCACCGAGCATGGTGGCACGCAGGCGGGACACGGCCTGCGTGTGCAACTGACAGACACGCGACTCGGTGACGCCCAGCACCGCGCCGATTTCCCGGAGGTTCAGATCCTGCTCGTAGTACAGCGCCATCATCATCTTTTCGCGCTCCGGCAGGGCGGCAATCGCCGCGGCGAGCGCGCCGCGCATGTCGCTTTCTTCAAGCAGTGACAGCGGGTCGGGCGAAACGCCCGAGGCGTGCCGCTCAAGGTAATCCTCGCTTGCATCTGCCAGATCCTCGAGATAAACCAGCTGATGACCGCGCGCATCCTGCAACAGTTTCTGGTAATCGGCCAGCGGCATGTCCAGCGCACCAGCCAGTTCGCCTTCGCTCGGATGACGTCCCTGCTGGTGTTCCAGTTTCTGGATGGCGGTCTCGACGCGACGCATTTCCTTGCGCAGGCCGCGCGGCAGCCAGTCGTTTTCACGCAGACCGTCGAGCATCGCGCCGCGTATCCGTTGCACGGCGTAGGTCTCGAACTGGGCGCCCAATCCCTCCTCAAAACGTCCCAACGCGTCGAGCAGGCCGAGCATGCCGTTCTGCACGAGATCATCGATCTGCACGCTGGCCGGCAGCCGCGCCATCAAATGAAAGGCGATACGCTTGACCAAGGGAACATATTGATTGACGAGCCGCTCTTTTTCGAGCGTGCCCTGGGAGGTATACATCGTCGGATTCATCAGGCTTGATAGTGGCTGGTGAAGCGTAGCTGTTGAAGCGTGACGGGTGAAACCGGGTGCACGCATCGGCAACATAGGGCCGTCAAACTATAACACCGAATCACGTCGCAACATCCCGGGCGGGACGGCAGCGGGGCTGCGCAGCGCAGCGGCCACTGGTGCGGCCATGCCAAGATACTCGAGATGAACACCGAGGTATTCATGCGCCACGCGCCGCATGTTGTCGAACACCGCCTGTGCTTCGTTCGCCGAGCGCGCATGGGTGATGGCGATCTTGAAGCAGCCACAGCGCTGCTCGTGGGCCACGCGCTTGATCGTCACGTAGGCCTCGATCACGGCGGTATCGCGCGCCGCCACCGTCAAAGTCACCGCGGATGTGCCAAACAAACGGCGCAAGCCGTCCGCCTGGTCCCCCGCCAGTTCGTCGGGGCGGGACAAATCAGACAAACGCCGCCCCCTGCGGATCAACCGGCAAGGCACTGCCGGCCTGGGACGGCATGAGCAGGCCCACTTCATCCGGCTTCAGCCGATGCACCGATTCGGCCTTCGGCTGCTTGAAAGCACGATGCAGCAAATAGTTGCGATTGGGCAGGTGCAGGTCTTCCGGGACGCGCTGGCCATTGGCGACGTAGGACAGCAGGAGGCCATGCCGCACCACGGCATCGATTGCCGGCGCCAGGGCCGCCGTCTCGTCCACCTTGGTCAGGATGCAACCGGCGAGGTCTTCGCCGGCATAGCTGCGGATCACGTCATCGAGCGTATCGCCGCGGCTGGTGGCATTCAGCATCAACAGGCGCTGCACGGCACCGGCGCGCATCAGCATCGCCGCCTGCTCGGCCACCATGCGATCGCGCTGGCTCATGCCGACGGTATCGATCAGCACCATGTGCTTGCCGCGCAACTCGGTCAGCGTGCGCCGCAGGTCTTCGCTGTCACGCACGACATGCACCGGCACGCCGAGGATGCGGCCATAGATGCGCAACTGTTCATGCGCACCGATCCGATAACCGTCGGTCGTCAGCAGCGCCAGTTTGTCGGCGCCGTAACGCACCACGCAGCGCGCGGCGAGCTTGGCCGTCGTGGTGGTCTTGCCGACGCCGGTCGGCCCCACCAGCGCGAACACGCCGCCGCGGTCGATCAGGTCGTTTTCGCTGGTCAAGGTGCGCAAACGGCGATTGACGGCACCGACCAGCCATTTGCGGCCGTCCTGCAGTTGCATATTTTCCGGCATGTCTTCGACCAGGCGGCGTGCCAGCAGGCCGGAAAACCCGGCGTCCAGCATTTCCCCCAGCAACTGTGCCTTGGCCGGCGCATGGCGGGTCATGTCGCCCCAGGCAAAACCGGCCAACTGGCGCTCGAGCATGCCCCGGATGCTTTGCATCTCGGCCATCAGCTGCTGCACCTGGACGTTGCTTTCCAGGCCGCCATTCAGGTCTGCCGGTCCGCTGTGGCGGGCAGCATGATCGACCGTGGCGGACAGATCTGGCGCCCGGTTGGCGGGCGTCGCCGCCGCCTTGGGCGGCAAGGGACGCAGCTTGACTTTTTCTTCGCTGGCTGGCGCAACGCTCTGGTGCACCGGCTCCTGTTGCTGCCACGGTTGCCAGGGCTGGAATGGCAGCGGGGCGCGCGCCTTGGTCGAAAGACTGACGGTGTAATCATCTTCGTCGGCAATGCCGCCGTGCGTCGCAAAAGTCGGCGTGACCGAAGGAAATCCCTGTGGGACTGGCGGGACGGCGTCAGCCGGTCGCGCCGCGGACACGGGAGTGACAGCAGGCGCCGTGCTCGGCGCACCCTGACGTGACAAGGCATCGAGGCTGTCGGCAGACATGGCCATGATTTCGACGCCGCCGGGCACCGCCTTGTTGGCGACGACAATCGCCTCCGGGCCAAGCGCTTCCTTGACCTTGCGCAAGGCATCGCGCGCGCTTTCACCGAAAAATCGTTTAACTGTCATGTCATTTCCTTTTGGTTCCGGCCAAACATCCGCTCCCCTGGAGTGCAGCCTTCTTTGAAACTTCGTTTGTCTTCACAGCACGTTCAGGCCTTGGCACCGATGACGACCGTCACCTTGATGGTTTTCGAATCCGGTATTTCATTGTTGGCCAGCACCTTCAAGTTGGTCCAGGCGCGTCGCAGGAAGCGCGACATCAGCCAGCGCAAGCTGCTCGGCACCAGCAGCACGGCCGGCAAGCCAAGGTCCTCCTGCCGCTTGGCCGCCACCACCGTCTCGCGCAACAGCGTGTCGGCCAGGCCCGGCTCGATGCCGGACCCATCGCTGCCGGCGCCTTGCATTGCCTGCGCCAGCAGACGTTCCAGGCCGGGTTCGAGGGCCATCACCGCCAGCTCCTGACCATTCGGATAGAGTTGCTGGACAATCGCGCGGCCCAGACTGACGCGTACCAGCGCCGTCAGTTCGGCGGGATCCTGGGTACGCGGGGCATTTTCTGCCAGCGTCTCGATGATGGTGCGCATGTCGCGGATATTGACGCCCTCTTCCAGCAAGTTCTGCAGCACGCGCTGGGCGGTCGACAGCGACAGCACCTTTGGCACCAGCTCTTCGATGAGCTTCGGCGCATCCTTCGCCAGGTGATCGAGCAGCGACTGGGTTTCCTGGCGCCCCAACAGCTCAGCGGCATGCGTCAGGATCAAGTGATTGAGGTGGGTAGCCACCACCGTGCCGGCATCGACCACCGTGTAGCCCATGATGTGCGCCTGATCGCGCATGGCCGACTCGATCCACACGGCCGGCAGGCCGAAGGCCGGGTCCTTGGTCGGATTGCCGGCCAGCATGCCGCTGACACGCCCCGGGTTGATGGCCAGATGCATGCCGGGGTAGGCTTCACCGGCACCAATCTCGACACCCTTCAAAGTGATGCGATAGCCATTCGGCTTCAACTCAAGATTGTCGCGGATGTGCACCGGCGACGAGAGGAAACCCACCTCCTGAGCGAACTTCTTGCGCAGACCGCGAATACGCTTCAGCAGTTCGCCATCCTGACCACGATCGACCAGCGGAATCAGACGATAACCGACCTCCAGACCCAGCACGTCGACCGGGGCGACATCGGCCCAACTGGCCTCGACACTTTCTTCCGGCGCGGCGGCGGCGGCGGGCTTTTCCTCCGCAGCCAGTGCTACGGCCTGTTTTTCCTTTATTCGCCACCAGGCCAGCGCACCCAAACCCAAGGCCAGCAACAGGAACACGAATGACGGCATGCCGGGAATGACACCGAGGATGAAGAGGATGCTCGCCGTCAGCGTCAGCACCACCGGATTGCCAAACACCTGCGCCATGAACGAGGTGGTGATGTCCTTGTCGTCGCTGACGCGGGATACCACCAGACCGGCCGCCACCGACACGATCAGCGCTGGAATCTGCGCCACCAGGCCGTCGCCGATGGTCAGCAGGGTATAGGTCTTGGCCGCCGTGCCGGCGCTCATGTCGTGCAGCATGACGCCGATGATCAGGCCGCCGATGAGGTTGATGATCAGGATCAGGATGCCGGCGATCGCATCGCCGCGCACGAATTTCGAGGCGCCGTCCATCGATCCGTAGAAGTCGGCTTCCTGGGCGATTTCCTTGCGGCGGCTCTTCGCCTCCTGCTCACCGATCAATCCGGCATTCAAGTCGGCGTCGATCGCCATCTGCTTGCCGGGCATCGCATCCAGGGTGAAGCGCGCCGACACCTCGGCGATGCGTCCGGCGCCCTTGGTGATGACGATGAAGTTGATCAGCGTCAGGATCAGGAAAACGATGATGCCGACGGCGTAGTTGCCGCCGACCAGAAAGTGGCCGAAGGCCTCGATCACCTTGCCAGCGGCGTCCGGGCCAGTATGGCCTTCGAGCAACACGATGCGGGTTGAAGCGACGTTGAGGGAAAGGCGCAGCAGGGTGGTGACCAGCAGCACCGTCGGAAAGATCGAAAAGTCCAGCGGCTTCAACGTATACAGCGCCACCAGCATCACCATTACCGACAGCGCGATGTTGAAGGTGAAGAACAGGTCGAGCATGAAGGACGGCAGCGGCAGCACCATCATCGACAGCACGAGGATGATGAGGATCGGCGCCGCCAGCGCCTTCAGGTTGTCGGCGCGCAGCAGGGTCTGCCAGGTCACGGCTTGGGTGGCCATTAGCTTGAATAGCTCCGCAATACCGGATATTCGTCAGGCTTGGCAGGTTTTTGCCTGGTCATGCCACTGCTCCCGGATCAAGCGCCGCCGGCACCGTCACCGCCACTGGCGCCAGTGGCGGTAACAAACCTCCCGCCGGACCCTGCGCCATGAAACTGTTCAACTGATAAATGTAGGCCATCACTTCGGCTACCGCCGTATACAGCGCCGCCGGCACCGTCTCGCCGATATCGACATGACGATGCAGGGCACGTGCCAGCGGCGGCAGCTCGATGATCGGCACATTGTTTTCGCCGGCCAGGTCACGGATTTTTTGCGCCACCAGATTCATGCCCTTGGCTACCACCTGCGGCGCGCCCATCTTTGCGCTGTCGTATTTCAGGGCAACCGCAAAGTGTGTCGGGTTGGTCACCACCACATCCGCCTTCGGCACCTCCGACATCATGCGATGCTTGGCAAGCTCGCGCTGCTGGCTGCGGATGCGCGCCTTCAGATACGGATCGCCTTCCAGCTCCTTCATCTCCTTGCGCACTTCTTCGCGCGTCATGCGCAGTTGCTGGTAATAGCGCCAGAGTTGGAAGGGCACGTCGATCAAGGCCACTACTGCCAGTACGCCCACGAAGGCCATGAAGGCATACAGCAGCATCATGCCGAATGACGGCAGAGCAACTTCGATGGGCTGCGCCAGCATGGCAAACAGGTTGTCGCGCTCTTTGCTCACCACCCAGAACACCACCCCGACCAGCATGAAGGCCTTCAGCACGCCCTTCACCATCTCGGCGATGCTCTGCCAGGACAACATTCGCTTCAGGCCCTTGAGCGGGTCCATGCGCTCGGGTTTGAGCGCCAGCGCCTTGGGTGCAATCACCCAGCCCCCGAGCAAAAATGGCGTCATGACGGCCGCGACAATCGTCACCAAAAAAAGTGGTGCCAGCATGGTCAGCGCCTCGGCGCCGAGCGTCAGCAGGTTCAGTCCGATCGCGTTGGTATCGAAGGCATCCTGCCGCTCAAGCGTCAGCCCCTGACGAAAAATATTTTGCGTGCGGCTGGCAAACCAGCCGGACAAGGCCCACATGCCACCAGCCCCGCCCGCCATGACGAGAAACGCCATCAGCTCCCGCGATTGCGGAACCTGTCCCTCTTCGCGCGCCTGTTCGATGCGGCGCGCAGTTGCGGGTTCGGTCTTTTCGAGATCGCTCTCTTCAGCCATGGACGGTTTTTCCACTCATGGCGGCAATTATTGCCGGTGGCGGTCAAACGGGAACCAGAGAAAAGGCGAGGATTGGGCGGTTATTCCTCGTGGCAATCAGCCTGAAGGCTGAAGCGGCCGCCGCAAAGGCGGCGACGGGACATTACGCCGTCCCGCCAGCGCCGACTTTCGCGAAGGCTGGCGGCGTGCTTAATAGCGCTCACGCAGATAGATATGGGGTGCCTTGGGCGAGCCGAGGCGGATGCGGGCATTGGGATCCTGCGCCCAGGCCGCCACGCCGCCACAATTGGTCGGTGCTGCCCAGAAGCCTTTCAGCCAGGGCCGGTTGGCGGCCGTGCCGCCGTGCGCGGCATTGCACGAGGTATCGTTGCCACTGACACTGAGATTGAGCGCAATGTCATAACTGCCGACGGCGGCCGGGTTGAAGGTAATGAAACCGCTTCCCGCGTTGAGCGGTGTCACGGCACTCACGGTCAGACCGCCCGCAACAATATTGCCACTGACGATGGGCGTGGTTGCATCGAGCAGATTGATCGTCCAGCGGTTGCCGTCCCAGTACTCGGCGCGGTATTCAACACGTGGCCGCAGCAGTTCCGAGCCATAGGCGTTGATGAGCCGCAGGCGACCAAAACGAAGTTTGGTCTGGCTGCTCATTTTCTGCCGCTCTGCGCCAGCGGGTGGGGAGGCATCAAGGTCCAGTGCCGTCGGCAGCAGCTTGACGCCATCGGCATCCTGCGGCGCCACGCCGATGTCGAGCGCGTCGTAGCTACCCCAGGTCGCGTCGGCGGCCGTGGTCACCGGCCGGCTGAATTTCAGGCTGGCAGCCACCGTGTTCGTGCCAGTCGTCCAGTTACCGGTTGGCGTCCCAACGACGGTAAGCCGGGGGGAGAGATCACTGCTGCCGTCTTTCGCGCCCAGACCAAGGCCGGTCGCACCCAGCGTGGTTGATGGCCACAGGGCTGCGTTGGTTGTATCGAGCTTGGCATAGCTGCCGGCGTAATTCATGGTCGTGCCCCCACTGGCATTCACTGCCGCCAGGGTGAAGGTGACGCCAAAGGGTTGATCCATATAGCTGAAGGTGCCGCCGGCCGGGGTGATGCTGGCCGCAGACAGGATGAAATGATTCGGGATGAAACGACCGAAGCCACTGCTGCCGGTGGTTTGCGCAACGGCACCGCTGCCGATCTTGCAGCCGTACTTGCCACCCACCATGGCATTGGAGAAGTCGTTGGTGCAATCGTTGGGCTGGTCGACGCCGGTGAAACTGTCGTCATAGACGGCGTTGGCATTGAGGCCGAGGTTGCCCGCCTCACTGTAGGTGAAGGTGTTGCCGACGGCGATGCCGGTGGCTGTGTTGGCAGCACCAAAGCTGCCGCTGACTGTCCCGACCGTCGGGGTGCCAATGGTCAGGGTATTGTTAACGAGCGGTGTGCCGCCGTAGCCGGCGACTGCACTGGCGGTCAGGTTGAAGCTGTCGCTGCCAGCCTTGAAGATCGGCGTTCCCGATGTGCCGGTGTTGGTGGCGTTCGTGGTGGTGACGGTGAAAACCGGTGGGCGAATTGCGAAACTGTCGGTCGAACAACCGACCACGCTGGGGACCTGATTGGCATCAGTCACACGACAGCGTAAGTTGGCGTAGGCCTTGGCCACCGTGAAGCCGACGGTCTTGCGCCCCTGATCGGTCGGCTGTCCGGCCTTGGTGAAGGTCAGCGTCGCCGCCACGGCGGGGCTGAGCGCCGACAGGCTGGCGCAGGCGCCGCTGGCATCGACCAGTTCGACCGTCACGGCCTGGTCGGTATCGGCTGCGTAGTTGCTGACGCGATTGCCAGCCGTGTCGAGTGCGACGACATCGAACGAGAAACCTGTGCCCGACAGTTTGGTGTAGAGCGGGTTGCGCGCCGTCGGGCTGGTCGTCAGGTTGTTGTAGGTCAGCCCCGACTCCAGGCATTCGAAGTTGCCCACGCAGGAGCCGAACACCAGGTCCGCGTCGCAGGTCGTCCCGAAGGTGTAGTCATCCGCCGTGCAGGTGGCGGCCGCGCCGGAGCGCTCGGTGATCGTGCCCGAGGCGAGGTTGATATTGACGGTCTCGGTATAGGGATTGTTCAGGGACAGCACGATCCGGTTTTCGTTGGCGAAAGTGTAGGTCGCGGTGCCGGGAACGGTGTTGGTGACCGGGTTGATCGCGCTGACCGCCGACCAGGTACCGTGGCCGGTGCTGGTGGAAACCGTCATCGTCGTACCGGCCAGGTCGAACAGGGCATGGTTGACGTCGTGCGCCTCGATGGTGACCTGCGCGGCGCCGCACGCGGCGGTACCGTCATGGATGATGCGGAAATGGTCGAGCGCGGTGCAGGTCGGCCGCGTCAGGTTCATGTCGGCCTCGAACTGCGGGCCGCTGACGTCCATCGGGTAGATATAGAACTCGTCGATGGTACCGTTCGCGCCGTTGGGCGTGCCATTGTTCGGCGTCACGCCGGACGTGCGGTTGTCGCCGACATAGATGGAACCGATGGCGGGCAGCGTGCCATTGGTAGTGCCGCGCGCGAAGGTGACGAGGGTGCCGTTGATGAATATCTGGACGAGCGTCTGGTTGGTTCCGGTGCGGACGTTCCAGGTCACGCCAATGTGCTGCCAGCTGTTCGCGGCATAGGTCAGGTTGCCGGTTTCGGCGGTTACCGTGGTGCCGCTGCTGTCGGCGATCGCGAAACGCAAAGCGCCCGTACTGCGCTTCATCAGGAAAAACGGCCGGTTGGCCACGGCCGTGGCGTCGAACAGCATCGTGTTGGCGGTATTCCAGCTGTTGTTGGAGCGATACCAGAACGACACGGAACCGGTGTTTCCGGGCACGACTGGCGTAGCCACGGCGTCGATGGTGGCGTTCGACGTGTTGTTGGTGAAACTACCGCCGCGACATAGTCTGCCATTAGCAATGTTGCTGGCGTTGCCGAGGCGCTGGGCATCCTGCGAATTGCCCGAGGTATCCTGCACCTCGCCGGCACCGCCCGTCCAGACGCCTTCGTCGAAGCGGTATTCGGCTCCCTTGGTCGCCAACTGGTTGGCCGGATACCAGAAGATGGAGGTGCCGTTGGTTGTGTCGATGAACTGCTGGTTGTAGGAATACTGGGTGTAATCGGTGGTCGACACCTGCACGCCCACAGTCGCGTTGGCGCCATTGCTGGAACCGGAGGTATAGCGGTATTCGAAGTAGTTATTGACGCCCGCCGAACCCTCGTACAGCACCACCTGGAAGTTGTAGCGGGTGGTCGAGTTATAGAGCTTGACGTTATCCCATGAAATGACGAAACGACGATTGGGCGCGGTTCCGAGGATTTCGTGCTTGACCGACGCCCCCGCCGTGCTGTTGGCCGTGCCCGCGACGATATCGATCCAGTAGGGCAGCATGAGCCGCGCCGGCACCCCGCGCGGGCAACCGGCCGGACCGGCCAGCGCCTGCCCGGTGATCGGCAGGGCCTGGGGCGTGTAGTTACGATGAAAGCCGGATACATCGTTGCCGAAGGCGAGAATCCCATTCGAATAGATGCGGACTCCCGAATAGTTCGTGCCGGCAAAGGTGAATGTAAACCCGCCAGGGAACGACACATCCGCCCAGTCGTCGTCGCCGTTGGGAAAGCTGGTGCAGGCCGGCGACGCCCCGCTGGCATGCCACGCCACCGTGGTCGCGCCCGCCGACGGCGTATCGTAGGCGAACGCCTGGTTGCGATAGGCATAGGTGGCGGCCTGCGCCGTACCGGCAAACAATATCAGCAGTAAAACAGGAAAGAAAACGGAGAAAAAGAGAAAACGAAACGAGAAAACGGGGACAGACCACGATTTCCGGATGGCGGCGATATGCGGCTTCATCGCTTTTCTCCAAAAGTCAGCGCTGGCGGGATGAAATGCCCCGTATGAGAGTGGAGTGAAAAGGGGCCAGGCTCGATTTTCTTGTTACAACGTGAAAAGGGGCCAGACTCGATTTTCTTGTTACAACGTGCGAAAACGGGGTCAGACACCATTTATTCCTCCATTTGTCCCAGCGGCGAGAGAATTCCTTGTACCTTGGCCCCGGCCTGCTTCGCCAGCGCGGGGTTTTGCAGCCACATTTCGATAAAGAATTCCCGCATTTGCTCGGATATGGCCAAGCGACTGAGCATCAGGCTCTCCGGAATCGATGCGGATACATGATCTGCGATTTCAGCCATTTGGATCCTCGCCGCGCTTGATCTTTTCCAGGGCTGCGATATCAAGCTGATCCTTGGGACGATTGGCAATGCGCTTCATGGCGAGCAGATCGTCAATGGAAGCAATTGGCACCCGTCGGCCGAACAATTCACCCATGACCGCATTGGCAATCAATCTATCGAATGAAAGATCCGGGCGGACCAGCACGTTCACCACGCTGCCGCCGACCTGGGGCTCTCTTAGCGCAAATGCCAGCATGCCTTTTCGCGATGCCACTGATCGATTTGTTGGGCGTTTCTAAGTGAGTCGATGGGTACCGGGATCACGGGAAGCAACCCGAATCGGTTGGCAATATCGATAAACCTGGCCAGATTCTCGTCATTCATCGCAAGAACCAGATCAACATCGAAAGTGGAGCGTAGAAATCCATGCAGTTGAACCGCCAGACCGCCGACCAGAACGTATTGAACCTGCGCGTCGGATAAGGATTGCAAGATCTCCGTGATTTTCATGGGGCGGTCAGTCTCGGCAAGATATTGTCGCGGAAAGTCGGCGCTGGCGGGACGGCGCTCAGAAAGTCACGGTCAGGCGGCGTTCGATGTAGAGGTTGCCGGGGACTGTGGAGCCGCTTGTGTCCGTGTTCGGACAAACTCCAGTGGAATTTGCCTGGCTACAGGCCGTCGAGGTGATGGTATAGATGATTGGCTCACCGGGAACTGCCTCGGTAGAGGCTATGCAGATAACGGAAACGGTAAAACCGAACACAGGAAACGACCCATTCGCGCTGTTGCATGAGCGATTGTTAGCGTTGGCAGCCCCTACAGTTGTCGCCGGATTCCCGTAGCTGAAGTTGTAGGCGGTGGGTGAGGCTGCCGCTGGCGGCGCACCGAAAGAATTGACCTGATACAACCCCCACTCCACCCCCGCCCGCGCCGCCTGATAGGCGCGCACGCCCTGCACATCGAGCGCCGAGCCGATCTGCTGGCTGGACGAGATGTTGAGGATGAACGCCCCCAGCGCCGCCAGCACGACGAGGATGAAGATGGCCGAGACGATGGCAAAGCCGCGGAGTTGCTTCATGGCGAATTATCGACGTGGATTTGCTGGAACAGGGTGACGGACTCGCCACCGCTGGTCAGCGTGAGACTGATATAGAGCAGGCCATTGCGGCCGGTGGCGTTGGGGCTGTAATCGATGTTTGGACAAGATGCAGTCACGGTGCCTCCTCCGGCGAGCAGGGCATTGGTCGGGATGCAACTCGTGGCGCTCAGGCTGCACTCAGTGATCCGCCTCAAGCTCGTGCCGTCGCATAAGTAGCGCACCACCTGCGCATTTTTGTCGATAACCTGAAAGCGTGCGGAGGGCGACGGGTATGTGAAAGGGTTGCTGGCCAATGTCACATTGTTGCCGATAATGGACGAGACAAGCGCCCTGTTGCCCGTATATGCATCGGAACCCGGCACGCCAAGGTTGTAAACAACGACGAGATCGTTGGCTGTCATTTCAGATGGTGGGCCAAGAACATCGAAACTCAAATCGCCGGGCGCGACGACATTGAAGTTCAATACGTCCCCACCGGTCGACCCATCCGCACCGTCACGATAGCGCCCGCCCGATTTGGTCATGATGAACTCGAAGCCGTTAGGTACCGTGCGTAAGCTGTTCGGCAGCGCCAGCCGCACATCCCGCGCGATGCGGCGCAGGGCGACATCGGCATTGTCGGTCAGTTCGGCGCGGCGCACGGAATCGACATAGCCCTCCACCGGCTTGGTGATGAAGACCGCGACAATGCCGGCCAGGATGCCGGTGATGACAATCACCATGATCGCCTCGATCAGGGTGAAACCGGCGGATCGACGCAGACGGAGGTTCATGGCAGCAGGTTGGGCGAATGGCGGGTGCGGTAGCCCTGCAGCTCGATGGTTTCGCCGGGCGCGGTAACGGTTACCGTGATGAGCAGGGTCGCCGAAGTCGGCGTGGCATCGCCAATGCCATTCAGGGTGGTGCGTGCCACGTTCACCGTCGCGGCATAGGGAGCCGCGCCTCCTCCGGAAATATTGGTCGTCGTCGTCAGCCCATGGTAGTCGTTGACGTTGTCGAAGGGGTTGGTCGCGGAAGCGCGGGCTTCGCCCGTTTCCGGCCCCAGACCAAATTCGGCAGCAGCGCTGCACAAGGTATAGCTTCCGGCCGTCGCCGCCTGTGGATCATCCGGATCGCACCAGGTAAACGGCTGCAGCATCACCTCTTCCAGTATCGCCTCGGCAATCGCCAGCGCCTGTTTGCGCACCATCGGATCGGCAGAATGCCGCGTGGTGTGGTTGAGCACCGTCAGCACTCCCGCCAGCGCCACGCCGACGATGACGATGAAGACGATCAGCTCGATCAGCGTGAGGCCGCGTTGGTGATTCATGTCAGCCCCTCAGCCGACAAGCCGACCTCGGGAAGATGCAATTCCCGCGCGGCGTGATGGATCAAGGTTGAACACACATTGGCAGGCAGCGCGGCCAGGTCGCCCCCCTCAAACCAGGTCATTGCCTTGAGAGCTTCGCTGGGCTGAAAATTCGCGCCGAACAGCAAACGCGCCGCTGCCAGTCCGCCCGCCAGATCAAGGCCGGCTGCCAGCAGCGCCGCGATATCCAGATAGTCCTTGGCCTCGACGCGCTGGAGCAAGACTTTCAGCTTGTGAGCGAGCAAATCTTCAAGCGCGGCAAGCAGCAGAACGCCATCCGCCGTCTGTCGCGGTTGTCCAACCCGCCCGAAACACAGACCGCCGAAGAACGACAGTTTGACTTCCGCGCCGGCGGCATCGCGCACCAGCAAAGTCCAGGCATTCGTGCCATCTTGCAAGACCGTGGCGCTGGCCAGCCAGGGAAAAGCGGCGCGCAAAGCTTCCTTGTCGAGCGGGCGATTCGCAAAGAAATCAAAATCCACCGAGGCGCGGTGCCCCAGTTGCAGGGCAATCGCTGTCCCGCCATACAGCACGAAACCGAGATCATCCATTCCCCGCAACATCGGCCATAGCCGCTGCTGGGTCGGCGGCAAAATCTCCATGCGCGGAACCAAAATCGCCGTCATTCGCAGCGCCTTTGCGGCAGCGGCGGCACTTCGCCCAGACGCGCCAGCCCCAGCCGATAATGCCAATAGTGCCAGGAGCGCGGCGAAAACTCGCCGACCTCGGCATGCAGCAGCGCATCGCGCAGGGCAACCTCGCCCACGGCATCATCAAGCGCCTCGACGTCAGCGTAATCGCCCAGCTCCATGACCCGCGTAATGATCCGGCGCGGCTGCAAAGCGGCTTCGCGCGGAGATTGCCACCAGACATACCGGGCGGCGAGGCGTTCGAAGAGGGGGGGGAGATCAGCGGACATAGCCGGTCTCCGCCTCGACGATGATCGGCTGCGCGATGCCGCTGATGGTGAAGCTTCCCGCCGCAGAAGGACGACCCAGCGGATCGAAGGTCAGGGTTGCCGGTGGATTCAGTGTCACGCCGCTGGGCGCGGCAAAGGTATGGCTGTTGCTGCCTGGCAAAACCAGATTCCGGTTAAAAGTGCCGGCCGCCGCACCTTCCGGAATATCGCTGGCAATCATGACACTGACACTACCGGCGGCAAGCGTGACCTGCACATTGCGCCGCTGCGCCACCGCCGCCTTCCGCGCATATTCCAGCGTCGCCTTCACCTGATCGCGATACCCGATCTCGTCAAACCCGCGCAGCAGATCAAAGCGCGGCAGCACCACGACGGCGAGGATGCCGATGATGACCATTGTCACGATCAACTCGACCATGGTGAAACCGCGTTGTACTGGCACGTGCTCAAATGGTCTCATCGTTTGAGTGAAGCGCTTACGGCAGCGCTTCTTGCAGGATATGCCGGGCGAAGACGGCGAGATCGCCGACACCTTCGACAAGAATATGACGCAGGATGCCGATGTCGATGTCGATGTCCTGGTAGGCATGAACGGCGATATTGCGAAAACCGACCATGGCAATCAGGCGGCGACCCAGTTCGGCATCAAGCCGTCCCGCCTTCATCAGCATCTCGAAGGCCTGGCGACTTTCGGTGGGGATGCCGAGACGGTGGATGCGCACCAGATGCATGGCGGCATCAATAGTCGCTTCACAAGCACGCTGCAAGTTCAGCACCAAGGCATCCTGACGCATGAGGTTGCTTTCAAGTTCGGCTTCGTGGCCGATGTACTCCGCGGCAATGCGCTTGAGGCAGCGCTCGATGATGGCCGCCTTGCCTAATAGCACCTCATCCATAAATCGAACCTCGAGCGCGAATGTCGTCCAGGATCGGACGGCGGAATTCGTTGAGCTCTGCATACTCGGAAAGCACACGCGAGTCGTCGGCCTCGGCGCTGGCCGGATGGGCCGCAAACAAGCGGCGCCCCTGAGTGACGATCTGCACGCGCAGGGTGACAGGCAAGGCGCGCATGTCATTCAGATCGATCCTGCGGCCCGTCCGCGCCTCCAGCAAGGCGATCAGTCGCATACGCGTGGCAAAATCGAGCTTGGCGGGGCCCTGTACTGAAAGGTCAATATCGCTGTCGGGGCGTTCATACATGCCGCCAAAACTACCATAGCGATACACCGCCTCAACGCCAGGGAAGGCCTCGCGCAGCACAGCGACAATCTGCGCGTCCAGTGAGTCGAGGGGTGGCGACATCGGGTTCATTTGGCGATTATAGGTTGCCGTCCCGCCAGCAGGGAGGCCGTCAGGCCGGAAGCGGCCCGCAGAGGCTGCGCCGACTCAGAACACCAGCAAATGTTGTCTTTTTGCGTCATGCACCGCACTCAAGGGGATTTTTCTCGTCAAAGGTGCCCAGCCGCCCACCGTGCCCGACGGCCAGGCCGAGCAGATACAGGTTGGTGATTTGTCGGTGGCCATGGACATGCGCGTGGTTGAAGCGCTGATTATCCAGCAGACTCACGTCGTCGGGCCAGAATTCATGGCAGGGGTCAGCGCAAAGATTGGCGACCAACTCCACCACCACGCCAATGGGCTGCGCGTTGGGATATCCCGGTTGGCTGATGATGCGCATACACCCATTTTGCGTGAGCGGGCAACCGCCCAGCCCGCCTCGCGTTGCTGGAGCCACCAGTGCGTCGCTACCGCATGCGAAACATGATCCGGGTCGATCAGCGCAATCAGCACATTCACATCCAGCAGCGCACGCATGTCAGACGCCCTCTTGCTCGCGCAACCGGTCGATCAGTTCATTGGTGCCGATCCCGCCGCGCGCCGGCAAGGTGCGAAACCCCAGCGCCCGCAAGCGGTTGTCGATGTCGTCCACAGCCGGCATTCCGGCAAAATTTGCGGCATCAGCCACCGGCGGGCGGACGCTGAGGCCGCGGCGCAGCAACTCGCTGACACTCTGCCCCAGCGTTTTCTTGTCGCGCCGCGCGACTTCCTTGGCCGCGAACAGCACATCGTCTGAAATATCCAAAGTCGTCCGCATGACAGGAACCCCTCGCCAATCAAATCAATCTGATGCTTGATGATATTGCATCAAACATCAGATTGCAGACATGCAAAAGTCGGCGCAGCCTCTTCGGGCCGCTTCCGGCCTGACGGCCTCCCTGCTGGCGGGATGAAATGCCCCGAATGGGGTACGGCGCGACGGCATCAATAGCGTTCGCGCAGGTAGATGTATGGTGCCTTTGGCGAGCCGAAACGGATGCGCGCGACGGATGTTCTGTCGTGGTTGGCGCCGCACCAATTGCCGGCCAGATAGTCGAGCGCCGGGGTCGGTACGCCTCCCCCGACCGGGCTGGTCAATGTCGTGCAACTGGAAGTCGTCACGCCCCCCCCCAGATTCAGCAGGATGTCGGCGCTGCCAACCCCCATTGCCGACGGGGTAAGCATCAGCGTCCAGCGGCCGGGCGAGGCTTGGGTGACGGTCACGCCGGCTGGTGGAGTCGCTAGCGCCAGTGCACTACCAACTGGCTTGACAATGCTGCCGATTTGCAAGGTGGCGGCATTGACAGCGGTGCAGGAATCGTCGGTATTGGTGCGCCACTCGGTGCAACTCGTGCCGCTCACCGCATTGCAGTACAGGGTGCGCACCGGTACGCGGATGGGCAGGAGTTCCGAGCCGTAGGCGTTATCAAGGCGCAGGACGCCGAAGCGCTGCACGAAGGCACCCAGCGACACGGCAGTGGCCAGGGTCACACCGTCCGCGTCGACGGGCAAGGCGCTGACGGTCACTGTAGTGGCTTGTGCCGGATTGGTTGGCCGAGTGATCTTGTGCTTAGCCGTGACCGTCGTCGTGCCGGCAACCCAGGTATTGGCATTGGTCGCTGTCGGTGCGGTGCCGCTGGCAGCAAGATTGGCGCCTGCCGGCTGGAATGGAGCCCAGGTGCTGGCGGCAAAGCCAAAGCCGGGCAAAGCCGCGGAGGCTGGCGCGGCACTCCAGACGGTCAGCGGCAACCTGGCCCAACTGGTGGCACCACTGCCACTCCCCGCGTAGTTGGCGGTTGTGGCGTTGGCAGTGTTTTGTGCGGTGAGCGTGAAAACCGTGACAAATCCGTCTTGGCCGAAATAGGTGAATGGCGTGGTTCCTAGACTGCAAGCCGCCGTCGAGGATACTGGTGTGATAGCAAAATGATCCGGCCTGAAACGCCCGATGTTGCCGGTGACGGCGGACGCGAATGTGAGGCCAAACCAGGCTGGCGGCGAGGCCATGAAACTTGCCACGCCGACCTCGCTCCACGACTGGGTAAACGCCATTTCTCCGCCACTGGTAATGCTTGTTGCAGCGGTGCCAACACTGCCTGAAGAACCGCCGGAAGGCGCTATCAGCGCATTCACGCCCAGGGGAATCGCCGTGCTGCCGTTGACATAATCTGTCGCCAGCGTTGTGCCGTCCGAGCACAGCGCCTGAAGCTTCATGTTGAAGGTGGCGCCTGCCGCCTTGAAGACCGCGCAACTCAGGTCGCCGGCCACACAAGCCGCTCCGCTATCGGTCACCGTCAAAGCAAAATTCGGATAGGCGATGAAGGCATTGGTTGCTGCCGTCAGCGGGCAGAACGGCGCTGTGGCAGCACAGACGCCACCGTTATATGGAGCAGCATCGTGCTTGAAGTTGAGGCCAAATATTTTTCCTGCGTTAGGGTAGCTCACCGCCAGCGTGGCAACACCATTAGTGAAATTGACGTTGCCGAGATTGTCCGTTGCCGGTTCGGTCTTGTTGGTAATGCCCGTTGTGCTGCCGGTAATGCTCAGGGTACGGTTGCTTGCCTGCACCGTTGCCGTGTTGTCGGGATCAATGCCTGAGGTAAACCAGGCTTTCATATTTTTGTTGCCGGAGAAGCCGGTAATGACTTCACAGGCCTGGCCACTGCCACTCAGGGTCTTGCCATAGGCCGTAAGTGTCACCTGCGTTGCGTCACCGCAAACCTGATTCGCCGGCTGCGCGCTCACCGTGAAGCCATAGGAATGAAAGCTCGTGCAGCTTGTTGACGTCGTCGCTACCACGCCATCACTCGCCACGGCACAGACGCTGGCTTCGTTCGGGTAGTAGAGATATGCAGACTTCGATAGCTCGCCCGAGACGAAGCTGACCGAAGTCGCAACACTACCGCCGCTGGCGGCGGTGAAATACGCCGCCGACGCGTTAACCGGCACTGTTGTCAGGCTGACGGTCCCGGCGTAATCGCTCTTTACGGTTGTGCCGTCGGGGCACATCGGTTCCACCGTCACCAATGCCCGCGTATCGGGGCAGGCCAGCGCTGTCGCGGCCTGGGTCAGCCTGAAGGAGCCCAGCGCACAGCCACAGGGACGCGTTCTCGTACGAAGCACATTAATTTCCGTCGTGGACAGCGCAGTTTCGTAAATTGAAATTTCATCAATATTCCCCGCGAAACCGAACGCATTGCTTCCTTCTCCGGAAGCGTTGGTTTCAGCGCCAATCGAGGCAATGCCGGCATCGGAGCCGAAACTGGCTTCGGTCCAGCTTGCGCTCACATTGGACAACAGGACACCAGCCGCGCTGTAAACATGGATCCTTTTCGTTTTATTGGGAACATCGGCAACTGCCGCAACGAAATACCAGGTGTTGTTGGCAATCACGTTGGCCGTGTCGAGGATGAGCGCCGAAGGGGTTCCGCGGGTAAAGAACCGCAGCATGCCGTTCCCGCCGTCTGCCAGGCTGAAGCCAAACCCCCCCGTATTGTTTTCGTCGTCGACAAAGATGCGTTGCCCCGGCAGCGTATTGTTGGTCGTCCTGATCCACGCGGCGATCGTGAATGCGCCACCGCTTGCGCCGAGATTCTGAAAACCGGCAGGTAGCGCCACATAGTCCTTGTTGGTCCGGTTGAAAACCCCGTAGCGGCAGGTCCCCGGGTTTCCTGCAATGGCCGGGGTCGCGATTGCCGTGCTTGGTTTGGTGGCATTCAAGCTGGCCGCCGTGCCCGGATAGGTGGTCGCGTTGCCGGAACTGTCGGTGACTTCATTGGCCGTGCCGTTCCAGCTGCTCTCATTCATTGCGTAATAGGCAAGGGCTACCAGAGGAACCTCTCTGATGCGCAAGATCACGGAGGCGCCGGTCGGGCGGTTTGTGGCCGTTCCGCTGGCAGTCATCGTGAACACCGGGGCTGCCGTGGCCGTTCCCACCGTCACGGTGTGATCCGAGACGAACAGCCACATGCGGCGGCCGTTGCCGGTTCCCGAATTCTGCCGCTCGGTGTGGACGCCAAATGTCGCTCCGGTGGCCGCTACGGATTGGTCGAAGTATCCATATGCATTGGTGTTGGCGGCGGAGCCGACGATCAACATGTCGCCGGCCTGGATGCCCGGATTGCTCGCGCCGGTAACGGACCATGCCGTATTGGCGATATTGTCGCTTCCGCTCGTGGCGGCGTAATCCCAGACCGTGCCGGCAGCCTTGGAATAACGGAACATCATGCCCATCGAGGAGTTCGCCCCAGGAAGGGAAACTGTAAGGTTGCCGGTTTCGCCACCCACCGCCTCCTTGACGAAGATGGTCGAGAAAACCGGCCCCTGATCGTTGGTGCTGGTATTGCCGAGACCTCCTTCTCCCTGTCCGACCAAAGTCCAGCCGGCCGGCGTCACTGGTGGGTTGCCGGGAGAAAACTTGTTGCCGACGACCAGCACCAGCAGGTTGCCGGCAACGATGCCCGCCGGGTGCGGAACGCTGAGCGACGTGGTGCCGGTCGCCACATTACCGGCCGCACCGAACGCCACGGCCGCGCGCACCTCGTTATGAAAAGACAAAAAAACTATCGCAGCCAGAAAAATACCCGCCGCCCGCTTGGTTGAAAAGGACCCGAGGAGCAACAGTAAAACGGGGACAGACCACGGTTTATTCATGGTTCGACACACGAGAGATAGTCGGCGCTGGCGGTATGAAATGCCCCGTATGGGGTCCGGCCAGCGGTGAGAGAATTTCAAGCACCCGCGATCCCGCGTGTTTGGCCAATGCGGGGTTTTGCAGCCACATCTGGATGAAGAACTCCCGCATCTGCTGAGACTGGGCCAGGCGAGCCAGCATGAGATGTTCAGGAATGGTCGTGCAGTTATCAGACATTCGGGTCTTCTCCCCGCTTGATTTTTTCGAGGGCAACGATGTCCAGTTGGTCCTTGGGCCGATTGGCAATACGCTTCATCGTCAGCAAATCCTCTATCGAAGCGATCATCACACGACGGCCGAACAAGTTGCCCGCCACCGCATTGGCCAGCAGTCTATTGAATGTTACATCAGGGCGCACCAGGACATCCACGACACCACCCCCGGTTTGCGGCTCACGCAACGAAAACGCCAGCATGCCTTTTTCACGATGCCATTCGTCAATCTGGTCGGCATTTCTGAGGGATTCAATCGGAACCGGAATGCCAGGTTGCAATCCGTAGCTCTTGGCGACCGCAATGAACCGCACCAGATTTTCATCATTCATCTCCAGAACCAGGTCGATATCGAAGGTGGCGCGTAAAAAGCCGTGCAACTGAACAGCCAGCCCGCCGACCAGCACATACTGCACTTGTGCGTCCGTAAGCGACTGGAGCAATTCAGTGATCTTCATGTGTCGAATACCCGTACAACTACATTCAGCAGCTCAAAAGTCGGCGCTGGCGGGACGGCGATTGCACGGGACAAAAGGGGCCGGGTTCGCTTTTTTGAACAAGAGATCATCGTGTGCATCGCTGGTTCCTTAATTTCACGGTGCTCGCGGGAAAGTTGGCGCTGGCGGCACGGCATAAATGGAGCACGGTCTGCTCCTCTATGCCGCAAGCTTCAGTGCCTTGATCTTGGGCCGCTCAACTTGCGACGCCTGCCACAGATCGAACGCCGCCTGCATCCGCAGCCATGATTCCGGCTCGGTCTTCAACCACGCCGCAAGGCGCAGCGCCATATCCGCGGTAATCGCTGCCCGGCCATTGACGATGCTGGAAACGTGCTTGCGACTACACCCCAGCGCCAGCGCCGCCGCCGTAACGGTAACGTCTGCCGGTTCCAGCCATAGCTCCTGCAATACTTCGCCCGGATGAGGCGGGTTGCGCATTCTGCCCATACAGCACTCCTAGTGGTAGTCCTCATAATTGACGACTTCAGCGTCGCCATCAACAAACCGAAACGTCACCCGCCAATTTGCCTGCACGGTTACCGCCCAAATCCCTTTCTTGTCGCCTTTCAACGGGTGCAAGTTCAAACCCGGCGCGTTCATGCCGTCAACAGCGGCGACCGCATCAAGCAAACCCAGAATCAACCGCAGCCGCTTGGCGTGCATTGCCTGAATTCCCTTGGTGCTACCCCTGCGGTAGAACAACTCCAGGCCCTTGTGCACGAACGAACGAATCATGGTTGATTGTAACTTAAATGGTTACACCATGCAAAAAGGCGTAAAACAGAGGCGCAAAAAAGCATCATAACCAGGCATCATAACCAGGGACAGACCACCACACCATAACCAGGGACAGACCACGGTTTTCCAGGCTCGGCGGGCAGTGATCTCATGACACGATCCGCATCGTGATAGGGAGCATTAAAGTCGGCGCTGGCGGTACGGCGATTCCTGGCGGCACCAGTTATTACGTCGCAGCGGACTCTCCCCCCACCCGGATTCATTGCAAGGCCGGGTCACCCTGCGCCCGCCCAGTCTTGCAGCAGTGCAATTCCCCAGGCGACGCCGAAGCCGGTCAGGTCGGTGCCGACCGCGCCCAGCCCGCCGGTGCAGCTCGACGCCGACAGGTCGACGTGCAGCCAGGGCGTCTTGCCGACGAAGCGGCCGAGGAAGCGCGCCGCGAGGATGTGGTCGGCGTCGCCTTCGAGGGTGCATTGTTTGATGTCGGCGACCTTCGAGTCGAGCGCGGCTTCGTAGTCGGCGTCCTGCGGAAAGACGCAGACGCGTTCGCCGCTGGCGCTGCCGGCCGCGACGGCTTTGGCGGCAAGCGTGGCGTCGCTGGCAAAGACGCCCGAGTAACGCTGGCCGAGGGCGGTGTGCATGCTGCCGGTGAGGGTGGCGAAGTCGATCAGCAGTTGCGGCTTTTGCTTGACGGCCAGCGCCAGGGTGTCGGCCAGCACCATGCGGCCTTCGGCATCGGTGTGGATGACTTCGATGGTGGTGCCGTTCAGCGCGCGGATGATGTCGCCCTGCGCATAGGCGGCGGGCGAAATGTGGTTCTTGGCGATGGCCAGCCAGCAGTCGATGGCCACGGGCAGTTCGAGTTCCGCCGCGGCGGCGAGGATCGCCAGCGCCACGGCCGAGCCATTCATGTCCTCGTGCATGCCGGCCATGTATTTCGCCGGCTTGAGGTTGTGGCCGCCGGTGTCGTAACAGATGCCCTTGCCGACCAGCGCCAGCGGCTTGACGCCATGCACCGGCTTTTTCGGCCGCCATGACAGCCGGACGATGGCGGCGCCGCCGCCCTCATCACCCTTGCCATTTGCATTGCTGCCCTGGGCAACCGCGCAAAAGGCGCCCGCACCCATTTTCCTGAGCTGGCGAAAATCGAATTCCTCGATGCCCCAGCCGCTCGCCTTGGCCAGACTGCGCAGCCGCTGGCGATAGTGGGCCGGATCAAGCTGGTTGGGCGGCAACGCGGTCAGTTCGCGCGCCAGCAGGTTGGCGCGGGCCAGCGCCTGTGCCGAGGAAAAGTCGGCACTGGTGGCACGGCGCCCGGCAACCACCAGCTCCTTCAGCGCCTTGGCCGGCTTCTTCTTTTGCGCCGGCAGGGGGACGCCATTCACCAGCGCGACATAGACCGCATCCTGCACGGCTTCGGCGCTGACTTCCAGCGGCAGCAGGGCCAGCGTTTCGGGTGACTCTTCGAGCAGCGGCAGCAGCGCCTTGCGCAAGGCGGTCAGCCGGTCGAAGCGTTGGGCAACGGGATCGATCATCACCAGCGCCGCGCGCCCGCCCAGCGGCAGGTCGGCGACCAGCGGCGTCTTGACCAGTTCCGCCGGCTTGACGGCCTTGCGCTTGAGCACTTTTTGCCAGAACTCCAGGTCGGGCAAGGCATCGGGCAGGAACTTGCCGGCCGGCAGCAGGTAGAGCGTATGGGCAGCCTTGGCAGGATGGGTGGCGACAGTCAGTCGCGGCAATGCAGGCAAATGAGCAGGAAAATGCGCAGGGGAATTCATCGGATCACCTCACCTTATAATTCAAGTGATTATAAGCACCCGCCCAACCAACCTCTGCCCCATTTCCCGATGCGCCAATATCACGAACTCATGCAGCATGTGCTCGACCACGGGCACGTCAAGGCCGACCGCACCGGCACCGGCACGCGCTCGGTGTTCGGCTGGCAGATGCGTTTCGACCTCGCCGCCGGTTTTCCGCTGCTGACCACCAAAAAGCTGCACCTGCGCTCGATCATCCACGAGCTGCTGTGGTTCCTGCGCGGCGACACCAACATCGCCTATCTGAAGGAGAACAAGGTTTCGATCTGGGACGATTGGGCGGACGAGAATGGCGACCTCGGCCCGGTCTATGGCTACCAGTGGCGGCACTGGCCGGGGCGGGACAATAAGGAAATCGACCAGATAACGCAGCTGATCGAGGGGCTGAAGAAGAACCCGGATTCGCGCCGCCACATCGTCACGGCCTGGAACCCGGCCGACGTCGACGCACAAGCGCTGCCGCCCTGCCATGCGCTGTTCCAGTTCTACGTTGCCGACGGCAGATTGAGCTGCCAGCTCTATCAGCGCAGCGCCGACATTTTTCTCGGCGTGCCTTTCAATATCGCCTCCTATGCGCTGCTGACCCTGATGGTGGCGCAGGTGTGCGGCTTGCGGCCGGGCGATTTCGTGCATACCCTGGGCGATGCCCACCTCTACAGCAACCACCTCGAACAGGCGCAACTGCAACTGTCGCGCACACCGCGCACGCTACCAACGATGCGCCTGAATCCGGACGTCACGGACCTGTTCGCCTTCCGCTTCGAGGATTTCACGCTCGCAGGCTATGACCCGCATCCGCACATCGCCGCGCCGATTGCGGTATGAACCGGGAAAAAAGCGGTTCACCACGGAGGACACGGAGAGCACGGAGAAAATTCACGGTGTTGCAAAATGCATATGGGGCAGCCGACGGGCTAACCGTCACCATTACTGAATTCGCACTTCCTCCGTGCTCTCCGTGTACTCCGTGGTGTGTGTTGAGGTTATTGACATGAAGGTTCTTGCCGCTGATCTGGGTGGTACCAAGGCGCGCTTCGGCATCGCCGAATTTGCCGACGACAGGCCGAAGTTCACACTGACGCGCCGTTACGCCAGCGCCGACTTTTCCAGCCTTGAAGAACTTCTGGCGCAATTCAAGGCCGATGCCGGCGACGCGCTGAGCGGAGTGGCTGGCGCCTGCCTGGCGGTGGCCGGGCCGGTCAGCGACGACGGGCGGCAGGCACGCTTCACCAACCTGCCCTGGCAGGCGGATGCAGCAGCGCTGGAACAAATTCTGGATATCCCCGTCACGCTGGCCAACGACTTCGCCGCTGTTGCCGCCGGGATAGCCGTCATCCCGGCAGAAGGGCTACTGTGTCTGCAACCGGGCACGCCGCGCAGCACTGGCGTGCGACTGGCCATCGGCGCCGGCACCGGCCTGGGCATGGCCTGCATCGTCCCGACGGAGCATGGCTTCAACATTCTGCCCAGCGAAGGCGGGCATGTCGGCTATGCGCCCGCCGACAATCTGCAGATGGAGTTTGCCGCTTTCCTGCGCGAAGAACAGGAGCGCGCCACCGCCGAACGAGCCATTTCCGGCATGGGGCTGATCAGCCTGTATCGATTTCTCGTCACCCGCGAGGTCGCCGACATGCCCGACCCGCTCGCGAGCGACGATCCGGCCGCGGCCATCGGCACGCTGGCGCTTGCCGACCCCCACAGCCTGGCCCGGCGCACTGTCGCTATCTTCATGGCCAGCTATGGCGCGTTTGCCGGCGACATGGCCCTGGCGCTGCTGGCGCGCGGCGGCGTCTTCCTCGCCGGCGGCGTCACCCAGAAACTGCTGCCGTTGCTGCAAGACGGCACCTTCATGACCGCCTTCAATGCCAAAGCCGAGCATGCCGAGCTTGCCCGGCAGATGCCCGTGCATGTCGTCACCGCCCCGGATATCGGCCTGCAGGGCGCGGCTTCTCTGGCGCAGCGCGCCCTTGCAATGTCCCGCGCATAAATCATCGACTGCCAACAAGCATGGACATGCTTGGCGAATAATGTAAGCTATGGCTGAAAAGCTTGGTCATTAAACACAAGGAGACAACCATGGCGACAACCCCAAAATCCGGCGATAAACCAGTCAAGCCCAAGGCCGCAGCAACAGCCCGCAAAGTGGCCAGCCCGGCAAAATCAGCCAAACCAGCGGCGGCAGCAGCAAAGAAACCGGCCGCAGCAACGAAGAAGCCCGCGACTGTAGTCAAGGCGGCAAAAAGTAGCGCAGCTGCCAAACCGGCCAAGGCGGTCACCGGCACGACCAAGCCAAGCAAGGCCAAGGCTGGCGGCGGTACTTTGGCCCCCGATCAGCGCCGTTACTACATCGAGGTTGCGGCCTATTACATTGCCGAGCGGCGCGGCTTTCTGGGCGGCAATGCGCTGGAGGACTGGACGGCAGCGGAAGCCGAGGTTGATCGCCTGCTGCGCGAAGGCGTTCTCAACCCATAACCACGCCTGCCGTCCGAACTGCTCCCGCCCGCCAGAGGGAGCTTGTCCGCTGCTAGCGCGAGCAAGCATTAATAAACATACGCGGCGGTTATGCCACCCAGCATGCAAGGGAGTTGCACATGCAACAAGATCTATCGCTCAATGATCCGCAATCCGTACAGGGTCGCTTCGTCAGCCAACTGACGCGCTCAAGCTACGCCATCATTCTGGCCGGCGGCCGCGGCAGTCGCCTGATGCAGCTCACCGACTGGCGCTGCAAGCCCGCCGTGCCGTTCGGCGGCAAATTTCGCATCATCGATTTTGCGCTGTCGAATTGCGTGAATTCGGGTGTGCGCCGCATCGGTGTCGCCAGCCAGTACAAGGCGCAAAGCCTGATCCACCACCTCCAGCACGGCTGGAGTTTCCTCGATGGACGCTTCGACGAGTTCATCGACCTCCTGCCCGCCCAGCAGCAGACTGGCGAAGGCTGGTATCAGGGCACCGCCGACGCCGTGTTTCAGAACATGGACATGCTGCGGCGGCGCAAGGCGAAGTATGTGCTGGTCCTGTCCGGCGACCACATCTACAAGATGGACTACGGCCGCCTGCTGGCCCAGCACGCCCAGACCGGTGCCGACCTGACGGTCGCCTGCATGGACGTGCCGCTCCATGAGGCAAGCGCCTTCGGCGTGATCGGCGTCAACGACACGAAACGTATCGTCAGCTTTCTCGAAAAGCCGCAGGAGCCGCCATGCATTCCGGGTCGCAGCGACCGCGCACTGGCCAACATGGGCGTGTATGTCTTCAATACCGACTTCCTGTTCGAGCAACTGATCCGCGATGCCGATGACCCGAATTCCAGCCATGATTTCGGCAAGGACATCATTCCGCACGTCATCACCCGCTACCGCTGCCTGGCCCACAACTTCGCCGACAGCTGCGTCGGCATGCCGGACAGTGGCATCCCCTACTGGCGCGACGTCGGCACCATCGATGCCTTTTGGGAGGCGAACATCGAACTGACCAAGGTCTCGCCGGACCTCAACATGTATGACGAGGAATGGCCGATTTGGACCTATCAGGCGCAACTGCCGCCGGCCAAGTTCGTCTTCGATGAAGACGAGCGGCGCGGCATGGCGATCGACTCGCTGGTCTCGGGGGGGAACATCATCAGCGGCGCCACGGCGCGCCGCTCGCTGCTGTTTTCGCGCGTTGTCCTGCACAGCTGGGCCGAGGTTGAAGATTCGGTGCTGCTGCCCAATTGCACGATTGGCCGCCGCGCCAAAATCCGCCGAGCGGTGATCGACAAGAGTTGCCATGTCCCTGAAGACATGGTGATCGGTTACGACCCGGTACAGGATCGGCAACGCTTCCACGTCACCCCCAACGGCATCACCCTGGTCACCCCCGAGATGCTGGGGCAGCGCATCCACCAGATTCGTTAAACCCGGATCGCCATGGCAGCGGCACCGCTCGATCTGGTTTTCCTCTGGCACATGCATCAGCCGGACTATCGTGACCATGGTCAACATGGCGGCGGCACCTTTGTCATGCCGTGGACCTACCTGCATGCCCTCAAGGATTACACCGACATGGCGGCGCATCTGGAGCGTCACCCGACGATCCGGGCAGTGGTGAATTTCGTGCCGGTGCTGCTCGACCAGATCGACGATTACATCGGGCAGTTTGCCTCCGGTGAATTCAGGGACCCCTTGTTGCGCCTGCTGGCGACGGATGACCTCGATGCACTTTCCGCCGTCGAGCGCAAATTCCTGCTTGAAACCTGCTTCCGCTGCAACCACGCCACCATGCTGGCGCCTTTTCCCCGTTACCGGCGGCTGCACGAACTTTACGAGTCACTGACCCGCGAAGGCGAAGCAGCCCTCGCCTACCTTTCGGGTGCCTACCTGGCCGATCTGGTGACCTGGTACCACCTGGTCTGGACCGGCGAAACCGAGCGGCGACGCGCACCGCTGCTGGCCGACCTGATGGCCAAGGGCGAAGCCTACAGCCTGGCCGACCGCCAGGCACTGCTCACCTACATCGGCAAAACACTGGCTGAGCTGGTGCCTCGCTATCGCGCCCTGCAGGCACGCGGCCAGATCGAACTGTCGGCGACGCCGGCCTGCCATCCGCTGGCGCCATTGCTGCTTGACTTTCAGTCGGCGCGCGAAAGCCAGCCAGAGGCCCCCCTACCGCTGGCGACCCTCTACCCCGGCGGACGCGAGCGAGTGCGTAAACACATTGCCGCAGCACAGGAAAGCCATGCCCGGCGCTTTGGCGCACCGCCGACCGGCCTGTGGCCAGCCGAGGGTGCGCTGTCCACCGCGTTCCTCCAGCTACTTGCCGCAGCAGGCTGCCGCTGGGCCGCCAGCGGCGAAAACGTGCTGCAACACAGCCTCGGCACGCCGCCACCCCATGCGGCCCACCATCCCTGGCAACTGGCGGAAACACCCGGGCTTACCCTGTTTTTCCGCGATGACCGCCTCTCCGACCTGATCGGTTTCGAATACTCGAAATGGCATGGCCGCGATGCCGCCGCGCATTTCGTCGCGCAACTCGAAACCATCGCCGCCGCCGCACCGGTCGGAGAGACGCCGCTGGTCAGCGTCATCCTCGATGGCGAGAATGCCTGGGAGTATTACCCCTACAACGGCTACTACTTCTTCGACGACCTGTATGAACTGCTCGAAGCGCGGCCGGCGATTCGCACCCGCACCTATGCCGACGTGCTGAAGGATGCCGTCCCGCCAGCGCCGACTTTGCCAAAACTGACGGCGGGGAGCTGGGTATATGGCACCTTCTCGACCTGGATCGGCGAACCGGCCAAGAATCACGCCTGGGATCTGCTGTGCGCCGCCAAGCGCAGTTATGACCAGGTAATTGCCAGCGGCCGCCTGAGTGCGGCAGAGGCGGAGGCGGCGGAAGCACAACTCGCCATCTGCGAAAGCTCGGACTGGTTTTGGTGGTTTGGCGACTACAACCCGGCGCAGGCGGTGGTCAGCTTCGACCGCTTGTTCCGTCGCAACCTCGCCAACCTGTATCACTGCCTGCAACTCGCGCCACCCGCACAGCTCGACGCCCCCATTTCGACCGGTCGCACCGACCATGCGACGGTCGACGCCGGCGGCACCATGCGGCGCGGCGGCGGGCAGGCAGCGCAACCCGCGTAAAATGCACCCTCAAACATAAAAACATCGGGAATCATCATGGCCGGTACATTATTCCAACTCGAGATCAACCCCAAGCTTCCCGCGCGACTCGCTCGTCTCGACGAGCTCGCCAATAACCTCTGGTATAGCTGGGATCGCCCCACCCGCTCCCTGTTTGCCCGCCTCGACCAGAAACTCTGGGGCGTGGTTGGCCACAGCCCGAAGGCTTTCCTGAAACGCATCGACCAACACCATCTCAATGAGGCCGCGGAAGATACGGTCTTTCTGGGTACGCTCGCCAAGGTGCTGTCGGCCTACGACACTTACCACGATGGCGTGGGCCGCGAGCACGCCGGGCAACTACCCGCTGGCGGGCTGATCGCCTATTTCTGCGCCGAATTCGGCTTCCATGAGAGTCTGCCCATCTACTCCGGCGGGTTGGGCATCCTCGCCGGCGACCACTGCAAGACCGCCAGCGACCTGAATCTGCCATTCGTCGGCGTCGGTCTGCTGTACCGCCAGGGCTATTTCAAGCAAAGCATCGACGGCGAGGGCCACCAGCACGCCCTGTACAGCGCCACCGATTTCGACGACCTCCCCGTGGCACCGGTGCAGCGCGCCGACGGCAGCGACCTCAAGGTCAGCATTCACATGCCCGGCCGCGCCGTGCAGATCAAGGTCTGGTCGACCCGCGTCGGCCACATCACGCTGTATCTGCTTGACACCGACCTCGAGGAAAATTCGCCACACGACCGCAATATCGCCCACCAACTCTACGGCGGCGACCGCACCACGCGCCTCGAACAGGAGATCGTGCTGGGCATGGGTGGCGTGCGCGCACTGGCCGAAATGGGCCTGCAACCCACAGTCTGGCACATCAACGAAGGGCATGCCGCCTTCCTGATCCTCGAACGCACCCGCGACCTGATCCAGACCGGGCTGAGCTTTTCCGGCGCGCTCGAGGCGGTCGCCAGCAACACGGTATTCACCACTCATACACCCGTGCCGGCCGGCCACGACCACTTTTCCGAGGAAACCATCCGCCGCTATTTCCTCGAATGCTGCCACGACATGGGTTGCGACGTCGATGATCTGATTTCGCTGGGACGCATCGGCACCCAGCCCGACTTCAACATGACGGCGTTGGCCATCCGCGGTTCACGCTTCCACAACGGCGTTTCGCGCATCCACGGCACCGTCTCGGCCGAGATCTGCGCCGGTCTGTGGCCGCAGATCGAACCGGCCGAGAACCCGATCGGCTACGTCACCAACGGCGTCCATGTGCCAACCTTCCTCTCTGACCTCTGGCACGACACCTTCGACCGCGTGTTCGGCCCCGCCTGGCGCCAGCGGCTGACCGACCCGCGCTGCTGGGATGAAATCCACGCCATTCCGGACCACAGCTTCTGGAGCGTGCGCCAGTCGATCAAGGCGCAGATGCTGCATCTGGTGCACCATCGCATCACACAACAGCATGGGCGCAACCAGATCTCGCAGTCGCACATCGACCGCCTGTTGCGCCTGGCCGACCCGGAAAATCCCAATGTTCTGACGATCGCCTTCGCGCGCCGCTTCGCCACCTACAAGCGCGCCGCGCTGCTGTTCCGCGATCTTGACCGCCTGCAACGCCTGATCTGCAATCCCGAGCGTCCGGTCTTGTTCATCTTTGCCGGCAAGGCGCACCCGGCCGACCTGCCTGGGCAGGCGTTGATCCGCCGCATTCATGAAGTCGCGGAGATGCCGGAATTCGAGGGCCATTTCCTGCTGGTCGAGGGCTATGACCTGCGACTGGCGCGGCGACTGGTCTCCGGCGTCGATGTCTGGCTCAACAATCCGATCTATCCGCTCGAAGCCTCCGGCACCTCGGGCATGAAGGCGGGCATCAACGGCGTCATCAACCTCTCGGTGCTCGACGGCTGGTGGGGGGAAGGCTTTCAGCAGGACGAAAATGGCGCGAACGGCTGGGCGATCAAGCCGGCTTCGCGCATCCACGATGAAGAGCGGCGCGACCAGGAAGAAGGGCGCGAGCTTTACGAAACCCTGCAGGACAAGGTGATCCCGCTCTACTACGCACGCGGGCCGATGGGTTATTCCCCTGGCTGGGTCGACATGGCCAAGCGCTCGATCGCCACGATCATGCCGCACTTCACTTCGATGCGCATGGTTGGTGAATATGTCACCAAGTTCTATGCGCCCGCCGACCATCAGTGGCGCGTGAAAAGCGCCAACCACTTCGCCGCCGCGCAGGAACTCGCCACCTGGAAACAGAAAGTGCGGCTGGCCTGGCCAAACGTCAGCCTGCGCCGCTGCGACAATCCGGAAAAGCGGATTGTCTTCGGCACCAGCCTGCACTTCAAGGTAGCGGTGCGACTCGATGATCTCGCGCCGGACGACATCGCGGTCGAATTGCTCATGGCGCGGCCAAGTTCCAACGCCAAATCAAAGCCGCCGCGCCGCTTGTATCTCGACTACCAGGGGCCCGGCCCGGAACATGGCGAATCCCTTTACACCATCACCCTGACGCCAGACATGTGCGGCAAGATCGACTATCGCATCCGCGCCTACCCCTACCACGAACTGCTGACCCAACCCTTCGAGATGGGGATGATGCTGTGGTTGTAATCGTTGCCCCCAGCCCCCCTTCCCGGGGAAGGGGGGTGACGGTTGTTCGCTGCGCTCGTCTGTTACGGGGCGCTGCGTTGATGTTGCCGAGCGGATTGCGCCTGCGGCTCGGGCCGTCCCGGCTTGGGGCGGCCCGGCGCCGGGACTGCGTTGCTGCTGGTTGCTGGGACGGCTTGGCGGGGGCGATGGTATGACTTCGATTCTGTCCTCAGCGGCCTGGCAAGGCCTGAAACGACATGCCGGCGAGCTGCATGGCCGGCATCTGCGCGACCTGTTCGCCGCGGACCCGACGCGCTTCCAGCGCCTGTCGGTGCGCTGGAATCAGGGTGACGATTGGCTGCTCGACCTGTCCAAGCAGCGCATCACGCCAGAGACGCTGTCGCTGCTGGCCGAACTCTGGCACACCGCCGACGTGCCGGGCTGGATAGCCCGCATGCGCGCCGGCGCAGCGATCAACCATACCGAGCAACGAGCGGTGCTGCATGTGGCCCTGCGCAATTTTAGCTACCCCCCGCAATCGCCTGCGGCGCTCTCCCCCCAAAGGGGGCAGATACACTTGGGGCGGCCCGGCGTGTTTCTCGGCCAGTCCAGCAGCCCGGTCAGCGTTGACGGCCGCGATGTCATGCCCGACGTGCATGCGGTGCTCGACAAAATGCGCGGCTTCTGCGACGCCATCCATTCCGGCCACTGGCGCAGCGCCACCGGCGAGCCGATCAGCGACATCGTCAGCATCGGCATCGGCGGTTCCGATCTCGGCCCGCGCATGGCCACACAGGCGCTCGCCGCCCACCATCTGCCCCATTTGCGCGTGCATTACGTGGCCAACCTCGACGGCGCCGACCTCGCCACCACGCTGGCCGGACTGGCGCCACGCACCACGCTGTTCATCATCGCCAGCAAGACCTTCACCACCCAGGAGACCATGCAGAACGCCGCGTCCGCGCGCGCGTGGCTGACGGCAGCGCTCGGCGAGGCGGCAGTTTCCCGTCACTTTGTCGCCATCTCCACCGCCCTTGATCGCGTCGCCGCCTTCGGCATCGACCCCGACAATGCCTTCGCCTTCTGGGACTGGGTCGGCGGCCGCTTCTCGCTGTGGTCGGCCATCGGCCTGCCGCTGGCACTGGCCATCGGCTTCGAGAAGTTCACCGCAATGCTGGCCGGCGCGCGCGCCATGGACGAGCATTTCTTCAGCGCGCCACCGCAGGAAAATCTGCCCGCGCTGCTGGCCTTCGTCGAACTGTGGAACACCGATTTTCTCGGCCTGCAGACCCGCGCGCTGTTGCCCTACAGCGAGTCGCTCGGCCTGCTGCCGCGCTACCTGCAACAGCTTGAAATGGAAAGCCTCGGCAAGCAGACCGACAGAGACGGGAAGCTCGTGGGCTGCCCGACCCAGCCCATCCTCTGGGGCGAGCCGGGCACCAACGGTCAGCACGCGTTCTACCAGTTGCTGCACCAGGGCGGACGGGCACTGTCCTGCGAATTCATTGCCTGTCGCGAAGCCGATTTTCCGCTCGCCGGACATCACGAGAAACTGCTCGCCAATTGTTTCGCCCAGAGCGCGGCGCTGATGCAGGGTAAAACCGCGGCCGAGGCCAGCGCGGAGCTGGCTGCCGCCGTCCCGCCAGCGCCGACTTTCCTGGCCCCCTACAAGGTCTTTCCCGGCAACCAACCCTCAACAACACTGCTGTTGCCGAAACTCGACCCGCACACCCTCGGCGCGCTCGTCGCCCTGTATGAGCACAAGGTATTCACCCTGGGCGTACTCTGGAACCTCAACGCCTTCGACCAGTGGGGCGTGGAATACGGCAAGCAGATTGCCAATTCCCTGTTGCCGATGATCGAAGGGAAAATTCCCGTTGCCAACATCGACAGTTCCACCGCCGGGCTGATCGCGGCATGCAAATCATGACCCGCCCCCCCCAATCCCCCCTCCCGGGAGGAAGCCCGCTTCCTCGCTGCGCTCGCTTATTACGGGGCACTACCGTCGCAAGGGATGCGCGTGTTGCGCCGGCGGCGCGTGCCGCCTTTCCTTGGCAGCCCTCACCCTCAATCACTCTCCCGCAAGCGGGAGAGGGAAGCTTCCTGCCTCCTCTCTCCCTCTGGGAGATAGGTCTGGAGAGAGGGATTGGCCCGGCGGAAAGGCTTCCCCGGTGAATGTCCTGTTCGCCACCTCCGAAATCGCCCCCTGGGTAAAGACCGGCGGGCTCGGCGACGTTGCCGGCGCCCTGCCGCAGGCCTTGCGTCAGGCGGGTTGCGACGTGCGCGTGCTGACGCCCCGCTATCCGGCATTGCGCAAGGCTTTCCCCGCTGCCAAGCTGCTTGCCCGACTGGACAAGCTGGGCGGCCTCCTGCCGGCAGCCGAGCTGTTCGAAGCCACCAGTCCGGACGGCTTGCCGCTCTGGCTGGTCGACTGTCCCGCGCTGTTCGACCGGCCGGGCAACCCCTACCTGGGACCTGACGGCCGCGACTGGCCCGACAACCACTTGCGCTTCGGGCTGTTGTCGCGCGTTGCCGCCCGGCTTGCCGGCGCCGGTAATCCACTCGACTGGCAGACCGCCGTGCTGCACTGTCACGACTGGCAGACCGCCCTCGCCCCCTATTACCTGCGTTTTTACGAGGGCGGCGCAGCGGCGACAGTGCTGACGATCCACAACCTGGCCTTTCAGGGCCTGTTCCCCGCGAACACCGTCGCGCCACTCGGCCTGTCGCTCGGCGACTGGCACATCGATGGCGTCGAGTATTACGACCAGATCTCCTTTCTCAAGGCCGGCCTGGGCTATACCGACGCCCTCACCACGGTCAGCCCCACCTACGCGCGGGAAATCCAGACCGAAGCCGAAGGCATGGGCATGCAGGGCCTGCTGCAGCGGCGCGGCACCCAGTTGACCGGCATCCTCAACGGCATCGACACGACGGTCTGGAACCCGGCCAGCGACAGTCATCTGGCCGCTGCCTACGACCGCGACCACCTGGCCGCCAAGGCCGTCAACAAGACTGCCCTGCAACGCCAGTTCGGCTTGCCCGAGCGCACCGACTGCCCGCTATTTGCCGTCGTCAGCCGGCTGACCAGCCAAAAGGGACTCGACCTCGTCGCCGCGGTGGGCGACCGGCTCGCCGCGCTGCCGGCGCAACTGGTGGTGCTGGGCACCGGCGACAAGACACTGGAAACCACCTTCAGTGACCTGGCGGAACGCCACCCGCAAGATATCGCCGTCAGGATCGGTTTTGACGAGGCGCTGGCGCATCGCATCGAAGCCGGCGCCGACATCTTCCTCATGCCGTCCCGCTTCGAGCCCTGCGGCCTCAACCAGATGTACAGCCTGGCCTACGGCACGCCACCACTGGTGCGCGCCACCGGCGGACTGGCCGATACCGTCATGAATTATTCCGTGGCGAACCTGAACACGGGCAGCGCCAACGGCTTCGTGTTTGCCGAAGCCACCCCCGCCGCCCTCATGCGCACCATCCGCCGGGCGGCAAAAGTCTGGCAGGACAGCAAGCGCTGGCGCCAGCTGCAGCGTAACGCCATGGCCGGCGATTACAGCTGGCGCGCGCCGGCGGCACGTTACTGCGCGCTGTATGCCGCCCTGTTGAAAAAATGAGAAAAATTTGAGCGCCCGACTGACCCTGATAGCCGCCGTCGCGAAGAACGGCGTGATCGGCAACAGCAACGCCCTGCCCTGGCACCTGCCGGAAGACCTGCGCCATTTCAAGGCGCTCACCAGCGGCCATGCGGTAATCATGGGGCGCAAGACCTGGGAGTCGCTGCCGGCACGCTTCCGGCCGCTACCCGGCCGCCGCAACATCGTGGTGACGCGCGATCCCGGCTATGCGGCAGAAGGTGCCACGGTGGTGCACTCCCTGCAGGAGGCGATACAAGTCGGCGCCGGACCGTCCCAGGCCGACGCCGGATCACCCCCGCTGGGGGTGGGGGGCAGCGAGCCGCTTTTGCGAGCGTGGGGGGACAATATAGTCGGCGTGACCGAAGGGAATCCCTTTTTCGGGACTGGCGGGACGGCGCCACATGGCGGGCCCGGCGTGGATCTTTATGTCATTGGCGGCGCCGAACTGTATGCCCACGCCCTGCCGCTGGCGCAGCGGCTGGAACTAACCGAACTTGATGCCGACTTCATGGGTGACGTCTTCTTCCCGGAATTCGACCCGGCAGACTGGCGTGAAACCGCGCGCACCAAGCAGCGTGCCGAGGCGGGCTTCGACTTTGCATTCGTGAGTTATGCGCGGCGCTGATTAAAACCCGCCCTCTTTCGCCCCCCTTGCGGGGGGTTATTGCTTGTTCGCTGCGTTCGTTTAATAGGGGGCGCCCCCGTTCATGCCGGGGAGCGGCTTGCGCCTGGCGGCGCGTGCCGCGGTTGCTCGGGGCGGCCCTTCGCAAACGCTGCGCCGTTCTTTCGATAACTTTATTGCGAAACGTCGCGCCTGTGGTAAGTTCGGGCTTGAATCGCCATCCTGCTCCAGCCACACTCAGGACCTCATGGATCATCACCCCGCATTGCCTGCGACCGCTACCCGCCGGCGCCATTTTCTCCGGGCCGGCCTCGCCACCGCACTCCTTTTTGCCACACAGCGCGGGGTCATTGCCAGCAGCACGCGCAACCGCCTGGCGTTTGCCGTCATTCCCTATCTGCCGGCACGGCGCCTGGTGGCCCTCTACGCGCCCCTCATACCGGTGATCGAAGCAACCCTGGGCAAACCGGTGGATATCGTCAGCGCCCCCGACTATGCCCAGCATCTGGAGCGCATGCGCAGCGGCGCCTACGACATCGTCGCCGATTCGATGCTGCTCGCCCGCATCGCCCAACGCGAGCATGGCTTCCTGCCCATCGCCCGGACCAAAACGCCACTCGAACCGATTCTGGTTGTCCCCTCCGACAGTCACCGCATCTCGCTCGCCACGCTGAAAGGCAAGACCATCGCCGTTACCGACCGTCACGCCGCACTGGCGGTGATCGGCCTGCGCTATCTGCGCGATCATGGCCTGGTGCCGGAGCGGGACTTCCGCATCGTCGTCACCCATTCGCATGCCAATTCGCTGCATCGCCTGCTGCTTGGCGAAACGGCCGCGGCGATCGTCTCGCGCACCACGCTGAAACAGGTCGATGCCGGCCTGGCAGGGCAGGTGCGCGTGCTCGAGACACTGCCCGTGGGACTTGCTGCCGTGATCTACCATGTTGCCCCGCACCTGGCGCCATTTGCCGCGACCCTTGCCGCACAGCTGATCGGTTTTGCGGCAAGCAGCCCTGCCGGGCCCGCATTCATTGCCGCGCTCGGCGACGAGGGCCTGCTGCCGGTGAAGGAGGCCGAAATGAAGGCGCTGGACCCCCTCGTGGTCGAGTATTACCGTCAGATATAGTCCTGCGCCGATGCCATCATGCTGGCCGCCCTGAAAACCCGCATCGCGCAACTTTCGTTCCGCGCCCAGCTGGTCACGCTGGCGGCAGGCGCCGGTCTGTTGGCGGTAATTTTCCTGGGGCTGACGACAGCCGGACTGGTCAGCTGGGTGGCACAGCAAAGCATGCGGCATCAACAGGAGCTGATGCGCCCCCTCCTCGCCGCGGCCCTCACCGGTCCGATGATCGAGCGCAACTATGCCGCTGTCGGGGAAATTGCCCGGGAAATCGTTGGCAGCGAGTCGGTCACCATGGTCACCGTGCGCTCGGCTGCCGGCGATATCGTGGTACAGGTGAGCAGCGAAGGACGAACGACCGGATTGTTCACGGCAGACATGGCGCTTGACCTCGTCGAGGGCGGCCTCGGTTTTGGCCGCATCGAATTGCGCCTCACTGCCGATCTGCTGGCCACCCTGACCAACCAGTTGCTGCTGGCATTGTTTGCCGTGCTGGCATTGTCATCACTGCTCGCCGTGTTCCTGTTCCATCACTGGGCACGGCACCTGGGCAGGCGCATCGAGGACCTGGCAGCAAGCGCCAGCGGCCTTGCCGCCGGGCACTACGCCACCCGCAGCCTGGATGCCGGCACGGACGAGGTCGGCCGCCTGGCACAGACCTTCAATCTCATGGCGGACAAGGTCGCCCGTGCCATCGACGATCTGGCCGTCAGCGAAAGCCGCTGGGCGGCCATCCTGCAATCCATCGGCGAAGCCCTGATCGCAACGGATACCCAGCTACGCGTCACCTACCTCAACCCGATCGCCGAGTCGCTCACCGGCTGGCAACAGGCGGAAGCCTGCGGACGACCGATCGCGGAAGTGCTGAAACTCGAAAATGCCCGGACCGGACAGGCGGTCGATATTCCCCTCGTCCAGGTGCGCGATTTCGGCGGCATCGTCAGCCTGGCCAGCCATACAGTGATGATCGCCCGCGATGGCAGCCGCCGCCACATTTCCGACTGCGCGGCGCCGATCCGCGATGCCGCCGGCCAGCTGGTCGGCGCCGTGATGGTGTTCCAGGACGTTACCGAAGCCTACGGCCTGCGCGCCTCGCTGGAAGAAAGCCGCATGCGCCTGTCGCTGGCCCTGCAGGGCGCCGACCTGGGCCTGTGGGACCGCAACCTTGTCACGGGCGAACTGATTTTCGACGAGCGCTTCGCCGCCATCCTCGGTTATCGCCTCGACGAGATCGAACAGACGCCGGAGACATGGAAAAGCCGGGTGCACCCCGACGACCTGCCCGCTTCCGACCGGTTGAAACAGACGCATCTGCAAGGCCTGACCTCCCGTTACGAGTCCGAGTACCGGATGCGCCACAAATCCGGCGAATGGAGCTGGATACTGTCGCGCGGGCGCGTCACCGAGCGTGACGCCGCGGGCAAGCCGCTGCGCGTCACCGGCACGATCCTGGACATCACGGAGCGGAAGCATGCGGAAGCCGAGATCGAGCACCTGGCCTTCTTTGATCCGCTCACCGGCCTGCCCAACCGCCGCCTGCTGCAAGACCGTCTTGGCCTGGCTCTCGCCAGCGCGCGGCGGACCGGCGAGTTCGGTACCCTGCTATTCATCGATCTCGACAACTTCAAGCGCCTCAACGATTCGCGCGGTCATGCAGTCGGCGACCGCTTGCTCAAGGAAGTGGCGCGCCGTCTCGGCACGCAGTTGCGCGAGGCCGACACCCTGGCGCGCCTCGGTGGTGACGAGTTCGTGGTCTTGCTGGCCAATCTCGGCCATCACGCAGCCAATGCCGCCAATCTGGCGCGCGACGTGGCGGAGAAACTGCGCACGGCACTGAGCCCGGGATTTACCATCGAGGGCAGCGAATACCATGCCAGCGCGAGCATCGGCATCGCCCTGTTTCCGGAACACGCCGAATCTGCCGACGACCTGCTGCGCCATGCCGACACCGCCATGTACGCAGCCAAGGAGACCGGCCGCAACCGGGTGCGCTTCTTCGAGCCTGACATGCAGGCGGCAGCGGAGGCGCGCATGGCGCTGGAAGGCCAACTGCGCCTGGCCCTCGAGCGCAACGAGCTGCGCCTGTACCTGCAATCCCAGACGGATGGCGCCGGTCGCGTGGTGGGCTTCGAAGCCTTGTTGCGCTGGCAACATCCCGAGCGTGGCCTGGTGGCGCCGGTCAGTTTCATCCCGCTCGCAGAGGAAACCGGCCTGATCGTACCCATCGGCGAATGGGTACTCGAAACCGCCCTGATCATTCTCAAGCAGCTGGATGATGCCGGGCACAATTTTCGGGTTGCCGTGAACGTCAGCCCGCTCCAGTTCCGCGAACCCGATTTCGTCCTGCGGGTGCGCAAGCTATTGCAGCAAACCGGCGCCTACGCGCCGCGCCTGACGCTGGAAATCACCGAAGGCATGCTGGTCCACGATATCGAAGCTGCCATCGCCCGCATGAACGAGTTGCGGCATCTGGGTGTGAGCTTCTCGATCGACGATTTCGGCACCGGCTATTCCTCGCTGTCCTACCTGAAACGCCTGCCGCTGCGCGAACTGAAAATCGATCGCGCGTTCGTCAATGGCCTGCCCCGCGATCCGGATGACGTCGCGCTGGTCGGCACCATCCTCGACATTGCCGACAGCTTCCGTCTCGATGTGGTGGCCGAAGGAGTGGAAACGCAGGTCCAGCTCGATTTTCTCAAGGCAAGCGGTTGCGAAGTATTCCAGGGTTACCTGTTCAGCCGGCCACAGCCGGCAGAGGAATTGCTGGCACAACTCGTATAAAGGGAAATTCAGCGAGCGTTTGCGAAGGGCCGCCCCGAGCAAACGCGGCACGCGCCGAAGGCGCAACCCGCACCGTAGCCAAACCGGCAGCTCTCCGGAATATCCGCGCGCAGCGTGCTAACGATAACCCCCCGCAAGGGGGGTGAAGGGGGGCGGACCTCAGTAGCGCACGCAGTCCACGTAGTAACCGTTGCCAGGCGATTTCACGAGCCCGTGGATGTCGGTCTCGAAGCCGGGGAAGCGGGCGTTGAAGTCGCGGGCGAATTGCAGGTAACGCACGATGGTCGGATTGAAGCGCTCGCCCGGAATCAGCAGCGGAATGCCCGGCGGATAGGGGGTCAGCAGCACGGCCGTGACGCGGCCATCGAGATCGTCGATGCCGACGCGATCAATCTCGCGGTGCGCCATCTTGGCAAAGGCATCGGCCGGTCGCATCGCCGGCACCATGTTCGACAGGTACATCTCGGTGGTCAGGCGTGCCACGTCATTGGCCTTGTAAACCTCATGGATCTGGACGCACAGATCGCGCAGGCCGATGCGCTCGTAGCGCGGATGCTTGACGACGAATTCCGGCAGCATTTTCCACAGCGGCAGATTCTTGTCGTAGTCGTCCTTGAATTGCTGCAAGGCAGTTACCAGCGTATTCCAGCGCCCCTTGGTGATGCCGATGGTGAACATGATGAAGAAGGAATACAGGCCGCACTTCTCGACGATCACGCCGTGTTCGGCGAGATACTTGGTAACGATGGCGGCGGGAATCCCAATCTCGTCGGAGAACTCGCCATCGACATCCAGGCCCGGGGTGATGACAGTCGCCTTGATCGGGTCGAGCAGGTTGAAGCCCTCGGCCAGATTGCCAAACCCATGCCAGCGCGCGCCGGGCTTGAGCATCCAGGCCTCGCGCTCCTCGATGCCCTCCTCGGACAGGTCGTCCGGTCCCCAGACCTTGAACCACCAGTCCACCCCCCACTCCTCATCCACCTTGCGCATGGCGCGGCGGAAATCGAGCGCCTCGCCAATGGATTCCTCGACCAGCGCGGGGCCGCCAGGCGCCTCCATCATCGCCGCCGCCACGTCGCAGGAGGCGATGATGGCGTACTGCGGCGAAGTTGAGGTATGCATCAGGTAGGCTTCGTTGAACACGTCGCGGTCGAGCTTCTGGTTCGCCGCGTCCTGCACCAGGATCTGTGACGCCTGGCTCAAGCCGGCCAGCAGTTTGTGCGTGGATTGCGTCGAGAAGATCATTGATTCCTGGCAGCGCGGCCGGTCGGCGCCAATGGCATGGTAGTCGCCATAAAAATCGTGGAAGGCGGCGTGTGGCAACCAGGCTTCGTCGAAGTGCAGGGTGTCGATGTGACCGTCGAGCATCTGCTTGATGTCCTCGACGTTGTACATGATGCCGTCGTAGGTGCTCTGCGTGATGGTCAGCACGCGCGGTTTGGCGTTCTTGTCGGTGGCGAAGGGATGGGCCGCGATCTTCTTCTGGATGTTCTCCCAGAGAAATTCCTCGCGCGGGATCGGCCCGATGATGCCGTAATTGTTGCGCGTCGGCATCAGAAAGACGGGGATCGCCCCGGTCATCATGATGGCGTGCAGGATCGACTTGTGGCAGTTGCGGTCCACCACCACGACGTCGCCGGGCGCGACGGTGGAGTGCCAGACAATCTTGTTCGAGGTCGACGTGCCGTTGGTGACGAAGAACAGGTGGTCGCTGTTGAAAATGCGCGCGGCGTTGCGCTCGGATGCCGCGACGGGACCGGTATGGTCGAGCAACTGACCAAGCTCCTCGACGGCGTTGCAGACGTCGGCGCGCAGCATGTTCTCGCCGAAAAACTGGTGGAACATCTGGCCGACCGGGCTCTTGAGAAAGGCCACGCCGCCGGAGTGGCCGGGGCAGTGCCACGAATACGAACCGTCGGCGGCGTAATGCGTCAGTGCGCGGAAGAAGGGCGGCGGCAGCGAGTCGAGGTAGCTCTTCGCTTCACGCACGACGTGGCGGGCGATGAATTCCGGCGTGTCTTCGTACATGTGGATGAAACCATGCAGTTCGCGCAGGATGTCATTCGGAATGTGCCGGCTGGTGCGCGTTTCACCGTGCAGGAAGATCGGAATCTCGGCGTTCTTGTAGCGAATTTTCTCGACGAAGGCGCGCAGCTCGGCGATGGTTTCCTCTTCCTCGTTGGCCAGTTCCTCGTCGTCCAGCGACAGGATGAAGGCCGAGGCGCGGCTCTGCTGCTGGGCAAATGAGGTGAGGTCGCCGTAGCTGGTGACGCCCAGCACGTCCATGCCTTCCTTTTGAATGGCGTCGGCCAGCACACGGATGCCGAGGCCCGAAGCATTCTCGGACCGGAAGTCCTCGTCGATGATGATGATGGGAAAGTGGAAACGCATGGGGAGTCACTCCAGAAATGCGACGACCCGGCCGCGCTGACGCGGGCGGGTCACAATGGAAAGGATAGAGGCTGGCGCTAGGCTTAAATCTTGGGCAGGGTGACGCCAACCTGCCCCTGATACTTGCCGCCACGGTCCTTGTAGGACGTCTCGCAGACTTCGTCGGCCTCGAAAAAGATCACTTGCGCGCAACCTTCGCCGGCGTAGATCTTGGCCGGCAAAGGCGTCGTGTTGGAAAATTCCAGCGTCACGAAGCCTTCCCATTCCGGCTCGAAGGGCGTGACATTGACGATGATGCCGCAACGCGCGTAGGTGCTCTTGCCCAGACAAACGGTCAGGACACTGCGCGGAATGCGGAAATATTCGACAGTGCGCGCCAGCGCAAAGGAGTTGGGCGGAATCACGCAATAGCCCTTGCCGGATACTTCGACGAATGAATTCGGGTCGAAATTCTTGGGGTCGACGATGGTCGAATTGATGTTGGTAAACACGCGGAACTCGTCGGCGCAACGGATATCGTAGCCATAGCTCGATGCGCCGTAGGAGACGATCTTCTGGCCATTCACCTCGCGCACCAGTTCAGGCGAGTACGGCTCGATCATGCCGTGATCGGTCGCCATGCGGCGAATCCACTTGTCAGACTTTATGCTCATACGTCCTCGGCAATTAACGTGAAACGCGCAATTTTACGCCGCATAATCCCCTGTGCGCAGCGAACAATCAGGCAGGCGGTCTCGGCCACGACAGGCCAGGTGGTGATCATGCCTGCCATCCCCGCATCAGCCGCTCCAGATCATCCGGTGGCAGCGGTTTGCTGTAGTGGTAGCCCTGCGCCTCGTCGCAGCCTTCATGGAGCAAGAAACGCAGGTGCCCCGGCGTTTCCACCCCTTCGGCGATGACCTTGAGCCGCAGCCGGTGGGCCATGGCGATGATGGCGCTGGCGATGGCGGCATCGTCCGGGTCGGTCGTGATGTCGCTGACGAAAGAGCGGTCGATTTTCAGCTTGTCGATGGGGAAGCGCTTGAGATAACTCAGTGAAGAATAACCGGTGCCGAAGTCGTCGATCGCCAGCCGCACACCCATCTCCCTGAATTTCTGAAGGATTTCGACGGCGCTGTCCGCGCTTTTCATCAGCACGCTTTCGGTCACCTCGATCTCCAGGCTGGCGGCGGTGAGGCCGTGTTCGGCCAGAATGTCCCGGACGGTTTCCGCGAGATCGGCTTGGCGAAACTGCACCCCGGAAACATTGACAGCCATCAGGAGCGGCGCCAGTCCCGCCGCCTGCCAGGCCCGCGCTTGTCGGCAGGCTTCTTGCAGCACCCACTCGCCAATCGGCACGATCAAACCGCTGTCTTCCGCCACCGGGATGAAACGGTCCGGCGCCACCCAGCCCAGGACCGGGTGACGCCAGCGCAACAACGCCTCCACGCCGATGATGGCGCCGCTCGCCAGGTTGATCTGTGGCTGATAGTGGAGGGAAAGTTCGCGCCGTTCGAGCGCGCTGCGCAGGGCGCTTTCCAGCGACAGGCGCTCGACGGCGCGCGCGTTGAGCGCCGCGGTGAAGTACTGGTAGTTATTCCGGCCGTTTTCCTTGGCGAGATACATTGCGGCGTCGGCGTGCTGGATCAGGGATTCAAAGTCGCAGCCGTCCTCCGGACAAACGGCGATGCCGATGCTGGGCGTGATGTAGAGCTCGCGCCCGTCGATGGCATACGGCCGGGCAACCGCGGCGAGAATCTTTTCCGCCAGGAACGCCGCATCGGCCGGCGCCCGGATGTTCGGCATGATAATCACGAACTCGTCGCCGCCCAGCCGGGCGACAGTGTCGCTGGCGCGGACGCAGTCGGAGATGCGCAGGGCAACCTGCTGCAAGAGGTGGTCGCCGATGGCGTGGCCGAGCGAATCGTTGATGTTTTTGAACTGGTCCAGATCGAGGAACAAGGTGGCGAGCGTCTCCTTGTCGCGCACCGCGCCCGCCGTGGCCACACCCAGGCGGTCCTGCAACAAGGCGCGGTTGGGCAAGCCGGTCAGGCTGTCGTACCAGGCCAACTGGCGAATCCGTTCCTGGGCGACCTGGCGTTGCGTGATGTCGCGGAACACCGCCACCGCGCCGACGCTGCGTCCACCTGCCGTGATCGGGCGACTCGTCATCTCGACCGGCAGATACCCCTCCGCCTGGCGTTTGAAGCGCGTCTCGCCGGTAAAGCCATTGGCCGCGAGCACCGGCGAAAAATACGGGCATTGCTCCAGCGGCAAGTCATCGGGACAATCATGGATGAGCGCATGCGCGGTGCGCCCCACCGCATCCCCGGCGGTGAAACCGAGCAGTCGGGTGAATGCCGGATTGATCCAGTTGATGACGTTACGCTCATCCGTGCGATAGAGTCCTTCGCCCATTGTGTCGGTAATGGTTTGCAGTTGCAGTCTCTCGCGATCCAGATCGTCGCGCGAGTGCAAGAGGCGCCAGCCGAACCAGGCCAGCAGACCCAGAACTCCCGTGGCCAGCAGCAGGCCGATAGCGAATTCCGCCCGCAAGGCGGCCACCAGCGGCGCCGGGGTGTAGGCGATCACATAGCCGGCGTCCCGATCCAGCACGTCTTTCACCGGCACGAAGGAAATCGCCCAGTCGGAAGCGCCGTCCCGCAGCGCCACCGTAAACCTCAATCCGGCGGCCATGCCTTCCCGCACGCGGGAATCGGCGGCCAGGGGCGGGTCGAGCAGGCGGGCGGCGGCAGGCGGCGGCGCGGCGTCGGGCAGCTTGAGATCGGGGTCCTCGACCATGAAGTCGGCGTGAATCGGCGCCGTATCGTAGAGCGCGCGCCGTTCCGCGAACAGGGTGGCGTCGAGGCGATCCCGCCGCAGCACGAAGGCATAATCGCGCGCCGCGTCGATGCGGTTCATGGTGTCACGCATCTGCCGGAAGCCGACGGAGGTTTCCACGCTGCCCAGGTGCTCCTCGCCCTGAAACAGCGGGAACACGTAACGGAAGCCCGTGACATAGCGGCCCTGCTCGAAGCCGCTGACGGATCGCTTTTCGGTGTTGGCGATCTTCACGGCGGGACGCACGTCGACCAGCGGGTCGCCAAACTTGGCTGGATCGTGCATGCGCAGAAAGCTCGCGCTGGCAGCGGTATGAAACTGGAGCTGCCGGAAGCCATGGCGGGTCAAATGGGCATAGGCCGGCGCCACCAGACGATAGAGCCGGCCGCGCGCCGCCGCCTGCGCCGCCTCGTCCGGCGCGCGCATGCCCTGGGCGAAGGCGTCGATCACCTCGGGACGGCTGAGCACATTTTCATACACAGTTTCCGTCGCCAGACCGAACATCTCGACGCTGGAGCGGTAGGTCGTCGCCAGCACTGCCGTGTCGCCGGCGAGGTGCTGACGCTCCTTGTCGCGCCAGTTGGCGTGCAGTAGCCAGGCCGTCACCGCCCAGGCCAGGACGAAGCCGCCAAACAGGATCAGGCACTGCCGGGAGGTATGTCGCACCATCAGAAAATGAACGCAATGCGCGGCATGACGGATTCCGCTCAGAAATTGCCGGTTTCTGGAATTTTGGTTTGGCCGCGCAGGCGCCGCACCGCATCATAGTCGCTGTCCTTGGCCGGCGTCACGCCATGGCGGGCAATCCCCCAGCCGCTGCGCGTGGCGGCATCGGCGTCAAGCAACAGTGTTCGAATTTGCGAAATCCGTTCGGGCGAGACGGTGGCGGCATTCGCGACCAGGGCAACACCGGGCAATGGCCCGCTCTCCGCGACGACCACCAGACCCAGCCCGGCGTATTTGCGCGCAATCTGGGTCTTCATCGAACCGAGTTCGAATTCGCCGCGCAAGACCGCCAGCGCTACGGCGTCATGCTGGCCCAGGTAGCGGTAGCGGTTGTTTTCCAGCGCTCCGCCGGCCCCTCGCAGCAGGCTGTCGCCGCCCAGGTAGCCGCAGGTGGACAGCGGCTGCGTCAGCGCAAATGTCCTGCCCTTGATGTTCATGGGGTTCTTGAGGGGGTTCTTGGGATCGCGCGCCGCCAGCTTTGACTCGGCCGGCGCGACCAGCGCGCAGGTGTAGCCCGCCCGGCCGTCGCTCTCATTGAGATGAACGAGCGGAGCAACAGGTTCAAACGTTTCCCGCAAGACAACGTAGGACAGTGGGCCCAACTGCGCCAGGTCGATCTTGCCAGCGCGGAACTTGTCGATAATTTCGCCATAGTTCGCCAAATATTCGATCCGCACGGTGACGCCCAGCGCCTTTCCGACCTGGTTGAGCAAGGGCTTCCACTGCGCGACGACGGTCTCGGGACTTTCCTGGGGCAGCGGGGTGAAAACCAGCGTCTCGGTGGCATGGGTGGCGGCGACCGGCCAGCCAACGCACAACACGACCGACAGAAGGGCGCGCTTCAGAATCGTTGCGCCGCTATTCGTCAACGCGGCCAATGCGGGCAATACGCCACCCCCGCCCGCTTTTCAGCGCATGGCGGGGCAACGTGGAAGTGGATTGGCGGCGTGAAATTCATGGTTCATTTCCCAACTATTTCGTTCGGGAATATTACCCCAACTTCCTGGGTGGTTACTCGGCGTCAAATTGTGTGTTTCGCGTAACTGGCGGAAACTGACGCCAGCGCCGACTTTTTGCGGCCCGCGGTCACAGCGCGGCGCAGGGTAGGCAGATAATTTTCTCGTCGATCCGACGTGGCGTCTCATCGTTGTTGATCACGATGCCATAGCGGCAACCACGCTCGGCGACAAAATCGCGCAACGCCCGCAGAGAGCGCGCATCGACATGCTGGGTGTGCTTGATCTCGACGGGCAGCAAACCAAACTCGCCTTCCAGTACCAGATCGATTTCGGCACCCGCGCCAGTGCGGTAATGATAGGCGCGATGATCCACTCCCGCCGCCGCAAGTCCGCGCAGCAGGGTTTCTATCACCATACTTTCCCAGGATTGCCCCATGCGCGGGTGTGCCATCAACTCATCCCGGTCGCGCAGGTGCAGCAAATAGTGCAGCAAGCCGCTGTCGCGCAGGTAGCCCTTGGGATGCTTCACCACCCGTTTGGTGGCATCCTTTTCATACGCCGGCAGATGGCGCCACAAAAACGTGCCATGCGCAATGTGAAAGTAATCGCGCGCGGTCGGTTGCGAGACACCCAGCGCCCGCGCCACCTCGGAATAGTTGATGATGCTGCCCGACAACTGCGCCAGCATTTGCACGAACAAGCGAAATTTCTGCCGGTCGAGGGCGGGAAACAGGCGCGGCAGATCGCGGTCGAGATAGGTTTGCAGATAGTTCTGCATCCACAGTTTGCGAAAACGCGATGTATTTTTCAGCCATGGTTCCGGATAGCCGCCCCGCATCCAATAATTACCGATCTGATCGAGACTCAGACGCGGCAACAGTTCCGCAAGTTCGACAATGGGCGCGCGATCTTCGATGAGCCGGTAAAGCGGCGCAGGCGGCAACTCATGGGCCTCGGCCAGCGACAGCGGCCCCATTTCGATAAGTGCGACACGCCCCGCCAGGCTTTCAGAAATGGCCGCAAGCAACTCCGGCGAACTGGACCCGGTAATAACGAATTGGCCCGGCCGGGCGCGGTCACTATCGATGCCCACCCGTAACGCCGCGAACATTGCCGGTAACAACTGGCATTCGTCGATGGCGATCCGGTCCGGGTTGAGTCGCAGGAACAAGTCGGGGTCGCGCGCAACGGCATCAAGGTCGGCAAGTTTCTCCAGGTCGAGAATCTTCCACCCGGGCAGTAATTCCTTGAGCAGCGTCGTCTTGCCGCATTGCCTGACACCGACGATGGCGACGCAGGGGAATAGACCGAGCAGCTCGTTCAACAGGGGAAGCGTGTGGCGTTTCATCATCGCATTTTCAAACATATCATTTGAATATGCAAGGTACTAACTTTTATGGTCGATAACTTGAAATACGCCATTTGACGCCGAGTGATCCCGTGATCGCAGCGAACAAACTTTGCCCCCCGCCCCGGGGCGGGGGCTGGGGGTGGGGGGCGTCATTTGCCTTTTGCGTATTTCATGCACGGGGGATGACGCAATCGACCATGAAAGTTAGGTGTTCTGAATCACGATGCTCGGGAATTTCGCGCTGTGATCCTTGGCCTGGTCGGCGATCTTGACGGCGATGCGGCGGGCGATGCCTTTGTATATTTCTGCCACGCGGCCAGCGGGGTCGGAAACGACGGTTGGCGTGCCGCCATCGACCTGCACCCGGATCGTCATGTCGAGCGGCAAGGCGCCCAGCATTTCGACATCGTATTGCTTGCACATCTTGTCGCCGCCGCCGGAACCGAAGATGTGCTCTTCGTGGCCGCATTTCGAGCAGATGTGGATGCTCATGTTCTCGACGATACCGAGGATCGGAATGCCGACCTTCTCGAACATTTTCAATCCCTTGCGCGCGTCGAGCAGGGCGATGTCCTGCGGCGTGGTGACGATCACCGCGCCGGTCACCGGCACCTGCTGCGCCAGCGTCAATTGGATGTCGCCCGTGCCGGGCGGCAGATCGACCACCAGGTAGTCGAGGTCCTGCCAGTTCGTGTCGCCCAGCAACTGGTTGAGCGCCTGGGTCACCATCGGGCCGCGCCAGACCATCGGCTGTTCGGGATCGATCAGGAAACCGATCGACATGGCCTGAATACCATGGGCCTTCAGCGGCTGGAGCTTGTTGCCGTCGGTGGATTCGGGTTGCTTGTCGGCAATGCCGAGCATTTGCGGCTGCGACGGGCCATAGATATCGGCGTCGAGAATGCCGACGTTCGCGCCTTCGGCAGCGAGCGCCAGCGCCAGGTTGACGGCGGTCGTCGATTTACCGACACCCCCCTTGCCCGAGGCTACGGCGATGATGTTCTTGACGCCGGGAATCAGTTTGACGCCTCGCTGCACCGAATGCGAAACAATCTTGTGGAAAACGTTGGCCGTGACCATACCGACGCCGGCCACACCCTTGATGGCAGCGATCACCGCTTGCCGGATCGGCTCGATCTGGCTCTTGGCCGGGTAGCCCAACTCAACATCAACAGAAACATCCGCGCCGCTGATCTTGATGTTCTTGGCGCTGCGGGTGGTGATGAGATCCTTGCCGGTATTGGGATCGACCACCGTTTGCAGGGCCGTCTGGATGGATTGTTCGGTGAGAGACATGGGAAAAACCTCTTGGTGGACGTGGTGGGGAAAATTGCCTGAGTAATTTTATCAGGCTCGAATTGTCACAAGTTGGGGGCGCCTGCCGGAACATTCAAGACTGGCATCCATCTGTCCGGGGCGCGACAATGGCGCCATGGAATCCAGGCATCTGATCAAAGTCGGCTTGACCGAAGGGAATCCCCTTTTCGGGACTGGCGCTACGGCATTGGCCTGTCGACCAGGCTGTGCAGCGTGCTGCATCGCCCCGTCGATCTCGTCGCTGGGCAAGCCGGCCGGGGTCGCCTGCCGCCACCTGACCGGTGAACTGCGCTGTGGATTGTTTGGCCGGCCGGAACGACCTGCCTGTTGCGCGGGTCTCCAGCCGTCCGCGGAAATGTGCGGCGCAACGCGCGAACAGGCACTGGCCTGGCTGGCTGCGCTCGAAACGGCAACCCGCCCGACCTGACCGGCAGCCTTGCGGCTGCATTGGGTCGGGGTCGAGGTCAGGCTAATTAGCGGGAAACTCAGTTGGTCGGTGCGGTAGCCGGTACGTGAATCCGGTCACGGTCGCGTGTCTGGGCCGGCTGTCCGGTCGGATTGCCGAACTGATCGCGCGTCTGGGTGCGCGTCTGGGTCCGGGTTTGCGTGCCCTGCCCGGCACCCTGACCGCTCTGGTTGCGGTACTGATTTTCGGATTGGGACTGTCCCGAGCCCTGGCCCATGCCAGCACCCGAACCGCCGCCCATGCCGCCACCACCGCCCCCCATGCCGCCGCCACCGCCGCCACCGCCCCGAGCAAAAGCCGCAGTCGTCATGCTGGCGGAAACCAGCACTATCGCAAGTATTTTCAATGTATTCATGGTGTTTCTCCTCTGCAATGAATGAAATGTCGTTACCGCCCACGTCCACCACCGCCACCACCTCTGCCACCACCTCCGCCACTGCCGCTGGTGCCGCTGCCGCGACCACTGCTGCTGCCAGCGCCGGGGCTTCTGCCACCCTCGCCGTTGCCCCAGCCTGCGCCGGCCCCCGAGTTGCTTTCACGCTGACGGGCTTCGTAACCGCTGCCGTAGGGCAAACGCCCAGATTCCGGTCGCAGATTGCGGGCCACCGTGTCATCCGCCACTTCGCCCATAAAGGGGGTAGGGGTCGAGCGAATGACATCCTTGGGCAGTGAAAGATTCAAGGGCCGTGCAGTGCGGGCTTCGGACGCCGCAGGGGGAGTTTGTCCCCATGCGGGCAAAGTCAGCGCGAGCAGACATAGTTGAAGAGTGAAAGTTTTGGTATTCATGGTTTCCGTGTTCCGGTGTTCTCATCATCTGCGCGGGGCGTAACAGTGCCATGTCCCGCCCGTCTCTGACTGTTTCCGTTTGTTTCCATGGGTATCGCTGCGTATCCGGCTGCTCTGGCCGGCCAGCCCAGGCGTTACACTTGGCCGCATGGCCACTTCCGCGCTTCCGCGCATCCTCATCGTCGATGACGACCCAGCCCTGCGGGAATTGTTGAGCACCTATCTGGTCGCGAACGGTTTTGGCGTCGCGGCGGTCGGCGATGGCACGGCCATGCGTGCCGCGCTGACCGACGGCATGCCCGACGCCATCGTCCTCGACCTGATGCTGCCGGGCGAGGATGGGCTGGCGCTGACGCGCCTGCTGCGCGCCCAATCGACGGTGCCGATCCTGATGTTGTCGGCGCGCGGCGAGGAAGTGGATCGGGTGATCGGCCTCGAAGTCGGCGCCGACGACTATCTGGCCAAGCCGTTCGGCCCGCGCGAACTGCTGGCACGTTTGCGCGCCCTGTTGCGGCGCGGCCAGTCCGCATCAGCCGCGCAGATTGCCGCCGCCCCCCTCCCGCCACAACAGCAATTCGGCCCTTTCAGCCTCGACCTCGCCAGTCGTCGCCTGTTGAAGGACGGCGTGGAAATCCGGCTGACCGGGGCCGAATTCGACCTGCTCGCCGCCTTTCTCGCCCGGCCCAACCGCGTGCTCTCGCGCGACACGCTGGTCGACCTGCTGAAGGGCTATGACCGCGACCCCTTCGACCGCAGCATCGACATCCGCGTCACGCGCCTGCGCCGCAAGATCGAAACCGATCCGTCCGCGCCCGCCTACATCCGCACCGTGCGTGGCGAGGGCTATCTGTTCACGCCGCGCGGCGATCAGGGTTAGCGCCCGCCACCGGGAAGGCTGACAGTGAAAAAACCGACCAGCCTGGCGCGGCAGAACACGCTGCTGCTCGCTGCCGCTTTCATATTGATCGAGTTGCTGGCCGCGCTCGTCCTGTCGGTGTACCTGATGCTGCCGCTGGCGCGGCGCTCGGCTGACGACCTGGCGGGGCTGATGATCCTGTCGGCGCAAACCTGGGCCGAACTACCGCCGCAAACGCGGGGCGATTTCGAGCTCGAACTGCTGGCGAACCACGCACTGGCGCTGCGCGCCGAGTCACCTGGCGGGGGAATCGATGAATGGCACCCACCTTACTTCTATCTGCTGGAAGATGCGCTGGCCAACCGCAGCGGCACGCGACAGCATCTGGTGCGCGAAAACGTCGGTAACGCAACCTGGTACTGGACCTACCTGCCGGCGGGCAACGGCCATCTGGCGGTCGGAGTAGCGGAACATCGCATCGCCGCCCAGCCGTGGACCGCCCTGCTGATTGCCCTGCTCGGCGGCCTGGCGCTGGCCGGCGGCGTTGCCGTCTGGCTGGCGCGCCGCATCACGGCGCCGCTGGCGCGGCTGGAGCAGGCGGCGACGCGCATCGGCCAGGGCGAAAGTCCGGAACTGCTGCCGGAAACCGGCCCGACCGAGCTGGCGGCGCTGGCCGGCCGCTTCAACGCCATGGCACGCCAGGTGCGCGAACTGCTGCAGGCACGCACCACCCTGCTGGTTGGCGTCTCGCATGATCTGCGCACCCCGCTGGCGCGCATGCGCCTGGCGCTGGAACTGCTGAAGCTCGACCCGACGCCGGCGCTGATTGCGCAGTTGGAAAACGACATCGAGGAAATGAACGGGCTGATCGGTTCCCTGCTTGATCTGGCACGCGGACTGGAACGCGAACCGCCCGTCACGGTCGACCTTGCCGACTGGCTGGGCGATCTCGCCGCCGACTTTGCCACGCCGGAGCGCTGCGTCACCGTAAGCTGCCCGCCCTGTCAGCGCAGCATTCCGCCGCGCGCCTTGCGGCGCGCCGTCGGCAACCTGCTGCAAAACGCGCTGCGCCATGCTCCGGCGGCGCCAGTGGAACTGGTCTGTGAAACCGATGACACGCAGTGCCGCATCGGCGTGCTCGACCGTGGCCCGGGCATCCCGCCCGACCAGGTCGAAGCGATGTTCCAACCCTTCCACCGCCTCGACCCGTCACGCAGCCCGGCCACCGGCGGCGCCGGACTCGGACTCGCCATCGTGCGCGAACTGGCGCGCGCCAACCACTGGGAGGTCCGGCTTGAACCACGGCCGGGTGGTGGTCTGGCGGCCTGGTTGTGCATGTAAAAGTCGGCGCTGGCGGGACGGCGTCAGCCGTCGCGCCGCCAATATGGGGACGGCATCAGCCGTCACGCCGCGTGACACGGGGACGGCGTCAATAGGGGGACGGCGCTAGAATGCGCCGGTAAATTCATCATAAAGCCGCCACCATGACACCGCGCCAGATTCTCGTCACCTCCGCCCTGCCCTACGCCAACGGCGCCATCCACCTCGGCCACCTCGTCGAATACATCCAGACCGACATCTGGGTGCGCTTCCAGAAGCTGCGCGGCCATGAATGCTGGTATGTCTGCGCCGACGACACGCATGGCACGCCGATCATGCTGCGCGCCGAGAAGGAAGGCATTTCGCCGGAGGCACTGATCCGCCGCGTCCATGGCGAACATCTGCGCGACTTCACCGGCTTTCATGTCGCCTTCGACAACTACCATTCGACGCACTCCGACGAGACGCGCTTCTATGCCGAAGACATTTACCGGAAGCTGCAGGCCGCCGGCCTCATCGAGGTGCGTTCCATCGAGCAGTTTTACGACCCGGTCAAGAAGATGTTTTTGCCGGACCGCTACATCAAGGGCGAATGCCCGAAATGCGGTGCGGCGGACCAGTACGGCGACAGCTGCGAAGCCTGCGGCGCCGCCTATGCGCCCACCGACCTGAAGAATCCGCTCTCGGCCGTTTCCGGCGCCAAGCCCGAACTCAAGTCGTCTGATCACTATTTCTTCAAGCTCTCCGACCCGCGCTGCCAGACTTTTCTGCGGCAATGGACGCAGCAGGGCCGCCTGCAAAGCGAGGCCTCCAACAAGCTGCAGGAGTGGCTGGGGGTCGAAGGAGAAAACAAGCTCACCGACTGGGACATCTCGCGCGACGCACCCTATTTCGGCTTCGAGATTCCCGGCGCGCCGGGCAAGTATTTTTACGTCTGGCTCGACGCCCCGATCGGCTACATGGGCTCGTTCAAAAATCTCTGCGAGCAGAAGGGACTGGATTTCGACGCCTGGTGGAAGCCCGACTCCAGCGCCGAGCTGTATCACTTCATCGGCAAGGACATTCTCTACTTCCACGCCCTGTTCTGGCCGGCCGAGCTGCAGCACGCCGGCTACCGCACGCCGACCAACGTCTTCGCCCACGGTTTCCTGACCGTCGATGGCGCCAAGATGTCGAAGTCGCGCGGCACCTTCATCACCGCCGAGTCTTACCTCGCCCAGGGCCTGAATCCGGAATGGCTGCGCTACTACTTCGCCGCCAAGCTCAACGGCTCGATGGAAGACCTCGACCTCAATCTCGACGACTTCGTCAGCCGCGTCAATTCCGACCTGGTCGGCAAATACATCAACATCGCCAGCCGCGCCGCTGGCTTCATCCAGAAACGCTTTGCCGGCAAGCTGCTGCACGCGCACCTGAATGACGCATTCGCCACCGACCTGCCCGGCCTCAGGGAAGCCGCCGAGGAAATCGCCGGTCACTACGAAGCGCGCGACTACGCACGCGCCCTGCGCCGCACCATGGCGCTGGCCGACCAGGTCAACCAGTACGTCGACCAGAACCCGCCCTGGGTGCTTGCCAAGGCACCGGAGAACGAAGCACGGCTGCACCATGTCGCCACCGTGCTGATCAACGCCTTCCGCCTGCTGACGCTCTATCTCAAGCCGGTGCTGCCCAAGCTGGCGCAGCGCGCCGAGGAGTTTCTCAACGTCGCCCCGCTGCACTGGCATGACGCCGGCCACCTGCTGCCGCCCGGCCACCTGATCAACCCCTATGAGCACCTGATGACGCGCATCGAGGGCAAACAGATCGAAGCGCTGCTCGCCGCCAATCGCGAATCGTTGGGCGCAACTGGGGCAACCCCGACGGCACCCGCGCCACAGCCCCATTCGCAGCAGCGCCATGCCGTGCACCAGCAGCAGGCTGTCACCCCCTCTCCCCAGCCCTCTCCCACGAGGGGAGAGCTTGAGAACGGCGGCGCATCCGCGCCGACAATCGGGATTGACGACTTCGCCAAGGTCGACCTGCGCATCGCGCGCATCGCCGACGCCAGCCACGTCGAAGGCGCCGAAAAATTGCTCAAGCTCACCCTCGACCTCGGCCCGCTGGGCACCCGGCAGGTGTTCGCCGGCATCAAGTCGGCCTATGACCCGGCCACGCTGGTCGGTCGGCACACCGTAATGGTCGCCAACCTCGCGCCGCGCAAGATGAAGTTCGGCATGTCCGAAGGCATGGTGCTCGCCGCCTCCGACCCCAACGGCGAAACTGCAGGACTCTTCCTGCTTTCCCCCGATTCCGGCGCCACGCCCGGCATGAAAGTCAAATGAGGGAAGTGCGCCACCTCATCATCACCGGCCGCGTGCAAGGCGTCTGGTATCGCGCCAGCATGGCGCAGGAAGCCGAGCGCCTGGGCGTCACCGGCTGGGTGAGGAACCGCAACGACGGCAGCGTCGAAGCCATGGTCGCCGGCAGCGACGAACAAGTTGCCGCCATCATGAACTGGGCGCGGCGCGGCCCGCCCGCGGCGCAAGTCGAGCATGTCGCCGTAGAGATCGGCAGCGCTCAGGTGGCAACTGAGTTCAGCGGATTCGAGCAGCGCCGGTAAGGATAAAAGTCGGCGCTGGCGCGACGGCGTGCCCCGCAGTGCGTATGTAATGCACCGCATCGAATACGGCACTTGCAAAACAAGCTGGCGAGCGGGATTGCCTTGCACGTCTCAAACGCGGCCTTATGTTGAGCTCCACATAAGGCCGAATTGCTCGCGTAGGCCATCCGGCAGATTTCAGAGCGGAGCAGCCGCTCAGATGACCGACCTGCCGATGCGACAGACTTCCGCTTCCATTGGCCTGACTGCGATATCGGTGTATTTATCTGTATGCAAACAGTGGTGTGTCGATTCGACCGGGCCATGCTCGATGGTTTCCCCGCACACACTTGATTGGTAGCATACCCAAAGGAAGTCGCATAAACCGGGGATGAGAAGGAAGTCAATCATGAGCTTCTGGTAACCCCCACCACATTCTGGAGTCGTCTTGTTCAAGTTCATTGCATTGATCGTCGGCTATTATTTCTTCGGCTTTGTCGGCGCGCTGTTGGGCCTGTTTGTCGGGTCATTGATCGACCGCCTCAGGGACTATGGTCCTGGCGGCATCAACCCGCTGCAGAATGCGCAGCGTCAAGCCGTTTTTCTCGAAACGATGTTCGTCTCGATGGGCAAGCTTGCCAAGGCCGATGGGCGCGTTTCACCCGAGGAGATTGCGCATGCCGAGGGGATGATCAAGCAGTTGGGCATGACCCCTGAACATCGCACGCTGGCGATCGAGTTGTTCAAGCAGGGTGCCAGTCCGGATTTTGCCATCGAGCCGATTTACGCGCGTTTCATGTCCGTGTGCGGCCAAACCCGGCAACTGAAGAAGATATTGCTGGTTTATCTGATCACGATGGCACTGGCGGATGGCCATATGCATTCAGCAGAAGAAACTCTGCTCGCTGAGTTATCCGGTCATCTTGGCTATACCCCGGCCGACTTCAAGCACTTGATGGACATGGTGCAGAACCAGTCCCACTTCGCGGGAGGAAAACCCAGTACAGCTGCCGCACTGGATGATGCCTACAAGGCGCTAGGGGTCACCAAAGACCATACCGACCAGGAAATCAAGCGTGCCTACCGCAAGCTGATCAGCCAGTACCACCCGGACAAATTGATCGGTCAAGGATTGCCGGCAGACATGATTGCCATAGCAACCGAAAAGGCCAAAGAGATTCAACTGGCGCACGACATGATCAAGCAGACCCGCAATATTTGAGCCCACGGTTTTGGCTGCGGCGGCGCTGGTGCCGGCAGGCTGTTCCGCCAGCGCACACGCGCTGCGGATGGCGGATCGGCGAGTTCCGACTGAGGAACGCCGCTCCTCAGTCGCCGCTGCCGCCGATCATGTCCGCAGGCCTGACCCAGCAGTCGAATTGCTCCGCCGTAACGTCACCCGAGGCCAGTGCCGCCGCGCGCAGCGTGCTGCCCTCTTGGTGCGCGCGCTTGGCGATCGCCGCAGCGCGGTCGTAACCGATGTGCGGCGCCAAAGCGGTCACCAGCATCAGGGAACGTTCCAGCAATTCGGCAATGCGCTCGCGCTGGGCGACGATGCCGCGCACGCAATGCGCCTCGAAACTCTGCATGCCGTCGGCCAGCAGACGCAGGCTTTGCAGGAAATTGTGGGCGATCAGCGGCTTATACACATTGAGTTCAAGATTGCCGGCAGCGCCGCCAATGCCGATCGCGACATCGTTGCCCATGACCTGGCAGCAAGCCATGGTCAGCGCTTCGCACTGGGTCGGGTTGACCTTGCCCGGCATGATCGAACTGCCCGGTTCGTTTTCGGGGATGCCAATTTCGCCCAGTCCCGAGCGCGGCCCCGAGGCCAGCCAGCGGATGTCGTTGGCGATTTTCATCAGCGCCACCGCCAGCGTCTTCAGCGCGCCGTGCGCGGCAACCAGACCGTCGTGGCTGGCCAGTGCGGCGAACTTGTTGGCGGCGCTGACGAAGGGCAGGTCACTGCCCTGCGCCAGGTCCGCCGCAACGCGGGCGCCGAATTCAGGATGCGTGTTGAGGCCGGTACCGACCGCCGTGCCGCCGACTGCCAGCGGATAGAGCGAGGGCAGCGCGGCGACTATCACCGACTCGGCGTGCTCGAGCTGGGCCACGTAGCCGGAGAATTCCTGCCCCAGGGTCAGCGGCGTCGCATCCTGCAAATGGGTGCGGCCGATCTTGATGATGGCGGCGAACTCGGTGGACTTCGTCGCCAGCGCGGCGCGCAGGCGGCCGAGTGCCGGCAGCAGGCGGCGCGCAATGCCCAGCACGGCGGCGAGGTGCATCGCGGTGGGGAAGATGTCGTTCGACGACTGGCCCAGATTCACCTCGTCGTTGGGATGGACAACGCGTCGAATGCCGCGCTCGCCGCCAAGCAGTTCGGACGCGCGATTGGCCAGCACCTCGTTCATGTTCATGTTGCTCTGCGTGCCGGAACCGGTCTGCCAGACCGACAGCGGAAACTCCAGCTCATGCTGGCCAAGCAGCACTTCCTCGGCCGCTGTGACAATTGCCGCCGCCTTGTCTGCCGGCAGCAGGCCCAGATCGCGATTGACCCGCGCGCAGGCCGCCTTGACGGTGGCCAGCGCGCGCACGATTTCCTCGGGCATGCGCTCACAGGAGATGGCGAAGAACGCGATTGAACGCTGCGTCTGCGCTCCCCACAGCCGGTCGGCGGGAACTTCCATGGGGCCGCAGGAATCGTATTCCGTACGCGTGGCGCTCATGGTGCACTCGGGAGAGTCGAAGTCACTACTATAAAAAAGGTCATGGGCATTCTCCTGCGCGGTGGACCTTCACATCTTAGGCTGAATATGCGTAACGGGACATGGTGGCCACCCAGGCGGCAGCCCAGGCACTGTTCATCGTGATCGAGAGCGTCTAAGCTGGGTCTACTCGCCGATGAATCAATTTGCACACAACAAAAACGGAGACGACCATGCCCCAGGATACGTTTGCTGCCTTGCAGGAGTTCCGACTGGCGTCCGGCAAGACCTCGCGCTACTACGCACTTGCCGCGCTGGAAGCTGCCGGCCTGGGCAACATCGCGCGCTTGCCGGTGTCGATTCGCATCGTGCTCGAAGCCGTGTTGCGCAATTGCGACGGACAGAAGGTAACCGCCGACCATGTGCGCCAATTGGCCGCGTGGCAGCCGAACGCCGCGCGCACGGCCGAAATCCCCTTCGTCGTCGCCCGCATCGTGCTGCAGGACTTCACCGGCGTGCCGCTGCTGTGCGACCTGGCGGCGATGCGCTCTGTGGCGCAGCGTTTCGGCAAGGACCCCAAGAGCGTCGAGCCGTTGGTGCCGGTGGACCTCGTGGTGGATCACTCGGTGCAGGTCGACCACTACGGCGTGGTCGACGCGCTCGACCTCAACATGCGCATGGAGTTTCGCCGCAACGCCGAGCGCTACCGCTTCATCAAGTGGGGCATGCAGGCCTTCGATACCTTCCGCGTGGTGCCGCCGGGCATCGGCATCGTGCATCAGGTCAATCTCGAATACCTGGCGCGCGGCGTGTTGCAGAAGGATGGCATCACCTATCCCGACACGCTGGTCGGCACCGATTCGCACACGACCATGATCAACGCCCTCGGCGTGGTCGGCTGGGGCGTGGGCGGCATCGAGGCAGAGGCGGGAATGCTTGGCCAGCCGCTGGTGTTTCTCACGCCCGACGTGGTCGGCGTGCATCTGCGCGGGCGTCTGGCGGAGGGCGTCACCGCCACCGATCTGGTGCTGCATGTCACCGAACGCCTGCGCGAGGCGCAGGTGGTGGGCAAATTCGTCGAGTTCTTCGGCGCAGGCGCCGCCTCGCTGACCCTGCCGGACCGCGCCACCATCGCCAACATGGCGCCCGAATACGGCGCAACGATGGGCTTCTTCCCGCCCGACGCCGAGACCGTGAAATATCTCGCGGCCACCGGACGCAGCGCCGCGGAGATCGACGCCTTCCAGGCCTACTTCACGGCGCAGGGCCTGTTCGGCATGCCGGCCGCCGGCGCGATCGACTACAGCGCGGAAATCGAATTCGATCTGGCCACGATCCGGCCCGGTGTCGCCGGCCCCAAGCGCCCGCAGGACCGCATCGACCTGTCCGACCTCGGCCGGCGCTTCGGCGAATTATTTTCTTTGCCCGTGGCAAAAAACGGCTATGGCCGCAACGCGCAGGAGATGGCGCAACGTCAGCCGCTGGGCGCTGTGGCGGCTGAAGTACATGGGCATGCCCTGGCGCCCGGCGGCGAACCGGCAGTGCGCAATGAAGTCGAAATGGCCGACCATTCGCAGGTCGACCCTGCGCTGGTCGCCGTCTCGCCAGCGCCGACTTTCAAGCCCACGGCGACGGATATCGGCCACGGCGACGTGCTGATCGCGGCGATCACCTCCTGCACCAACACCTCCAACCCCGGTGTCATGCTTGCCGCCGGCCTGCTGGCAAAGAAGGCTGTGGCGCTCGGGCTCAAGGTCGGGCCGCGGGTCAAGACCTCGCTCGCGCCGGGCTCGCGCGTTGTCACGGAATACCTCACGAAAGCAGGCCTGCTGGGCGATCTCGAAGCCCTGGGTTTTCGCGTCGTCGCCTACGGCTGCACCACCTGCATCGGCAACGCCGGGCCGCTGGCGGCGCCGCTCGAAGCGGCGATCGCCGCGCACGACCTGGTGTGTGCCGCGGTGCTCTCGGGCAACCGCAATTTCGAGGCGCGCATCCACCCGGCGCTGAAAGCCAACTTCCTGATGAGCCCGCCGCTGGTGGTGGCCTTCGCCATTGCCGGCCGCGTCGATATCGACCTCGCGCGCGAGCCGCTGGGCATCGGCCGCGACGGCCGGCCGGTGCTGCTGCAGGACGTCTGGCCGAGCAGCCAGGAAATCGCCGCGGCCATGCATCACGCCACCGACCCGGCGACCTACCGCGCGCTCTACGCCGATTTTGCCCGCGGCAACCCGCTGTGGAACGATATCCCGGTCGACGCCGGCCAGACCTATGCCTGGGAGCCGTCGAGCTACATCGCCGAGCCGCCCTTCTTTGCCGGCTTCGCGCTGGAGCCGGACCGGGTGTCGGCGATTCGCGGCGCCCGCGCACTGGCGGTTTTCGGCGATTCGGTGACCACCGACCACATCAGTCCGGCCGGCTCGATCAAGGCCGCCTCGCCGGCCGGCGAATACCTTTTGGCACTGGGGGTCGCCGTCGGCGATTTCAACAGCTACGGTTCGCGCCGCGGCAACCACGAGGTGATGATGCGCGGCACCTTCGCCAACGTGCGCATCCGCAACCTGATGCTGGCGGCCAATGCCGACGGCTCGCGCGTCGAGGGCGGACTCACGCGTTTCCAGCCGGGCGGCGAACTGATGGCTATCCATGCCGCGGCGATGCAGTACCAGGCGGCCGGCACGCCGACCCTGGTGTTCGCCGGCACGGAATACGGCACCGGTTCCAGTCGCGACTGGGCCGCCAAGGGCCCGCGCTTGCTCGGCGTGCGCGCCGTGGTGGCGCAGAGCTTCGAGCGCATCCACCGCTCCAACCTGGTCGGCATGGGCGTGCTGCCGTTGCAGTTCGGCGCGGGTGACAGCGTCGACACGCTGGGGATTACCGGCGACGAGGAATTCGATCTGCTCGGCGTTGATGGCGAACTCAGTCCGCGCCAGGAGGTCATACTGGAGATAGTGCGGCGGGACGGCACGCGACAGCAGGTGGTGCTGCAACTGCGGGTGGACACGCCGATTGAAGTGGAATACCTGCGCCACGGCGGCATCCTGCCTTACGTCTTGCGCGGACTGCTGGCGGCAACGCCGGCGTAAAAGATCGCCAGTGGAACGCGGCGCCGGTTACTGATCTCAGGCCCCGTCCAGGTCTTGATTCCGGATTTATCGGCCGCATCTAGTCCGTAACCAGACAAAGGAGTTATCGCCATGAATGTCCTCTTCAACAACCCACTACTTTACGTGATCGATTACCCGGGGCATGACGCCCTGGAGATTCTCGACAAGCGCCATGGACGGATGGGTTTGTTGCGTGGCGCGACAGCCGACCGCATGCGCGGTGAATTCGAAACATTCCTGACGCAAGAACACAATCAGGAAGAATTCGAGGACTTCATTGATTCCTACAAGTCCATCCTCGATCATTCGGTCTTGCAGCACTGACCCTGCCCGGGTGGTCCCGGCAAGAAATGACAAGCTGCCTGGCTGGCGGCCACAAACAACCATGTCATGCAGACGCCACCGGCGCTGGCTGGAGTTTGCCGTAGGCTGATGGCGTCGATCTGTTGGGGATTTCGCGGCAACCGCGAATCCGCCACTCAAGGAGACACTCAAGGAGCCACATCATGGGCGCCAACGAAGAACCCGGCCTGCAAATTCCCGCCAAGCGCAACGAACCCGCCCGCGGGGACAAATGGACCATCGAGCGCATCCTGTCGATCCGCTATTGGACGTCGAGTCTGGTGTCCTTCCGCACCACGCGCTATCGCAGCTTTCGCTTCACGCCGGGGCACTACACGCGGCTCGGGCTGGGCGCGGCAGACGACCTGGTCTGGCGCCCCTTCTCCGTGGCCTCGGCGGCCTATGACGACTTCCTCGAATTCATCGCCGTGCTGGTGCCGGGCGGCGCGTTCTCGGAACAACTGAAGCACTTGCGCATCGGCGACGCGCTGTGCGTCGAGAAGGGCAGCTATGGCTTCCTCACCGTCGATCAGCTGGCTCCCGGCAAGAACCTCTGGCTGCTGTCCAGCGGCACCGGGCTCGGGCCCTTCCTGTCGATACTCCAGGATCCGGCCGTCTGGCAGAACTACGAACGCCTGATCGTGGCACACAGCGCGCGCCACTCGTCCGAACTGGCCTGGCGCGACGAAATTGCCGGCATACCGCAGCGCGAACTGTTCGCCGACGCGAAAGCCACCCTCACCTATCTGCCGATCGTCACCCGTGAGCCGGGCGCGACCCCGCTCGCCGAACGCATCCCGCTGTTGCTCGCCGATGGCCGCCTCGAAGCTGCGGCAGCCTGCCCACTCGACGTCGCCACGTCGCGCGTGCTGGTTTGCGGCAATCCCGAAATGGCCCGCGAGCTGCGCCAATCGCTGGCGGCGCGAGGCTTCGCAACCAACCGCCGCGGCATTCCTGGCCAGATGGCCTTCGAAAAATACTGGTAAGCCAAGTTCTTTCGCTTCAACTCACGGCTGACCGAACCCGGCGCGCGCGGAACGACCCGCCCGCAGCGCAGGTCGAGCATGTCATCGTAGAGGCCGGCAGCGGTGAATTCAAAGGATTTGAACACCACCGGAAAGAATCAAAGTCGGCGCTGGCGGGACGGCGATTCGTGAAGTTGAGGGACGGGTAGTCGGCCTTTGCGCCGGTCGTCATTTTCAGATCGATATCCGCTTCGTGCCCGTAGCCAGCAGCTTGGGTAGTGAGCTACGGCCATTTGGCAAGCCTTCTTTCGATACGCGAACAGAATACCTCAACCTCTTTGGGAGCAAGGCGCTCTGCCTTGTAGAGTGACAACATCTCGAACCGGCATGCGGGCGCACATGTGCCAAGAAGTGCTGTTTTCAGTACTCGTTTCACAGGCTGCCACAACATCAGGCGATCCACCCACCAGGGCGACCCAAGCGACGTAATGGCAAGTGCTCGGCGCAAGTTGTGGAGCCTTGGCTTGATCGGGCCGAGATCGGTGGCGTGGTCGTAGGCGATGCCTGGCGCCCAGACGCGGTCGAACCACCCCTTCAGGATGGCGGGAAAGCCAAACCACCAAGTGGGAAACACAAGAACGAGAGCTTCAGCGGAAAGCAAACGCTGAACCTGGGCCTGAAGGGCCGAGGAATCGAACGGAGGGTGGTAATAGCTCTGGCGCTCGCTGACGGAAAGCGAGGGCGAAAACTCGGATTGGTAGAGATTTTCGACCTGTACCTCGTGCCCGGCCACGGTCAAGGCGTGGATAGCAGACTGCGCCAAAGAGTGACATAGGCTGTCGGCGACTGGATGAGCGACTACAACAAGACATTTCATGTTGAAAGCGGCCTACGAGATGCGATGCGCATGCTGGCTAACGAGGCTGTAGAAAAAGTCGCGGGTTGCGCCACCCGAAATTCGGGGGTCTCTTGACCATTCCCCGCCTGCTGATCGGCCTGCAGTGGGCGTTTTACGAGGTCGATTATCTTGGCGCATCATCGCGAAAATTCCGGAAGGGGTTTTTCTACAGCTTCAACGTGGAGGTGACCGGCGCTGCGCGGCTTCATCGCGCAGCGTCCAGAGAGCGAAGCGAACGGGGTCGACCGCAGGGTTATGCCTCTGTTTTCGTAGTAACGAAAATCCTTGACTTCCATAATTATTGTTACCACAATAAACCCCTTGAACGCGCATATTCTTTGGGACGAAGCCAAGCGGCAAACCAACCTCGACAAGCATGGGTTGGACTTCGTCGATGCGGTGATGGTGCTTGAGAGTCCCTATCGCCTTGACGTGGAGAGTGTGCGAAGCAGCGAACAGCGGATACAGTCGTTCGCGTATGTGTTTGATGTGCTGGCGGTACTGACAGTGGTGCATACGGCTCGCGAAGATGCCCTGCGGATTGTCAGCTTCCGACCGGCGAGTGAAGAGGAAAGGAGCGCTTACCATGGCTGGCTCGAGGAGGACTTCAATGGCAACCAGTGAGATGCACGCCACTCGCAAACGCGGTGAAAGCAAGACCGACTTGGCGAAAGTACGCGCCGCGACGCCGTATGTCTGGGACGGCAAGAACGAGGATGACCGGCCGTTGACGCGCGAAGAAATGCAGGCCGGAATTGAGGCATACCGTAAGCAACGTGGGCGGCCGACTGGAAGTGACAAAGAGTCGACCACGATCCGTTTCGACCGGGACGTCCTAGCCGCCTTCCGTGCCGCTGGCCCCGGCTGGCAGACGCGCATGAATGCGGCGCTACGCGACTGGCTCAAGACTCACTCCCAAGCGTAATGTCTGAGGCATAACGTCTGAGTTCAGGGGCGCTGCGCGGCTTCATCGCGCAGCGCCCCCTGGAACGATGGGTTAGAGCGCATCTGCGGCATGCCATTGCTCCAACAGTTGTTTGGAGACTTTCTCAACGTACTGCATTGACACTCCATGTTTCTGAACGAAGGAACTTGTTTCTACGTCGATGTACTTGAGCAATGCGAGGGCTTCATCGGCCATGGCTTCGAGCCGACCCACAAGGATTGTCATTGCTTTGTCACTATGTATCGCGCTGCGACTTTCAGCGCGGGAGCGATGGACTAGCCAATTTCTTTCGGCAAGGAGCTTCGCAAAACGTTCTTCAAGTCCGGGCGAGATGAGACCCGCCTTGGCAATTTGATGAAGTGTGGTTCCGAACGTCTTGGCTTGAGCTTTCTCGACAAGAGCGTTTCCCTCCGCGAGCCCCATGCCTTTCTTGGCCTGAGCGAGCAAGACGAAGTACTGAGCAGCAATACCTTCCAACTCTTGAAGCTGCCACAAGGCAAAGCCGACGTTCTGCGTAACCGTGCCCAAACGTTCGGCGTTCTCAAGTTGTTGGGCAAGAGTGCTCATGCGCTCTAACAGTGTTTACACGGACGCTGGGGTCCGTATAACAGATGATATTGATGACGCCGAGAATTCTGTGCTAAGTGCATTATTGTCAATGGCTTAGATTTCTTGCTGTCAGTATAATAACTCCAATATGCCAGACGCCTGTGGATTGTTTCCCGGGAGCAGGGTCCCAGGCACCAGCCCCTTCGATTCCTTGTAGCGGAGAAAGGTATCTGCGGGTAGCCGCTTTCGGGTGCAATCCCGTAGGTCCGCTCCTGGCCGGGTGCCGAAGTCGATCTTGATATAGCCAGCGACCGCAACGACGGAAAATCGGCCGGACAGCATCAATCCACAAAAAACGCTTCAGAATCCCTTCCCGCCGCCGGCGACCCCCAGCATCGTTGCTGGCACTATTCTTGGTGTTCTGCATAGCTACTTTGGCAACGGCACGTTGAATAAGCAATCATCGGCCGCACTTGAAAGTTTGCGCCCATGCCGCATGGACGATCTATCCCACACCTCAACCCGACGGGAATTCAAACGATGACCAATTTGTTCAGCGAACTTCGCCTGGGTGCGATAACGACACCCAACCGGATCTTCATGGCGCCATTGACCCGCTGCCGCGCCGGCGGTGAGCACATCGCCAATGACCTGATGGCGGAGTATTACGCGCAGCGCGCCAGTGCTGGCCTGCTGATCGCCGAGGCGACCATGGCGATGGCGGGCAACTCGGCTTTCTGGATGGAGCCCGGCATCCATTCACCGGCTCAGGTTACTGGATGGAAGCTGGTTACCGACGCGGTCCATACGGCGGGTGGCCGCATCTTCCTGCAAATCTGGCATGGCGGACGTGCCTGCCATCCACTCCTGAATGGCGGCGCGCAACCGGTCAGCGCCAGTGCCATCGCCATCGCCGGCGATGAGGTGCTTACCCCGGAGGGGAAAAGGCCTTATGTGATGCCGCGCGCGCTGCGCGATGATGAAATTCCCGGCATTGTCGCGGGCTTCAGGCAGGCGGCTGAGAATGCCCAGGCGGCCGGCTTTGATGGTGTCGAGGTCCATGGTGCGAATGGTTATCTGCTTGACCAGTTTCTGCGCGACGGCAGCAACCAGCGTGACGGTGCCTATGGCGGCAGCCTGGAAAATCGTGCGCGCCTGTTGTTCGAGGTTGTCGCGGCGACGTGCGCGGTCTGGGGCAGCGACCGCGTGGGTCTGCGGATATCGCCCCTGAATAGCTACAACGACATGATCGACAGCGATCCCATCGGCCTGGCGACATGGCTTGCAGGTGAGCTGAACCGCTTCGATCTGGCCTATCTGCACCTGATGCGTGCGGACTTCTTCGGAAAACAGCAGGGCGATGTCGTCACTCCGGTGCGGGCCAACTACAAGGGTGTGTTGATCGGCAACATGGGCTATACGCCCGAGGAAGCCGAAGCGGCGGTCGCAGCAGGCACGCTCGATGCCGTTGCCTTTGGTACCGGCTTTCTCGCCAACCCTGACCTGCCGGCCCGGATCAAAGCCAAGGCGCCACTGAATCAGGCGAATCCGGCAACGTTCTACACACCCGGTCCCGAGGGCTATACGGACTACCCGGTTTTGACGAAGTAGGGGACGCGATTGGCCGCTATTGATCCGGCCAGATGAAGTCTGCAGTGGGTGTCATACCGGCGTAAGCCGGTATCCAGTGCTTTTGCCGAGGCCACTGCTGGACCCCGGCCTGCGCCGGGGTGACGCGTTCAAACTTATTCTGGTCGCATCACTAATCCGGCACCCCCGCCGCAGGCGCAAGGCGAATCAATTTGCCGTTGGCGCTGTCGGTGACGACATAGATGAAGCCATCTGGCCCCTGGCGTACATCACGTATCCGTTCGCCGAGCGCTTCGAGCAGGCGGGTTTCCTTGACGACCTTGCCGGCATAGGGGCGCTCCAATTCGAGGCGTGCCAGGTGGGTGAATTTCAGCGAGCCAACCAGCAGATTGCCCACCCAGGCCTTGCCGTATTTCTCGCTGGTCACGAAGGCCATGCCTGACGGAGCTATCGACGGCGTCCATTGATGCAGTGGCTGTTCAGTGCCGGCTTTGGCGGAGCTGCCGTCGCCCACGGCCGTGAGGTCATAATTCCTGCCGAAGCTGACCAGCGGCCAGCCGTAGTTGCCGCCGGGTTGGGGCAGGTTGATTTCGTCACCGCCACGCGGACCATGCTCGTGCATCCAGAGCACGCCTTGCGGACTCAGCGTTGCCCCTTGCGGGTTGCGATGACCGAAGCTCCAGATTTCGGTGAGCGCACCGGGGCGCCCGACGAATGGGTTGTCTGCGGGAACGCTGCCATCCTTGTTGATGCGGATGACTTTGCCGTGGTGGTTATCCAGTGTCTGGGCGTCATCACGCCGGTTGAAACGTTCGCCCAGGGTCAGGAACAGTTTGCCATCGGCCTGCCCCTGGGCAGTTTTGCTTTCGACGATGCGGCAGCCAAAATGCAGTTCGCTGGCTGTTTTGGGGCGCTGGGAAAACAGGAGGCGCAGCCCCTCAAGCTGGCGCAGGTCGGCAGACAGTCTGGCGCTGGCCAGGGCGGTGCTGTTGCCATTGCCGCGGCTGGCCGGTTCGGCATAACAGAAGTACAACGTGCGGTTACGCACGAAATCACTGTCGAGCACCACATCCAGCAGGCCACCCTGGCCACCCACGGCAATGGCCGGCAGTCCGCCAATCGGCGCGCCGATCTTCCCGTCAGGCGCCACCACCCGGAACGCACCGGCGCGCTCGGATACCAGGAAATGACCATTCGGCAGAAAAGCGACCGCCCAGGGATGATTGAGTCCCTGGGCAATCGTTAGCGGAACGATTTGCTGGCCCAGGGCGAGTGCCGAAACTCCGGACAGGAGCAGCGCACAAAAAAAGCGTGCCGGCCAGGGCCGGCAAGCCGGATCAGCCCAGGCGGCGGCTTTGCTGTTCCTCAACCGCGTGTTGGCGATCCGGGGCGGCGATCCCCTTGAGTTCATCGGCTTCACCAAACTGATCTCCTTCCTGGCGACAGCTTGCTGCAATTGCCGTGCTGCGTTGCACACCGCATCTGCCGCTCTTGCAACTGCCCGGGGCAGCCACTTCCACGCCGTCCTGCCCCATGCTTTTCAAAAGGAAATAGATGGCACCGACAGCAGCAATCAGCACAACGAGGGTTACCAGCGCAACTAGCATGATTTGTGTTCAGGACTATTGAAGCGACAACTATAGCCTACCGGCTGCCCTTTGTCGTTTGCAGTCTGCTGTGGTCGAGAACCCGACGCGCGCAGCCATCGTGCAAACCATGAACGATCATGCCTTGAGCGCTGAACCTGGACAGGAATTGTCGTCCCGCGCCGCAACCGCGGGCTTATTTTGGATTGATGCTGAGGCTTAGCCAGACCATGGGCGAGGTCTGGTTGACGGGGGTATTGCCATGCAGGGATTGTTCCGCCCGGTCGGCGATTTCCTGATGGCGGCCGCCAAGATTGGTCGCCGTCAATGCCACAGTGACCGCCGAGGCGCCGAAGGTCATGCCGCGGGCCAAACGCACATCGAACGTCGTATAGGGTCTGGATACATAGGTGCTGGTCGGCACGAAACCCGACCCCCCGGCCAGCGGGCCCATGCGCAGTGCAGTCAGCGTGCTCGACCAGTTGCCACCCCAGTCCTGAATCCAGCTCAGGCTGGCGGTATAGGGCGCGGTCATCTGGCGGACCGATCGCTCGCTGGAGCCGCGATCGATCAGCGTGTGGCTGAAGAGCAGGCGCGTGCCGGCACGCGGACTGCTGTCCACCTGGTATTCGACCCCGCGCAGGTTCACGGCGGAGTTCTGGTTTTCATAGCGTGCCGAGGGCAAGCTGCCGGATAGCAGCGGGGCGGTAACTTCGGGATGCGAAACCCGCGTGATGTAGTCGGCGATGCGTTCCATGAACAGCCGCACATCAAGACGCGTGCGCCAGGTCGGGAATTGGCCCAGGTAACCCAATTCCAGGCTGTCCATGCGCGGCGCCCGCAAGTCGGGATTGGGCATATAGGGATGGACCAGCAGGGTGGGTGGGGCGGGGAGCGGATTAACCTGATAGATGGCGCGCACATCCCCGTTGCGCTCGAACATGGTGGGTTGCCGCCAGGCGCGGGCATAGCCGAAACGCACGGTATCCGCGGGACTCAGCTGCCAGTTGGCGAACAGGCGCGGCGAAAACTTTGGAGCATCGCTGTCGAATTTTTCGATCAGGGCATTGGCATTGAGGCTCCAGTCCGGATTGAACCGCCACTCCAGCAAACCGAATGCGCGCGCCATGCTGGAGTGCTGATGCCGTGAACCATGGTAAAGAAATGCCGAATCCATCTGGTCATGGCGGGCCTCCAGACCCCAGACGGCGCGGAGCGTATCCGACAGCGCAAGGCGATGCTGCAATTCGATATTGTCGCGGACGCTGCTGCGATTGCGGTCGAGCGGCACCTGGTAGTTGAGCGGGGACGGTGCGGTCGCAAACCAGGCTTCGTCGGTACTGTCCTGGTTGCGGTAATAGTGCAGCAGCCATTCCTCGCTGGGTCCGGGCGTATGCCGCCATTGCAGATGCAGGGCGGCATTGGTGCTGTTGGCCCGGCGCTCGGCATTGTTGCCGAAAATGGAATCGGGATAGCCCAGGCCGCGCCTGCCGTCGCTGGCGGCCAGCCGGAACATCAGCTCGTCGTTATTGCTCAGGCGCTGGTCGCCCCGCAGGGAAAAGACGTTGTAGCGCATGGCGTCATGCAGGCCGGCAAAGCCTTGATCGCCCTTGGTCTCGGCGTTGAGGCGCAGACTGCCGGCGCCCGCACTGCCGCTCAACTCCAGACCGAGATCGCGGATGCCCCGCGTGCCGTAATTCACTGCCAGCTTCTTGCCCGGGCTGTCACTGCTGTCGCGCGTAATGATGTTGATCACGCCGAGAAAGGCATTGGCACCATAAGCGGCGGAATTGGTGCCGCGCACGACCTCGATGCGCTCGATTTCCTCGATGGTGATGGGCAAGGCGCTCCAATCAACCCCGTCCAGGTTTCCGGGAGAATAGACGGAGCGACCATCGATCAGCACCTGCATCCATGACGGGTAATCGTTGCCCATGCCATGGTAGGTCACCCAGTGGCGGCTGCCCCGTTCCTGGCCAATTTGCATGCCGGGCACCAGCCTGAGCAGGCGCGGAATGTCGCGGTAACCGGTGGCCTTGATCAGTGCGCGATCGATGACCGTCACGGCGGCGGGCGCTTCGTTTTGCGGCTGCTGCAGACGTGAGGGAGTCAGGACGATGGGCAGGTCGGCCAGGAATGGGTCTTCCTCGGCTGCAGCGGCAGCTGTGCCCAGACTGAAGAGCCCGCAGCCGCCCAAGGCAATGAGGAAGCGTTTCACAGCCTCGCGGCCTGGCATCTCAGGGGCGAAACCAAGCATCACCGCGAACATGCGCTGGCATAACAGGCGACTCATCATTGGAAGGCATGGGAAAGCCGGTCTGCGCGGCGATTGTTATTGTGGTGAGGAAACGGGAATTATTCTAACCAAACCGTTGAATAGTGACATCCTATTCGTCGTGGGCCAGTGTTTGGGCGAATCCGGCCGTCAAATTCTGGCGCGTTCGTTGCCATGGAAAAGCATCCGCTAGCCGACAGGGGGATAATGGCCGCATTCTTTACCGACCGAGCATTTTTTGGCCATAGACATGAAGGAAATCATCTCCACCCGGCAAATCCAACTGGGCATGTTCGTCACTGAACTGGATCGCCCCTGGCTGGAAACGCCGTTCCTGCTCCAGGGCTTCCTGGTCGACGACGCCGCGCAGCTGGCCGAGCTGCAGCAATACTGCGCTACCGTAACCATCGACCGCAGCCGTTCCATCGGGCCGCATTACGCCGCCGTGCGCTACAAAGTTGATGGCCGCCACCCCGACCGGGCTTCCCGCCCCGCTGCCGCCGTCAAGACGGCCCCGGACAGTTTTTACACCGTCTGCCGCACCCTCCGCGAGAAACCCCCGCGGCGTGGCGCCAACAAAACCGTGCCGCAAATCTTCGGTCACGACAACCAGAGCCAGCTCGAAGCCGAACTTTTATATTCCGCGCCGCTGGTCGACGATGTCAAGAACAAACTCCAGTCGATCCGCCAATCGGTCGATGCGAATATCTCCGACAAAATCAAGGCGGTCGTCGGCCTGGTAGCCGAAATGGCCGAGTCTATCGAGCGTAATCCAGACGCCATGATCTGGCTGACCCGGTTGCGCTCTTCCGACGAGTACTCCTACGACCATGCCGTCGATGTCTCCGTCCATCTCATGGTGCTGTCCCGCTTTCTCGGCATGCCGGCGACGACCGTGGAACTCCTCGGACAAGTCGGACTGATGCAGGATATCGGCAAGATCAACCTGCCCGAGTCGCTACTCAGAAAGCAGGAAGCACTGACCGACGAAGAGCTTGCCCTGATGCGCTCCCATGTCGCCAGCTCCATCGAGATTCTGCTCGACCAGCCCGATTTCTCCCATGAGGCGCTGAGTATCATCGGCAGCCATCATGAACGCATCGACGGCAGCGGCTATCCGCGCCGCATTCAGGGGGAAAAGCTCGGCCTGCATGCCGAACTGGCCGGACTGATCGACTGTTATTGCGCCATGCTGCGCCAACGCGCCTATTGCTCGGCCGTTTCCAGCCAGCACGCACTGGAACAACTGATGGCCATGCGCGACAAGAAGTTCCGTGCGCCGCTCGTCGATCAGCTCATTCAGTGCATTGGCCTTTACCCGATCGGCACCCTCGTTGAACTGAACAGCGGCGAGGTCGGCGTGGTGATCCAGCAAAACCAGGTGCGCCGGCTGAAACCGCGCGTCATGATCGTGCTCGGCCCCGACAAATCCATCGAACGCCGGCCCCGCACACTTGACTTGATCATGGAGCCCGCCACCGGCACCGGTGTGCCATACCACATCGTCCGTTCATTGCCGATGGATGCCTACGGGATCAATCCGGCCGACTTCTACCTTGGCTGACGTGGCGGCGAAATCATCGACCGGGTTTGATGACCAGCGCGTCGTCGATCATGTCACCGGGCTACCCCGCCTGCCTGCCGCGCTGGCCGAAATCGCGCAACAGGCGAAACAGCTCGCGCCCCGGCGTTGCATCGGCATTATCAGTTTTGCCATTCTTCCCGATCCGGCCCTGTTCCGTCTTGCGCCAGAAGCCGATCGCAGTCTGCGCATGGAGATCACGCGGCAGCTGGCCAACGCGCTGCGGCCGCAAGACAGGGTATATGCAGCAGACCATTGGGAATGGCTGATCATCCTTCCCGACCTGCCCAGCGGTGCGCCGCTGCTGCTGGGGATGATGAAGTTCGAGGCCCTGTTTGCCAACCCCCTGCCTTTCGGCGTCGACAGTTTCATGGTGCTGCGGGTCGCCTGCGGGGGTGCCCTGCTGCCCGACGACGGGGAGGACCCCCGCCATCTCGTCCAGTCGTCCCGCATTGCCTGTCTGAGCGCCAAGCGCGACGGCAGCGGGCACGCCACATTCGACCCGGCCATGGAGCATATCGACAAAGCCCAGCAGCAACTGCTTGTCGAACTACCGCGGGCGCTGGCAGGTGCGCCGGGGCTTTCGCTCTACCTGCAACCGCAGATCGATTTGTCCGACGGCAGCTGCATCGGTTGCGAAGCCCTGCTGCGCTGGCAGTCGCAGTCCGGTGAGCAGATCCCGCCCGATCGTACCCTGGCCGCCGTGGAACACCTTGGGCTGCGCAGCACATTCAATCGCTGGATGCTGCAGCAGGCGATCCAGAGTCAGCATCGACTGCAAGCTGAAAACATCGCCGTCATCCTGTCGATCAACCTGTCGGCCAACGACCTCCTCGACCCCGAGTTGCTCGACCTCATCAAACAGACCCTCGCCACCTGGGAGGTCACTCCGGAAAGCCTGCTGTTCGAACTGACCGAAACCCAGATGATCGAAGATACCGAACAAGTCATCGATGTCTTGCGCAGCATGCGCAATCTCGGATTTCAGTTATCCGTCGATGACTTCGGCACGGGCTATGCAAGCATGAGCTATCTGCAGCGCCTGCCCGTTCAGGAAGTCAAGATCGACCAGAGCTTCGTGCGCCATGCGGAAGCTTCCGCGCGCGACCGGGAAATCATCGCCTCCATCGTGCAGCTCGCCCATCGCCTCGGCATGCTGGTGGTGGCTGAAGGCGTCGAGACGGCGGCAACGTCGGCCATCGTTGCCCGGCTCGGTTGCGATCGGGCGCAAGGCCATCTCTATGCCCCCGCCATGCCTCTGGAGGAATTTATCGTCTGGTGGCGCAGCCATGCCGCGCACCGCTGAATAAAGTCGGCGCTGGCGGAACGGCGTTAGCAAGGTTCAGCCGTAAATCACCCGCACATTTTCCGGCTTGAGCCAGTCATTCAGCGCGGCGATGAGGCCGTCCTCCAGCCGCACGCGCCAGGCATCGGGCAGCGTCAGTTCGGTTGCCGCTGCGGCATTGCGATAGGAGATGCGCACCGGACAAACATTGTCGGTCGCGCGCTCGGTGCCACGATAAGGCGCCAGCACGGTACGCAGACGGACGGCAGTTGCGTCGCTCGACGTACCGTTCAAGGCCAGTTTCAGCACACGTGCATGACGGCCGCGCGCTTCGGCCAGCGTCATCAGCTTGTCGGCGGTGACGCGCAGGCCGCCGCTGTAATCGTCGCGCTGCACCTTGCCTTCGACCAGCAGCAGTTCGTCCTCGCGAATCTTGTTACGCTCGGCATCCCACAGTTCGTTGTACACCGCTATTTCGACCTGGGCGCTGGCGTCGTCGAGCGTGACGATGGCCATCTTGCCGCGGCGGCTCATCTGTGTGCGCACGCCGAGCACCACACCGGCGAGCAAGGTGGGTTCGCGTTGCGGTTCGAGTTCGACCAGCCGCCGCCGCACAAAGGATTTCAGTTCTTCGGCGTAGGCGTTGTAGGGATGGCCGGAGAGGAAAAAGCCCAGTGCCTGTTTCTCGTTGAGCAGTTGTTCGCGCTCGCTCCAGCGCGGCACCTCGACATAGTGCGTTTCTTGCGGCGCCGCGCCATCGGGTGCATCGAACAGGCCACCCTGATGGGCATGGCGCTCGGCCTGGTCGGCGGCTTCGAGCGCCCGGCTGACCGAGGCGAGCAGCTTGGCGCGATGGTCGTCGACGGAATCGAAGGCACCGGCGCGGATCAGCGATTCGATGACGCGGCGATTGACGGCGCGCTTGTCGACGCGGCGGCAGAACTCGAACAGGTCGCTGAACGGCCCGGCTTCGCGGGCGCGCAGGATCACCGCCAGCGCTGCCTCGCCCGTGCCCTTGAGGGCGCCAAGACCGTAGCGGATGGTTTTGGCATCGACCGGACGGAAGCGCACGAAACCGGTGTTGATGTCGGGCGGCAGGAAAGTGATGCCATTGGTCTGGGCATCGAGGAAGAAGAACTGCACCTTGTCGGTGTCGGCCGTTTCGGACGACAGCGTCGCGGCCATGAAGGCGGCCGGGTAGTGGCGCTTCAGCCAGGCGGTCTGATAGGCGACCAGCGAATAGGCGGCGGCGTGCGACTTGTTGAAGCCATAGCCGGCGAACTTCTCCATCGTGTCGAAAATTTCGTTCGCCTTGGGCGCGTCGATGCCATTGCCGGCCGCTCCGGCGACGAAGATGGCGCGCTGCTCGGCCATTTCCTCGATCTTCTTCTTGCCCATCGCGCGCCGCAGCAGGTCGGCGCCGCCGAGGCTGTAGCCGGCCACCACCTGCGCGGTCTGCATCACCTGTTCCTGGTACACCATGATGCCGTAGGTGTTGCCCAGCACTTTCTCCATGCTGGGATGCGGATAAACGACCCGCTCGCGGCCGTGCTTGCGATTGATGAAGTTCGGGATGAAGTCCATCGGCCCCGGCCGGTAGAGCGCGTTCAGGGCGATCAGATCTTCGAGGCAGTCGGGGCGCGCCTGCACCAGGGTGTCTTTCATGCCGCGCGATTCGAACTGGAACACCGCCGTCGTGTTGGCCGCCTTGAAGATGTCGGCATAGACGGCGGCATCGTCGAGCGGAAGATTGTCCAGCGCGATGTCGACGCCTTCCACCTCTTTGACAAAGTCCACCGCTTCGGCAAGGATCGTCAGCGTGCGCAGGCCGAGGAAGTCGAACTTGACCAGACCGGCCTTCTCGACGTCGTCCTTGTCGAACTGGCTGACCGTGGCGCCGCCGTCGGCCGAATAGAGCGGGCAGAAATCGGTAAGTTTGCCGGGCGCGATCAACACCCCGCCGGCGTGCATGCCGACGTTGCGGGTCAGGCCTTCGAGCTTCTCGGCGAGCGTCCAGAGTTCGCGCAGTTCTTCTTCCTGCTCCAGACGTTCGTTGATTGCCGGTTCCTGCTCGCGCGCCTTGGCGAGCGTGATGCCCAGTTCGTTGGGAATCAGCTTGGCGAACTGATCGACAAAGTTGAAGCCGAGGTCGAGCACCCGGCCGACATCGCGAATCACCGCCTTGGCGGCCATCGTGCCGAAGGTGGCGATCTGACTGACGGCATGGCTGCCGTAGCGCTGCCGCACATAGTCGATGACCCGGTCGCGCCCTTCCTGGCAGAAGTCGATGTCGAAGTCGGGCATCGACACGCGCTCGGGGTTGAGAAAGCGTTCGAACAGCAATTCGTAGCGCAGCGGGTCGAGATCGGTGATGTTCAGGCTGTAGGCGACCAGCGAACCCGCCCCCGAGCCGCGCCCCGGCCCCACCGGCACACCATTGGTCTTGCCCCAGTTGATGAAGTCGGCGACGATCAGGAAGTAGCCGGGGAACCCCATCTGCACGATGGTCTTGATCTCGAACGCCAGCCGCTCGGCATAGCGCGGCCGCTCGGCTGCGCGCGTTGCCGGGTCGGGATAGAGCTGCGCCAGACGCTTTTCGAGCCCGGCCTGCGTGATTTCGGCCAGGTAGTCCTCGAGCGACACGCCCGGCGGAATGGGAAATTCCGGCAGGCGGTTCTTGCCGAGTTCGACCGTCAGGTTGCAGCGCCGGGCAATCTCCACGCTGTTCGCCAGCGCCTCGGGCAGGTCGGCGAACAGGGCCGCCATCTCGTCCTGCGTCTTGAAATACTGCGCCGCGTTGAAATTCTGCGGGCGGCGGCGGTCGCCCAGCACATAGCCTTCGGCAATGCACACCCGCGCCTCGTGGGCGCGAAAATCGTCGGCATCGAGAAACTGCACCGGATGGGTCGCCACCACCGGCAAATCGAGTTCGGCGGCCAGGTTCAGGGTGGCGGCAAGCAGCCGCTCCTGTGCCACGTATTCGCTACTGCCCTGCGGGCTACCGCTGCCATACGGGCGCTGGATCTCCAGATAAAAACTGTGCGGGAACGTTTCCGCCCAGGCGCGCGCGCTGGCTGATGCTTTTTCGGGCTTGCCGGCGACCAGCCACTGGCCGATCTCGCCGAAGTGGGCACCCGCGAGAACAATCAAGCCGCTGTTGTCACCGGCGGCGAAGGCGGAACGCGGAATTTCGGCGCGGCCATGCCGCCGCGGCCGCAGGAAGGCTACCGTAAGCAGCTCGCACAAGCGCAGGTAGCCCAGCCGATTTTTAGCCAGCAGCAATAGCCGGGATGGCGTTTCACGTGCGCCATCCAGCGCGCTTTCGTTTTCTTCGGTAACCCAGACATCGGCACCGATGATCGGTTTGACGCCCGCCCCACGCGCCGCCGTGTAGAACTTGACCATGCCGAACAGGTTGCTCAGATCGGTCAGCGCCAGCGCCGGCATGCCATCGGCCGCGGCACGCGCCACCGCACCATCGAGCCGCGTCAGACCGTCGGTGATGGAGTATTCGCTGTGGAGGCGGAGATGGACAAAACGGGCGGGGAGCATGAGCGAAGAATTTTACTCCCCCAGGCGAGCGTGCTGGGGGGATGCCGCGGCGCTATCGTTGCGGCGTGCCTGCCGACTCGATCTGCAGCACCGGCAGGCGAAAGATCACGCACAAGCCCCCTGCCGGCGCCTCGCCAGCGCTGACTTCGCCGCCATGCGCTTCGATGGCGCGACGCACGATCGACAGCCCCAGCCCATGCCCACCCGGGTTGCCGACACCCCGGCCACGGTAGAAGGGCTCGAAAATGGTTTCCAGTTCGTCTGCCGGCACGCCGCCACCGCTATCGCAAACACACAGCGTGACCCATTTTTGCTCTCCCCGCTCTCCCCGCTGCATTGGCGCCGCCTTGCAGAGTTCGATCGTCACCGTAGCGCCAGCGGGGGTATGCAACACCCCATTGCGCACGACATTTTCGAAGGCGCTGCGCAGCAGTTCCGGCCGGCCGGCGACGATAATATCGCCGCCGGCTTTCAACTCGATCTTCTTGCCCTGCTGCATCGCTTCGAAACGGGTATCGGCGACAACATCTTCAAGCAGTTCAACGAGATTCACGCAATCATCGCCCAATTCGGCGGGATCAGCCTCCAGCCGCGACAAGGCCAGGGTTTCGCCGAGAATCCTGTCGAGGCGACCGACCTCGTGCTCGATGCGGTCGAGCATGCGCCCGGTCTTCTCGGGCGACTGGCGCGCCATTTCCAGCGCCACCTGCATGCGCGTCAGCGGCGAACGCAGCTCATGCGAAACATCGTGCAACAGGCGTGTCTTGCCGTCGATGGTCGCTTGCAGGCGTGCGGCCATCTCGTCAAAGTCGTGGGCCAGATCGACCAGTTCGTCGCTACGGCGGCCCAGCAGCGGAGCCACGCGGATTTGCAGTTCCCCGTCGGCAAAGCGCTGGCTCGCCTCGTGCAAGTGCCGGATCGGCCGCAACAGATACCACGCCAGGCCCAATGCAAACAGGAAGCTGGCGAGCGTCATCGCCAGGAACTCGATGCGGGAAGAGTTCGGCGTTTGATAGACGTGCTGGGTTGGCGGGGTCGCCGGCAGCAAGGCGAGCGGCACGAACAGTACATGGGCACGGCCGTCATGGTCGGTCACGCGGTGCACGGCATTACTGGGGGCGACGCCTGCCAACATCTCCTTTGCCTGGGCCAGGGCCAGCGGCGGCACCATGCGCCCGAGGATGTCGCTGCCCCGTTCCTCATCCACCACCAGCACGGGCAAGGGACGCCGGCCCGACCATTCAAGGAACAGTTGGCGCGTTTCGGCCAAACCATCGTGCTGCAAAATCACGGCGACCAGCATGGTCGCCAGTTCGGCGCGATAGCCAGTGGAAAGATCCGGCGACTTTTGCATCTCGGCCTGAAACAGCGCGTTGACGACGTAGTCGACCGTATAGACGAGGCCGCCGATCGCCAGCCACAGGGCCAGAAATATCTTCAGAAACAGCCGGCCGGGCAAGGGAAACCGCCAACCCGAAAAACGCGCGTTCTTCATGCCTCGATTGTTAGCAGGAGATAGCCCGCACCGTGGATGGTCTGGATCGGCGAACGACCGTCATCGAGATTGCCGAGCTTGCGCCGCAGATTGCTGACATGCATGTCGAGGCTGCGGTCATAGCGTACCAGCGACCGGCCGAGGGCACGATTGGCGAGGTCCGACTTGGGCACCACTGCGCCGACGTTTTCGTACAAGGCCGCCAGGATGTTGAACTCGCTGCTGGTGAGGCTGAGCGCCTTGCCGCGCCAGCGTACCATGCGTTGCGCCGGCAACAGTGACAGCAAGCCTTCATCAACCTGGGGCGCCGGCGCCGCACCGGGCGGCGCGCGCCGGGAACGCCGCAATACGGCATGCACCCGCGCCGTCAGTTCGCGCGGGTTGCAGGGCTTGGGCAGATAGTCATCGGCACCCAGTTCCAGGCCGAGAATCCGGTCGAGATCGTCACCGCGGGCCGTTAACATCAGGACCGGCAAATCGGCGTCATCGTGGCGAATCTGCCGCAAGACATTGAGCCCATTGATATCCGGCAGCATGATGTCGAGGATCACCAGGTCTATTTCACCGCGGCGAATCTCCCGCAACCCGTCCTCCCCGGTGTGTGTCGCCAGCGGACACAAGCCTTCAGCCGCCAGATACTCGATGAGCAACTGGCAAAACGGTTCATCGTCATCGACCAGCAATATGTGCGGCTGTCGTGTGTCCACCTGTTCATGTCTCCGTCAAGCGAGGGTTCCCGTCTCCGGGGGTATTTAGCAAGGCTATTCGTGGGAATGCAACAAAGTTTCACGTAGTCCGGATAAATTTTCGTTTCTTTACATTTGTCACGCCATGTAAAGCCTGATTTTTTTGCTCGGGTAACGCATCCGGGGCTGCCCGGCAAAGTCGGCGCTGGCGAAACGGCGCCAGCGGATCGGCGAATTTCCATTATTAAACAATGCGTGGCGCGCCAGTTCACAAAGTCATTTGTAATGATGGCACAGCGGCATCTGACGCAGATATTTTTCCCTTCGGCAGTCAGTGCGAACCGCGACTAGCCGATCAGCCCCCCCTTCCGTAAAGATACGTCAAGAAAGCGCGGCGGCGCGTTTGACGACACGTTGACCGGGATTTCGCATGCGCAGAACATCTCGTCCAATCACCCTTTGTATGGCGTGCTTTTCCTACATCTTGACTGGAGTCGAACCATGAAACTGAAAAAGACCATCCTGCTGCTCAGCGGTTCCCTGTTCTTTGCGCTGGCCGGCACCAGCGTTCATGCCGTGGACGAGGCCGATGCCAAAAAGTTGCTGAAAGACAGCCAGTGCGGCAAGTGCCATGACGAGAAGCGCAACAAGAAAGGGCCGTCCTTCAAGAAGACTGCCGCTGAATACAAGGACAAGCCGGATGCCATGGCGCTGATCACCAAGAACCTCACCCAGCCCCATGAAGTCGAGGTCGATGGCGAAAAGGTCGAGCACGCCGTGGTCAAGACGCGCGATGCCGCACGCATCAAGAATCTGGCCGAATGGATTTTGTCCCGCTGAGCCCTCGGCAAGGCGGGTATCAAGCAGTCTGTATCAATCTCTTTAAAGGGGAAAATCAATGAAACGTTTTGCAGGAATGCTGGCGATCCTGGTTGGATCGCTGATGTTCGGCACCGCCCAGGCGGCGCCGGCTGCCAAGGGAGCCCCGGTCGGCGCCCAATGCGTAAGCTGTCACGAAACCGAAGCCAAGGCGCACATGAAGCACGCCTATCATGGCGACTGCGTCAGCTGCCACACCACGGCAGTCCAGCACGCCAAGGCCGAGGAAGCCCGCGAAAGCGCCACCGGCAAGGACAAACCGAAAGCCGTTCTGGCCGGTGCGCCAAAATCCGAGCAGTGCCTGACCTGTCACAAAAACGACGCCAAGCACATGAACTTCGCCTTCTCGGACCACGCCAAGGCCAACGTGCAGTGCAGCGACTGTCACGGCAACCACTCGCCGAAGATCAAGTCGCTGACGGCGGGCATGGAGCGTGCGGGCAAGGATTCGGCACTGTGCGTTTCCTGCCACAAGGATGTCGCCGCCAAGTTCAACATGCGTTCGCACCATCCGCTGAAAGAGGGCGGCGTCACCTGCGTCAGCTGTCACGACGCCCACGGCGGCCAGCAGTTGTCACTGGCAGCCAAGACGCAGCAATGTACGCAGTGCCACCAGAACGTACGCGGCCCTCACGTCTTCGAGCATGGCCCGGTCACCGAGGATTGCGCCACCTGCCACAACCCGCACGGCACGCCCAACCGCAAGCTGCTGTCGCTGGCCGAACCGGCGCTTTGTCTCCAGTGCCACTCCGTGGCCGGCAATCGTCATGGCAACGCGACGGCAAATGCGAACGTTGGCAATGTCAATCAGCTCACCATTTCAGCCACTGCTTTGCGCAATTGCAGCAGTTGCCACAGTCAGGTACATGGCAGCAGTCATGACCAACACTTCCGTTATTAAGCCGACATGACGCGAATCGGAGACAAGACATGAAAACGAAGCAAACTGCAAAATACTTCTGCCTGAGTGTCATGGCCGTTGCCGTGGCACAGGCTGTGCAAGCTGCCGAGCCGGCAGGCAATACCGTCACCGGCGACGTCACTGCCAAGCTGGTGTATTCAGACTTCACAAAGGGGCCGGGCGGCAGCCTTACCCACTTCCTCGAAAGCTACAGCCCGGTGGGCGTTTGGGGAGGCAATCGGGACAACGGGTTTTACGGTGACATCGATCTGAACCTGGCGATCAACGATGGTACGCGCGACATCTTCACTGTTGAGCGCTACGGCAATGGCTTGGATAATCATCGCAACCAGGCCCAGATCAACACCAGTGGGTTTGGCATTACTGGCTACTTCAATGGCTTTCGCTCGGCTAACGATGGCGCCAAGTATCTACTTAATCCCAATCGTACCGGTCTTGCACCAGAAAGTTACCGCCCCGACGGCGATTTGACAATCTTTGGTGCAGGCAACGCTAGTTCGGGCTACTTTGCCAAATTCAATGACGGCACCGATGGGTCAGGTAAGTTCAAGATCGACCGCAACACCTTCGGCCTCGGCATGAAACTCAAGCCCGCGCTGCTGGGCGACTGGGGTTCCATTGCCTTCAATTACGACGGCTACAAGCGCGAGGGCAACAAGTTCTTCACGACCATCCTGGGTGGCGGTGATGTTCGAGTGGCTGGCACCAACGCCGAGATTGCGGGCCGCGTATTGCAACGCTGGTGGGGTCTGGATCAGGCGGTTGAAGAAAACATGCATCGCTTCTCGCTGAACCTGACCGCGTCACCCGGGGGCGCCTTCCAGCTTGCTTATGATGCCTCGCTGGAAAAGTTCGACAACAAGCTGGCCACCCGAACCCATGCCGACATTGCCGCCAAGCTTGACCCGACACTATGGCAATACAACACGGGGGCGGATATTAATCGTCCGCTTGGCTTTGTTCCGGACAGTACGCTGATATCGCATTCGATCCGCTTGTCGAAGACCTTCGGCGCCACTGCTGTTGCAGGGGGTTATGGCATGTCGCGATTGGCGCAGGATAGCCAAACCGCGCAACAGGCTGCCGCCAACTGGAATGGCAAGATCAGCACCGAAAACGCCTTCTTCAACCTGAGCCACCAACTGTCCGGCACAGTCGGTCTGGAAGGTTTTGCCAAGTACAGCAAGCGCGAGAACAAGTCGCCCATGGAGGCCGCAGACATCCTTGATCGTACCGTCATTGATGAGTGGGGCGTGCGCGTGGCCAGCATCGATTCGCTGACCTATGGTCTATCTGCGCGCTTTTCCGGTCTGCCGGCAAAGTCGCGCCTGACCGTGGGCTGGAAGCATGCCGACATTGATCGCGATCTCCTCTGGAACGACTACCCCCCGGCCAGCCAGGTCGGGCAGTGGCCCAGCATGGCGATGCTGCGCGACGACACCAAGTCCGATGAGTTCTACCTGAACTGGTCTGCGCGTCCGGTGGCCGGTATGACATTGCGGCTAACGCCTTCCTGGGTCAATGCCAACAAGACGGGTTACGTCACTGAAGCCGAGAAATCATTCAACCTTAAAGGTGCGTTGGGATACGCCCTGGCGAAAAGCACCCACCTGAATGCCTACTACCATTACAAGGACAAAAAGAATGGTGATGGCAGCTTCACCGATACCAACAAATTAATAGCAGCGCCATTATTAACGTTTGGTACCACTCGAGACCAGAAGGCGGATGACACCTTTCATGCTGCCGGTGTCTCGCTGGATTATGCCCCGTCGGAATGGCTCAACCTGAGCGGAAACCTGGACTGGATGCAGAACGATTTCGAGACCTATTTCTTCGGCACGAACCGGCGGCGTTTTGAGACTCAATCGATCCTGTTCGACAATCGCGGCACTTCCGCATTCAAGGCCGATACCTGGTCGCTCTCGTTCAATGCCGATTATCAGCCGACAGACTTGATGAAGTATCGGATGAGCTACACCTACTCGATATCCGATGGCGATATGACCACCAACAGCACGGCTGCAGCGGGGGCTTATCAGGTCAACGACAAGATCGACAACTCACTGCATAGTCTGGCCCTGGGCATGGACTATGAAATGAAGAAGAAGATCACGCTGAAGGCCGGCTATGTCTATGACTATTACAAGGACAAGGTCGATAGCGCTTTCACCGGCGGTCATCACACCCTGATGATGGGCGTCAAAGTCGGTTTCTGATGCACCCTCGCGGCTGCCACCCCCTTCCAGTGGTGGCAGCCGCGTTTTTTTGCGCCTTGCCTTGAGCGCGAACCCGTGTCGCCAGACCGGCTGGATGGTTAGCCCATCCTCATGGAGTAACTGAAAATGCACACCCCGATTCTTGCCATCCTGCCAAAGCGCTGGATGCTTTTTGCCGCCCTGCTTTCCGTGATGATTGCGCTGCCTGGCGCGGCTTTCGCCAGTGCGGTGAAATCTTCAGATCCCCTCTCCAGAGAATCCTGCCTGAAGTGTCATGAGAACAAGCATGACAAGATCAAGGTGCCGGTGGTCATCGACGGTGAAGAAGACGAACGCGAGCTGCGCAGCATCGACAAGCGCAAGTTCGCCAAGAGCGTGCATAGCCAGATGCAATGCCTGGACTGCCACAAGAACATCGTCGATGCCCGGAAAGACCACCAGCTCGACGCCAACGCCCCGCAAGCCAGCTGCATCGGCTGCCACGAAGGCCTGTGGGCCAAGGCGCAGCAGGAAGGCAAGACCAAGGACAAACCCCGTCTCGGCGTCGTCTTCCAGAACATCGAGGCTTACAACAAATCTTTCCACGCCCGCGAGAACAAGGACATCCCCGGCACCCCGCTCGCCAAGTGCGACGACTGCCACAGCTCGCACGACTTCGACGTGCCGCCGCAGGAAAGCGAGCGGCGCACGGCCTGGCACAAGTCCATCCCCGAAACCTGCGGCCAGTGCCACGCAGACCAGCTCGACATCTGGGGCGGCTCGGTGCATGGCGAAGAAGTCATCGACAAGGGCAACCTCAAGGCGGCCGTCTGTACCGACTGCCATAGCGCCCACAGCGTCACCGGTACCTCCGGTGATTCCTTCAAGCTCGCCAGCACCGGCGACTGCGGCACCTGCCACAAGGAAGAGCTGAAAAGCTTCCACGACACCTACCACGGCCAGGTCTCGCGCCTGGGCTGGGCCTACACCGCGCGCTGCGTCAGTTGCCATGACAGCCACGGCATCAAGGCCGTCGCAGACCCCCAGTCCACGGTGCACCCCGACAACCGCCTCAAGACCTGCCAGAGTTGCCATGACGGCAAGAAACTGCCCCTGGCCACCGGTGGCTTCTCTTCCTTCCACCCGCACGCCAACACCCATGACTTCGAAAAATATCCGGTGATGTATGTCACCTCGAAGTTCATGATCTGGCTGCTGGTCGGCGTGTTTGCCTTCTTCTGGTTGCACTCCGGTCTCTGGTACTACCGCGAGTGGCAGGACCGCAAGGCCGGCAAGCACCACCACCGCATTGATACCACTGGCCTGAACCTTGACGAAGAGAAAATGTTCGTCGAGCGCTTCCACTGGGGCTGGCGGCTTGGCCACCTGGTCTTCGCCCTGTCCACCATGGCCCTGGTGCTGACCGGTACGACCGCACTGTTCGCCCACAGCGACTGGGCGCCGGTCGTTGCCAAGGCGCTCGGCGGGCCGCAAGTGCTCGGCATCATCCACCGGGTAGCGGCGGGCCTGTTCGTCGGCATCTTCCTCATCCACTTCATCTACGTGCTGCAGAAGCTGTTGCGCGACAAGACCTTCGAGTGGTTCGGCCCGGATTCGCTGGTGCCGAACTGGAAGGACCTCGATGACATGATCGGCATGTTCAAGTGGTTCCTCGGCAAGGGCGAGCGGCCCAAGTTCGAGCGCTGGGCCTATTACGAGAAGTTCGACTACTGGGCGGTGTTCTGGGGCGTCAACGTGATCGGCTGGAGCGGCCTGATGCTGGCCATCCCACACGTCACGGCCGAGTATCTGCCGGGCTGGGCGTTCAACGTAGCGACGCTGGTGCATGCGGAAGAAGCCTTCCTGGCAGCGGTCTTCCTCTTCACGGTGCACTTCTTCAACAACCACTTCCGCCCCGACAAGCTGCCGCCGCCGGATATCGTGATGTTCACCGGCACGCAGTCGCTGCGCGAATTCCGCCATGACCATCCGGCGCAGTACCAGCGTCTGGTGGATTCCGGCGAACTCACGAAGCGTCTGGTCTCGGCCCCCTCGCCGGCGATGAAGAAGGCTTCGGTCGTCCTCGGCCTCCTCCTCATCACCGTCGGCCTGATGCTGCTGGTGATGATTGGGACCGGGTTCTTCAGCGGCTAACGACAAGGAGCTTGCCCATCATGACTGACTTTCGTATCGCGTTTGCCGTGCTGCTGGGGTTGGGCCTGGCCTCACCCGTGGCAGCGTTGGAGGTGCCCCCGCATGTCAACAAGATCATCATCGAGCGATGCGGGCTATGTCATGGGCCGGAAGGAGAGAGCGCCAGCCGCATTTACCCGCGGCTGGCGGCCCAACACCCGAGCTATATGCGCAAGCAGTTGGCGGATTTCCGTGACGGCCGCCGCAAGAGCGAGGTGATGGGCGAGATGAGCAAGGATCTCAAGGACGAGGACATTGCCATTCTGGGCGACTTCTACGCCAGCAAACCGGCGGCGGCGAGCCAGCCGGGCGACCCCGATCTGGCGGCGGTCGGCAGGTACATTTATCACAAGGGCAATACCTATTCCGGCGTTCCATCCTGCGCATCCTGCCATGGCGCGCAAGGTCTCGGCACCGAGCAATTGCCGCGCCTGGCCGGCCAGCATCCGCGCTATCTGGAATCCCAGTTGCAGGAATTCAACCAACGGGCGCGCACCAACGACAACGCCATCATGCACTCGATCGCCGCCAGGCTGACGGAGCTGGAAACCCGCGCTGTCACCGTTTATATCGGCAGCCTGCAGTAATCCATTTTCTCGACATCAGGAGACTCTTCATGCGCCAATTATCGATTCCCGCTTGCCTCGTGGCGCTTGCGCTGCAGACCGCGCCGGCCCTGGCCGCCGATGAAGCAGATGCCATGACACTGCTCAAGGATAGCCGCTGCACCAAGTGTCATGACGTGGCGAAACAGAAAGCCGGCCCGCCGTTCGCCAAAATCGCCGCCAAGTATCAGGGAGATGCGGATGCCAAGGCCAAGCTGACCCGCCACGTCACCGTCGCCAGTGAAGTGGAGATCGACGGCGAGAAGGAACCGCATGGCATCGTCAAAACCCGCGATGCCGCGCGGATCGAGAACCTGATCGGCTGGATTCTGACGCGCTAGGGCAAGCTCACCGCCGTAGCCTCTTCGGGCCACCTCCGGCCTGACGGCCTCCCCGTAGCCTCTTCGGGCCACCTCCGGCCTGACGGCCTCCCCGTCCCGCCAGCGCCGACTTTATCGGACTATCCGTCCATCGCCCTGCTGTGCGGATTGCCCGATCCGGCACGATTTGGCGCGCAACCGGCCCGCATGGCCTGAACCGCGACGAAGCCGGCAGAACGAATGTAGCGACGGGCCCGTATTGGGCGACGTTGAAAATGACGATGGGGACACAGTCGAAACTGTGCCCCCACCGGCTTTTCTTTGGTAACAAGGCTCAAGCAGCCTCGGCAAAGGCCTTAAGCGGCGATTGCGAAACGCTCATCGTTGGCGTTTAGAGATTTGCTTCATTAACGTCGATCGCCTGACGGGTTGCCTGCTCACTTTTGTTCGCCCTGTCGAAGCCAGTGCACCCCCACCCAAAAATACCCTGATGCTCAACTCGATACGCTTGGGTGGAGGTGGGCGGAATCGAACCGCCGTCCAGAACGCCTCCAGATTGCCGGAGTTACAACCATGCCAGTATTATGGGGTCTTACAGCATGAGTTTCAAGACCTGAAGTGGACCTGATGTGGTCTCAGGGGGCCGCGTGGAGGTCGGCGCTGCCGTCAAGGCGCTGTTGCAGGACAGGGGATGCGCCAGCCAGCCATCATCCAGGCGATCCTGGCGGGCCAGCAAGCCAGGTGATGTGCCTGCCGTGGTTCCTGCGAAACCCGCTGCCGGCCGGTCAGATAGCGCAGTGGGTACGGAGACTATCCGGGCCTTTCAATTTGGTGGAGAGGATGAGGATCGAACTCACGACCTCCGCATTGCGAACGCGGCGCTCTCCCAGCTGAGCTACCCCCCCACGTTGGACGCGGATTATACCGAAAGAGTCACCAGTAATCCTGCTTCGGCTGTTGTATCAGCCAGCCAGTCTAGCCCTCTCATAAAAAACGGCCGGCAATTAGCCGGCCGTGTAACCCCTTTGAATCGTTCTGTAGCTTACTTGCCGGCGATCTTTTCCAGCTTTTCGGCGCGAATCAATTGGCCGTCGAGACCCGCTTCCTTGATCGAACCACCGTAGGCCACATTCAGCAGCTGGGTGTAGTAGACGACGGGCATGTTGAACTTGGTGCCCTTCTTCTTGTTGATCTCGGATTGATAGATTTCGACGTTGGCCTGGCACAGCGGGCAAGGCGTGACGATCAGGTCGGCGCCATGATCGTAGGCGGAACCGACGATGTCCTGAATCAGTGCTTGTGCCTTTTCCGGCTCGGAGAAAGCCAGCGCGCCACCGCAACAGGTGACCTTCTGATCGTAGGGCACAGCTTCGGCGCCACAGGTTTCGATCATCTTGTCGAGGTATTGCGGGTTCTCAAAAGACTCGCCGGCAATGCCGTACGGGCGATTGGCCTGACAGCCGACATAACCGGCGATCTTGACGCCGTCCAGCGGCTTGACGACCGGCGCTTTCATGCCTGCGTAGCCGATGTCTTCGATCAGCACTTCGGTGAAGTGGCGCGACTTCGTGTTGAAGTCGGTGCGAAGCTTCAGGGAAACTTCCTTGAGCGCTTCATTGGCTTCTGCCATCAGGCTGGTCGAGTGTTGCAGACGCTCGGTGGCTTCCCGGTTGGCCAGCCAGCAGGCCGGGCACCCGGAGACGATATCCTGACCGGGCAGATGCTGATCGCTGAGGGCCAGGTTACGGGCACCCATGACGATGCGCGGCAGTTCGCCGCCTTCGGCATAGCCAATCGAGGCCGCGCAGCAGTTCCAGTCGGGAATTTCATTGAGCTGAATGTCGAGTTTGTCGCAGATCACGCCGAAGGAGGTGATGTAGTTCGCCGCCGATGCGCCTTTTTGCGAGGAGCAGCCAGGGTAGAACGCGTATTGTTTCTTCGTCATATGTCAGGCTCTCCGTCAGGCTAGGCCGCGGCGGCGATCTTCAATTTCGCGCGCCTTGGCGATCATTTTGTGGATTCCACTGGTGTCCTTGCAGGTGTGGCCGCTGATGATTTCCATCGGGTTAAGGCGTCCGGCTTTCATCAGGCCAAGACCGACGCTTTGCATGGCCAGGGCATTTTTTACGCCCTGCACAAACCCATCCCGGAAATACATGGCCAGGGAAAACTTGAGTTCGTTGACACGGCCATATTTGAGGGCGCTATCCCAGAACAGCTTGGCGATGGCCTGGTTCGGCTGCCCCTTGGGGGACAGGCCGAGGCGATAAGCATAGTTGGCCAGGCCGTGCATGATGTGCGTGATCGGCAGTTCGCGCGGGCAGCGCACCATGCAGTTGTAGCAGGAGGTGCACATCCACATCGAGTCGGACTTCAGGACTTCATCACGCTTGCCGGCGCGAATCATCATGAAAATCTTCTGCGGTGAATGTTCCCAATGCGGACCGAATGGGCAGGAACCGGCACAGACGCCGCACTGCATGCACATCTTGACCCAGTGGCCTTCCTCGACGGTAGCCTCAACTTCCTTGAGGAAGTTGTTCCTGTACTTGGCGACGGCGGTTTCGTTTGCTGTAGTCATTGTCATAGCTCCTTTTAGCCGAAGCCCTTCATTGGCGACGGGCCCATTTCGTTGAGCTGCTCGACATACTCATTGATCAGCTTGGCAACGCGCGCGGCATCAGTAATGGCGATCTCGTAGGTCTGCATGCGTTCCGGTTCCAGGCCCATGCCCTTCAGGGTATCGCCGATCTTGCTGAGGCGATAGTAGGCCATCTCGGAGCCCTTGACGAAGTGACACTGGTAGTTGTCGCCCTTCTGGCAGCCCATCATCATCACGCCGTCGTAGCCGGCACCGAGCGCGTCGGTGATCCAGACGGTATTGACCGAGCCCAGGCAGCGGACCGGAATCACCCGCACAAAGGCAGAATAGGTCAGGCGCTGCATGCCGGCCATGTCGAGCGCCGGATAGGCGTCGTTCTCGCAGGCCAGGATCAGGATGCGTGGCTTTTCATCTTCCTCATCGGGCACATTGACCGCCTTGACCTGCATGCCGACGGAGTCGCACGAGTAGTTCTCGAAGGAGATGACGCGTACCGGACAGGCGCCCATGCAGGTGCCGCAGCGGCGGCAACGTTCCTCGTTGAACAGCGGGAAGCGCTTCTCGTCTTCATCAATCGCGCCGAAGGGGCATTCCACCGTGCAGCGTTTGCACTGCGTACAGCCTTCCAGACGCGCTTTCGGGAACGACAGGTCCCAGGCGCGCGGATGGGCGGCACGGCCCAGTGAGGCGTTTTCAGCGGCCTGGATCGCCTTCATGGTCGCGCCGACGGCATCTTCGGTGGCTTGATGCATGTCCATCGGACGGCGCATCGGGCCTGCGGCGTAGATGCCGGTGCGCCGCGTTTCGTACGGGAAGCAGATGAAGTGCGAATCCGCGAAGCCATACTTGAGTTGCGGAAGGTCCGGGCCCTGACGGTAATTCATGTTCAGCACGGAAATCTTCTGTAGCGCCGTTTTCTTCTCTATCGCTGCAGCGTCACCGCTATCCGCGGCAGTGGCGGTAGCGTTCCACTCGTCAAGCTCGACGCCCGCATTCGGCACCTGGCCGGTGGCAAGCACGACCAGGTCGGCGGGGATGGTGTTTTCCTCGTTGAGGATCAGGTCCTTGAAGGTCACGTTGCAGCTGTCGCCGCCCGTCACTTTGGATGCCTTGCCCTTGGTGAAGATCACGCCCTTGGTCTGCGCGCTGCGATAAAAGTCCTCGCCCATGCCCGGCACGCGCAGGTCGTCGTACATGACCACGGTGTCGATGTCGGGGTTCTGGTCCTTGAAGTACATCGCCTGCTTGATGCTCGTACCGCAACAGTGGCCGGAGCAGTAAGGCAGGTGCGTACCCGAATCGTCGCGCTGACCGGCGCACTGCACGAACACCACGGAACTGACTTCCTTGCCGTCGGCGCGCTTGATCGGCCCACCGTTGGCGGCTTTCGCCAGGGCTTCGAGGCCGGCCTGGTCGACGACGTTCTGCTGGCCACCGCCCAGTTCGGGCAGTTTGGCGATGTCGTAGGTGCTGAAACCGGAAGCCTGCACGATGGCGCCGCAGAGTTCCTCGCTGATGCTGCCGGATTCCTGGGCGATCTTGATGGCAAAGCGGCCGGGGGCGCCAGCAGTTTCGGCGACCGTCGAGTTCAGATAGACCTTGATCTTCGGATTGGCGGAAACCTGTGCCGCCAGTTCCACCGCGCCGGTCGGCTGGGCTTCGGCGTGGGGCGCATTGAAGGGCATGCGCTTCCACATCTGGTTGGCAAAGCCACCCAAGGCGCCGGTCTTTTCAACCAGAACTACTTCGTAGCCGGCATCAGCCGCTGCCTGCGCCGCCGTCATGCCGGACATGCCGCCACCGACAACCAGGATCTTCTTGCTCGAAGATTCTTTCTTGTTGCCGGCTGGGAGGATCAATTTCTTGACCTCGGCGCAAGCCATGCGGATGTAGTCTTCGGCCATTTCCTGACGAACCTCGTCATGGTCGGCGCCTTCGGCAACGATCCAGGTCACGCCTTCGCGCAGGTTGGCGCGCGCAACGGCAACGGTCGGGAAGGAAAAGGCTTCGGTCTTGGCGCGGCGCGAGCAGGCGGCGATGCACAGGTGTGTCACGCCGTCGTTGGCGATGTCGTCCTGAATCATCTTCACACCTTCGGCGTTGCAGAGGAAGGGGTGTGTCTTGATGACCGCCATCTTGCCTTCGGTCTTGGCGACTTTCTCAAGCCCGGCAACTTTCAGGACATCGCCCAGGCCGCAACCGGAGCAGATGTAAGCGGCAAATTTATTGGCCGGTGCGTTCATGCGGCCTCCGTGGATGCAGTTTTGTGAATGACCTGGACAGAGCGCATGGCAGCAGCCGTCGCGCTTTGCACGGCACGATTGACGTCGAGCGGACTGGCCGCGCTGCCGGCGCCGAACATGCCGCCAGATTTCGAGCCTTCGATGAAGTTCGAGGAGTCGAGCACGATGTCCTCAGGCAACTGCACACCGACGACCTCGGGCTCCATGCCGACCGCCAGCACGACAAGGTCGTGTTCGGTGGCGTAGCGGTGATACCCCTCGGTATCGACGCCATGCAGGATCGGGCTGTTGTTTTCTTCGTTCAAGGCAATCCTGGCTACTTTCGACTTGACGAAGCTGACGTTCGGATCCTTCTGCACGTTCTGGTAGAAGTCTTCCAGACGATCGATGACGCGGATATCGATGTAATACACCGTCGACTTGGCATCCTCGCCGGCCGCTTCGCGTACATATTGGGTCTGTTTCAAGGTGGCCATGCAGCAGATGCGCGAGCAGTGACGCAGGTGGTTCTCGTCACGCGAGCCGGCGCACTGGATGAAGGCGATGTTCTTGGCTTCCTTCCCGTCGGAGGGGCGCAGCACCTTGCCGCCGGTCGGGCCCTGCGGGTCGCAGAGGCGTTCGAATTCGAGGCTGGTGATCACATTGGCGTAGCGATCATAGCCGTAGGGCTGAATCTTGTTCGCGTCATAGGGACGCCAGCCGGTGGCCCAGACCACGCTGCCAGCCTTGATCTCGATGGTTTCTTCCTGCATGCCGAGATCGACCGCGTCGAACTTGCAGGCGGCCTTGGCAGCTTCGCCATCGGGCGTGCCGACGATGGATGGATCGATGACGTAGCGCTGCGGGTAGGCCATGCCGTGTGGCAGGTAGGCTGCCTTGATCTTGTCGAGTCCGTAGTTCGCCACGTTGGGTACTTCGGCGGATACCGCCTTGCCGCAATCACCGCAGGCAGTGCAGTTCTCGTTGATGAAGCGCGGCTGGACCTTCAGGGTAACGTTGTAATCACCGCGACTGCCGGTTACGGCGGCCACCTCGGTCATCGACATCACGCGAACGTTCGGGTTACCGCGCAGGCGCCTCAGGTTGATTTCCAGCCCGCAGGTCGGAAAACACATCTTGGGAAAATAGCGGTAAAGCATGGAAGTACGGCCGCCCAGGGTGGGGGATTTTTCGACCAGTATTACCTGCTTACCACACTCGGCCGCCTCGAGGGCAGCCGTCATGCCAGCGATACCGCCGCCGACGACCAGGATAGTCTGGTTGGTTGCGATTGAAGCCGTCATCAAGCCTCCATGGAGTTGTGCTACCGAAACGAAATCCCAGATTCGACCTGCACCCCCGTAAAGCGGGCGCCATGCCACCACTGGCCGCTACTGAATTGGTGCGAGATTTTAACTGCTAAGTTCGGGCCGAACTTATGCGTTAGATCAAATGGCGGCCAGAATGTTCCTATAGACAAATAGAAGTGGCGAATGCGTTGCGCCGCCCATTCTTGCCTGATTTATTCGCACGGCAATCAATTGTCGCCGTACCCGCTGCGGGGCATTTCGTACCCGCTGCGGGGCACTTCGTCCTGCCAGCGCCGACTTTGCGTGAAATAGCAGCGTAGCGTTTGCGCAGGGGCACCCCGAGCAAACGCGGCACGCGGCGCAGCCGCAAACCGCACCGGTGCCGGAAAAGAGCGCCCCCTGACAGACGAGCGCAGCGAGCCGTTTAGAACCCTCCGCGAGGGGGGGTGAAGGGGGCGGGCCACTTTCATGATCGGGACCGCAGCCAACGCATCATGAAAGTTAGTACAACTTATCGAGGACTGCCGGGACGTTGCGCCGACTTGGGCCGGAACGCCAGGATGACCTCGGCGCGCGTCTCGACATAGGGGCCGCCAATGAGATCGAGACAATATGGCACTGCAGCAAAGATACCATCGAGTGTTTCCTTGATGGCCTTCGGCTGTCCCGGCAGATTGAGGATCAGGGACTGACCACGCGCATGCTGACGGATGACGCCGACCTGGCGCGACAGTATCGCGGTCGGGACATACTTCAGGCTGACCTGCCGCATCTGCTCGCCAAAACCCGGCATGACCCTGTGGGCAACCGCCAGCGTAGCCTCGGGAGTGACGTCGCGCCGGGCCGGGCCGGTGCCACCGGTGGTGAGCACCAGATGGCAGCCCACAGTATCGGTCAGTTCGATCAGCGTCTGCTCGATGACGGATTGCTCGTCGGGGATCAGGCGGGTTTCCATGCGCCAGGGCGAGACGAGCGCGGCGTCAAACCAGTCACGCAGGGCGGGAATCCCCTTGTCCTCATAGACGCCTCCCGAAGCACGATCGGAGATGGAAACCAGGCCGACGAGCAGTTCCTCAGTCATGGCTTTCCGTGGGCTCCTCCGGGCTTTCCGTGGCGGCTTGCAGTTCGCGCAACGCCTTGAACAATTCGCGGAACGACCGCGGCGGTTTGGCCAGTTGTTGTTCCTTGAGCGCATTGCGGCGCAACTGCCGCAACAGTTGCAAGTCGGCATGCGGATGCGCCGCGGCAATCTCGCCGATGACCGTCTCGTCTTCCAGAAAACGGCTGCGCAGACTTTCCAGGGCGTGCATGCGCACGGTGGCAGCGGCAGAAACGCCCTTGATATCGTCAAGCGCGGCGCGGATCGGCTCTGCGTCGATCGACCGCATCAGCTTGCCGATATATTGCAGTTGCCGGCGGTGGGCTTCGTGCTGGGTAATCCGCTGGGCGTCACGTACCGCGAGGCCCAGTTTTTCGGGCAGATCGATTTTCTTTAATTGATCTTTCGAAAGCGTGACCAATTCGACGCCCAGCGTCTGCAGATCATCCATGGCACGCTTGCGCGCCGACTTGCTGGGTTTTTCTAGGGGTTCCACGAGTAAGATTATAGCTTTCCTCCAAGCGTACTTCCCATGTCAGAATTCTCATTTACCCCCGACCAGTTGCGCCAGTTGGCCACCGATGTGCTGCATCACGCCAGACAGGGCGGCGCCAGCGCCTGCGAAACCGATGTTTCCGAAGGCTTTGGCCAATCGGTGACGGTCCGCAAGGGCGAAGTCGAGACCATCGAGTTCAATCGCGACAAAGGCATCGGCGTCTCCGTCTACCTTGGCCAGCAGCGCGGCCACGCCTCCACTTCCGACTTTTCGCCAGCCTCAATCAAGGCCACGGTGGATGCCGCACTGTCGATTGCCCGCTTCACTGCCGCCGATCCCTGCGCCGGTCTGCCCGCACCGGAATTACTGGCAACGCACGTGGAGGACATGGACCTTGATCTCTACCATCCATGGCCCTTGCCCGTGGAAGAGGCCATCGCCCTCGCCCGCCGCAGCGAGCAGGCCGCCTTTGCCGTCAGCCCGCTGATCAACAATTCCGAGGGCGCTTCGGTGTCGGCCCATGCCGCCCACTTCATCTCCGCCAACAGTCTCGGCTTCATGGGCGGCTATCCCTCCACGCGGCATTATCTCTCCTGCGTCCCCATTGCCAGCAAGGGCAAGGACATGCAGCGTGACGACTGGTACTCCGGTTGGCGCGACCCCGCAGACCTGGCAACGCCGGAACAGATCGGCGACTACGCCGCCCGGCGCACACTGTCGCGTCTCGGCGCGAAAAAACTCAGGACACGCCAGTGCAAAGTCATGCTCGAAGCGCCGCTGGCCGCCATGTTGCTCGGCAGCTTTGTCCATGCGGTGAGCGGCGGCAGCCTCTACCGCAAGGCAAGCTTTCTCCTCGATACATTGGGACAGCGCATTTTTCCCGACTGGTTCTCCATCGAGGAGCGCCCACACCTGAAAAAAGGCCTGGCTTCCAGCCTCTTCGACGATGACGGGGTGGCGACGCACGACCGGACTGTCGTTGCCAATGGCGTGTTGCAGGGCTATTTCCTCTCCACCTATACGGCGCGCAAGCTCGACATGCAGACCACCGGCAATGCCGGCGGCAGTCACAACCTCATCGTCGCGCCGAGCCCGGATGCGCCAGCAGATTTCGCCGGCCTGCTGCGCCAGATGGGCACCGGCCTGCTGGTTACCGAACTGTTGGGCCACGGCATCAACTATGTCACCGGCGACTACTCGCGCGGGGCGGTTGGCTACTGGGTGGAAGGCGGAGAAATTGCCTACCCGGTGCATGAAATCACCATTGCCGGCAACCTGCGCGACATGTTCGCCGGCATCGAATCCGTCGGACGGGATAGTGTCACGCGCGGCTCGCGCACGGTCGGTTCCATTGTGGTAAACCGCATGACCGTAGCCGGAAATTAGGTCGGTTGACCACCTCTCAGGCTTTTCTTTAGGTGTAGTATTTCGACAGCGCCCTGCCGCTGCGGGACGTTCCCGAAAACGAAGTTCCAGTGAAGGCTTGCCTTCCGGTCTTGCCGTAACTAAAAACACCAAGGAGACGATGTATGGAAAGACGTAAATTTCTGCAAAACGCCGGTATCGCCGGCATTCTGGCGGCTGGTGCCGCTCCGGCGGTAGTCCATGCCCAGCAGGCAATCCGCTGGCGTCTGGCATCGAGCTTCCCGAAAGCGCTGGATACCATCTACGGTGCGGCCGAAACCTTCTCGAGGAAGGTCAGGGAAATGTCGGGCGGCAAATTCGAGATTTCCATACATGCCGGCGGCGAGTTGATGCCGGCTTTTGGCGTGGTGGATGGCGTGCAGCAGGGCACTGTCGAGTGCGCCCATACCGCGCCCTATTACTTCTACGGCAAGGATCCCACCTTCTCCATGGATTGCGCGATCCCGTTCGGCCTCAACTCGCGCCAGATGACGGCCTGGATGTATCAGGGCAACGGCATGAAACTGTTCCGCGAGTTCTACAGCCAGTACAACATCGTCAACTTCCCGATGGGCAACACCGGCGCACAAATGGGTGGCTGGTACCGCAAGGAGATCAAGTCGCTGGCCGATATGAAAGGCCTGAAAATGCGCATTTCCAACCTCGCGGGTGCGATTGCCTCGGAACTCGGCGTGGTCCCGCAAAGCATTCCCGGCGGCGAAATCTACCAAGCGCTGGAGAAAGGCACCATCGACGCGACCGAGTGGGTCGGCCCCTATGATGACCAGAAACTGGGCTTCTTCAAGGTGGCCAAGTTCTATGCCTATCCGGCCTGGTGGGAAGGCGGTCCCCAGTTGAGCCTCTACGTCAACAACAAGGCCTATGACGCCCTGACGCCGGATTACAAGGCCATGATCGAGACGGCGGCATCCCATGCCCACGTCGACATGCAAGCCAAGTACGACGCCAGGAACCCGCAGGCACTGAAGGAGCTGGTTGCCAGCGGCACCAAGCTGTTCCGTTTGCCCAAGCCAGTCATGGACGCCGCCTTCAAGTTCTCCGAAGCCCACTACGCTCAGTTGTCTGCCAAGAACGCGAACTGGAAGAAGATCTACACCGATTACGCAGCCTTCCGCAAGGAGCAGAACCTCTGGTTCCGTTTCGCCGAGGCCGGTTTCGACAGCTACATGCAGGCACAGAAGCTCTAAGCAGCATCCCGTACCAACAAAAAAACCGCAGCCTCGGCTGCGGTTTTTTTGTTCCTGAAAAGTCGGCGCTGGCGGAACGGCGTCAGCCGGGGCCGCCCCCAACATGGGGACGGCGCCAACTCGACTACCGGCTGATCTTCTCCTTGGCAACTTCCTGCATCAGCGCCGCGGCAGGATCGTCCGCCTTGGCATCCGCGGGCGGGGCCAGGGAATCGAGGTCGCCGGGGTTCGCTTCACCCGCCGCCGGATCCTTCGGCTCTTCCCCCCATCCCGCCGGGGCATCGGGTGCGCTGCCATAGGAGGGGTCGATACCGCCGGCCCCTTCGAACTGAAGGCGAACCTCCTCGGCGCTGAGCTTTTCGGTCTTGTCGAGGCTGCCGGTCACTATCCCCGGGAAAGCGATGAGGACCCCGACCATGATGATCTGAATGACGACGAAGGGCACGGCACCCCAATAGATCTGGCCCGTCGTAACCCGCGCGGTCTTCTTCCTGGTGACCTTGTCGATGTAATCCTCGTGCGGCGCCACACTGCGCAGGTAGAACAGGGCAAAACCGAAGGGCGGATGCATGAAGGAGGTCTGCATGTTGACCGCCATCAGGATGCCGAACCAGACCAGGTCGATGCCGAGTTTGTCCGCCACCGGCGCCAGCAACGGCAACACGATGAAGGCCAGCTCGAAGAAATCGAGGAAGAAGGCCAGCACGAAGATCAGGATGTTGACCACAACGAGGAAGCCGATCTGACCACCGGGCAGTCCGGTCAGCAGATGCTCGACCCAGATGTGGCCATCGACTGCCTGGAAGGTCAGGCTGAACACAGTGGCGCCCAGCAGGATAAACAGCACGAAGGTGGAAAGTTTGGTGGTTGCATCCATCGCCTGGGTCATCAACTTCATGCTCAGACGACGGCGCGCAACAGCCATGATCAGCGCGCCCAGCGCGCCCATGGCACCCCCCTCGGTCGGCGTGGCGATGCCGAGGAAAATGGTGCCGAGCACGAGGAAGATCAGCGCCAGCGGCGGGATCAGCACAAAGGTGACCCGTTCGGCCATGCGCGACAGCAGCCCGAGCTTGGTCACACGGTTGAGCATGGCGAGCGTGAAGGCAATGCCGATCCCCACGCACATCGACAGCACGATCGTTTCATCCAGGGGGCTGTCCGCCCGGCTCTTGGCAAACGCCACCGCGCCGCCCACCGAAATGAGGAACAACACTCCCACCGAGCGCATGCCGGAACTGCCGTTGGCCTCGCGGAAGGTCCGTGCCTCCGGGGGCAGGGCCGGCACCATGTTCGGTTTGATGACGGACAGCAGAAACACCCAGACAACGTACAGAAGCGTCAGCATGAAACCCGGTAAGAAGGCGCCGGCATACAGGTCGCCGACGCTGCGGCCGATCTGGTCGGCGATGACGATCAGCACCAGCGACGGCGGAATGATCTGCGCCAGCGTACCCGAAGCGGCGATGACGCCCGAGGCCAGCCGACGGTCATAGCCGTAACGCAACATCAATGGCAGGGAGATCAGGCCCATCGAGATCACCGAGGCCGCCACCACGCCGGTCGTCGCGGCGAGCATGGCACCGACGAAAATCACCGCATAGGCGAGGCCGCCGCGAATCGGGCCGAACAACTGGCCGATGGTGTCGAGGAGATCCTCGGCCATCCCCGAACGTTCGAGGATCAGCCCCATGAAAGTAAAGAAGGGGATCGCCAGCAGCGTGTCGTTCTTCATGATGCCAAAGATACGGAGCGGCAGGGCCTGCATCAGCGAGGCGGGCAGCATGCCGAGCTCGATGCCGATGAAGGCGAAGAACAGGCCGCAGGCGGCGAGCGAAAACGCCACCGAATAGCCCATCAACAAAAACATGAACAGCCCCATGAACATCACCGGGGCCATGTTGGCTTGCAGGAACTCGATCATTTCCGCGCCCCTTCCCTGGACTGGTCGGCGACCATATCGACGGCATCCTCGACGCGTTGAATGACCTCCGGCGCGACCTCGTGCTTCCTGATCTCTTCAGCCAATTCCTCCTCTGCCGTCTTGGTCTGGATCGGGCGGGTTGGATCGTCACACAAGCCCTGGAGAAAGCCGACGCGCTTGATCAGTTCGGAAAGCCCTTGCAGGCCCAGCAGCGTAAAGCCGATCGGCAGCAGGGCATACACCGGCCAGCGGATCAGGCCACCGGAGTTCTCGGACATTTCACCGCTGTGATAGGCCTGGATCACCAGCGGCAAGGCCAGTTCGATGACGAGGATCACGAAGGGCATCAGGAACACCACGATACCGAAGATCTCGACCTTGATCTGCGTGCGCTTGGAAAAGCGGCCGAGGATGACGTCGATCTTGACGTGGCCCTGGCGCAGCATGGTGTAACCCGAGGCCAGCAGGAACATCGCGGCAAACAGATACCACTGGATTTCCAGGAATGCATTGGAACTGACGTTGAAGGCCTTGCGCACGATGGCGTTGGTGGCGCTGATCAGCACGGCAATGAGCACCAGCCAGAGCGCGGCGCGGCCAACCTGCTCCGTCATGCGGTCGATCAGCCGCGAGAATTGCAGCAGGAAATTCATCTATATTCCTCCTCCGCACGTGGATAGCGATACACCATAATGTGGCTGACCGATCCTGCGGTGTTGTTGTGCGTTAACTGCTTGCTAGCGAGAGCAAGGGCGCGATATTAATCGTTCAACCGCGGCTTGGCCATAGCATTGTGGAAAACCGCAATGCAATCCAGCGTGGCATGGTTAGCCTGAAGATCCTGATTCGAAAAGCGAAAACCTTATGGAAAGACGCAGATTCATCAGTAGTGCGGGCCTGGTCGGCATTCTGGCGACGGGCGCGGCACCGGCCGTGCATGCCAAACCGGCGCTCCGTTGGCGACTGGCGTCGAGCTTTCCAAAAACACTGGACATCACCCATGGCAGCGCGCATTTTTTCGCCCGCGAGGTCAGGGACATGTCGGGCGGCAAATTCGAGATTGCCGTCCATTCCGCCGACGAACCATTGCCGGCATTCGATGTGCTGGACGGCGTACAGCGCGGCACTGTCGAATGCGGGCACACAGCGGCGTATTACTACATTGACCGGGATGAAACCTTCGCCCTCGACTGCGCCATTCCCTTCGGTCTCAACGCCCGCCAGATGGCTGCCTGGTTGCGCCATGGCAATGGCCTCAATCTGCTGCGCGAGTTTTACCTGAACTACGGCATCGTCAATTTCCCCATGGGCAACAGTGGCGCCCAGATGGGCGGCTGGTATCGCAAACCCATCAATTCCCCCGCCGACCTCAAGGGACTCAAAATGCGCATTACCGGACTCGGCGGGAAAGTATTCGCCCGGCTGGGCGGGATTCCGGTCAATCTGCCCGGGGCCGAAATTTATCCGGCACTGGAGCGCGGCATGATCCATGCCGCCGAATGGGTCGGGCCATATGACGACCTGAAGCTCGGCCTGCACAAGCTCAAGCTGTATTACGCCTATCCCGGCTGGTGGGAAGGCAGTACGCAACTCTCGCTCTACGTCAATCGGCGTGCCTATGACGCGCTGACCGCCGAAAACAAGGCGATCATCAAGGCCGCCACCTCGGCAACCCACTGCGACATGCTGACGCAGTACGATGCAAAGAATCCGCTGGCGCTCAAGGAGCTGATTGCCATCGGCGCGCGCCTGACGCCCTTCCCCAAAACAGTACTGGATGCCGCCTATCAGGCGGCGGACGAGTTGTATGCCGAACTGGCCGAAAAAAATCCGCATTGGAAAAGGATATACGGCAGCTATGCTGCTTTTCTCCGCGATCAAACCTGGAGCTGGAGCTACACCGAGATGGCTTTTGAAAACTACCGGCTCCAGCGCTTGCAGGAGCAGTTAAAGACCCCTGAAGCATCAAGCAGTAAAAGTCGGCGTGACCGAAGGGAATCCCCTGTTCGGGACTGACGGGACGGCGCCGCTCTTGAGCTCCATGACTTTGGCTACCCGCCTGTGCGTCGTGCGTCATGGCGAGACCGACTGGAATGCCGGGCGACGTATCCAGGGACATATCGATGTGCCACTGTCGGTCGTCGGCCACGCCCAGGCCCGTGCCGCCGGCAATGCGCTGGCCAACGAAGGTTTCGCCGCCATTTACAGCAGCGATCTGACGCGGGCGCGGCAAACCGCCGAAGCGACGGCCCATCTGGCCCATCTGCCGCTACAGTTGCTGACCGGGCTGCGCGAGCGACATTACGGCGTTTTTCAGGGACTGACCTATGCGGAAGCGGAAGCGCGGTATCCGCAAGCCTACGCCCGCCACCACGCGCGTGACGATGCGCACTTCGCACCGCCTGGTGGCGAAAGCCTGCATGATCTGGCGACAAGAATTGCCGGCGTCTGTGACGACATCGCGCGCCGCCACGCCGGGCAAGCGGTGGCCATCTTCACGCATGGCGGCGTCCTCGACATCCTGCATCGCCGCGCGGCGGGTAAACCGCTGACGACACCGCGCGACTTCGCCATCCCCAACGCCGCCATCAACTGGATAGAAGCCGCCGACAGGGGCTGGGCGCTCCTGAGCTGGGCCGAACGCGGGCACCTGACTGGTACGCTGGATGAGCTGTAAACGGGAGGGGAAGCAGCGCTGAAACGGGGTCCGGCCGCATGATAAAATTGCCGTCCCTCATTTCCTGAAACAGGCCATGGCCTTGTTTTGGTTCCGGCATAACGCGCTGCGCGCCTTCGCCTCCACTGAAACATTTCTGAATGGACCCCAATAATGTTCTCAAAGAAAAATACCCTCGCCAAGACCGACCCCGAGCTGTTTGCCTCCATTCAGAACGAGAACCGTCGCCAGGAAGATCACATCGAGCTGATCGCTTCCGAGAACTATGTCTCGTGGGCAGTGCTGGAAGCCCAGGGTTCGCAACTGACCAACAAATACGCCGAAGGCTATCCCGGCAAGCGCTACTACGGCGGTTGCGAGCACGTCGATGTCGCCGAGCAACTCGCCATCGACCGCGCCAAGAAACTGTTCGGCGCCGAGGCGGCCAACGTGCAGCCGAACTCCGGTTCGCAGGCCAACCAGGCGGTGTTCATGGCCTTCCTCAATCCCGGCGACACCATCCTCGGCATGAACCTCGCCGCCGGCGGCCACCTGACGCATGGCATGAAACTCAACATGTCTGGCAAATGGTTCAATGTCGTGCCCTACGGCCTCGACGAAAACGAGGCCATCGACTACGCGGAAGTCGAACGCCTCGCCCAGGGTCACAAACCCAAGCTGATCATTGCCGGCGCCTCGGCCTACGCACTGCGCATCGATTTCGAACGCTTCGCCAAGATCGCCAAATCAGTCGGCGCCATTTTCATGGTCGACATGGCGCACTATGCCGGCCTGGTCGCCGCCGGCTTCTACCCGAACCCGGTACCGCACGCCGATGTCGTGACCTCGACGACGCACAAGACGCTGCGCGGCCCGCGCGGCGGCCTGATCCTGATGAAAACGGAACACGAAAAGGCCATCAACTCGGCCATTTTCCCCGGTCTGCAGGGCGGTCCGCTGATGCACGTGATCGCCGCCAAGGCCGTGGCCTTCAAGGAGGCGATGGCCCCCGAATTCAAGAATTACCAGGAGCAGGTGATCGAAAACGCGCTGGTCATGTGCAAGGTGCTCAAACTGCGCGGCCTGCGCATTGTTTCGGGTCGCACCGAATCGCATGTCTTCCTCGTCGACCTGCAGTCCAAGAAAATCACCGGCAAGGACGCTGAAGCCGCATTGGGCCGCGCCCACATCACGGTGAACAAGAACGCCATTCCCAACGATCCGCAAAAGCCCTTCGTCACCAGCGGCATCCGCATCGGCACGCCGGCCATGACCACCCGCGGCTTTACGGAAATCGAGGCCGAGGCGGTCGCCGACCTGATTGCCGACGTGCTCGAAGCGCCGACCGACGAAGCCGTGCTTGAGCGGGTGCGCGGCGAGGTGGCGGAGTTGTGCAAGAAATATCCCGTTTATGGCAGCTGATTGGCTGACCATCGCGCCCAGCGCTCTCCCGCAGGGCGCGGTAACTAGCCCCCCCCTTCCCCGGGAAGGGGGCCGGGGGGATGGGGGCTACGAAAAAAAAGCATTTCATGTCGAGGCCCGGAGGGTCACGACATGAAATGTCCTTACTGCAACGAGGACAACACCCAGGTTGTCGATACTCGCGAAAACGAGGAAGGCGATACGGTGCGCCGGCGCCGGCGCTGCCTGTCCTGTGACAAGCGCTTCACCACCTACGAACGCGTCGAGCTGCAACTGCCGCTGGTCGTCAAGAAGAACGGCAGCCGCGTCGACTTCGATCGTGACAAGCTGATTTCCAGCATGACACTGGCCCTGCGCAAGCGCCCGGTTACCACCGAGAGCGTCGCCAGCGCACTCGACCGCATCGAGGACAAACTGGTGCAACTGGCCGAGCGTGAAGTGGCCTCGGATCGCATCGGCGAACTGGTGATGCGCGAACTGAAAAAACTCGACAAGGTTGCCTACATCCGCTTTGCCTCCGTTTATCGCAATTTTGCCGACGTCGACGAATTCTCCGATGCCGTCCGCGAAATGAAGCGGCCGCGCACCACTCGCCCTAAATCTTCGTGACCGCCGTGACGCAAGCTTTCCTGCCTGAGGACTACGGGTTCATGAGCCGCGCGCTGCAACTTGCGGCACAGGGCCTCTACACCACAACACCCAACCCGCGTGTCGGCTGCGTGCTGGTGAAGGATGGCGTGGTGATCGGTGCGGGCTGGCACGAAAGTACCGGGCAACCGCACGCCGAAATCAACGCTCTGAGCGACAGTTTTACAAAAGTCGGCGCTGGCGGGACGGCGCAAGGCGGACTCGCCGTTACCAAGGGTGCCACGGCCTACGTCACGCTCGAGCCCTGCAGCCACCACGGCCGCACGCCGCCCTGCACCAACGCCCTGATCAGGGCAGGGGTGACGCGCGTTGTCGCGGCGATGCAGGATCCCAACCCGCTGGTTGCCGGTCAGGGCCTGGCGCAACTAGCCAGCGCCGGCATTGCCGTCTCCAGCGGACTGATGGAAACGGAAGCACGCGCGCTCAACATCGGCTTTGTCTCGCGCATGACGCGCGGCCGCCCTTGGCTGCGACTCAAGGTGGCCATCAGCCTGGATGGCAAGACTGCCCTCAATAATGGTGTTTCGCAATGGATCACCGGCCCGGATGCGCGGCGCGATGCCCATGCCTGGCGCGCTCGTTCGTGCGCCGTGCTGACAGGCTTCGGCACGGTGCGGGACGACGACCCCCGGCTTACCGTGCGCGAAGTTGCCACGCCGCGCCAGCCGCGCCCGATCGTCGTCGACAGTCGGCTGGAAACGCCGCTGACTGCGAAGCTGCTGGCAGGCGGTGCGCTGATCTTTGCTGCACGGCCCGATACTGAAAAGACCAGCCGTCTTACCGCCCGCGGTGCTGAAGTCGTGGTGCTGCCGAACCCTGCCGGCAAGGTGGACCTGTCCGCGATGCTGCAGGAACTTGGCCGGCGCGGCTACAACGAGGTACTGGTCGAAGCCGGCGCCAAACTCAATGCCTCGCTGCTGCGCGAGGGACTGGTCGACGAATTACTGATCTATCAGGCGCCGGTGCTGCTGGGCGACAAGGCGCGCGGCATGGCCGACCTGCCGGAACTGATGGAATTGGCCGGTGCGCGACGCCTGGCCATCACCGACCGCCGCATGGTGGGTACGGATCAACGCATTCTGGCGCTATTGAATTGAACGTTCGGCGTACTTCCACCCCAGCGAAAAACCCGTTTTAACAAGGAGAAAAGCATGACCCAAACCACAACATCAAGCGGCCTGGTAATCGATGAGATCGTCGAAGGCACTGGCGAAACCGCCACCGCCGGCCAGACCGTATCGGTGCATTACACCGGCTGGCTCACCGATGGCAGCAAGTTCGATTCCAGCAAGGATCGCAATGATCCCTTCGACTTTCCGCTCGGCGGCCGCCAGGTCATCGCCGGCTGGGACGAAGGAGTGCAGGGCATGAAGGTGGGCGGCACACGCAAGCTCACCATCCCACCCAATCTCGGCTACGGCGCCCGCGGCGCCGGCGGTGTGATCCCGCCCAATGCCACGCTGGTATTTGAGGTGGAACTGCTGGAAATCCATAAATAAAAAAGCCGCAGATGCTCGATCTATCTGGTCGAGCACACCAGGCATTGCGGATCGCGCGGCACGCTAATGCTGCGCCATTCCATCGCCAGACCATCAAGCAGCAACAGACGGCCGGCCAGCGATTCGCCACAGCCAATGACAAGCTTGAGCGCCTCGGCGGCCTGCACGGCACCGATGATGCCGGTGAGCGGCGCAAACACACCCATCACCGCGCAGCGCACTTCCTCGACATCTTCGGCTTCGGGAAACAGGCAGTGGTAACACGGTGCGGCGGCGTGCCGTGCGTCGAAGACCGCGACCTGGCCATCGAAGCGAATGGCCGCACCCGAGACCAGCGGCTTGCCAGACTGGACGCAGGCACGGTTGACCGCGTGGCGGGTGGCAAAGTTGTCCGAACAGTCAAGCACCACATCTGCGGCGGCGACTTCCGCTGACAGGCGTTCGCCCGTCAGCCGCTCCTGCAGGGGAATCACCCGGCATTCAGGATTGATCGCGTTCAGTGTGGCGACACCCGAGACGACTTTGGGTTGTCCGATTGCCGCCGTACGGTGCAATATCTGCCGTTGCAGATTGGTCAGGTCGACCGTGTCGCCGTCGGCAAGGACCAAGGTGCCGATACCGGCGGAAGCGAGATACAGGGCTGCGGGCGAACCCAGGCCTCCCGCGCCGAGAACCAGCGCACGCGCACTGTGCAGACGTTCCTGACCTTCGATGCCGATCTGCGGCAACAGGATGTGGCGGCTGTAGCGCAGCAAAGCTGCGTCGTTCATGAGTCCTTCTTTATCATGAACATGCAGCGTTTGCGCCGGGCCGCGCCAAGCAAACGCGGCACGCGGTGCCAGCCACCAGGCCGCAGGCCGCAGGACAGTCGAAGACTGGTCTCGCGAAGCGAGATGCGGCTTTATCGCACACAACCCGCACCGCTAGTTGACCGGAGCACCCCGTAACAGACGAGCGCAGCAAGCCGTTAAGCCCCCCGCGCGAAGGGGGCACCAGACCGCAGGACGCAGGACGTTGCGCAGCATCGGTCCCGAGCTTAGCGAGGGATGCGCCAACGGCGCACCAAGGGAGGCGGGCGTTTGTCATTTGTACTCGCGCAGCTCGGGCGGGGTGTCGTCGTGATCGCCGTGAGGATGATGTTCCCAGGCCTGGGAATAAACCTCATGCGACTTCTTGATCAGCCTTTCCGGCTGGCCGAGGTTGCGCAACTGGGTTTCCTCGGTGAAATAAACGAGGGCGCGGATGAGTTTGCAATAGAGGGTATTTTCCAGATGGAAGCCGCGCTCGATCAACATGGTCTCCAGCGCTTCCATGGTGTAGTCGGCAATCTCGTACCAGACCGAAATGCCGTTGGGCAGGGAACCGGGAGCGACATCAAGATCGGGCAGCGCGCTCAACACCGCAGTGGCATCGGCAATCTGGCAGTTCTTGAGCTTGCAGAAGCGAATCTCCCGATGCTTGCGCGTACCCGACTGCGGCGCCAGGGCATGCGGCCGGTGCAGACCGCGCTCCTGGTCTCGCAGCAGGCGTGCCCGCTCGGGGTTCATCTGTTGTACCCCGTAGCGGCAACCGGCAAGTGACTGGGCACATGCCCTGGTCCGCCGGGGGCAGCAGGAAAGGGGTTGGCTTTCATTTCTTGATCACGTTCAAGGCCTTCAACAAATTGACGGCCTGACTCAGTTGATAATCGCTGGCGGATGCCGGCTCGAATGGAGCAGCACCGTGGCTGTCTTCCTTGCCCTTTTCCTGCGGCTTCACGGTCTTGTCGCTCTTCTCCTTCTTCGGCGCGGCAGCCTTGTCGCCTTCCTTGTCATTAATCAGGTGTCGGTCGAGATCGGCTTCGCGCACCCGCTCGCGCGAACCGCCGTTGGCGCTTTCCTCGACGATGATGTCGGGCGTGATGCCCTTGGCCTGGATGGAGTGGCCATTCGGGGTGTAGTAACGCGCCGTGGTGAGCTTGATTGCGGACTTGGACGGCAGCGGCAACACCGTTTGCACCGAACCCTTGCCAAAGGTCTGCGTGCCCATGACGATGGCCCGCTTGTGATCCTGCAGCGCGCCCGCGACAATTTCCGACGCCGAGGCCGAACCACCATTGACCAGCACGATCAACGGCACCGTGCGCGCGGCATCGGGCAACTTCTTGATGTAATCCTCGCGACTGTCGCTGCGCAGGTAATCCTCGCTGGTGGCCAGGTACTTGCGCTTGGCATCTTCGATGCGGCCATCGGTAGTCACCACCACGCTGTTGGCCGGCAGGAAGGCGGCCGATACGCCAATCGCACCATGCAACAAGCCACCCGGATCGTTGCGCAGGTCGAGTACCAGGCCTTTCAGCCCGGCATCTTTATTTCCGGCATCCGCCTTGAACAGCTTGTCGAGGTGCTTGACCACATCGGCGGCAGTTTCTTCCTGGAACTGGGTGACACGCAGGTAACCATAGCCGGGCTCGATCATTTTCGATTTGACGCTTTGCACTTTGATGATGTCGCGCTGAATGCTGATTTCGAGCGGCTTCGCTTCGCCCTTGCGCAAAATCGTCAGCTTGATCGAGGTCTTCGGCTTGCCGCGCATCTTTTTGACGGCATCATTGAGCGTCATGCCCTTCACCGGCACATCGTCGATCTTGAAGATGAGATCGCCCGACTTGACGCCGGCGCGGTAGGCCGGCGTATCCTCGATCGGCGATACCACCTTGACGAGGCCGTCTTCCATGCCGACCTCGATGCCGAGCCCGCCGAACTCGCCCTGGGTCGACACCTGCAAATCCTTGAAGGCTTCTGCATCGAGGTAAGCCGAGTGCGGGTCGAGATTGGAAAGCATGCCGCTGATGGCATGAGTGATGAGCTGCTTGTCTTCGACAGGCTCGACATAGCCTTGCTTGATGGCGCTGAACACGTCGGCAAAGCTGCGCAGTTCTTCGACCGGCAGGGGTCCCACCGTGGCTTTCTTCTGGGCGATGGCGGAGAAATTCAGGCTCAGCATTACCCCGGCGACAAGACCGAAGAAAACCAGACCAATTTGTTTGAGCTTGCTGCGCATGGGGAACCTCGGCAATAACAAAAAAACACTAAGACGCATTCGATGCAGATTCAAGGAGCACTGAGCCATTTCGCCGGATCGAATGCCCGCCCTTGATGCCTGAGTTCAAAGTATAAACCTGATTCAGGTTGCCCCCCGCTGGCGCCCACGGTAGCCACCGTCGCGCCAGCGCCGACTTTCTGGCCCACATCGGCCAGAACCGACTGGTTGTTGCCATAGATCGAAAGAAAATCGTCGTCATGGTCGATGATCAACAGGTTGCCGTAGCCGCGCAGCCAGTCGGCGAAGACCACCACGCCCGCCGCGACTGCGCGCACGTCGGCGCCCTCGGCGGCGCGGATGAACATGCCCTTCCAGGTCGTCTGGCCATCGTCGCGCCGCGTCCCGAAATGCCCGGTAGCGACCCCCTTGGCCGGCCGGGGCAACTTGCCGCGCAACTTGGCAAAGGCGCCGCTGGCGTTGGCGGGCTCCGCCGACGCGACCGGAGGCGCGGCAGCGCCTCCCCGTCGCCCCGGCTGGGGAGAAACTGACGGCTTCGGCCGGGCGGCACGCTTCGCCAGCGTGGCGATCAGGTTGCCAAGGCGTTGCTCATTTTGTTTGAGCGTATCGATCTCACGGCGCTGTTCCTTGATCTGGCGCGATACTTTCGCCAGCACGGTTTGTCTTTCCTGCTGGCGCTGGCGCAGGGTAGCCCGCTCGCTTTCCTCGCGCCGGGCGAGTTCGGCGAGTTTCTCATTGCGCTGCTGCACCACCGCCGCCAGCCGTCGCGTTTCATCCGTATCCCGGCGCAGGCTGGCAATCAGTTCGGCTTGGGCGCGGGACAGCAAGGTCAGGAAATGGCGATCACGATAAGTGACATTCGGGTCGTCGCCCGCCAGTAACAACGCCAGCGCATCGGCTTCCTGGGCGCGAAACTGGTGGCGCAGCAGCCGGGCCAGTTGCGCCTGGCGGTTAGCGGTCTGCCGCTCCATCTGTGTCAGCTCACGTTCGCGCTCGCTCAGCTCACTCCGTGCATTGGCGCGCTCTTCGCCCAGGGAGCGCAGCTTGCGCCCGACGGCAGAAATGGCTTTTTCGGTATCGCGCAGTTGATCGGCAGTTTCCGCCCGTGAAGTCTCACTTTCCTTGAGTTGCCGCTCCAGCGTGGCACGCTGCTCGCGCAGCGATTCAAGTTTGGCCTTCTCCCGCTCGCCCGCGGCAAGGGCCAACAGCGGCAAACACATTACCGCAAGGAGCGCCAGTCGGCTAGCAGCCTGTCGGACTTTATTCGCGGGTGCGACGGGGTCTATTTTGGATGCAGCGCAAGGCGCGCCGACGAAGCTTTGGTGGCCCCCAAGCGAGGAGGCGCAACGCCGCGATGCGCCAAAATAGACCCCGTCCCGAAGGGTTGTCGGCAAACCGGGCGTCTGCGGCGTTGCACCGCTTGGCAATGGAACAACCATTGCCCGCGCGGCGCGCCTTGCATCCATCCCGGTTTGCCGGCAACGCATCCCACGAATAAAGTCCGACAGGCTGCTAGGCATCTGCGGCATTAGCCAAGCAGTCTCGCCGCCGGGCCGCCCCAAGGTGAGACGGAACGCGGCGCCAGCCGCAATCCGCGCCACTGCAACAACAATGCGTCCCGTAACGGACGAGCGCAGCGAGCAACAGTCACCTCCCCGCGAGGGGAGGCTGGGAGGAGGGGGACTTTAATCCCTGGTTGGCAACAGCAGCTTGCGCGGCGGCAATCGCTTCCGTATCGCCCAGATAGTAATTGCGCAGCGGCTTCAACTCGGCATCGAACTCATAGACCAGCGGCTGGCCCGTGGGAATATTGAGACCGACAATATCGGCATCCGATATCTTGTCGAGATACTTGATCAATGCCCGCAGACTGTTGCCATGGGCCACAACGACCACGCGCTGACCGGATTTTATGGCGGGAGCTATGGTTTCGTGCCAGTACGGCAGAAACCGGTCAACGGTATCTCTCAGGCATTCGGCGGTGGGAAACTGCCCCGGGGCCAGGTTGGCATAGCGCGGGTCGCCGCTTTCGTAGCGCGGGTCGGTTTTTTCCAGGGCCGGCGGGGGCGTATCGTAAGCGCGGCGCCAGATCTTCACTTGTTCCTCACCGAACTTGGCCGCTGTCTCGGCCTTGTTAAGCCCCTGCAGCGCGCCATAGTGACGTTCGTTGAGTCGCCACGAATGGACTATCGGCAGCCACATGCGATCCATCTCCTCCAGCGTCAGCCACAATGTCTTGATGGCACGCTTGAGCACGGAAGTATAGGCAATGTCGAAATCGAATCCCTGTGCTTTCAGCAACTGGCCGGCGGCCTTGGCTTCGGCTAGGCCCTTTTCTGTGAGGCCGACATCGGTCCAGCCGGTGAAACGATTATCCTTGTTCCAGACTGATTCGCCATGGCGAAGCAAAACGAGCTTGTAGGTAACGGACATGGTACGGGGAGATAAGGGAAAGACCGCTAATGATAAAGGGAATCCATCGCCGGCGCGGGAATAGCGCAGGAATAGCAGTATTCTATAATATGCCGAACTATCAATAACCTTCTTCGCCGAAAGCCCGCTGCCATGAATAACAACATTGCCGAAATGATGGCGCATGACGAACATGTAGAAACTGCCGCGCGCGCGCTCAAGGCGATCTCGCACCCGCTGAGGCTTAAAATACTCTGTTTTGTCGGCGATCAGGAAATCTGCGTACAGGATATCGTCGAGGCCGTCGGCACGTCGCAAAGCAATATTTCCCAGCACTTGGCCATCCTGCGCGACAAAGGCGTGCTGGCAACCCGCAAGGATGCGAATCGGGTTTACTATCGCGTCGCCGACCAACGCACCTTGCAACTGGTCGGACTGATGCGGGAAGTTTTCTGCGATATGAAGCCTTCCTCCTCCCAACCTCCCCTCGCGGGAAGGTGACAGTTGCTCGTTGCGCTCGATTATTACGGGGAGCTTCGTTTTCGGCTGTGGAACGATTTGCGGCTGGCGCCGCGTGCCGTCTTGCCTTGAAGCGACCCAGCGGCAAGACTGTTGCAGTAGTACTTTACAATTAACGGAACATCGGAACTATTGAACAGGAAACAGGAATGGAATTCATCCAGCAAAATATTATGTGGGTCGGACTGGCTGCGGTCAGTGGCGGCATGTTGTTGTGGCAGATGGTCAATGGTGGTGGGGGCAACAACGTTTCGGTCAATGAAGCAACGCTGCTCATCAATCGTCAGGATGCACTGGTTGTGGATGTGCGCGAAACCGCCGAATGGTCCACCGGTCACATCCAGAATTCGCGTCATATCGCCCTCGGGCATCTGGGCAAGCACCTGTCCGAGATCGACAAATTCAAGGAAAAACCCATCATCGTTGTCTGCGCCAGGGGCAACCGTTCCAGATCGGCCTGCAACACGCTGAAGAAAGCCGGCTTCCAGCAGATCTACAATCTGACGGGCGGCGTCAATGCCTGGAGCGAAGCCGGCTTGCCGATGACGAAGAAATAACCGGAACGATTTTTTTCCAGGAGAGCCTGCGTGGCCAAGATCATCATGTATGCCACCGCGGTTTGCCCTTATTGCATCCGCGCTGAGCAATTGCTGAAGCGCAAGGGCGTCACCGACATCGAGAAGGTCCGCGTCGACCTCGACCCGAAAAAACGTCAGGAAATGGAGGCGCGCGTTCCTGGCGCCCGCACCGTTCCGCAGATTTTCATCGGCGACCTGCATGTCGGCGGCTGTGACGATCTGTACGAACTCGATCACCAGGGCAAGCTTGACCCCCTGCTGGCGAAATAAGCTCACCCCCTCGCGAGGGGGTTCTTAACGGCTCGCTGCGCTCGCGTATCACGGGGCGCTTCTATTGACATCGGTGCGGATTGCGGCTGGCGCCGCGTGCCGCGTTTGCCTGGGGCGGCCCGTGCTTGGGCAAACGCTGCGGTTTCACGTTAAAATTCCACCCCTTTCAGCCCTATCCACGCATTAGGATCATCATGAGCGAACAAGCGCAGGACACCTCCCCCGTTTTCAGCATCGAAAAGATTTACATCAAGGACCTCTCGCTGGAGGTGCCCAACGCCCCGCAGTGCTTTCTGGAGCGTGAGGCCGCCGAAATCAACCTGCAAATGCAGACCGGCGGCGAGGCAATCGGCGACGGCGTCTACAGCGTCGTGCTGACGCTGACGGTCTCTGCCAAGGTTGGCGACAAGACCCAGTTCCTGATCGAGGCAGCGCAAGCCGGCATCTTCCAGATCCGCAATGTACCGGAGGAAGATCTGGAGCCGATCGTTGCCGTGGCCTGCCCCAACATTTTGTTCCCTTATGCGCGCGAAACGATTTCGGACGCCGTGACGCGTGCCGGCTTCCCGCCCGTATTGCTTGCCCCGGTCAACTTCGAAGCAATCTACCGCGACCGCATGGCCAAACAGCAGGCTGCGCCGAGTCCGCATGAAGTTCCGATCCAGTAAAGATATGCTGCGCTACGCGCTTGCCTTTATTTCGACACTGCTGCTGACCAGCGCGGTCAACGCGCTCGACTACCGTTCGGTCGCCGAAGCGGCCGTCCTCTACGACGCCCCGTCGCAACGGGCCAAGCCGCTTTTCGTCATCGCCGCCGGAACACCAGTGGAAACCATCGTCACACTCGATACGTGGATCAAGATCCGCGACATGAACGGCGACCTGGCCTGGATCGAGCGCCGGCAACTGGCCGATCAGCGCAACTTGCAGGTTCGCGCGGCGCGGGCGCAAATCCGCACCAATGCTGACGAATCCGCTGCGCTGGTATTCGAGGCGGAGCCTGATGTTTTGCTTGAATTGCTGGAACCCGGCCCCGCGGGTTGGACCAGGGTGCGTCACCGCGACGGCCAGCAGGGATTCGTGAAAACCACCCAGATCTGGGGGTTCTGATGCGTCTGGCGGTGCTAGGTGCCGGCGCGTGGGGCACGGCGCTCGCCCTCTCGTTTGCAGAGCGCCACACAGTTACTTTGTGGACCTGGCAAGCCGAACATGCCATGGCGATGCGGGCCGCGCATGAAAACAGCGCATTTCTGCCGGGCTACCCGCTCCCTGACACGCTCGCCGTCACAGCCGACTTGCCGGCTACCATTGCCTCGGCCGATCTCGCACTCGTTGCCACACCAATGGCCGGCCTGCGCCAGACCGCACAACAGCTGGCGCAAAGCGCGCCCAAGTTGCCCTTCCTCTGGGTGTGCAAGGGACTGGAAGCCGGCAGCGGATTGTTGCCGCATCAGGTCGTGGCCAGCGTGCATCCCGCTGCACTTTGCGGCGCGCTCACCGGGCCCAGCTTCGCCGACGAAGTTGCGCGCGGCCTGCCGGCGGCAATCGCCCTCGCTTCCGCCGACGCCGCTTTCGCCGATGCGACAGCCCTCGCCCTGCATGGTCCGCGCCTGCGCCTCTACGCCAACGACGACATCGTCGGCGCCGAGGTCGGCGGCGCCGTAAAGAACGTCATGGCCATCGCCACCGGGATTTGCGACGGGCTTGGGCTCGGCCTCAATGCCCGCGCCGCCCTGATGACACGCGGTCTGGCCGAAATCACCCGGTTCGGCGTTGCGCTCGGCGCACGCGTGGAAACCTTCATGGGCCTGGCCGGCATGGGCGACCTGATTTTGACCTGCACCGGCGACCTGTCGCGCAACCGCCGCGTCGGCCTGGCGCTAGCTGCCGGCAAGTCGCTGGCGGATATCCAGCGCGACCTGGGCCATGTCGCCGAGGGCGTCATGACTGCCCGCGAGGTCGCCCGCCGCGCCGAACCTCTCGGCGTAGACATGCCGATCACCGCAACCGTGCGCGATGTACTGGATGGCAACTTAACGGCTACCGCCGCAGTTGAACGGCTGATGAACCGCAATCCAAGGCACGAGTAAAAGCGATTTACACCACGGAGGACACGGAGGTCACGGAGGTCACGGAGGAAGGCAACGCCAGATACAGCAATAACTCGCTTTTCTCTGTGTTCTCCGTGTCCGCCGTGGTGAAATCAACACCCCCCTGCATACCCCCGCTGCCGCCACGCCTCGTAGACGGCAATCGCCACCGTGTTCGACAGGTTCAGGCTGCGGTTACCCGGCATCAGCGGTAGCCGCAAACGCTGTTGCGGCGGCAAAGCCTCCAGCATTTCCGTCGGCAATCCGCGCGTTTCGGGGCCAAAAATGAAGGCATCACCCGGCTGGAAGGCAACGCTGTCGTAGCGCGTGGTGCCACGCGTACTGAAGGCAAACTGGCGCGCGTCACCCAGCACCTTCAGGCAGGCCGACCAGTCAGCATGCACCTGCATATCGACAAATTCGGCATAATCCAGTCCGGCGCGCCGCAGTGAGGGCGCGCTGACATCAAAGCCGAGCGGTTTTACCAGATGGAGTTTTGCTCCTGTGTTGGCAGCAAGGCGGATTACATTGCCAGTATTGGGCGGGATTTCCGGCTGATATAGAACAATCTGGAACATGCTGGCTATGGCATTGTGGGATTCCTGCAGTTTAGCGGATAGCGCGAAAGACCTATGGCACGACCGGAAAAGATTCGACTCGGCGATCTGCTGGTACGGCAGAACGTCATCACCGAGGAGCAACTGGCCCTCGCCCTGACCGAGCAAAAGAAAAGTGGCCGCAAACTTGGCCGCGTATTGGTCGAGTCGAGCTTCGCCACCGAGGAAGGTATCTCCAAGGCGCTGGCGCGCCAGTTGGGCGCCGAATTCATTGACCTCAAGATATTCCAGCCCCAGCCCGAGTTGATCAAGCTGCTGCCCGAAGCCCCGGCGCGCCGCTTCCGCGCGCTGGTGCTGGACGAAAGCCGCGGCATGCTGCGGGTCGGCATGTCCGACCCCACCGACCTTGCCGCCTTCGACGAGATCGCCCGCATCGTCAAGCGCGACATCGACCTCGTCGTCGTTACCGAGGGACAGTTGCTGCCCTTGCTCGATCAGGTCTATCGCCGCACCGAAGAAATCTCCAGCCTGGCAAAAGATCTCACCCAGGAAATGGGCGACATACCGGTCGAATTCGGCATCGTGCTCGGCATCACGCCGGGCGCCGAGGATGCACCAGTCATCCGCTTGCTGCAGACGGTGTTCGAGGAAGCGCAAAAGACCCGCGCCTCTGACATCCACATCGAGCCGCAGGAGAAATCCCTGCTGATCCGCTTCCGCATCGACGGCGTACTGCATGTCCAGACCGAAGCCGACGCGAAAATCGCCACTGCCCTGGCGCTGCGCCTCAAGCTGATGTCGGGCCTCGACATTTCGGAAAAGCGCCTGCCACAGGACGGCCGCTTCAACATCAAGCTGCGCGGCAGCAACGTCGACGTGCGGATTTCGACCATGCCCACCCAGCACGGCGAATCGGTGGTGATGCGCCTGCTGGCCCAGAACACCGGATTGCTGCAACTCGAAAAACTGCACATGCCGCCGCGCCTGCTCGAACGCTTCCGCCATGCCATCTCGCGGCCGTCGGGCATTGTGCTGGTCACCGGTCCGACCGGCTCGGGCAAGACCACCACGCTGTATGCAGCGATGAACGAGCTCAACAGCCCGGAAAAAAAGATCATCACCGTCGAGGACCCGGTCGAATACCGCTTGCCCGGCCTCAATCAGGTGCAGGTACATGAAAAGATCGACCTGACGTTCTCCCGCGTGCTGCGCACCGCCCTGCGCCAGGACCCGGACATTGTCCTCATCGGCGAAATGCGCGACCAGGAAACCGCCGAAATCGGCATGCGCGCCGCCATGACCGGCCACCTGGTGCTGTCCACCCTGCACACCAACGATGCGCTGTCGACGCCGATCCGGCTGCTCGACATGGGCGTGCCACGTTACATGGTCGCGCTGTCGATCCAGATGGTGCTGGCCCAGCGCCTGATGCGGGTTGTCTGCCAGAACTGCAGCTCACCGCACGAACCCGAGCCGCACGAGCTGGCCTGGCTGCGCTACGAACTGGGCGATCGCGTCACCCAGTTCAAGTATGCCAAAGGCCGCGGTTGCGCCCACTGCGCCAACACCGGTTACCAAGGCCGGCAAGCCGTTTACGAATTTCTCGAAATGAGCAACGCGCTGGTCGAGGCGGCCAACCACGGCGACCCCAACGAATTCATGCAGATCGGCCGCGAACAGATGGCCGGCAACACATTGCGACGCGACGCCGTGCGTCTGGTGGTGAATGGCCGCACGACCATTCAAGAAGCCATGCGTATTGCGACGCAGCTGGATGAATGAATCACGCCCGCCCCCCTTCGCCCCCCTCGCGGGGGGTTCGCTACGGCGCGCTACGCGCGGCATATCACGGGGTGCCCCGCTTTACCACCAGTGCGGGTTGCGCCTGGCGGCGCGAGCCGCGTTTGCTTGGCAGCCCTCTCACTCAATCCCTCTCCCGCAAGCAGGAGAGGGAAGCTATCTGCCTCCTCTCNNGATTGGCCCGGCGCAAACGCTGCGGCGGTTTTTTCACGTTAGACAATCCGTGGTGAAACAATAAATGCCAGCCTTCACCTATCGCGGCCGCAACGGCGCCGGCGAAGTTGTCAACGGGGTGCTGGAAGGCGCGACCGCGGCGAATGTCGCCGACCTGCTGTTCGGCAGCGGCGTGACGCCTCTCGAAATCAAGCCGGCGCCGGCCGGTGCCTTGAAGAAGGACGGGGGCGGGGGGCTCAGTTTATTTTCGCCGCAAGTCCTGCACGTCGATATCCTGCTGTTCACGCGACAGCTGTACACCTTGATGAAGGCGGGCGTGCCCATCATGCGGGCGCTGGCCGGCCTGCAGGAGTCCAGTGCCAACCCGGCAATGAAATCCGTGTTGGGCCAATTGCGCGAAAGCCTCGATTCCGGCCGCGAACTGTCGGTATCGATGTCGCGGCATCCAAAAATCTTCTCGCCGTTCTATCTCGCCATGGTGCGCGTCGGTGAAATGACCGGACGCCTGGAAGAAGTGCTGCTGCGACTGTTCGACCACATGGAATTCGAGCGCTTCATGCGCGAACAGGTCAAGTCGGCGCTACGTTACCCCAGCTTTGTGATCCTGGCCATGTTTGCCGCCATGTTCGTCATCAACATCTGGGTCATTCCGACCTTCGCCAAAGTATTCGCGGGTTTCGGTGCCGAATTGCCACTGATCACCCGCGCCCTGATCGGCTTTTCCAACTTCATGGTGAACTGGTGGCATCTGCTGATCGGTGCGATTGCCGTCGCCGGCTTCGCCTTCAAGTCATGGGTCGGCACCCCGCGCGGCAGCTATCTGTGGGACAAGATCAAGATGCGCATCCCCATCGCCGGCAAGATCGTGAAGAAGGCCACGCTGGCTCGCTTTGCGCGCAGCTTTGCGCTGGCCTCGCGTTCCGGCGTGCCGGTGATCCAGGCCCTTACCACCGTGGCACAGACGGTCGATAACGACTATATCGCCGCCCAGGTCGACAAGATGCGCGATTCCGTCGAACGCGGCGAATCCGTACTGCGCGCCGCCATTGCCACGCACGCCTTTACGCCCGTGGTGCTGCAGATGATCGCCGTCGGCGAAGAATCCGGCTCGCTCGACGAGATGATGGAAGAAATCTCCGCAATGTATCAAAGCGAGGTCGAATACGAACTCAAAACGCTCTCGCAGCAGATCGAACCGATCCTCATCGTCGCGCTCGGCGCCATGGTGCTGGTGCTGGCCCTGGGCATCTTCCTGCCGCTGTGGGATCTGGGCGGCGTGGCGATGAAGAAATAACCGGTTTTACAGTTTCACATAATAAATGTGATATTGTAAAACAATGATTCCAAGAACCGCATCAGCCACCTTGGCGCGCATGGCCGCCGGTTTCCCGGTGCTTGTCGTCACCGGGCCGCGCCAGTCGGGGAAAACCACGCTGGCGCAGGCGAGCTTTCCGGATAAACCCTATGTCTCGCTGGAAAACCTGAACGAGCGCGCCTTTGCGCAGGAGGACCCGCAAGGCTTTCTCGCCCGCTACCCGGTCGGCGCGATCATTGACGAAGTTCAGCACGTCCCCGCGCTGTTCTCCTTCATCCAGACGCGCGTCGACGCCTCGCGGCGCATGGGTGAATTCATTCTTACCGGTTCTCAGAATTTTGGCCTGATGGCGAGCGTTGCACAAAGTCTGGCCGGTCGGGCCGGCATCGTGCAGCTCTTGCCTTTTTCACTCAACGAACTGGCGGCGGTCGGCCGCTTGCCAGCGCTCGACGAAATACTCTACAGCGGGCTGTATCCGCCACTGCACGACCGGCCTCTTGATCCCGCGCAATGGTTCGGCAGCTACATCCTCGCCTATCTCGAACGCGACCTGCGCCAACTGGCCAATGTGCATGATCTGGGCCTGTTCCAACGCTTTATTGCCCTCTGTGCCGCGCGTACCGGACAACTGCTGAATCTTTCCTCCCTGGCCCTCGATTGCGGCATCGGCCAGACCACGGCCAGGAACTGGCTCGATCTGCTCCAGGCCAGCTATGTAGTCTTTCTGTTGCGACCGCATCATCGCAACTTCGGCAAACGCCTGGTCAAATCACCCAAGCTCTTTTTCTGCGATACCGGACTCGCCGCGGCGCTGATGAACATACAAGGCGTGACTCACATGGCGATTCACCCCGCCCGTCCGGCGCTGTTTGAAAACCTGATTGTCATCGAATACCTGAAACGCCGTTACAACGCCGGGCTGGCCAGCAACCTGTTTTTCTGGCGCGACAACATCGGCCACGAAGTCGATCTGCTGCTCGACGAAGGCGAAACCCTGCGTCCGATCGAAGTCAAATCCGGACAAACGATCGGCAGCGAACATTTTGATGGTTTGCGAACCTGGCAACGCTACGCGGGGGCGGCGGCCGGCCCACCGGCGCTCGTCTATGCCGGTGACGATGGATACACCCGCAGCGGCATCCAGGTCGTGCCCTGGAATGCATCATTCCCGGCAACACCATGAAACGGCAAGCCGGCTTCGGCAAATTCGAATTCGCCGTGGTGCTGGCCATCTTCGGCGTGCTGGCCACCCTCCTGCTTAACCGCCTGACCGCTCTCGAGCATGAAACCGAAAAGCTGGAAGTCGAACTCACCGTGCGCCACATCAACACCGGCATCAAACTCGCCGTGGCTGATGCCATCATGCGCGGCGAGGAAGCGCGCATTGCGGCGTTGATCGAAGAAAATCCACTTGATTTTATCGGCCCGAAAGTCGGCGCTGGCGGGACGGCGCAGCCGGACGCCGCCAACATGGGGGCGGCGCCAACCCTGGCTGGCTGGCATTACGCAGCGGACAGCCGGACACTGCACTATCGCCCACGGCAACCGGCAGCCTTCGGCGGCCGTGACCTCCTGCGCTGGCGCTACACCAGCCACACCGACGAACTTGGGCGAACGGTCGGTTTGCGGCTGGAGGCGCTCAAGTAAGCGGCAATCGTGTCGTTAATCCATCCAACACTTTAGCTGGGTATTGTGCTAACTTTCCCGCCGTGAATAATCCTGCTGCCCATTCTCGCTGGTCTGCCCGCTTCGCTCAGGGCTTCACGCTGATCGAACTGATCATCGTCATTACCATCATCGCCATCCTGGCAGCAGTTGCCCTGCCACGTCTTATCGACGCCCAGCGCGATGCGCGCATCGCCAAGGCCAACGCCATCTACGGCTCGATCCGCTCCGCTTCCGCCCTCGCACGCGGTCGCTGCGAGCTTGACCTCGCAGCGGTCGCCGCCACCCTGCCCGCCGCCAACTGTCAGGCGCCCATACCCAGGGTCAATATGGATGGCCTGGCCATCGACATCGTCAACCGCTTTCCGGCCGCAACGGCTACCGGCATCCTCGCCGCTGCGGACATCAACCTGACGGCTGACGGCATGAGCATCGGCGGCGCGGGCTGTGCGGCAGGCGGGTTATGTCTCGATATCGCCGGTGGCACAGTACCGAATTGCCGCATCACCTACGCGCCGGCCACCTTGGTTGGCACCCTCATTACCGCGCCCGTGATTTCGGTCGTCACCACGGGCTGCTGAACCACACTTTTCGTTTTGAACTTTAAATATATTTTAAGGAGGTAGCAAGCAATGAAACATAGCCACATTCAAAAGGGTTTTACGCTGATCGAGCTGGTTGTTGTGATTGTGATTTTAGGGATTCTGGCGGCTGTGGCGCTGCCGAAATTTATCGACATGAGTGGCGAGGCGACACAGGCATCGGTAGATGCGACTGCGGGAGCAGTTTCTTCCGCTGCAGTATTGAATTATGCCAAGTATTCACTGACCCCTGCATCTGCAACCCGGCTTAACGGTGCTACCCCATGCGCCACCCTGATTGCCTCGGCAAACACAGGTTTGGTAGGTGGCGCATTGCCAACCAATATTACAATTACCACTGACACAACCTGCGCATCAGTTGCTGCGGGTGGCACGGTGATTTGCACGCTGTCTCACTCCGGCACAACTCCTGCCAAGACCGCGAACGCGCAGATCATCTGCACAAATTAAGCGGCGCGTAACGAAATGAATAGTAGCAAATAGGGGTCAGACCCCGGTTTTTTCAGTTTTTGAAGTAAATAGTCGGCACTGAAATCGTAGCGGCCCGGGAGAATCCCGGGCCGCTATTAATCGCTATAGGAAATAGGGGCCAAACTCTGCTTTCTATCTTTGGGGTACAAATATGCAGATCATCCATGGATACCCGTCGAAGCAATCCGGCTTCACTTTGATTGAGTTGATTGTCGTCATCACGATCATTGCGATTCTGGCGGCGGTGGCTTTGCCCAGATTCACCAACATGCAGACGGATGCAAGAATTGCCAAGGCCAATGGCATTCTTGGTGCAATTCGTGCCGCCAGTGCCCTGACCCATTCCCGATGTCTGCTTGATATGGCGAGAGTCCCCGTGGGCACCTGCACGGCCACAGGCGGAACGGCAAACATGGAAGGGACTTTAGTAACCATGCTCAACCAGTACCCCACCGCAAACGCCGCCGGAATAGTTGCGGCTACGCAACTGAATGCCGGACTTGACGCAATGACCATCTCGGCAGGCGGCGCGGTTGCCGGCTCTGCGATCACCTTTCAAATGCTGGGCGCGACCACTCCCGCCACCTGCCAGGTTACCTATACTGCAGGAGCAGCTCCGGTAGCTGGCGTCATCAATGCGCCAGTCTATGCAATAGCAACGGCAGGCTGCTAAGAGAAGCCAAAAAAGGGGCCAGGCTCGATTTAATTTAGATTTAACAAAAGTCGGCGCTGGCGGGACGGCGGCTCGGGAGCAATTCCGGGCCGCTTTTCTTTCTGTTCGCGGTGCTAAACTTGTTTGGTTACCTGTTGAACCGATGCACCTGCCGCCATGCGCCTGACAGCTGAACAAAAGAACACGATCCGCCGCATCACTCGCGAAGAGGCCGGTGCCGATGCCGACGTCTGTCTTTTCGGTTCGCGTCTTGACGATACTGCACGCGGCGGGGATGTTGATCTGCTGGTGCAAGCATCGCGCCCCATCCACAATCCCGCGCTGCTTTCCGCGCGCCTCTCTGCGCGCCTGATGCGCGCCATGGGTGGGCGTCGCGTGGATGTATTGCTGTCCGCGCCCAACCTGCTAACCCTGCCGATTCATGTGCTTGCCGCAGCGGAGGGGATGCGGCTGTGACACCGGGGAACCGTGCCCGCCTACGCTTTCTTGCCCGGGTGATCGGCAAGGAATGTCGCCATCTGGAAACGACTGACCTGCGGCTCTTTGCCACGCCCTTCACTACTGAGCGGGCCAGTTCCTTGGCGGACGATGCCGATCTGGCCGAGCGTGTCGAGGCCTTTGTCGGGCGCTTCGGCCGTTTACAGGACACGCTGGCCGATAAGCTCTTGCCCACACTGCTTGCGGCACTGGCCGAGCCGACGGGGCCCAGCTCGACAATCTTGATCGCGCGGAACGGCTGGGATGGATCGAGTCGACGGACCAATGGATGACCATGCGCCAATTGCGCAACCAGATGGTTCACGAATACATGGAAGACATGGCCCTGCTGTCCAGCGCGCTCCAGTCCGGACATGACTTTGTGCCGACGCTGCTGAACACTGCCCATGCGATGCGGGAACAGTTGAAGTCCAGGGATTGGCTCTAGCCTGGGGTAAATCGGGGGTCACCACGGCTTTCTGAAAGTCGGCGCAGGCGGGACGAAGTGCCCCGCAGCGGGTAGGAAGTGCTCCGAAGCGGGTATGGCGGCTCGGAAAAAATTGCGGGCCGTTGCTGTTTGGACTGACGGCAGCGTTTCAATATCGCAGCGGTTTGCCACTCTTTTTTCTGCTTCTGATGGCTCCTTGTCGGCGTTGAATTGACAGCGGTTACAAGTACCCCATGCGGGGCATTTCATCTCGACAGGATCGCGCATGAAGTCTGCTAAAGCATTGTCGTCGCTTGCCCTCGCCGCTGCGCTGGTTCTCGGCGCTTGCACTGCGTTCGCCCCATCACCGACAGCCGACTCCCTTGGCGCGATCAAGCCCGTTGCCGAAACTTGCGCCGAGCGGCCCTTGCGCAAGGTGGTGGTGACCTCGTTCCCCCTGCGCCATCCCGAGCAGATTCGTTCTGGCGACTTCATGGGTTGGCCGCACATGGCGGCGGATGATCTGACGCACCAGTTCAGTCAGCGCGGCAGCTTGCTCGCGGCAGCGGCGGCGCAGCGTTTTCCGTTTGTGTCGATCGAGGCCGCACCCGAGGTGGACCGCGCGGCACTGACCCGCTGGGCGGGCCAGGAACGCGCGCAGTATGTGATCGCCGGCGTGTTCCGCGATTTCGGCACAGCCAACAAGGCCTTGATCCTCCCCGTGCGCCGATTGGTCGTGGAGGCCTATATCTATGACGGTTTCAGCGGCGAACTGCTGGCGCGGCGCGAATTTACCAAGCAATTGCTGTTCAGCGGGACGTTGCCGAAAGCCGTGCAGGCTGGCAGCGAGGGTTTCCGTCAGTCGCGTCTGGGCGGGGTTTACCATGAGTTGCTGGCCGAACTGGGCGCCTGGGTGGAAAGCACCGTGACTTGCCTGCCCTTTGCCGCCCGGGTAATCCAGGTCGATGGGCGCCGCCTGGTCATGGATGTGGGCAGCGAGAGCGGTCTCGAAGTCGGCACTGAGTTGGTGCTCACGCGCGCTGCCGCAAACAACCTCAAGACGCCAACCGGCGAAGCACTCGCCGGCTCTCGCCAGCGGATCGCCACAGCGATAGTCAAGAACGTGCAGCCGCGCCATAGCATGGCCGAAATTGTCCCGCAGATGAAAACCCCTGCCGCGCAAGCGGGTGATGTGCTTTATGGTCGTTGAAGTGGGCGGGCGTAAGGGTCGTCGGCCTCAAATATGAAGTGCAACACTTGCCGGGAGGTAATGTGTTGCGATGGGAACGAACTACAAACACTTGAGCTGTGAAGAACGCACGATGATCCAGTTGAGTCTTGAGCAGGGCTGCACGCTGCGGGCAATTGCCCGCA